>NZ_CANTJS010000111.1 GCF_947654275.1 uncultured Oscillibacter sp. | reverse complement strand
GAACGGCAGGCGAAGAACGGCAGGCGAAGAACGGCAGGCGAAGAACGGCAGGCGAGGGAACGGCAGGCGAAGAACGGCAGGCGAAGAACGGCAGTCGAAGAACGGCAGGCGAAGAACGGCGGAAAAAAGACAGGCAAGAAGAGGCCCGCCGCCGCATAGGCTTTGAGGACAGACCAAGGCTTTGAGGTGAACGGGATGGAGCGAGATCGAAAAAGCGAACGGAGAAGCGAACGAAAAGGTGATCGGAAAAACGGCGGATTTCTGGGAGAAGTGGCGGAGCTCTTCGACCTGCCGGCGGATATTGTGGCGGGCCTGCCCCGGATGGAGATGATCGGAGGCCGTCAGCTGTACCTGGAGCGCCACACCGGCCTGCTGAGCTACAGCGAGACCCGAATCGACGCCAACACCGCCGTGGGCGTCCTGCGTGTTAAGGGAAGCCGCCTGACACTTATGGCCATGACGGCGGAGGAGATGCGCATTGGCGGCCGCATTGACGCGGTGGAATGGGTGGGGGCGGAGGAAGGATGAAAGGGATTGTCAACCGTCTTCAGGGGCAGGTCCGGGTCCGGGTGGAGTGCGCCTTTCCGGAACGGGTGCTGAACCTCTGCGGAGCCAGGGACCTGGCCTTTTGGGACCTTCAGTGGGAGTCCCCCAGCTCCTTCACCTGCCGCCTTTCCCGGGGGGACTGGCAGCGGCTCCGCCGGGCGGCGAAAAATCTGGACTGCACCCTGACGGCCCTGGGCCGGGAGGGGGTGCCCTATTTCCTGCTGCGCTTCCGCCACCGGCAGACTCTGGCGGTGGGGCTGGTGCTCTGCGCCATGGGGCTGTTTCTGGGGTCCTTCTTCATCTGGGAGTTCCAGGTGGAGGGGAACGAGACGGTGCCCACGGAAAAAATCCTCCGGGCGCTGGAGAAAAACGACGTCCATATCGGTTCCTTCGGCCTGTCCCTGGACAACGAGGGCATCCGGAACCACGTGCTGCTGGATGTGCCGGAGCTGAGCTGGATTGCCGTCAACGTCTCCGGCTGCCGGGCCACAGTCCAGGTCCGGGAGCGGATCCCCGCCCCGGTGCTCATTGACAAGCGGGTCCCCTCCAACCTGGTGGCCCGGCGGGCGGGGCTGGTGCTGGAGGTTCAGACCATGGGCGGCGTGGCCGCCGTGCTGCCCGGCTCCGCCGTGACGGAAGGGCAGCTGCTGATTTCCGGCGTGGAGGACACGGACACCGTAGGGGCCCGGGTGCTGGGGGGCATGGGAGAGGTGACGGCCCGGACCTGGTACACGCTGCGGACCGTCATGCCCCTGACGGCGGCGGAAAAGCGGTACACCGGGGAGGAGACCACCGGATTTTCCCTGATTTTTGGGACCCGGCGGATAAAATTCTTTTCAAACAGTAGCATTGACCGGGGGAATTGTGATAAAATGATGGAACGGATACCCTGGACTCTGTTCGGCATCCCTTTGCCCGTCACGCTGGAGCGGGAGACCTGGCGCTTTTATGAGACCGTCCCCGTCTCCCGCTCCGCCGCCCAGGCGGAGAAAACCGCCGAGGCGGTTTTGACGGAGCAGCTCCGCAGCATGGTGGACCCCTATGGGACGGTGATCTCCACCCTGTGCGCCTCCCGGCAGCGGGGGGACGCGCTGGAGGTGACCCTGTCGGCGGAGTGCCGGGAGCGGATTGGCGAGAGCGTGCCGATTTATACGGAGGAGACGGGACAAACAGAAGAAGCGGGCCCCTGAGCCCGCACGGAACTGGAGTGAAACAGTTGGAACAAAGGATAAGCATTGAGCGGCTGGAGCAGGCCATCAACATTTTCGGCTCCTTCGACGAGAATATCCGGCTTTTGGAGCAGGAATTCTCCGTCGTCGTGGTGAACCGGGACAGTGAGCTGCGGGTGGAGGGCGAGGCGGAGAACGTGAGCCTGGCCTGCAAGGCCATTCAGGCTCTGCTGACCCTCTCCAGCCGGGGAGAGGCCATTGGGGAGCAGAACGTCCGGTATGTGGCCGGCATGGTCCGGGCGGGGAAGGAGGAGAAAATTGCCGAGCTGACCGGCGACGTCCTCTGCATCTCCGCCAAGGGCCGGCCCATCAAGCCCAAGACCATTGGACAGAAGGACTATATCGCGTCGGTTCTGAAAAATACTGTTACCATCGGCGTGGGCCCCGCCGGCACAGGCAAGACCTATCTGGCGGTGGCCGCCGCCGTCATGGCCTTCCGGGACAAGCAGGTGAACCGCATCATCCTCACCCGTCCCGCCGTGGAGGCCGGGGAGCGGCTGGGCTTTCTGCCCGGCGACCTTCAGAGCAAGGTGGACCCCTACCTCCGGCCTCTGTACGACGCCCTGTTTGACATGCTGGGGGCGGAGACCTATCAGAAATACCTGGAGCGGGGGAACATCGAGGTGGCCCCCCTGGCCTATATGCGGGGCCGGACCCTGGATGACAGCTTCATCATTCTGGACGAGGCCCAGAACACCAGCCGGGAGCAGATGAAAATGTTCCTCA
>NZ_CANTJS010000110.1 GCF_947654275.1 uncultured Oscillibacter sp. | reverse complement strand
TACGGAAGATATCTCTCATAAGATTCCGTCATTCATGCGGAAATTACAGCATCATTCGTCTCTCTTGTCCAGATTTTTCCTCCATCCAACGCTCTCCTATCTTTAGGCGCAGAAGTGATGCCTATGTCCTCTATATGCAGGAGCAGGGAAAATCCGCCTCCACCATTAAGACTGATCTGGCTGCCATCCGTCTCTTTCACGACAAGATGGAGCGGACGAAATATCGCCTGCTTGACCTGGTACGCCGGACTGCGCATCCACGAGTGCTTCCGCATCGACACAGTCATCGGGGAACAGGCCCTCCGTGAAAACGCCATCACCATCAAGGGCAAAGGTGGTAAAGTCCGGTCAGTCCCCATCAGCGAAAGCATTTCCATTGAACTGAAAAAGTTGCTGGCTGTCACATCTCGAGGGCACAAGTTGTTTGTTCCTGACGGTGTGTCCACTGACATCGCAATTGCCCGGCTCCAGCAGTACATTTATAAGGTGAGACCGCAAATCCAAGATGAAGGTTCTACCCACCCCATGACCCTCCACGGCCTGCGCCACAGCTACGCCGCCCGAACCTATCAGAAGTCCATCGACAGCGGCATGAGCCCCCTCAGCGCCAGCCTCCGTGTCTCCCAACTGCTAGGCCATGAGCGGCCCGATGTTACACGAGGCTACCTAGCCTTCATCCCAAAGAATGGTGCGGATGGGAAATAGTGGGATAAACGTCCCTGTTCCGGAGCAGAATAACCCCGGAGGCGATGCAATGGAACAGCAAATCATCACCATAGGCCAGGTCACCTACGAACTGCAGCGGGTCTTTCAGGGGACACGCCCGCTGTCCGAGCTGATGGCGGAACGGTTAGCCCAAAATATTCCAATGGCCCAGTCCATTGACGGAGACCACGGCCATGGGGTATAATCAAGCCAGTGGGCCGGTTCACCGGAGGAGGCGAGCATGAAAACCGGCAGATTCACACTGGCCTTTGCCTACCTGCGGCTGTCCAACGAGGAGGCCCAGGGCGGGGAATCGTCCAGTATCACCAACCAGCGCATGATCGTGCAGAACTACTGCAAGCAGAACAACATCACCCTCGTCCGGGAATTTGTGGACGACGGCTACTCCGGCGGAAACTTCAACCGCCCCGGCTTCAAGGAGATGCTGAAGCAGCTGGAACAGGGCAAGGCCAACCTGGTCATCACCAAGGACCTCAGCCGGTTGGGACGCGATATGCGGGAGGCCAGCTACTACGCCGAGCAGTTTTTCCCCGAGCACGGTATCCAGTTCCTTGCCATCGCGGACAATTTCGACACCGAGCACGACAACATCATGGCCCCGTTCCTCTTCGCCATGAACGAGGTCTATCTCCGGGACGGTTCCCGCAAGGTGAAGGACGTGCTGAGGAGCAAACGGGAGAGCGGGCAATACTGCGCCTGTCCGCCCTACGGCTACCGCAAGGACCGGGAGAACCGGCACCGCCTGACTCCGGACGAGGCCACTGCCCCGGTGGTGGAACGCATCTTCCGGCGGGCGGCGGCGGGGGACTCTTCCCGGAAGATCGCCCTGGACCTGAACGCCGACGGGGTGATCCCGCCGCTGAAATACCGGGTACTGTACCGGGACGAGTTCAGTGAGGAGGGCGCGGCCCATGCTTCGGACACTTGGAATTACACCACAGTAAAACGCATCTTGAAAAACCCGGTGTATCTGGGCCACACCCTGTTGGGCAGGAGCAAGAAGGTCAGCGTCAAGTCTAAGAAGAAAGTGGCGGTCCCGAGGGACAACTGGGCGGTGACCGAGAACACCCATCCGCCGCTGGTGGATAAGGCGCTGTTCCAGCGGGCCCAGGAAAATCTGGGCCGGGGCAGCCGGAACTACCGGGCCTATAATCACGTGCGAAAGAGTATCTTCGGTGGTTTGGCGGTGTGCGGCAAGTGTGGGCACGCTCTCTGCTCCTGCGGTATGGTGTACAAGGGGGAGCGGGAGAAATACTGGTATCTCTCCTGTACCCACCAGCGCCAGGACATTTCCAACCCCTGCCAGGGGGTGCGCATCCGCTACGCCGATCTGGTAGAGCTAGTGCGGCAGGACCTGAACAACCTGCTGGCCCTCAGCGATGAAGAAGTGGACGCGCTGGTTCAGGAGGCCGTCAGGCGGATGGGGAGCGCGGAAAACCTCAAGACCCGGCAGATGAAAAAGGAGCGGGCGGAGGCTCGGATCACGGCCATCGACAAAATCGTCACCAAGCTGTACACCGACAACGCAATGGGCAAGCTGGACGACGACCGCCTGAGCCGCATGGTGGCCGACCTGGAAAAGGAATCCGCCGGGCTGAAGGCAATGCTGAAGGAGCTGAACGCCCCCAGCCCCGCCCAGCAGACGGCGGACAGCTACGCCCAATTCTTCGCGCTGGCCCGGTCCTATACCCACCTGGATGAGTTGGACCGGGACACCCTGGTTACCTTCGTGGACCGTATCGAGATCGGGCCCAAGATCTACGAAAACGGCTCTCACAAGGCCGCAGCCCGGGCCAACCAGCCTTACCGACAAAGTGTGCGGATTTTCTACAAATTTATCGGAGAATTGGCCAAAAATGGCGAGAAAAATTCTGCTGAGAAACCCGCTTAAGATGGAGGAGGCACACCAAGGGAGGTTGGCGT
>NZ_CANTJS010000109.1 GCF_947654275.1 uncultured Oscillibacter sp. | reverse complement strand
TGTTCCACAAGCCCCCCGGCAGGGATTTTGAGGTCTACAACGACTTCAACAGCCTCCTCGCCAACCTGTACCGCTGCGTCCGGGACAGGCATGAGGAGCTGATCGACTCCCTGCGGTATGTCCTCAATTCCCGTGAGGACTTCGAACTGATCAAACAGGCGCTGGCGAGGGATAATGTGAATTTGCCCGAAGGGCAAAGAGAGGACGCTCTGGGGCGCAGCCCCGCCAGCGATGTGCAGAAAGCGTCCTGGTTCTATCAAATCATCCGCTACAGCTACGCCTCCGCTCTCACCAGCTACGGCAGCCAGCCCCACGATATGCGGGCCAACTTCCCCCTTATTGAGCAGGCCCACCGGCGTCTGAAGGATGTGGTGGTGGAGAACAAGGACTTTGAGAAGCTCATCCGGCAGTATGACCGCCCGGTGAGCCTCTTTTACTGCGATCCCCCCTACCACGCCACCGAAGGGTACTACCAGAACATCGGGGAGGACGGATTCACAGAGAAGGACCACATCCGCCTGCGGGACGCCCTTCTGTCCATTGAGGGGAAGTTCCTGCTCTCCTACAATGACGACGCCTTTGTCCGGGAGCTGTACGACGCCCCTGGCATCCAGATCGAGGCGGTCACCCGGCTGAACAACATCAAGCAGCGGTACGACCCCAACTGCCAGTTTGCCGAGGTGTTCATCGCCAACTACGACATGACCGAGCGGCAGCGTGCCGCCACACAGCTGAACCTGTTTGATTTCGGGCAGGAAATTTAATCAGAAATCGGAGGAATATCACATGAAATTCATCAAAGAGATCACACCCAAGGGCCTCCTGCTTCCAGTGACCGCCGCACGGCTGGCCGGGTTCAACGCCGGCGACAAGGTGGAGTACCACACCCTGGATGGGGCCATGCTGGTGCTGAAAGGGCGGATGAGCGCGCCGGAGCTGCTGGCCGTTGTCCAACAGCTCACGAGCACGTCGGCCCAGCTGCTCCACTACCTGTCGGAGGTCTGCGGCCCCTGTGAGGACTGTGATAAGGACAGCTGCCCCTACAACGACTTCGAGGAGGAAGCCGTTCAGGTGAACGAGTATCTGCGGGAGGCCGCCGGCATCCCCGATGGGGCCAAGCTGTGCGCCGAGGTGGACGAGGAGGCCCGCACCATCACGGTTCTGGCGGCGGAACACCGCTATGACCTGCGGGACCTTCCGGCGGATCTGCTGGAGACCTTCATGGTGGTGGGCGCCTGCCTGGGCAGGCTGGAGGAGCATCTGATCGCGGAGGATACCGTCTATGGCGGCTGATTTTCCCTATCTGTACCCCTACTCCCGCGCCGACGCCCGCCGTCTGAGGCAGACGCAGATGCACGAGGACAGCTTTCGGGTGAATGTGGACTGCGCCAGAGCCATTGAGCAGGCGGTCCGGGATTATTTCAATGAGGCGGACGAGTCGCTGGCCGAGGGCTGCGCCCAGTCTGTGCTGGAACAGTTCGGCTTTAAGCGTGTAAACTTCGTTCTCGCCAACTCCCTGCAGGAGTTCCGCGAGTCGGTCTGCAAGCATCTGGTCAGCGATGAAACCTATCGGTGGGGCAGGAAAACCTTTGTTCCCCAGGACAGCAAATATAACCGCTGCTACGCGGTGGATACCGCCGCGGGACTGCTGGAGTCGTTCATCGGACAGGCCAGGGACGCATACCAGGCGCTGGGGCTGTTCGGCCTGGAGCACTGCGCCGGTAACCCGCTGGAGCAGGACTACAAGGGCAAGGTGCTGGTGATGCGTCCCGACACGCTCCGGGAGAGCTGCTGGGACCCCCGCAATATGCTCTGGCTGGCGGAAGGCGGCTTTGGCTGTTCTCCCCACGCCAGAGGTCAGGCGGTCTACGCCACCTGCCTGGGCGACGGCGAAAAGACCCGCTGGAACCGCTCCGACTTCGCTGGCGTTCTGGATGAGCAGTATCTGCCGGACTGGGCGCGGGAGAAGCTGGAGGAGCTTCGCACTCCCCAGCAGGAACAGGACACCGGGCCCGCCATGGGCGGCATGACCATGGAGTAATTCCATTTTACCAAAAAATTTTTAGGAGGAACCGACAATGAAACAGGCCCCTGACCCGGCCCTCACATCTCAGCGGGAGACCCTCCCCATGCAGGTGGATGTGAAAATCCACTCCCTCCACGCCAGCGGTCCCGTCCTGGCGGACGCCTCCGTCAACCTGAACGGGTGCTTCGCTATCCGGGGCGTCAAGGTGGTGGAGGGCAGCAACGGCCCCTTCGTCTCCCTGCCCAGCTACAAGGGCAGGGACGGCTATAAGGACATCTGCTTTCCCTGTACGAAGGAGTTCCACCAGCAGTTCCATCAGGCAGTGCTGGACGCCTATCAGCAGACTCTGGCTCAGATCCCCCAGCGCCAGCAGGAAAACGGGGTCCCCGGCGAAACCCAGCGAAGCGGTTTCGCCGGGGAAAGGAGGAGCAGTGAAGTGAGCGAGTCCTGTCGCTTGCGGCAGGACGAGGGATACGGAGCGTGCGACGACGCGGCTCCACCCGCCCCGGAAATGAAAATGTAGAGGAGGAAACGACGATGAAGAAACTGACCGCAGTCTGCGCCCTGGTATTGGCGCTGACTATGGCCCTCGCTCCCGCCGCTCACGCGGCGGAGTGGGCTGATCCCACCCAGGTCTGCTACCCCAGCTCCGTCACCCAGAGTGAGGACGGAACTGAGATCCGCAAG
>NZ_CANTJS010000108.1 GCF_947654275.1 uncultured Oscillibacter sp. | reverse complement strand
TCAACTGTCTCCTGAATCCCTCGGATATTTGTACTATTCTTGAAAATTGATTTCCGTGCCCGGCGGCCTCCCGCCCTTGACATTCCCGGACGCCTTCTATATAATAACATCTTGTAAATTTGTGCCCCGGGGTATTTCCGCCGGGCTCAAGACCGGATATCGGAAGAAAGGATCTGTCTGACATGGCAAAAGAAGGATACAAGATGAGTCAGGCTCGTTACGACGAGTTGCAGGAAGAACTGAACTACCTCAAAACCACCCGTTCCGACGAGGTTGCGGAACAGATCAAGGTAGCCCGCGGCTTCGGAGACCTCAGCGAAAACAGCGAATACGACGAGGCAAAAAACGAACAGGGCAAGCTCTATTCCCACATCGCTGAGGTGGAGGAGATTTTGCAGCACGCCGTTATTGTGGACGAAAGCAGCAGCACCGACGTGGTGGCCATCGGCTGCAAAGTGACGGTGGCCGGCGCGGACGGCAAGGCCCTGCCCGCCTACACGATTGTGGGTTCCCAGGAATCCGACCCCATGCACGGCATCATCTCCGAGGAATCCCCCTTCGGCAAGGCCCTGATCGGCGCGAAGGAGGGCGACACTGTCACCGTGGACGCGCCCCGCGGCGCAATCCCCTACACCGTGCTGAAAATCGAGCGGTAAACCGCTCTTAAAATAAAGGAGAGAGAGCATGGCCGAACAGATGAAGAACCCTGAACAGGATCTGAGCCAGCAGACCAGAGTCCGCCGGGAAAAGCTGGCGGCGCTCCAGTCGGCAGGAGAGGACCCTTTCCGGCTGACCCGTTTTGACTGGAATGCCACATCCCGGCAAATCAAGGACCATTTCGACGAAATGGAGGGCACGCCTGTCAAGGTGGCGGGCCGCCTCATGAGCAAACGGGGCATGGGCAAGGTCAGCTTCTGCGACCTCCAGGACCGGGAGGGCCGCATCCAGCTTTACGCCCGTCAGGACGAGATGGACGAGGCGGTTTATAAAGCATTCAAAAAGTTTGACATTGGCGACATTGTGGGTGTGGACGGCGAGGTTTTCCGCACCCAGCGGGGAGAAATGAGCGTCCGGGCAAAGAACATCACCCTGCTTTCGAAATCTCTGCTGCCCCTGCCGGAGAAGTTCCACGGCCTTCAGGACAAAGAGCTGCGCTACCGCCAGCGGTATGTGGACCTGATGGTAAACCCGGAGGTAAAGAACAACTTCCTGGTTCGGTCGAAATTCATCCGGCACGTGCGGGAATTTATGGATGGTCGGGGTTATATTGAGGTCGAGACCCCCGTGTTGAATACCATTTCCGGCGGAGCTACCGCTCGTCCTTTTATTACCCATCACAACACCCTGGATATTGACATGTATATGCGCATTGCCACGGAGCTGCCTCTGAAGCGGCTGATTGTCGGCGGCATGGACCGGGTCTATGAGATTGGCCGCATTTTCCGCAACGAAGGCATGGACCCTAAGCACAACCCTGAGTTCACCACCATTGAGCTGTATCAGGCCTACGCAGATTTTAATGATATGATGGACCTTTTTGAAGATCTGCTGTCCTCCGCCGCTCAGAAGCTGCTGGGGACTTATCAGGTACGGTGGCAGGGTGAGGACATCGATCTGTCCCCCGGCTGGCCCCGTATGCCCATGCACGAGGCGGTGAAGCAGTATTGCGGCATCGACTTTATGGCCATCGGCTCGGATAAGGAGGCGGTCGCCGCCGCCAAATCCATCGGTGTGGAGCTGGCGGAAACAGCGGACAAAACCTGGGGCAACGCCTTGTATGAGTGCTTTGACCAAAAGGTGGAAGAAAAGCTGATTCAGCCTACCTTTATCACCATGCACCCGGTGGATGTTTCGCCGCTGGCAAAGCGGTCCCCCAAGGACCCCCGGCTGACGGAGCGCTTTGAACTGTTTATCTGCCACAGTGAAATGGGCAACGCTTTCTCCGAGCTCAATGACCCCATTGACCAGCGCCAGCGCTTCCAGAAGCAGGTGGAAATGCGGGCCAAGGGAGACGACGAGGCGGGTATGATGGATGAGGATTTCCTCACGGCTCTGGAATACGGCATGCCTCCTACCGGCGGCCTGGGCATTGGCATCGATCGCTGTGTCATGCTGCTCACCGGAGCGGATACCATCCGGGACGTAATCCTGTTCCCCACGATGAAGCCGCTGGATTAACCGAACATGCCGAGCGTCTTCCGGGACAGGGGCGGGCATCCCGCCCCTGCCCCCTGACACGCTGACACAGATTTGACACAAAGAAATGTCCTGCGCCATAACGGCGCAGGACATTTTTACAGACGGCCGCCGGCCGGGCCAAGGGTTTCCGCCCCCGGAAAAAGAGAGAGACGCCGGTTTCCGGCGTCTCTCTTTGCACGCTTAGAAGCACTTGCGGTAAATGGCTTCCTCGCTCTCCAGGTCGAAGGGATAGTAGGCGTTGGTCATCAGGCGCTGCTGGTTGGCCTCCACGGACAGGGGGAACTTCTTGAAATCCTCCTCGGTGAAGCCGCAGTCCCGCAGGGGACGCAGGGGCAGAATCCGCTGGAGCAGAGCGTTCATCTCGGGGATGGCGTTCTTGGCCTCGCAGCCCAGAATCCGGGCCACCAGCTCCTTGAAGCGCATGATTTCGCCGTCGGGGTTCTTCTCGTCATAGTAGTCCATGATGGCGCCGAAGAGCATGTAGTTGCTCTCGCCGTGGGCCACGTGATAGGTGCCGCCCAGGGGGAAGCTCATGCCGTGGACAGGGCCGCAGCCGGCCTTCAGGAAGGCGATGCCGGCGTAGAAGCTGGCGGTGACGAACTCGTCCAGGTACTCGAACCGGGCGTCCTGGCCCTTCTCGTCGATGAGCTTGAAGCCCTTGAGAATCATGTCCATGGCCTTTTCGCTGAAGAGCTCGGAGGTCATGGTCTTGCGATGGGGGCTCAGGAAGGACTCGGTGGCATGCACCAGCGCGTCGATGGCGGAGCAGGCGAAGGGCTTATAGGGCAGGGTCTTGATGAGGTCGGGAATCA
>NZ_CANTJS010000107.1 GCF_947654275.1 uncultured Oscillibacter sp. | reverse complement strand
GAACCGCAGTCATATGTATTAGGTGGTGACTCCACCCTCTACATAGTAACTCTTGCGTCCTGATACTCTCACTGTCCCCTTGGGCCATATCGTCTTTCGATAGGCGGCAGTAGAGGGCTGTCCGTAAAACACCCATTCAGATGACCTCCTTTTCCTGATTTCTGCCCTTATTGTATTGCGGTTCTTTCAAATTCTCAAAGGTGCGAACAGGGCATTTTCCCCGCCGCACAGCGTCCACCAGCAGGGAGATGAATACCTCACGCATATCCGCGCCGCCCGAATAGACCGGCTGTACTGTTATCTTTGGGCGCACCAATTTTTTTGCCATATCCCTATATCCTCCCATCAAGCGCAGAGGGGGAGCGCCCGCAGGCGTTCCCCCTCGTAAAATTTCTACCGGCTCTCCCGGTTCCGCTTGCGCCGCAATTCCCGTTCCAAAAGACGGATGATGGTTTCCTCCATCTGCTGGGGCGTCGTCCCCCTGGGGAAATACTTCCGCAGCTTGTCCATGCCGATTTTGACGGTTTCTTTCTGATTGCCCTTTTCCTCCGTCATAATGGCGAAAATGGCGTCCATATCAAGCTGTCCCGCCTGGCTCAGCTTCTTCATGCGCTGGGCCTGGGCCAGCGAGGGCGTGGCATCCTCGCTCTCCATCGTGGTGAGCAGATTTTCCTGTTCCTCCTGGGTCAAAAAGGACAACTCCACCCCAGGGGTGAGGGCGATCCTGGCCTCGTCCACCATCTGCAAAATAGGCGGCAATAACTCGGTCAGACGGATAAAGCGGTGTACCGTGGTCTTGCTGACGCCAAAGCCCTTTGCCACAATTTCATCCGTCTGTAACTTCGTACCAACTTGGTTGGAGGTTAAATCGGTGCGGTAGCCCTGCCGCTTCATGGCGTCCAGTTTCATCTTGTAGGCAAAGGCCCGCTCCGATGGGAGGATGTTCTCCCGCTGGATGTTGCTGTCCACAAGGGTGATGATGGCCCGGTCGCGGTCTATGGGCAGAACAAAGGCGGGGACGCTCTCAATCCCCGCCAACTCCGCCGCCCGGACACGCCGCTGTCCCGCTATGACCTCGTAACCGTTCCCGTCCGACCCGGGCCGGGTGAGGATGGGCGCGGCCATGCCAAACTCCTTGATACTCTCCGACAATTCCATAAGCTGTTCATCCTCCACCAAATGAAAGGGATTGCCCGGAAATGGGCGTAAATCCTCTATTTTCAGCACCGTTTATTTCCTGTTTTTCCATCGCGCTTACCTCCCTCTCGGCCTGTCCCTGCCGCTTTTTTGAAGCTCCGCCAGAACTTCGGGCGGTATCAGCTTCACCAGCCGCTCCAACTGCTGATTGGTGCGCTGCAACTCAAAGATACGCTTGTTGGCTTCCTGTACTTTCAATTCCTCCGCATATCGGCTGTCCCGCAGATGGTCGGCGTATTTCTCCGACTGACTGACCCGCTGTTTCAGGCTGTCAATATAATCGCTCTGCTTCTGGATTTCCCGTGAAAACTTCTCCATATCAGGCAGCCACGCGGACAGAAGTGCCAGCGCCCTGTCCCGCTTCTTCCCGGCGTTAAAAGCGTTGATGTCGGACAGGGCCTTTACGATCTCGTCATGCTGTTTATCCAGCCTGCCGCCCAGCTTGAACAGCCACGTGGGGATGTGCTTGCGCCTGGTTATCATGGAGGACTCCCCGCGCTCCAACTCCGGCCACCTGGCTGACATATGGGCATGGTAGGCCGTCTGCCACTCCGACAGGCTCCTTTGGTTGCCCAGCATGGTTTTAGCCGACAGCTTGCCCTCCTTTGTGATGGGGACAAAACAAAGGTGCATATGGGGCGTTTTCTCGTCCATATGCACCACGGCGGAGATGATATTCTGCTTTCCGACACGTCCGGCCGCAAAGTCCAGTGCCGCCGCAAAATAGGCCCTCTGCTCCGCCGGTGGTAGACTGTTCATAAACTCCGGGGACGCTGTGATGAGCGTTTCCACCAGCATCACGCTGTCCCGGCGCACCCGGCACCCCGCCGCCCCCGTCATGCGGTTGATCTCCTTTTTGTAGGTGTACCGGGGCGGGGCGACAAGATGATAATTCTCCCCGGAACGCTCCATGTCAATATCCGGGTTGCTTTTGTACGCTTCTTTCTTCCGCTCGTTGTGGCGCTCACAGGCCGCGACGGAACCGGCCTTGCGCTTCTGGAAGCGCAATATCGCATAGGGCATTGTCATCCCTCCAGTCGAAATGTGTGGGCAGACGGGGGGCGTCCGCCCGTCAGGTTGACAGCGGTGACGGCGGTGACGGTTATTTTGGGATGCCCCCCGCCGCTGTCACCCTGACGGGAGAACACCCCGGAAACGCATAATGCAGGGGTGGGTCTTTCCTCGCTCACCGGCTCGGAACGCGCCACCCCTGCGGCCAAAAAAATCTCCGATTTTTCCAGCTGCGTTTCCAGGGTGTAACACACTACACCTTGCAAGCAAGGCCGTGTGCCAGACGTTCCCTCTGGACTCCCTTTTTGCGGGGCTACGCCCCGCGTGACCCTCCGGGTCACAGGACGGGGGTGACGGCTGTTCCCCTCACTGACGGCATCCCAGATAAACCGTCACCGCTGTCAACGCCGTCACCCCTCGAAAGGACGATGCGCCGCCCCGCCTTGGTGCGGCGGTACACATAGCGGACGTTATTCTGGCGCAGGACGGTGGCGTGGTACTCATTCAGCAGCTTTGTGATGACGTTGGGCGCGGTGTCTGTTTCCCCCATCTGCGTCAAAAGTTCGGTAGCGGTGCCCGACCACTCCCGCCGTCCCTCCATAAAAGCCACCAGCCGAAAAAGAATGGGCGGCACCTCTACCGCCGCAAGCTGTTCCTGGGATTTCCGCTCCACCAGCTCCCAACTGCAATCACGAAAGCGCAGGGTGAACTCCTGGTACTCAATGTCCCTGCCGATGGCGTAGAGAGCGGCGGTGTCGGATGCCCGGTGTTCCTTTTCCAGCACAAAGGTGGCGTCCGCGCTG
>NZ_CANTJS010000106.1 GCF_947654275.1 uncultured Oscillibacter sp. | reverse complement strand
TGTTCCACAAGCCCCCCGGCAGGGATTTTGAGGTCTACAACGACTTCAACAGCCTTCTTGCCAACCTGTACCGCTGTGTCCGGGACAAGCCGGATCTGCTGATGAACGCCCTGAAATATGTTCTCAATTCCCGTGAGGACTTTGACCGGGTGCGGCTGGCCCTGCGCCGCCAGCGGACCACCGACGTCCAGCGGGCGGCGTGGTTCTATCAGATCATCCGCTACAGCTACGCCTCCGCCCTCACCAGCTACGGCAGCCAGCCCCATGACATGCGGGCCAATTTCCTTCTCATCGAGCAGGCCCACCGGCGTCTGAAGGACGTGGTGGTGGAGAACAAAGATTTTGAGAAGCTCATCCGGCAGTACGACCGCCCGGTGAGCCTTTTTTATTGCGACCCGCCCTACCATGCCACCGAGGGGTACTACCAGAACATCGGGGAGGACGGATTTACAGAAAAAGACCACATCCGCCTGCGGGACGCCCTTCTGTCCATTGAGGGGAAGTTCCTGCTCTCCTACAATGACGACGCCTTTGTCCGGGAGCTGTACGACGCCCCTGGCATCCAGATCGAGGCGGTCACCCGGCTGAACAACATCAAGCAGCGGTACGACCCCAACTGCCAGTTTGCCGAGGTGTTCATCGCCAACTACGACATGACCGAGCGGCAGCGTGCCGCCACACAGCTGAACCTGTTTGATTTCGGGCAGGAAATTTAATCAGAAATCGGAGGAATATCACATGAAATTCATCAAAGAGATCACACCCAAGGGCCTCCTGCTTCCAGTGACCGCCGCACGGCTGGCCGGGTTCAACGCCGGCGACAAGGTGGAGTACCACACCCTGGATGGGGCCATGCTGGTGCTGAAAGGGCGGATGAGCGCGCCGGAGCTGCTGGCCGTTGTCCAACAGCTCACGAGCACGTCGGCCCAGCTGCTCCACTACCTGTCGGAGGTCTGCGGCCCCTGTGAGGACTGTGATAAGGACAGCTGCCCCTACAACGACTTCGAGGAGGAAGCCGTTCAGGTGAACGAGTATCTGCGGGAGGCCGCCGGCATCCCCGATGGGGCCAAGCTGTGCGCCGAGGTGGACGAGGAGGCCCGCACCATCACGGTTCTGGCGGCGGAACACCGCTATGACCTGCGGGACCTTCCGGCGGATCTGCTGGAGACCTTCATGGTGGTGGGCGCCTGCCTGGGCAGGCTGGAGGAGCATCTGATCGCGGAGGATACCGTCTATGGCGGCTGATTTTCCCTATCTGTACCCCTACTCCCGCGCCGACGCCCGCCGTCTGAGGCAGACGCAGATGCACGAGGACAGCTTTCGGGTGAATGTGGACTGCGCCAGAGCCATTGAGCAGGCGGTCCGGGATTATTTCAATGAGGCGGACGAGTCGCTGGCCGAGGGCTGCGCCCAGTCTGTGCTGGAACAGTTCGGCTTTAAGCGTGTAAACTTCGTTCTCGCCAACTCCCTGCAGGAGTTCCGCGAGTCGGTCTGCAAGCATCTGGTCAGCGATGAAACCTATCGGTGGGGCAGGAAAACCTTTGTTCCCCAGGACAGCAAATATAACCGCTGCTACGCGGTGGATACCGCCGCGGGACTGCTGGAGTCGTTCATCGGACAGGCCAGGGACGCATACCAGGCGCTGGGGCTGTTCGGCCTGGAGCACTGCGCCGGTAACCCGCTGGAGCAGGACTACAAGGGCAAGGTGCTGGTGATGCGTCCCGACACGCTCCGGGAGAGCTGCTGGGACCCCCGCAATATGCTCTGGCTGGCGGAAGGCGGCTTTGGCTGTTCTCCCCACGCCAGAGGTCAGGCGGTCTACGCCACCTGCCTGGGCGACGGCGAAAAGACCCGCTGGAACCGCTCCGACTTCGCTGGCGTTCTGGATGAGCAGTATCTGCCGGACTGGGCGCGGGAGAAGCTGGAGGAGCTTCGCACTCCCCAGCAGGAACAGGACACCGGGCCCGCCATGGGCGGCATGACCATGGAGTAATTCCATTTTACCAAAAAATTTTTAGGAGGAACCGACAATGAAACAGGCCCCTGACCCGGCCCTCACATCTCAGCGGGAGACCCTCCCCATGCAGGTGGATGTGAAAATCCACTCCCTCCACGCCAGCGGTCCCGTCCTGGCGGACGCCTCCGTCAACCTGAACGGGTGCTTCGCTATCCGGGGCGTCAAGGTGGTGGAGGGCAGCAACGGCCCCTTCGTCTCCCTGCCCAGCTACAAGGGCAGGGACGGCTATAAGGACATCTGCTTTCCCTGTACGAAGGAGTTCCACCAGCAGTTCCATCAGGCAGTGCTGGACGCCTATCAGCAGACTCTGGCTCAGATCCCACAGCGCCAGCAGGAGGGCCAGAGCCAGGATGCTCCGCCCGACCCGGAAATGAAAATGTAGAGGAGGAAACGACGATGAAGAAACTGACCGCAGTCTGCGCCCTGGCATTGGCGCTGACCATGGCCCTCGCTCCCGCCGCTTACGCGGCGGAGTGGGCGGGGGTACCCCATGCGAGCCCAGCAACGCGGGTCGCATGGGGAACAGAGGAGCAAGGGAGCGAGCATAGTTTTCGCCGTCAGGCGGAAACGGAGCAGAGCGGACTTTGCGACGATGTGGTCTGCTACCCCAGCTCCGTCACCCAGAGTGAGGACGGAACTGAGATCCGCAAGTTCTACGATCTGTCCCCGGAGGACGATCCCACCGGCATCCCCCGCTCGGACTTCGAGCAGGACGGATACCACTACACCTTGGTGGATCTGCTCAAGCAGGAACTTCCGGAGCATGAGAGCCGCCAGCACACCGAGACGGTGACGCTGGACAGTAAAAACAAGGACATGGCCTCTGTGCTGGCTCTGCTGCCCCAGGAGAAGGCGTTCATCACCGACGACGGCCTTGCCGGGACGCTGACCCTGCGGCTGGATACGGTGCAGGTGGAGGTGGCCGGCTACGGCAGCTCCACCAAGCAGGTCTCCGCCACCCGGACCTATCCCAATCTGGCGGGACAGGACACCCAGTACATCCCCAAGACCATCCAGGACGGAGGGCGCACTCTGACCCTCCAGGACTGTCAGCGCCAATGAAAAAATGAAAGAAAACGCCGAGGAAAAAATGTAGTTTT
>NZ_CANTJS010000105.1 GCF_947654275.1 uncultured Oscillibacter sp. | reverse complement strand
TCATAAAATGGTTGATGTCATGCCGGTTTCCATTGGAGTACGATACCATCTTCCGAGCAATTTCCGCAGCCGTCATTGCAAGCACTCTCCCTGAACTTTTTGACCATTATATCCCTTTTGACTGCTGGAGGCAAGCGCTTCCCTTTTGACTGCCTCGTAGAGCAGCTCATAGACCTGATCCAGCAGGTACAGTCCCCGTTTAGCGTCCTCCGCCCTGGCAATTCCGGCATTGACGCTTCTGGCAATTTGATTGATGTTTACCCCAATTTTATGGATCTCCCAACGCAGGTCCTTGATCTCCTGGGAGGGCTTTACCGGGAGCGGCGTTCCCTCCATGAGGCGGACGAGATAGGCCCGCTTGCTGAGGCCGCAGGCTTTGGCCTGTTCCGCCAGCAGGCGGTACTGTGCTGAGGTCAGTTCTATGT
The DNA here is from genome assembly GCF_947654275.1 of uncultured Oscillibacter sp. GTDB lineage: Bacteria > Bacillota > Clostridia > Oscillospirales > Oscillospiraceae > Oscillibacter. The sequence continues at coordinate 2,808 of NZ_CANTJS010000105.1, read as the reverse complement.
GCAGGTGATGCCGTCCCTTTTTATCTGCTTTGCTCACAGCGCCTCCTTTTACTCTGGTGAAGCCTACCGGATTTCTCCGCCTCAATCTCCTGATCGAATACTCGTTCCAAATCAAACACGTTGCCATAGGGAACGCCCTTGCGGCTGAAAGGCTTCATGGGCATGGGAATCTGGGACTGCAATTCCTTCAACCGTTCCCAATACTGCGGCAAAAACTGATAAATATTTTTCAGTTCTCTGCGGTTCTTATTTTTGCAGCACCAACAGGAAACACGATCCAAAATGTCATACAATCGGACTCCGTTTTCCTCCCAGAAAAAGCCCCGTTCATAGCAGAACGCCAAACAGTCCGCCTCTGTCATTCCAGCATTGGCCAGAGGTGAACGCTTGGGCGCTTCCAGCTTCATCAGCCGTTCCGTCTCGTCTGCGGCGATGCCTACATAGTGGACCTCCGCATCCAAGGCCACGCCGTCTAGAGTACGGGTTTTCATTGAGGTTCCCCAGCGGCAGGGGCCGCCGCACCAGCCGTATCCCAGATGAAAACCGTTCTTTTTGGAGTCAACCGGCCTCTCCAGCATGTTATATAAAAAAGGGACGTCCGGCTCCACCTCTGTGAACCGGACGCCCCTCTGCTCCAGGATCGGTTTCATCCGATCCCGGATATCGTAAATTGCCTGAAATTCCATTCCCGAGTTGTAGAAAATCACTTCATCCAATGGCATTTTCTTTTCCAGTAATAACAGCAGCATGGCTAGTGAGTCTTTTCCAAAACTCACGCTGGCGTAAAATGCCACCCTGCGTTTTCACCTCCCTTCTCCGACCCAAGGCCGGTGATTTTTCTCATTGACGGTCTATCGCCCCGATGGTATAATTTCAGCCGTTGTCATTTCTCACCGAAAAGAGAGGCGTTTAACATGGAAGCCATTGCCGCGAATTTTACACGGCCCCGCATGGGGCGCAGGGCAGCGGTTCTGACCGTCAGCTTGATCGTAATCGGGATCTGCGTGGCGGTGTTCAAGACCGTCGGGTTTGGGACGGACCCTTGTTCCACCTTCACGCTGGGAGTCTCCTCCCAAACGGGCATCTCCTTCGGAACATGCCAGCTGGTATTTAACCTGCTGATGTTCCTCCCGGTCATCCGACTGGACCTCTCCCGCATCGGCGTGGGCACCGTTGCCAATATGGTGGGCGTCGGCTATATGGCGGACTTCACCATGTGGCTGATGAGCCCCCATATTCCGCCGGAGGGCCTGTCCATAGTGGTCAGAATCGCACTGTTCGCAGTCAGCATGGCGGCGTTTCTGATTGCCGCCGCGTTTTACATGGTGGTGGATCTGGGCGTCGCTCCTTACGACGCGATTCCGCAATTGATCGCGGCCCACACCAGCAGGCTGAGCGCCCGCGCGATCCGCATGCTGTGGGACATCTCGATTTTGTCCCTTGGCTTCCTGCTGGGGTCCACGGTGGGCCTGACGACGCTGATTACCGGCTTCTGCCTGGGTCCCGCCATCGCCTTTGTGTCCAGCCGGGTGAGGGGCTGGTTCGAGTAAACGGCCAAGGCCGGGAACCATCCGCCCGCAGGCGGCATAGGGGTCAGGGGATGTTCCCCTGCAAGCGCGCAAAATGTACATTTGCGCTATGCTTGCGGCCCTGCCGCCAGAGGCGGCAGGGTCTTGCCCCGCCTCCGGCGGGGCCGTTTTCAAGCGGAAGGACTGATTGGAATGGCCGCAGGAGGCGGTCGTGGTTTCGAGAGGGTCACTCTCACCGCTCCGGCCCCGAGGGTGGCTGCCGGAGCTTCAGATCATAGTGGTCCACCGGCACATCCCGCAGGTCCAGAGCCGATTTATCCAGTACATCTGCCGCGTAGCGGGCGTAATTGTAGCCCTCGCTTTCCACCAAAATGCCGCCTCGATGGTTTTTGACGCACACCAAAAGGCAATGATACACGCCGTCAACCTCACGCATCAGGTTCCTGTTTTCGATAATAAAGGGCATGTCCTCCAGCAGATGCGTGGAAAAATGCCGGAATTGCTTCTCGGTCAGCTCAACAACCTTGACAACCTCGACGCGAATGGGCTTGTCCTTTGTTATGTTCTGCAAATCCCGCAGACGATTGGCCTTGAAATGAAAATGGGTATAGATCGTGGATGCCGCCATCGTATCCTCCTTTTCCAGAGCGAGGGTGTTACATATAACCCCCTTGGCAGACAGGGCTGGGTGCTAGTACATAACACCCAGCCCCCTGACGTTACCGCTCTTTTGATGATTTGCGCCGCTCTTTTTCCGGCGCTTTTTCTTTGAGCCCATATGCGGCAATATCCTGGATGATCGCATTGGCCTCTGTCTGTACAGCCTCGTCCCCATCCATCGCTATGCCGGACACGGCCAGCGCGATCTCCCTGGCGCCGCCGGTTCCTCCTTTTTGAAGCATCCGGGCAAAAACGGCAACCGTACCCTCTCGGGATGTTTCGTCCGCAAAGTCCTCGGGGATGCACTGCCGGCCCAGATCATAGATTCGCGCGGCGATGCTGCCAGCCGTGACAGCGGGGAAATATGGGTTATCCCACTCCTCAAAGGGAATGGGCGGACAGTTGGGAGGCTGCACCAGCTCAAAGCCAATTTCCCGGGAAACCCGGCCCCGGATTTCCGGTACAGCCGGGTCCGCCCGCAGCCGGTCCATACAGGTGAAATCGGTCACAAGGCAGTTCCGTCCCTGGCATACCTGGAGAATGTCGGCAGCGCTGAGACCGTCCCCGCTCTCAATGCCCAGGGTCAGCCGGGCGGGAGGCCGTCCGTCCGGGCTGGGTT
>NZ_CANTJS010000104.1 GCF_947654275.1 uncultured Oscillibacter sp. | reverse complement strand
CCAAGAGTATTGAGATTAAGGGCGGCGAAGGCGGGCAGACGCTCCGTTTTGTCAACCAAAAAACCGGGTATCTTGTGATCAAGAAGCTGGATAAGCTGACTTCCGAGCCGCTGGCCGGAGTGGAGTTCAAATTGAGCTATGCCTCCGGGGAGTATGTGGACGACAATTTTGGGCATCTGTCCTCCCTGGGGCTTTTTAAAACGGACGCCAATGGTGAAATTCGGGTCCCCGTCGTCGGCACGGTGGTGGTCGAGGAAATCAAAACGCTGCCCAATTACACCATTGACCCCGGAACCAAACGGCAGGTGGTCACGGTCAATCCGGCGGACACGCAGACCTTGACGGTCTACAACACCCCCGACACGAATTTAACGATCCAAAAGTACATTGAGGACCCGAACGCCAAAGGAACCGGCACCGAGCCGCTGGCTGGCGTTACGTTTCTGATCTGCGACAGCGGCGGGACGCCGCTGGGACCCAATAACGGCGAGTTTGTGACGGACCAGTACGGGCAGATTCGGTTAAGCGTGGCTCCCGGAACTACCGTCACCGCCAAAGAAATCAAGACCGCCAGCAATGAATTTGTGCTGGATTCCACGCCGCAGAGCATCCTCATCAAAGAGGGCAGCGAGGGTCAGCAGCTCACCTTTTATAACAAGCGCGTTGGCGGTTTGGAGCTGATTAAGGTCAGTGCATCCGATGAAACCAAGCGCATTCCCAACACCACCTTTGAGATTCGGAAGATGGATGGAGCCTTGGTTGAGACGGTCACCACGGATTCCACGGGCCGGGTACATGTCGATCTGGACGCTGGTGACTTCTATGCCGTCGAGATCAAGGCCGGGGAGGGTTTCAAGCTGGATTCCACACCCCACTATTTTTCCATCCAGGACAACAAATGTACCACTTTGACGGTGACCAATAAAGCCTTCTCCGGCATTTTGATTCACAAGGTCGATTCCATCACCAAGAAGGGAATCTACGGGGTTTCCTTCCTGCTCTACGACAGCACGAATACCCCCGTGGGCCAGTACACCTCTGATAATCAGGGATATGTGTACATCGAGAACATCACCACGGCGGGCCGCTTCTACCTGCGGGAGCTGGAGAACGAGGGCTACATCACGGACACCCAAATGAAAACCGTCTATGTGAAGCCCGGCGAAACGACGCTCATCGAGTGGGAAAACACGCCCATCTCCGGCCAAATCCAGATCACAAAGAAATCCGCCGACTACAATTCCACCAACGGCCTCCCCGCCGGAACGCTGCTGGAGGGCGCGGTCTTTGAAATCTACGACAAGGCCAACAACCTCGTGGACACCATCCGAAGCGATGGCCGCGGGCTGGCCGTTTCCCGTCAGGTCCCCTTGGGACGCTATACCATCCGGGAGGTCAAGGCACCCGCCAATTACGGCGTGAACGAAACGCCCCTGACGGCATACCTGGAGCACGAGGGCCAGATCGTCCGCTTCGAGGTGACGAACAAGAGTATGTCCACCGGCGTGTCCATCACCAAGACAGGCCCTGCCGAGGTCATGGCGGGCCAGCCCGTGCGCTATGTCTTCTCCAACATCGCCAACAGCTCCAACGTGCGCCTCGACAATTTCTATTGGCGGGACACCCTGCCTGCTGAGGTGAGACTGGAGAAGATCGTCACAGGCACCTACAACTTCCCCGGCGTTTACAAGATCACCTATCGGGTAAACGGCGGAGAGCCTCAGACCCTGGCGGACAACCTCTCCACCCAGAAGAACTACACCCTGGCCGCCTCCGCCACGGCTCTGGGCCTCGCCAGCAACGAGCGGGTCACGGAAATCATGTTCGTTTTTGGGCAGGTCCCCGGCGGCTTCGCCCAGGTGGAGAAGCCCATGATCCACTGCAAGGCCGTGTCCAGCATCGCCGCCGGGTCCTTCGTGAACAAGGCGGATGTGGGCGGCACCTACCAAGGAGTATGGGTCCAGGCGGTCAGCCGCTGGGTGACCACCGTTTACGGAAAGAAGCCCTCCGTGCCCAAGCTGCCCCGCACCGGCTACTAATTCCTTTTCCCCAGGCGGTCCGCTTCCCGGCGGGCCGCCTGGAGTCCCTACATTTCTATTATATCATCAAAAAAGGAGACTGTCTATGCTGAAAATTGCCGCAACCGGAAACCTGACCAACGACGTGGAGCTGAGGACCCAGGAGGACGGCAGGCCCTACGCCATCCTGCGGATTGCCTCGGACCGGCGCTACCGGGCCAAGGACGGAACCCGCCTCACCGATTTTATCTCCATCAAGGTCCGCGGCCCCCTGGCGGAGCGCTGCGCCGCCTTCGCCTATAAGGGCTGCAAGCTGGCCGCCGTCGGGGACTTCGAGACTGTTGTGCCCTCCGAGGACCCCGCCCGCCAGCCCGGCTTCCTCATCAAGGCCAGCGATGTGGAAGTCCTCTCCCCCAGGAAGGCGCGGGAGGCCGCCGGGGCCATTGACGCCGCCAGAGCAAACCAGGAGGCCGCCGGGATGCCTGAGAGCGAAGCCATCGCGTAATGCGGAACACCGGAACCGAGTACGGCAGCGCGGACCGGACTCCGGTTGTGCTGCCGGAACTGGCGGAACTGCTCCCCCCTCTCACGGGGGAGCAGCTGGCCGCCCTGGAGGCGGACCTGCTGAAAAACGGCTGTTATTCGCCTGTCATTGTCAACGAGGATATGGTCATCATCGACGGACATAACCGCCAGAGGCTGTGCGAGGAGCACGGGATTCCGTATAAAATGGCGGTATTCTCGTTTGAGGACCTGCTGGAGGCGAAACGCTGGGCCATTGAGAACCAGCGGGGCCGCCGCAATCTGGAGAAGTGGGAGCTTGGTAAGATCGCCTTGAAGCTGAGGCCGGATATTGAGGCCAAGGCCAGGGCCAATCAGGCTGCGGCCGGAGGAGACAAATCTGGAGAGGGAGCGCTTTTGACAACATTGTCAGAAGCGCTCCCTCCTGTCAGCACGAGGAAGGAACTGGCTGAGTCGGTTGGCATTGGCGAGGTCACCATGGGTAAGGTCATGCAGATTGATGAGCACGCCCCATCCGCCGTGAAGGAGGCCCTGGACAGCGGAGACCTGTCCGTAAACCAGGGCTACAACATCACCCGGCAGGTCCAGGAGCTGCCGGAGGAGGAACGGGAGGAGGCCGCCTCCCAGGCGGTGGAGCTTCTAAAGGCAAAAAAGGAGGTCCAGGCCATCGACGCCGAGGCGGACCGCCGGGGCAAGATCGCTTCTCTCTTCTGTAAAGCCTTTGAGCGGGCCGTG
>NZ_CANTJS010000103.1 GCF_947654275.1 uncultured Oscillibacter sp. | reverse complement strand
AACCCAGCCCGGACGGACGGCCTCCCGCCCGGCTGACCCTGGGCATTGAGAGCGGAGATGGGCTCAGCGCCGCCGACATTCTCCAGGTGCGCCAGGGACGGAACTGCCTTGTGACTGACTCCACCTGTATGGACCGGCTGCGGGCGGACCCGGCTGTGCGGGAAATCCTGAGCCGGATTTCTCAGGAAATCGGCTTTGATCTGGTGCAGCCTCCCGGCTGTCCGCCCATTCCCTTTGAGGAGTGGGATAACCCATATTTCCCCGCTGTTACGGCTGGCAGCATCGCCGCGCGAATCTATGATCTGGGCAGGCAGTGCATCCCTGAGGACTTTGCGGACGAAGCATCCCGAGAGGGTACGGTTGCCGTTTTTGCCCGGATACTTCAAAAAGGAGGAACCGGCGGCGCCAGGGAGATCGCGCTGGCCGTGTCCGGCATAGCGATGGATGGGGACGAGGCTGTACAGACAGAGGCCAATGCGATCATCCAGGATATTGCCGCATATGGGCTCAAAGAAAAAGCGCCGGAAAAAGAGCGGCGCAAATCATCAAAAGAGCGGTAACGTCAGGGGGCTGGGTGTTATGTACTAGCACCCAGCCCTGTCTGCCAAGGGGGTTATATGTAACACCCTCGCTCTGGAAAAGGAGGATACGATGGCGGCATCCACGATCTATACCCATTTTCATTTCAAGGCCAATCGTCTGCGGGATTTGCAGAACATAACAAAGGACAAGCCCATTCGCGTCGAGGTTGTCAAGGTTGTTGAGCTGACCGAGAAGCAATTCCGGCATTTTTCCACGCATCTGCTGGAGGACATGCCCTTTATTATCGAAAACAGGAACCTGATGCGTGAGGTTGACGGCGTGTATCATTGCCTTTTAGTGTGCGTCAAAAATCATCGGGGCGGCATTTTGGTGGAGAGCGAGGGCTACAATTACGCCCGCTACGCGGCAGACGTACTGGATAAATCGGCTCTGGACCTGCGGGACGTGCCGGTGGACCACTATAATCTACAGCTCCGTCAGCCTCGCTTGGGGCCGGAGCGGTGAGGGTGACCGGGGTCCCCGCCGCAAACCAGCGAAGCGTTTGCGGTGGGGAGAGGAGGGGCAAAGGAATGGAACGCAGTTTTCACCAGCGGTGGAAACGGAGTGGAATGGATTTCGCCCCGACGAGGCGCCTCCTGCGGCCATTCCAATCAGTCCTTCCGCTTGAAAACGGCCCCGCCGGAGGCGGGGCAAGACCCTGCCGCCTCTGGCGGCAGGGCCGCAAGCATAGCGCAAATGTACATTTTGCGCGCTTGCAGGGGACATCCCCTGACCCCTATGCCGCCTGCGGGCGGAGGATTCCTGGTCTCAAGCCTTGTTCATTCAAACCAGCTCTTCACACGTTCGGACACAAACGCAATGGCGGGGCCCAGACAGAAGCCGGTGATCAGCGTTGTCAGACCCACCGTGGACCCCAGAAGGAAGCCCAGGGACAAGATCGAGACGTCCCACAGCATACGGACTGCGCGGGCGCTCAGCCGGTTCGTGTGGGCTGAGATCAATTGGGGGATTGCGTCATAGGGCGCGACGCCCAGGTCCACCACCATATAAAAAGCGGCGGCCACCAGAAACGCGGTCATGCTAACGGCAAACATCAAAATCCTCGCTGTCATGGAGAAACCTTCGGACGGGGTATACAGCCCGATAATCCACATGCAGAAGTCCGCCACATAGCCCACGCCCACCATATTGGCGACGGTGCCCACGCCGATGCGGGAGAGGTCGAACCGGATGACCGGCAGGAACATCAGCAGGTTGAACACCAGCTGACAGGTCCCGAAGGAGACGCCTGTCCGGGCGGAGACTCCCAGGGTAAAGGTAGAGCAGGGGTCCGTGCCGAAGCCGACGGTCTTGAACACCGCCACACAAATTCCAATCACAATGATGCTGACGGTCAGCACCGCCAGCCTGCGCCCCATCCGGGGACGGACGAAATTCGCGGCTATGGTTTCCAGCTTCATAAACGCGCCTCTTTTCATCTGAGAGATAACAACGGCTGAAATTATATCATCGGGATGCTGGGCCGTCAACGCAAAAAGTCCCGGCCTCGGGCCGGAGAAAGGAGGCAGACGCACAGAGTGGCATTTTACGCCAGCGTGAGCTTCGGGAAGGACTCCTTGGCCATGCTGCTGTTATTACTGGAAAAGAAAATGCCATTGGATGAAGTAATCTTTTACAACTCGGGAATGGAATTTCAGACAATCTACGATATCCGGGACCGGATAAAGCCGGTCCTGGCACAGCGGGGCGTCCGGTTCACAGAGGTGAGGCCGGACGCTCCGTTTTTATATAACATGCTGGAGAGGCCGGTGAACTCAAAAAAGAACGGCTTCCACCTGGGCTACGGCTGGTGCGGCGGTCCCTGCCGCTGGGGCACCAAGCTCAAAACTCGCTCTCTGGATGGCGTGGCCCTGGATGCAGAAGTCCACTATGTGGGCATCGCGGCGGACGAGCCGGAGCGGCTGGAACGGCTGGAAGCGCCCAAGTGTTCGCCCTTGGCGGAGGCCGGAATGACGGAGGCGGACTGTCTGGCGTACTGCTATGAGCGGGGCTTTTTCTGGGAGGAAAACGGTATCCGGCTGTATGACATTCTGGACAGGGTTTCCTGCTGGTGCTGCAAGAACAAGAACCGGAAGGAACTGAAGGCCATCTATCAGTTTCTGCCTCAATATTGGGAGCGGCTGAAGGAATTGCAATTGCGGATTCCCATGCCCATGAAGCCCTACAGCCGTCAGGGCGTTCCCTATGGCAATGTGTTTGATCTGGAAAAGGTGTTTGAACAAGAAATTCAGGCAGAAAAATTCGGCAGACTTCCCCAGAGAAAAAGGAGGGGACATGAGCAAAGCAGATAAAAAAGGGCGTCATCACCTTCACATAGAGCTGACCCCGGCGCAGTACCGGCTTCTGACGGAACAGGCCAAAGCCTGCGGCCTCAGTAAGCGGGTCTACCTCGTCCGGCTCATGGAGGGCAATCTCATCCGGGCGAAGCCCTCCCAGGAGATCAAGGACCTGCGCTGGGAAATCCATAAAATCGGCGTAAATATCAATCAGATCGCCCGGAGCGTCAACGCCGGGATTGCCAGGGCCGAGGACGCCAGGCGGGGACTGTTTCTGCTGGATCAGGTCTATGAGCTGATGTACACGGCAGCCCGGAAGGAATCGCTTGTCTCCGGCGGCCGGATGGGATATAATGGTCAAAACGACCACGGGGAGGGATCACAATGACTACCGCAGAAATTGCCCGGAAGATGGTATCGTACTCCAATGGAAACCGGCATGACATCAACCATTTTATGA
>NZ_CANTJS010000102.1 GCF_947654275.1 uncultured Oscillibacter sp. | reverse complement strand
AAGCCGGTCTGACCGTCCTGGGTGATGATGGTCCACCGGTTTCCCTGCCGGGCCTGTTCGGAGTGCAGGCGCTGAACATAGGTGCAGTCCTCGGCAAAATCGCAGACAACGTCCGTTTCATGCTCCACCGCGAACACAATCAGAATGCGCACGCCCCGTTCCGTCGCCGCCCGCATGGGCCCGGCCAGAATTTCGTATTCCTCTTTCCGGATATACAGCAGAATCTTCTCCCTGGCCCGTTCAATGCTGGAGCGAATGCCCTGCATGATGGTATTGTAGCCGGTCATACACATCATGCTGTCCAGGGATGTGTTTTTCCGCTCCACCTGAGACAGGGCCCGTTCCGCCGCCTCCAGCCGCGTCTGCTCCCGCTCCCGCTGGGCGGAGACAATTTCCTCGATGGGAACGGGGATATAGGTGACGGGGCGGCCGGGTCTGGCGCGGACGCAGCCCAGCTCCTCCAGGCGGTTCAGGGCGTCGTAAATGCGGGCGCGGGTTACCCCGGACCGCAGCGCCACGGCGTATCCGCTCAAGGGGGCTTCCTCCAAAAGCACCATATAGGCCTTGGCCCCGTTCTGGGTAAACCCTATGGAAATCAGGGTATCCAGCAGTTTTTTATCATACATGACGCAATCTCTCACAAATACTTTCTTCGTAATTTGATAAGGTCCCCGCCGTACGCCTCCGTCAGGTGCCCGTCTGTGTCCCGGCGGTACAGCTCCGCAATGTCCAGGTCATAGAGAAGCTGGGAGTAGACCGGCACCCGCAGGCAGTAGTTCCTGGTGTGGGCGCAGAAGCTCTGCCGGGTGTCGGACAGCGTGCCGCAGAGGACCTCGCGGTTTCCAAACGCCGCGCTGATTTTTCGGTAGGGGGTCCCGTCCTCCTCCTCGGAGCAGCCGGGGTGGCAGAAAAAGGGGAACGCGGAAGTCTGATAGCTGCCCAGAACCACCAGATGCAGCGCCACCCCCCGACCGGCGGCAGCGGCCAGAGAGTCCTCGATGACCGACAGGTCCCTGGCCCAGAGCTTCATGAGAATATAGTCCCCGGTATCCGAGATCAGCCGGGACAGGGTGCTGTAAATATCCCGGGCGGAATACAGGTTCCATATGATGTCGTCCCGCCTGCCCTCCTTTGTAAAGTCCGCCGCCTGCCTGACGGCCTCCCGGCGGTTTTCCTCAGAGGCCCGGGAGACATTGGCCAGCATCTGCTGGTAGGGAATGGCCGCGTACTCCGACGCGCTGCTGTAGCTGACAGTAATGCAGCCCTTCCGGTACAGGCTGCTCAGAACCTCGTAGATGTGGGCGCGGAAAATGTCCGCCCGCTGGGCCACCGCGTAGCCCGAGAGGGGGGAATCCTCCAGCAGGACGCAGTAGGCCTTGGCCTCGTCCTCCGTGAAGCCCAATTCGGTCAGGCTTTTGATGGGGTCGTCCATCTCATCCGGCCTCCTTACGGCTGTTTCCCCCCTGAAACCGGACGCCGGGAGGGGAAACGTTTTGGTAGAGTCGCCGCACAGGCCGCAAAACGGCCTTGCGGTGGACTTCATAGCCGGCACAGGGGTTCAGACAGCGGCTTTGCCGCTGTCTGAACCGGTCTATACCGATTTTTAGCTGTGCTGACTGTATCAGCACCATTATAATGCGTTTCCCGCCAAAAAGCCAGGTATTTTTCCTGTCTGAGAGGGGAACCGAGCCGGAACCCCCGGCCATTGCCGCTCCCGCCGGGCGGAACCGGCCCTGTGAAGGGCTTTTCAACGGTCCGCGACGGCTGCCGGAAAACAGAAAAGCTCCCCGCGGGAACGCGGAGAGCTTCCGGACGGTTGGAGGTTTTTCAGAAGGGTCGGGCGGAGTTTGGAGCATTTGAGATGGATGGACGCCGGGCGGCTGGAAACGGAACGCGCCGTATCCGAAAAGCGGAGGGCACCGGTTTTTGGTCCGTTTTGTATTTATCGAAAGTCGAAATACAAACTGTATAGAAACAAGAGCCCAAACAGGGCAAAGACAGCCTTCACCGCTCTGCCGCCCAGGGTCCTCCCCCCGGCCTCCGGCTGGCTTTCAGCCGTCAGCGCCAGGGCCGTGATGCCCAGATAGAAAAAGCTGGTGTCCATCAGATTGTGGAAGAGGAAGGCGGCGGTTCCCGCCCGCAGAGGCGGGGACTGTTTCCTCCCCAGTCCCCGGAGCCCGGCCAGGACAATGGCGGCCATGGCAATCCAGCCCATTTCCACGCCGACGTGGAGGGGGATATTGTGGATGTGCCAGGTGTTGAAATATTTGCCGCCGTCGTTCAGGTCCAGCAGCCTCCACTGCAGGGGGCCGACGCCCCAGAGGGGCTCCGCCGGAAGATAGCGCAGGCCGCTGGCCATCATCTCCAGCCGCTCGGAAAAGGTGGCGGCGGCGCTGGGCCGGACGGCAACGGCGGCAGCCGCCACCAGAAATCCCGCGGAGGCAATCAGGAGCGCCATTGGAGGCCGGGCGTTCAGCCAGCGCCTGAAGGACCCCCAGCCCGCCGCCGCGGCTCCTCCATAGGCCAGCGGAAGCAGGCAGAGCCAGGGAACACCGGTCCGCGCCGCCGCCAGATAGGTCAGCAGGCCCGTCCCCACCCCCAGGACGGCCCGGGCCAGAACAGGGCAGATGAAGCGGACCGTCTCCCGCCAGGAGGCGTTTTGTTTCTTCTCCAGCAGCAGCACCATGATTCCGGCGGCCATGGCCGCGAAGCTGCCCATAGACAGGGTCAGCGCCAGGGCCATCAGCAGAACCGGCTCCAGCCGGAGCAGGCCCGGCCTCCGGTCCTCCTCGTCGCAGTGCATCAGAAGAAACCAGCCCATTACCAGAAAGATGCCCATGGCGTTGGGGTTGCCCAGCAGGCCGGACATCCGGATGGCCCAGCCCTGAACAATGACCTGAAAGGCAAAGCGGCCGATTCCCGCAACCGCCGCCGCCCCCGCCCAGAGGAGGCAGCAGCTCCGCAACAGGCGCTGTTCCCGGCTGTCCAGACAGGACGCCAGCAGATAGAGCACAGGAAAAAGGCCGTGCATCGCGCCGTAACCGTCCACGATGTTTCCGTAGGCCGCCCAGGATGAGGCCAGGGCAGCCAGATCATAGACCATCAGCGGAACCAGAACCCACAGGTCTGTCCTGGCGGTCTCCCGGGTCAGACCCGCCCCGCAGAGAATCAGTCCCGCGAGGCTTGCCGTTTTCACGTTTCCCACGCCGGTCAGAGAGAGGATAACCAGGGCCAGGGCCAGGCAGAGGGGCGCGCTGCTGTCCAGCAGAGATTCCAGCCTCCATTGGGCTCTTTGGGGCATGGGTCCTCCCTCCTTTGTCAAAACACTCCGGGAGCACAGGGGAACAGGCCCCGGAGGCGGCATTTACCATGCATTATATCCGCAGTTGCAACCCCTGTCAAGGAAGGCCCCAGCAAAGGCAGGGAAATCAATTTTCAAGAATAGTACAAATATCCGAGGGATTCAGGAGAC
>NZ_CANTJS010000101.1 GCF_947654275.1 uncultured Oscillibacter sp. | reverse complement strand
CATCCGTAGGACAGAGCATTGCTGCCGCGCTGGGTGTAACTGGCCGGAAGGACGGCTATATGGAGGGCGGCGGCTGGCTGATTTCCTGGTGCGTCGGGCATCTGGCGGAGCTGTCCGAGCCTGCTGCGTATGACCCGGACTACGCCAAGTGGCGGCAGGAGGACCTGCCTATCCTGCCGGAGAGCTGGCGGTTTACCATCCGGGCGGACAAGCGCAGTCAGTTTGACCTCCTGCGGACGCTGCGGCGGCGGGAGGATGTGTCGGAGGTGGTGAATGCCTGCGACGCAGGCCGTGAGGGGGAGCTGATCTTCCGCACAGTTTACCATCTGGCGGGCTGCACCAAGCCTGTCCAGCGGCTGTGGATTTCCAGCATGGAGGACGGGGCCATTCGGGAGGGCTTCGCCAATCTCCGGCCCGGCAGGGACTATGACGGCCTCCACCAAGCGGCCCTGTGCCGGTCCAAGGCGGACTGGCTGGTGGGCATCAACGCAACCCGTCTGTTCTCCCTGCTCTATGGCCGGACCCTGAACGTCGGGCGGGTGATCTCGCCCACCCTGGCCCTGATCGTCCAGCGGGAGGCGGAGATTTCCGTCTTTGAGCCGGTGCCTTTCTACACGGTGGAGCTGGACTGCGGCGGCATGACGGCTGCTGGCGAGAGGCTGTCTGACCCGGCGGAGGCGAACGCCATTGCCGCCGCCTGCCGGGATAGCCCCGCCGCCGTCCGGACAGTGGAGCGGCAGGAAAAGACGGAAAAGGCCCCGGCCCTCTGCGATCTCACCACCCTCCAGCGGGAGGCCAATCGTGCCTTGGGCTACACCGCCCAACAAACCCTGGATTACCTCCAGGCCCTCTATGAAAAGAAACTGTGTACCTATCCCCGAACGGACAGCCGCTTTCTGACCGATGATATGGAAAGCGCGGTTCCGGAGCTGGTCTCCGCCGCCGCTGCCGTCTGGGGTCTGGACGCGCCGGAGGAAATCCTGGCATCCCAGGTCTGCAACAGCCAAAAGGTCTCCGATCACCACGCGGTTGTCCCCACCAGGAGCGCCGCTGCCGCTGATATTGCCGCCCTGCCCCTGGGGGAGCGGGAGATTCTGCGGCTGGTCTCCCAAAGTCTGCTCCGGGCGGTCTGCCCGCCCTATCGGTATGCCGAGACTGCCGTAGTGGCAGAGTGCGGCGGCCACAGCTTTACGGCCAAGGGGAAGGTACTGCTGGACACGGGCTGGCGGGCCTATGCCGAACTGCCCCAGGATACGGCTCTCCCGGAGGGACTGTCGGAAGGGCTGACGCTGCCGGTGGAGGCGGTCCGGGTAAAGACCGGCAAAACGTCCCCGCCCAGGCACTTCACGGAGGATACAATATTAAGCAGCATGGAGACCGCCGGGGCGGAGGATATGCCGGAGAACACAGAACGGCGGGGCATCGGAACGCCCGCCACCCGCGCCGGGATTCTGGAAAAACTGGTGGCCTCCGGGCTGGTGGAGCGGAAAAAAGCAAAGAAGATCGCCAATCTTCTGCCCACCCAGGCGGGCAGTTCCCTCATCACCGTCCTGCCGGAGGTCCTGCAATTTCCCCTGCTGACCGCCGAATGGGAGCAGCGGCTGGGGGAGGTAGAGCGTGGGACGCTTACCCCGGAGGACTTCATGGACGGCATCGCAGCTTTGGTCCGCAATCTGGTTCGGGACTATCAGCCGGTCCCCGGCTGGGAGGTCCTGTTCCCCTCTGAGCGGGAAACTGTCGGCCCCTGCCCTCGCTGCGGACGCGCTGTTACTGAGAGCAAAAAGGGCTTTTTCTGTGACAACCGGGACTGCCGCTTTGCACTCTGGAAAGACAGTAAATTCTTCTCTGCAAAAAAGAAATCCCTGACAAAATCTATTGCCGCTGCGCTGCTGAAGGACGGGCAGGCGAGGCTTACCGGCTGTTTCTCCGAGAAAACCGGCAGGACCTACGATGCCGCTGTTATTTTGGAGGATGACGGCGCTCAGACCAACTACCGTCTGGAATTTGAAAGGAGATCGTAACCATGAATGACGAAAACCAGACCATGATCCGATTTATTGACAGCAGCTACAGGACGCTGTTTTTTATTCCGGACGGCGGCACGATCATTGTCACCCGTTCAGACGGCGGGAAAGTGAAGCGGGCCTGCACCTTCCTGGATGAATACCATACCCGCGTGGGCCGGGAGACCTATCATATCTGCCAGTTTGCCAAGCTGATGGAGCGGGTTGGGAACACCTACGCCCCGGAGCAGCTGCCCCAGCTGCCGTCCCAGTGCTTTTCTATCCTGCCCACCACCGGAGAGATCATCCGCATTGAAAAAGGCAAACAGGGCTATGAGAAATGCGGCTTCTCCACAGATGATCCGCAGACAAACCGCCGGAAAGCGGACAGCCTGAATGCCCGCCAGCGGATTACCCCTCAGATGGAGGCGGCAATGCTGGGCGGGGCAATGAAGGGGTGGGCTTCTCCCGCCGCCCGCGTCTCCAGCTACGATGTGCGGGGCAATCCCATGAAGCCCGCCAGGGCCAGGAGCCGCAAGCCCAAGGAGGCGGAGCGGTGATGCCCGCGCTGTGCCGTATGAGTGACGCCCAATTCCGCCGCGCCAAAAAGCTTATCCGCCGCCTGTGTGCCAACTATGACGGCGGGAACTGCCTCCCGCTGGATGACGGGGATACCTGCCCCTGCCCCCAGATGATTACGCCTACCCTGATCTGCAAATATTTCCGCGCCGCCGTGCTCCCCTCTGACCGGGAACTGTGGACGGAGATCGTGGGCGGCGTTCATCACTGGAAACGATGTGTCCTCTGCGGCAGCCGGTTTCTCCCACGGAGCAACCGGGCCGCCTACTGTGACGGCTGCGCCCGGCAGGAGGCGCGGCGCAGAACCCGGGATCGGGTGCGCCGGTACAGGGGGCGGCTGTAACGCTTTCGGCATAGGAAAAGCCTTTGCTTTCAGGCGTTTCCGGCGCTGGACCGGAAACGCCTGCATCTTTTTCCACACCCCGCCAAAAACACGGTTCTAAACCGTTACAAATTAAGAAGGGAGTTGATCTGTCATGGCTGACCAGCCAACCAACCGGGAACGGGTGAAGGAAATTGTTTTGGGGATTGAGCAGAATATCCAGGAGCTCTTTCAGAGTGAGCGGTTTTTTGACTACCTCCGCACAATGTCCCGGTTTCACAGCTATTCCGTCAATAATACGATCCTCATTCACATGCAGCGTCCCCATGCCGCCAAACCTGTGGCGGGCTTCCACAAATGGAAACAGGCCGGGCGGCATGTGAAGAAGGGGGAGAAGGGCCTGACCATCATTGCACCCACGCCCCTGAAAAGGAAGGTTGAGGAAATGCGGCTGGACCCGGACACCATGGCCCCGGTGCTGGGTCCGGACGGGAACATCATCATAGATGAGAAAACTGTGGAAATTCCCCTGTTCAAGCCGGTGAAGGTTTTCTCCGCCGATCAGACAGAGGGCAAGCCCCTCCCCAGCCTCGCCGCCGGTCTGACCGGCGATGTGCAGCAGTACGAGGCGTTCATGGAGGCCCTGCGGCGAACATCCCCCATGCCCATATCCTTCGGGGCTCTTGACCAGAATACAGACGGCCTCTGCAACCATGCCAAACAGACCATTACCATCCGGGAGGGCATGAGCCAGGTGCAGACGGTGTGCGCCGCTGTCCATGAGATCGGCCACGCGGTCCTTCATGACCGTGAGAAGAACCGCGTCTCCGCCGCTGCCGGGAACACAGACAAGGAACCGCCCAAGGCCAAGGACGAAAACACCATGGAGGTGGAGGCCGAGAGCGTGTCCTATGCGGTCTGCCAATATTATGGTATCGACACCAGCGCCAACTCCATAGGCTACATCGCCGGCTGGAGTAAGGACAAGTCCCT
>NZ_CANTJS010000100.1 GCF_947654275.1 uncultured Oscillibacter sp. | reverse complement strand
GATATAAAAGTTGACAGACTACCCCCTTGGTGTAGCCTGTCAACTTATCATGGTGACCCGGCGGGGATTCGAACCCCGGACCCACTGCTTAAAAGGCAGTTGCTCTGCCGGCTGAGCTACCGGATCACATCCATATGGACTTGTACGCCCCGCCCTCCGGCGGGCCGCCGCCCCCCGGCGAACCGGCGGAGAAAGAGAGGGTTCCCCGTCAGGGGGACCTTTCCCCTCTTCCGGGGATCTGGCAGGGACGGCTGGACTCGAACCAGCGCGTGAGGGAGTCAAAGTCCCTTGCCTTACCGCTTGGCTACGTCCCCATGGAAAAAAGCGGGGACCGGGGCCAGGCCCGATCCCCTGCATGTTGGGGTGGGAGATGGGACTCGAACCCACGACACCCGGAACCACAATCCGGTGCTCTAACCAACTGAGCTACACCCACCACATATCACTGGTCTGGAAAACCCGACGGCTGACGAAAACCCTGGAGAGCCTGGCACGCCAGAAGGGACTCGAACCCCTGGCCTACTGCTTAGAAGGCAGTTGCTCTATCCGGCTGAGCTACTGGCGCTGATCTGGATGGAGCAGGTGACGAGAATCGAACTCGCATCCCCAGCTTGGAAGGCTGGTGCCCTGACCATTGTGCTACACCTGCATGTGCCCTCCCTGGAAGCCGTCAGCTAGGCTATAATAGCATGAATTCCCCCATCTGTCAACTGCTTCTTGTTTTTTTCCTAAAATTTTTTCCAGACTGCCCGGCAGCAGTCCTACCCCAGGGCCTCCAGCTCCAGAAAAGCCCGGAACAGTCCCAGGCCCCTCCGGCGGTCCAGCCGCTCCGGATGCCACTGCACCGCCCAGACGGGAAGCCGCAGGTGAACCAGGGCCTCCGTCACCCCCTCCGGACTCCACTGGACCGCCTCCAGCCCGGACCCCAGCCGCCCGGCTGCCTGGTGGTGGGCGCTGTTGACGCTCCCCTCCTCCCCGAGGAGCCGGGCGAAGAGCCCGGCGGACCGGACGGGGTGCATCCGGTCCCTTCCGCCCTCCGCGCTGTGGCCCGGGATATCCTGAAGCAGCGTCCCGCCGAAGAACACATTGATGGTCTGAAGCCCCCGGCAGATGCCCAGCACCGGCTTCCCGGCGGCGGTGAACCGGTCCAGCAGGACCAGCTCCGCCGCGTCCCGCTCCGGCTCCAGACCCCGGGAGGCGGTATTCTCCTCTCCGTAGCGCCAGGGCTCCAGGTCCCCCCCGCCAGGGAGCAGCAGCGCGTCCGCCGCCGGTTCCGTCTCCAGCCCGAACAGCGCCTGCCCTCCGGCGGCCTCCACAGCCCGGCGGTAATTCTCATACCGGGCCTCCTCGCCCCAGATATACACGGTTTTCCCCATACAGCTTCATTCCCCTCTTCCCGCAGATTTCAGCCCCATTTTCAGACTGTTTTAAGTCAGGTATGTATTGACTTTCCAGTATCTTCGTAGTATAGTTTATGATGCCGCTCCGCCAGTGGGAACTCCGCACGCCGGAAGACCTGCGGCGCCCGGCGCATTTCAGAATTGAAAACGGAGGAAATCAAGTCATGAACATGAAAAAGTGGGCATCTCTGCTGCTGGCCGCCGTGCTGGTGCTGGCACTGACCGCCTGCGGCGGCGGAAAAGACAAGGGCGTTTACGCTGAGGACGGCTATGCTGAGGGCCGCCTGGGCGATGTGATGCATACATATTTTATGGACTTCACCGTTAACAGCGCCTATCTGACTTCCGACTACAACGGCTACACCCCTGCCGCGGGCAATCAGCTCCTGGTTGTGAACATGACCATCAAGAACACCGATTCCTCCACTCTGCCCATGTGGGACGACGATTTCCAGGGCCAGTGGAGCAGCAGCCAGGAGACCGAGGAATTCGCCTATCCCATCACCGAGGACGGCGAGGGCGGCGAGTTGCCCACCGTCTCCGACGCCCAGCTCCCCGCCGTCTATGATCTGGCGGTGGACGAGGAGCGCACCGGCGAGCTGGTCTTTGAGGTTCCCGAGGGAGAAAAGGACTTCTCTGTCTCCACCATGGAGCTCTTCGACGACGGCAGCCTGGAGGGCCAGGAGGGCGACACCTTCTTCGTGTTCTTCTCCGCCGAGGCGAAATAAGAGTATTTCGTATTGTTAAGACGAAACCCGGAGCGGCCTGTCCGCCCCGGGTTTTTGCCTGCCCCCTTTCGCCGGTTTCACAAAAGCGCCCGGGCCAGAAGGAACAGCGCCGCCGTGTGGGCGGGATAGAAGCAGTAGAAGAACCACTTCAGTCCCGGCCCCCGCTCCCCGTTGTACCGCAGCATCAGCGGCAGGACAAAGACCATCATCCACTGAGGGTCCCCCTCCGCCGCCCCGGCGCTGAACTGCCAGAGGCAGAACAGCAGATACACGGCGGCCAGCGCCTCCCGCCGGTCCCGGAGGAAGTACATCGCCGCCCCCAGAGCAATGAAGGCGAAGCCATATTCGTTGACCTCCAGGCTTGGAACCACCCCTGTGAGCACGTCCCCGCTGAGCCCCCGGGTGAACGGCAGCAGGGCCGGCAGCATCAGATATGCCAGCTGACTCAGGGCCAGCAGACCCAGCAGCCTCCCGCCCCGCCGGGGGTCCCGCTGAAAGGCCTCCACGGCGCTGACGCAGTACCCCGCCAGCAGCAGAGGCACGAAAATATTGTGGTTCCCATAGCCCCGTTCTGTTGGAAAACGGGCATCCAGGAGCAGGCCCCAGGCCGTCATGAACAGGCTCATGGCATAGAGCCGCAGCAGATAGCGCTTCCGGCTCCGGGTGTGGGCGCAGCCCTGGGCCATGCAGAACAGAAAGAGGGGATAGGCCCCCCGGCCCAGCCAGCGGAGCCACACCGGGGCCGCCGGGAAATAGAAGCCGATGTGGTCCAGCACCATCAGGAGCAGGGCGGTCATTTTCAGCGTGAAGAGATTCATATGTCTGCCTCCTGTCTGCCCCGGCTTTTGGCTGCTTCGTGCCGTTCTCCTCTCCCGGGGCGCTCACCAAACAAATACGGGACAGGCCGCCGGAATTCTTCAAGATCTCCCGGAACAGGCTGCGGACCGGCGTTTTCCGAACAGGCCATGCGTCC
Source organism: uncultured Oscillibacter sp. (assembly GCF_947654275.1). Taxonomy (GTDB): domain Bacteria; phylum Bacillota; class Clostridia; order Oscillospirales; family Oscillospiraceae; genus Oscillibacter. Next base: position 944 of record NZ_CANTJS010000100.1, on the reverse strand, counting down.
CTTTTCCCTTCTCCCTTTTCAGATTAGTGTTGCTAATGCTCTATTTTCTAAATCCTGCGTCAAAGTAATGAGTCCCTATGCATAAATATAGTGGACCTCAAACCGAAGGCCACTATATTTTCCCCTTTAAGCTGTTGTCCTTTTCCCAAGTTTCCGAACCCAAATAACGATAACAGCGGCAGTTGAAATGAGAAATTCTGCGAATATAATTGGTTTCCCCATTATGCCCGTTTCGTGAAAAAGGAAGAAATCATGCTCAACAAAGCATACTGCAAAGAATACAAGGTACACAGCGATCGAGTATAGAGTACAAGCCCCAATCTGGTGTTGCCGTTGTTCACGGACAAGCATCTGCTGTTGCTGCTTTTCCAGCATTTCTGTTTTCACGGATAAATCATCAATCTCAGATGATTTCAGCAGATAATCAGTTGTAACATCAAAAATTGTACTCAATGCTGCAATCTTTTCCAATTCAGGAACGGCCTGGCCACTTTCCCATTTGGAAATAGATTGTCTTGTAACGTCAAGTTTCTCGGCTAACTGCTCCTGCGTCATGCCTTTAGCCTTCCGCAAGGTCAAAAGCTTTTCTGGAAAATTCATAGGTCTTGTACCCTCCTTGTTATGATACTAAAATAATACCAGGATCCTCGATTGACCTCTATATAGTCCACTGAACATTTGCGCAACTAACGGTAGCAATACTAGAGCAATTTTGAAACATCTGCATTTTTTACTATAACAATATAATATTTTCTTGTCTATTGCAAGGATAAGAATTGAGCCAGAATTGATTCCACCCCATTTTACGATGATTGTTATAGTTGCTGGGGACTTTTGTGAAATTGCCGGAGTTTATACCCAGCAACACTTTCCTTAAAAGAGACTTTCCCCAGGGAAATCAATTTTCAAGAATAGTACAAATATCCGAGGGATTCAGGAGACAG
>NZ_CANTJS010000099.1 GCF_947654275.1 uncultured Oscillibacter sp. | reverse complement strand
ACTCCGTTCCCTGGGCAAAATCTCCCCGCAGGTGACCGATGCAAGCCTGTTCCTCATCGCTGCCGGAGAAGGACAGCAATTCCTCGTCCCTGCCAATCTCCTGGAGCGAATAACTTTCACTGTTTATAGCTTTTCTCCTTTCTCGGGTATTTGTCCCACGTTTTTTGTGATATAATCAAATCAAATTTTCTGGTAATCTCCATGCGCGAAGCAAATCAAGATTTCACAATATTTACCTTGGAGGTCTGTCATGAATCCATCTGTCAGCATCATTGTTCCAGTCTACAACGCCGAAGCCTGCCTTCGCCGCTGTGTGGAGAGCGTTTTGAATCAAGAGTACGCCGATTTTGAGCTGCTTCTGGCCGATGACGGTAGCCGGGACGGCTCCGGCAGGATCTGCGACGAATACGCCGCCGCAGACAGCCGGGTCCGGGTATTTCACAAAGAAAATTCGGGCGTTTCTGATAGCCGGAACTTGTGTCTTGACCAAGCGCGGGGCCGGTATCTCCAGTTCCTGGACGCCGACGACTGGATCACCGCCAATGCCACCAAGCTGTTGGTCCAGGCCATGGAGGAGCATTTGTGCGATCTGGTGATCTCCGACTTCTACCGGGTGGTGGGGGAGCGGGTTTCTCCCAAGGGGGACATCGACGAGGCACAGGTCCTCAGCAGAGAGGAATATGCCTCCCACATGATGGAAAACCCCGCAAATTATTATTATGGAGTTTTATGGAACAAGCTCTACCGCCGGGAGATCGTAGAGCGGCACCACCTGCGGATGGACCCGGCTATCAGCTGGTGCGAAGACTTCATGTTCAACCTGGAATATATCCGCCGGGCCGAGACATTTTTCGCCTTGCAGGTGCCTGTTTATTACTATGTCAAGACGAAGGGCTCCCTCTGCACCCAGGGAATCAGCATCTCCAAAACAATTCAGATGAAGCTGACGGTATTTGAGTATTACAACCAGTTCTACAAAACGGTGTTGGACGAGGAGGAGTACGAAAAGCAGCGCTTAAAAATCTACCGCTTTCTGATCGACGCAGCCGAGGACGGCACAGTGCCTCCGGTTTCCAAGCGCCTGGGAAACGAACGGGTCCGAGTGTCCCCTGATGCTTTGGAGGGGCAGGGCTTTCTGTTTGACACCTTCCGAGAGCGGAAGCTGTTGGACTATTACCTGGAGCCCGCCGCACAGAAAAACGACCTCTCCCTGCCGGAAGCCCGTCTGCTGCTGTACCTCCGGCAGTCCGGGCCCGCTGCCAGGAAGGATTTGGCGGATTTTGCCGGGCTGCCCCGAGGCGGCTTGTCCATGCTGCTGAATCGGCTGGAGGGAAAAGGGCTGATTTCCGTGACGGAACTCCGGGGCGCAAAGGGGAAACGGGGCAGAGAAAGCCGCCTGGAAATTACGTTTCCTCCCTCCGCCAGCGCAGTTCTGGAGGATGTGGCAAATATTTGGGAAGATTTCACATCCGCGAGGTTTTCCGGGTTCAGCCCGGAGGAGCGGGAGTTGTACGAACGATTTGCTGGGCGGGTCCAGGAGAATATCCGAGGTATACTGCAATAAAAGCCTTCTCTTTCCCGGAAAATTCGATCAGCGCTCATGGCCCTTCGCCTCCTTCTTTTTGGGAGGCGTCTGCGGCTTGGATTCCCGCGACAGCTCTATGTTCAGCTTCCGAATCATCTGCACCGTATTGCGGAACGCCATGTAGCGCTTGATCTGCTCAGGATCATTCGTGACCGTGCGGACCGTCTCCCAGCAGGGGCTTCCATGGAGGCTCTTATCCTCCTGCACCACAAGGGCCGGGAACTCCCCGTCCTCCATCACGACGCGGCAACCCCTCTGGTCCTCGTCGCGGCTGTAGAGGCCATAGGCGACGCCAATGGCCTTCAGCGCTTCCAGCGCGTCCACAGTAGTGTACACGCTGCCGGTGGAGATATGAATCTCGCCGGTTAATGAAACTTTTTTACCGTTCATGCGGTTTTCCTCCTTTCGGCGGTCTGCCGCGTCTGATAAACCCGGCGTTGATTCGTTCCGTTTCCGCGTGGATTTCCTGCACAGTGTGCTCCCACGCTTCTTTTAGAAAAGTCACCGGCAGGCCGTTCTGACGGTAGCCCTCCAGGATGGCGGCGTAGTAGGACTCGGAGGGCATCATCGGCTCCCGGAACCGCTCGTCCATGATATAGGCCATGGCGGACAGGGAGCGGCCCTCGTTGTCTCGAACGGACACCATCCGCTTGCCGTAAAAACGGGGATAGCCCTCGTAATTGTCCAGAGACCGCTCACATTCTGGCGTAATACTCCACAACAGGCCGTGGACGGTCCCGCCCTCCTTGGGCGCGATGGAGGCAAAGCCATTTCGACGAAACAGCAGTTCATAGCCCTCCAGCATTACCGGCCCCACCACCGTGGCGTCCGGGCAGCGGCAGGCCATCTGCTCCAGGTTGATGTTGCTGCCGTAGGCGAAATACAGTCTCCCGTCAGCCATCCTCCAGCACCTCCAGCGCTCCATACTTCGCCAGATGGTTGAACATGGTTCTGGCTTGCCGCTCCAGGCTGCCGTTTGGCAGGGGACAGTCCAGATCGGTGGCTCTCATGAAATTGCTACGGAGCTGCCAGAGGTAGCTCTCGGCGTCGGGAAACTCGGTGGGGTCAAAGGCGGTCAGCCGGAGCTGGTCCAGAATTTCTGTCCCGGTTCCCTCATAGCTCCTTGTATCAATGCGGATTTTCATGCGCAATAAACTACCTCTCATTCTCTCGGTTTCGTTTTTTCCTTCTGTTCACCGCATAGCTGTCCTTATAGTGGCGCCACGCCCGGTCCCCACTCAGATTTGCCAGCAGCAGGTCACGGGTCTCCTTGAACTCATCGCCGTTAAGACCCAGGCGAACCAGCCAGACCCGGAAGGTGAACAGCTCGTTGTCGCTGCGGGTTTTCTGCATGACGGTACTCCGCTGGACAATGGCCTGTGCGGACATGGCGAGGCACAAATGCACATAAGCCGCCGCCTTGGCGGGGTCCAGGGTAGAATTGAAGCACCGCCATTCGACGGTGCCTCGGTAAAAGACGGAGTGGAGGTTCAGGGCATAGTAGCGGGATTTGTTGTAATGGCTATGGCGGTCTTGATCTTCATTCTCAAAGCCTTCATACCAGATATTCTCCAATCGGGTAAGGTCCGGCGTTTCCTCCGCAGACAGTGTTCTGGCCTCTTTCAGCATCGGCTCCCTCACCTTCCGGCACCAGCGCCGCGCCCGCTCCTCATTCACCTGCAAGGCTTTGAAGAGGAGGTCCTCCTTAGAATACATGATGCTGATCAGGTTTTTGAGGCTCTGGCGGTTGTGGTTGGAGGCGTCTACATGGACGTGAAGCCCGCAGGAGTCGTTCACCTTCGCGCCGATGGCAGTAACCCGCCGCATACACTCCTGGAGACGGGGCAGGTCGTCATAGGCTAGCTTGGGGGTGACCATCTCCACCTTATAACGCTTTCCTTCTTTGGAATATTTTTCGAGCCGCAAATATCCATCTTCGCTCTGACACTCCGGGTGGATGCTGCTGTCGCTCATGAGCTTCCATTCTTTACCCGCCGGGTCCTTCACAATCCAGGCGTCATAGGTACGCCCCCAATATTCGGGCGTTGTGCCAAAGTAATCCGCCAGAGCCCGAGCGGCCTCCTCTCGGGTGATTCCCGTCATTTCTATCTCCACGCCGAAGCACTGCTCTTTCATGCCAATCATGCGGCGTCCTCCTCCCGGAGTTCTTCATCCACAGCACGAATGCGGCGGCCTATGGCTTCAATTACATTGACGGTGACAGAATTCCCGGCCTGTTTGTATGCCTGGGCGTCCGAGGTAATGGCCAGGAGGTGGTCGATCTGGTCCTCCTCGAAGCCCTGGAGCCGGAGGCATTCCCTGGGCATGAGGCGGCGGATTCGCCCGCCCCTCTCCACGATGCCCTGGACGCTGGCGGCGTCATGGGCCAGCTTGCTTACCCGTCCGCCTCTGGTTTTGCTGCCGGGATAGCCCAGGTCCACGCTGTCGCCGGGAGCGGCCGCCTGATAGCCCTGCTTGGTCC
>NZ_CANTJS010000098.1 GCF_947654275.1 uncultured Oscillibacter sp. | reverse complement strand
GAGGACGGGATTTCCTGAATACAGCTCGCAATCACGGAATAGGAATCAACAGAGCGCAGCAGAAACTGTGCGCCCCGCATTGGGCTCCTCCGGGACTCCATCCGCCGGACGGCCCTGCTCTATGGCCGCGCAAACCGGCAGGAGGAAGAGAATTTCTGAATACAATCCGCAATTGTGGAATAGAAATCGACAGAATGTATTGAAAAGTGTCGGACCACCCCGGACTCCGGGCCCGTCGTTGTTTGAACGAGGGGCCAAAATAACCGCCCCTCCATAACATGGAGGGGCGGAAGGAAACACGGTCAGTCCAGAACCTGAATGGCGGCGCCTAAAACGCCGTCTCCAATATAGACGCTCAGGGTGCCGTCAATCTCACCCTCCCAAATGTGGTCATAGTCCGGCAGGGCGGCGGTGAGCTTTTCCCGGAGCACGGCCATCTCCGCCAGCGCGCCGCCGTGGGCCACCGCCAGATTGTAGCGCCTGTGGCCGCCGCAGCGGTCCGACGTCATGGCCACCAGCTTGCCGATGACCTGATTCCGGCCCCGGACCTTGGCCACGGACTGGAGCTGTCCGTCGGAAGCAAAGCTGATGATGGGCTTGATTTGCAGAAGGGTCCCCGCTGTGGCGGTGACCTTGCCGATGCGCCCCCCCTTCAAAAGATACTCCAGGGTATCCACAGAGAAAAAGGGGAAGGTCCCGGCAATGAGCCGGGGGGCCCGGCGCTCCGTCAGCTCCTCCCAGTCCATGCCGCTGCGGATGTCCTCCGCCAGCTGAAGCAGCGTCAGGCCCTGGCCCAGGGAGCCGCTGACCGAGTCGAAGACCCGGATGGGAAATGCCTCCCCGCTCTCCTCCGCCACCAGGCGCACCAGGTTATAAGTGCCGGACAGTCCGCTGGAGAGCATGACGGCAATGACGCCGTCATAGCCCGCGGCCCGGATTTCCTCCAGCACGGCCCCCACACTCTCCACAGAGGGCAGGGACGTCTGAGGCAGCTCCCCCGCCCTGAGGCGGCGGCAGACCTCTTCGGCGCTGATATTCACGCCGTCGGCATATTCCCCGTCGGCGCAGAGGATGCGCAGGGGGACTGTGTAGATGTGGTTTTCCGCCCTCAGGCGGGGAGACAGGTCCGCGCAGGAGTCCGTCAGCAGCGCGATGTTCCTTGGGGACACGTATTCCAACCCCTTTTCATAATTCATAGACCAAACAGGCCGTCCGGGCCTGCCGCTGGGCAATATGACAATTATCCCACAAAAACCCAAAAACCGCAAGTCTTTTTTTGCGCCGCCGCAGCCGTGTCGGGTTTTATCCAAAAAAGACGGCGGCACGGATTTTTTCCTCTTGCGGGCCGGGAACTTTTTGGGTATAATGGGGGTCTAATATCAGTACATAACACCGTGCGGCCCCGGGCCGTCCGGATGTCCGGCGCCGCCGCGCCGGGGAAAGGAGTTTCTGTGAAAACATTTGCCAACCTTCAACACACCGCAGCCCTGAGCCGGAGATTCCTGCCGGCGCTGCTGGCGCTTCTGCTGCTGGCGGGCTGCGCCCAGCCGCCTGCCGCCCCCGCCGCCGGGGACGAGGCCGGTCTGCCCGAAGAGGATATTTTCATTGACCGGATGGTTCTGGAGGAAATCGAGCTGGAGAATGAGGCCGTCGCCCTGGCGGAGGGCCCCGCCGCCACGGATACGCTGCTGCTCCCCGTGGCCTCCGGCACCGCCGCGAAAAAGTCCGCCCGGGCCGTGGTGGACTACTCCAACATCACCGACGGCTATGTAATGGTCCAGTTCTCCGCCGCCACCGCCAAGCGCCTGAAGGTCCAGGTCAAGGGCCCTTCCACCACCTATACCTACGACCTGCCCGCCCAGGCCTGGACCACCTTCCCCCTGTCCGACGGCAACGGCGGCTATCAGGTGACGGTGCTGGAAAACACCAGCGGCAAGAAGTACGCCGTGGAGCTGTCCGTCTCCTTCACCGTGACGCTGAAGGACGAATTCGCCCCCTTCCTCCGGCCCAACCAGTATGTGAACTACGCCAACGCGGTCAACACCATAGCCAAAGCCAAGGAGCTGGCCGGCAGCGTCACCGACCCACTGGAAAAGGTGGGGAAGGTCTACGATTTCGTGGTGAAGAACCTGACCTATGACAAGCAGAAGGCCGCCACCGTTCAAAGCGGCTATCTGCCGGTGCTGGACACCGTGCTGTCCACGAAAAAGGGCATCTGCTTTGACTACGCCTCTCTGATGACCGGCATGCTGCGCAGCCAGGGGGTTCCCTGCAAGCTGGTGGTGGGCTACGCCGGAACCGCCTATCATGCCTGGATCAGCGTCTGGACGGCGGAAACCGGCTGGATTGACGGCGTGATTTACTTCGACGGCACCAGCTGGCAGCGGATGGACCCCACCTTTGCCTCCTCCAGCAACAGCAGCGAGTCCATTATGAAATATATCGGAGACGGAAGCAACTACACCACCAAATATCTCTATTGAGTTCCCGGGCTTACGCCCAAACCATCGGGGAACTCCGGAAAATTCAGATTCCCTCTTTACGAATCCGTTCAATTGGGTTAAAATGGGCTTGCGGCGCTCCGCAGGTCCATTTTTCCGGGTCCGCCCCGCTCCGCATGTCCCTTTTCTGCGTATCCTTTTTTGCACGCCAGTCTATTACATAGTGAATGGGAGTATCTGATGAACAACGTATTTTCTAATGAAGAGATTTCCTATCTCTGCCTGGAGCTGTCCCTGCTCTTCCATGCCGGCGTCAGCGCCGGCGATGCTCTGTCCCTTCTGGCGGAGGAGGGCGAGTCCGCCCACAAGGACCTGCTCTCCGCCATGGCCCGGCAGGTGGACAGTGGAGATCCCATGTCCGCCGCCCTGCGGGACAGCGGCTGCTTCCCCGCCTACGTCTGCGGCCTGGTGGAGGTAGGCGAGCGCACCGGCCGGAGCGAGGAGGCCCTGGCCGCCCTGTCCCGGTACTATGAGGACCGCATCCGCCTGGACCGGCGGGTCCGCAGCGCCCTGCTGTACCCGGCTGTGATGCTGGGGCTGATGCTGGTGGTCATCGCCGTGCTGCTGGTGAAGGTCCTGCCCATTTTCGACGACGTCTATGCCTCCCTGGGCGGGCGGCTCACCGGCGTGGCCGGGGGCCTGCTGACCCTGGGCCGCTGGCTGGACGGCGTGATGCCCGTGATCTGGGTGATTCTGGCGGTGCTGGCGGTGTTTGCCATCGCCTTCGCGGCCTCCGGTTCCTTCCGGGGCAGAATCCTCTCCGGCTGGCGGAAGAACCACGGGGACAAAGGCGTCTCCCGGAAGCTGAACACCGCCCGCCTGGCCCAGGCCATTGCCATGGGCATGGCCAGCGGCCTGCCGCCGGAGGAGGCCGTCTCCCTGGCCGCCGGCCTGATGGAGGACATTCCCGGCGCCAGGCAGCGCTGTGAGGACTGCACCGCCCGGGTCGAGAACGGCGAGGCTCTGGGCGTGGCCATGAACGCCAGCGGCCTGCTGCCTGCGGGACAGTGCCGCCTGCTGGAGCTGGGCCAGCGCAGCGGCGCCGGCGACTCCGCCATGGAGGCCATTGCCCGGGACCTCACCGAAGAGGGCGAGGCCGCCCTGGAGAGCCTGGTCAGCCGGGTGGAACCGGCCCTGGTGCTGGTGTGCTCCGTGCTGGTGGGTCTGATTCTGCTGTCTGTGATGCTGCCCCTCATGCACATCATGTCCGCCATCGGGTGAGCCTATGGGAAGAATGAGAGGAGCCCGCTGGGCGGACCTGCTCCGGGGCCTGCTGCTGCCGGTGATTGCCGCCGCGGCGCTGCTGATGTTTGCCGCCGCCCTGAGCAGTCTGGACCAGGGCCGGGCCGAGGAGGACATGCGCCAGCTGGAGGAGACCCTGCGGCGGGGCTGTGTGGCCTGTTACGCCGCCGAGGGGGTCTATCCCGCCGACCTGGAGTATTTGCAGACCCGCTATGGCGTTCAGATTGACGAGGAGCGCTATACGGTTCACTACTCCGTCTTCGCGGAAAATCTGATGCCGGATATCACGGTGCTGGAGAACGAGCCATGAAAAAAAGACCTATTCAACATCAACTGAACGGCCTGATGGCCCTGCTGCTCTTCGGGGTATTCGCCGCCTGCGTGCTGGCGGTGCTGCTGACCGGAGCCAACGCCTACCGGCGTCTGACCC
>NZ_CANTJS010000097.1 GCF_947654275.1 uncultured Oscillibacter sp. | reverse complement strand
GCTCATCCTCAATGCCCTGGCGGATGGCATCCTGATAGCCGGTCAGCTCATAGCCTGACAAAATCAGCGGCTCAAAGCCGGTTTCTGTTTCTTCCTCGGGGTCTTCCTCATACAATACCGCGCTGAGAGGGCTATAAAGGTTTAATTCCGTTATTTTTTCTTCTACAGGAATCACCTCGATTTCACGTGATTTTACGGGTTCCTCTGGGGCCAGCAGGGTTCCGAAGCCCATGCGCTCCAGCACCTTCCGGTACAGTTTCTCCTCAAATGCCAGATACTCCGGCGCGGAGGTATCAACCTCCCGCAGGATGGCCTCCTCATAGCAGGTCCCGGTCACGATCTCCCAATCCACCGCACCGAACCGGGCGGCGGTCAGCCAGCGCAGAAGCTGGCAGCCATCCATCTGCTCGAACATACCACAGCTGTCCTCGTAGGCGAAATAGCTGTACAGGCCGATGCCCGTCATCTTTTTCGCCGCGCGGAACAGCGTGAAGCCCTGGGGGTCCAGGCTGGGGGAGACCGTCTCATAAAACCGGATCATCTCCGCCAGGGAAGACAGCTTTGGGCAGTAGGCGTCCAAAGCGGCTTGCAGAGCTTCCGTCTTTTTCTCAGAAAACCGGAGCCGACTCCGGACCTCGCTGCAATCGCCGCCGAGGCGATGGCACTCCAGTTCGCTCTTTTCCAGAGCCTTTTGTGCTCGATCCAACTCCCTCTGTGTGGTTTCCAGGCGGGCACAGGCAGCGGGATACTCCCGGATCGCCTGGAGCATATCTCTCGGACCCATTGTCAGCCCGCCTTTCGGAACCGTGCGAGGAATCGGTCCAGCACACGAATGCGTCCGCCCACCTTCATGGAGGACACCTCCAGGCCGTTCATCTGGCTTTGGATACGGCGGCGAATGGCCTGGAGGGCCTGCCGGTCGTTGCAGCATTCCAGCACGATGTATTCGCTGCCGCGGGCCAGAACCTCCCGGTGTCCATGCTCGTCCCGGATGCTGGCCATGAGCCGCTGGCCCATGCGCTTGCGGTAACGGTCCTGAAGGAGCTCCGTATCGCCGGAAACATGGTGCTTCTTGAGGATGGCGGCAATTTCGCCGGAGCTGATTTTCATATTGGTGAACAGCGCCGTCAGGATTTCCTCCTCCGCCTCCGGAGGCAGGAGGGGCCTGCCGGGAGGACTTTTTTGTGTCATCGTTCAACCTCCTTTCTCTTATAGCGGCGCTTTGTTTGTGCGGTTCTCTGGGACAAAACAGGATCGACGGCGCCACTGTAGAAAACGAAAACATTCCCGATTTGCTCCATCCCCTTGCCCTGAATGTCGGGCGGCAGGGTTTCCGGCGTGTAAGCCGCCAGGAACCGTTTGGACATGGGGTTGCGGGGCGTGTCCAGGTAGCAGCTGTAGAGATGGTCCCCCTCCCTGTAGACCGCAGCGTAAGCCCTTCCGGTACGCTCCTGGAGAAACGCGGCCACGGCCTGTTTTTCCAGAAGGAAGTCCGGCTGGACGCCCAGCTCCAGTTCATGTGCCATGGTGTTGATGTACCGGGACATCTCGAAAGCGCCGGCACAGCCGTACTCCGGGGCCGCGGGGCCATAGCGGTCTGTATATAAGGCCCACTTTTTCGGCTCGTCGGGATTTTTGAAATCAAGACGAAACGAAAGGCCCTCCCGCCCGGTGTCCAGGGGCTGGAACCGAACGCAGTCGTACACGGCTTTTCTGTTCAGGCACTTGATGTTTTCAAACCAAAGGGTATAATGGTCCAGAATGAAAGACGCCTGGATGCGGGTGACCGCCGGGGCCATCTGCCGCAGCCGCCCCGGCAGGGCGTCGAAGCGGCAGGAAAACCCACGCCATCCCGCTCCCAACTGTGTTTGCAGGTCTTTGCTTTCAAAAGCGGCGGCCCGGTACTGACTCTGCCACTGGCGGACAGAGCGGCTCTCTTGCGTCATCGTTCCGATCCTCCCCGTTTTTTGTCCGGCTTTCTTCCGTCAGGCTCATAGTCCTGGGGAACCAGCATCCTGTGGTCATGGCGGCTGACGTAGAAGCCGTTGATCTGTACAGCCTGACCTGCCTGGAATCCGGGAGGGGCGTAGGCCGGGATCGGGGTTGCGTGGATAAACTCCTTGCGGTTCTCCCTGGCCAGAAAAACGCTGTAGGTGTGGGCGTCGATCCGGTGCAGGTCTGTGAAACCCTTCAGGTCCGGTTGGCTGGCGATGTAATCTGCGACGGCTTTTTTCTCCGTAACCAGCGGGCCGGGGGCGCCCTGCTCCAGTTCCGCCCCCAGTTTGTTGACATACCGGATCATATCCCGCACGTTGGCGCATACGAACTCCGGCAAAGTCTCCAGATCTCCAATGCCATAACGTTCCGAGAACAGCGCCCATTTCGCTCTTACCGCCGTGTAGTCCAAAGTGACTAAAAAATATTTCCCGTCCCTCTCCCCGGAGATTGGCTCGAAACGGACGTCGTCATACAGGGGACCGGCGACTTGGGCGTTATTTTTGAACCAGATATAAAAGTTGTCCAAAATAAAAGGGTTGGTGACGCCCATGACCACTTTGGCGATCTTCTTCAGCCGGTTTGCCAGGGCTTTATCCTGGCAGAGCCAGTCGTACCAACCCGCTCCGCATTGGGTATGAATGTCCGGGCTGTCAAAAGCACCCGCCTTGAAGCGCTCCTGCCACTGGCGGACCGTGTGTGTTTCCGGCGTCATCGTTGGGGGCCTCCTCTTTTAGGAGCATTCTTTCGCCCGGAGCGCCCAAGGTCCGGGTCGGCCTTTACTTCATGGTCATGGCGGCTGACGTAGATTCCGTCAATCCGCACCGCCTGTTCCTCCTGAAATCCAACCGGGGCACGGGCAGGATTCAGGGCCGCGTGGATCAGCTCCTTGCGGTTCTCCGACGGAATAAACACGCTGTAGGTGTGGCCGCCGACCCGATGAAGGTCCGTGAAGCCCCGCAGGTCCGGCTGGCTGGCGATGTAGGCGGAGACGGCCTTCTCCTCCGCGGTCAGCGGGCTGGGAGCGCCGCTTTCCAGCTCCGCGCCCAGCTGATTCACATATGGAATCATGTTCCGCACGCTGCCGCACACAAATTCCGGCGCTTCAAATCCGTACCGCTCTGTGAACAGCGTCCATTTTTCCTTCACAGGAGGATAGTCCAAGGCGACCAGAAAATATTTGCCGTCCCGTTTTCCGGACAGCGGCTCGAAGCGGACGTCGTCGTACAGAGGGCCGGAAACCAGGGCGTTGTTCTTGAACCAGATGTAATAATGGTCCAAAATAAAAGGATTGGTGACGCCCATGACCACTTTGGCGATCTTCCTCAGCCGGTTTGCCAGGGCTTTATCCTGGCAGAACCAATCGTACCAGCCCGCACCGCATTGGGTGCTGAGGTCCGGGCTGTCAAAGGCCCCGGCCTTGAACTGCTCCTGCCACTGGCGAACGGAGATTTCCTCCCGGCTCATCGCTCTATCTCCTTTCTTTTGAAAGATTTGTTTTCTGCTTTTTGAGGGATTGGGAAGCGTGGATCTGGGCTGTAAACATGCAGCCCCCTGATAAAAACTGCCTGCTCCGGCAAAAAGCCGGGAGGTGTGTCCTTCAGGTCAGAGGCCACCATCATGATGTGCTCCCGTCCGTCTCGCCTGGCCCTGAAGCTGTAACGGCGATCTCCGTCCCGGTAGATACCGAATTCTCCGGATTCACCATGAAATATACGCGCGTATGCTGAGGCGGCCCGCTTCTCCGCAACGATGGGGGATTTTATGTTCCGCTCCAGTTCAGGACTTATTTGTGCGATGTATTCCAGAAGTTCCCGAACATCCCAGCAGTCAAACTCCGGCGCATCCTCGCCATACCGCCCCGTAAAAAGCGACCATTTTCTACGGTGATGGGGGTTGTTCAATGTGACCAGGAATGTTTTATCATCATCCTCCTCCCGCAGAGCGCAAAAGCCCACTTCATCGTATAGCTTCCTAAACCGTGTGGGCAGCCGCCGGAATGAAACGCAGAAATTATCCAGGATGTAAGGGCTTGTAATGCCCATGACCACTTGTGACAGCTGTTTTGTGCGGTCAGCCAGAGTTTTGGCCGGGTACTCCCAAGAGCGCCAGCCAAGCCTTTCCCGTGTGGAATAATCGGAGTAGTCAAGGCCGCCCGCCCTATATAATTCCTGCCACTGGCGGACGGAGATTTCCTCCCTCATAAAGAACGCTCCTTTCCTTGCGGGAGAAAGCCTTCAAGGATATCTGCGATGGCGGTGAACACCTCCGCCAGCTCACGGGCCTCTTTGACAGAATCCTCAATTTCGTCGGGCCGCATGCGGGTATTCTCCACCCAGATACGGACATTTGCCTCCGTGGGGGTCAGCAACACGGCCCGCTCAAAGGCTTTACAGAAGAGAGAAGCGATCTTGCCCCGGCGGTCC
>NZ_CANTJS010000096.1 GCF_947654275.1 uncultured Oscillibacter sp. | reverse complement strand
CTCATATTTCCTATTTTATCTCTTTGAATCCAATTTTGCAAAATTGATTTCCGTGTTCCGGGGGTGCCCGTTTCCGCATTTTATCAGGAGAAGGGGGGCGGGTTATACGCCTGACTTCTACCGCGGCCCCTGTGTAAAATCTCCGGCACGTCCTTTTCCGGTTCCCCATGAAACGCCTCTTGAAATTCGGGTATACTGACATTTGCTATTTTCAGCCAACTGGGGTATAATCGGAAGGGCAACAAATCTGCCGTACACCGGCGGAGCATATAAGGAGCGATCTTCCGTGAATTTCGAGGACTATCTGCATTCTCTGCAAAACAGGACCGTGGCCGTCATCGGCATCGGGATCTCCAACCGGCCCCTCATTGACCTGCTGCTGTCCCATGGCGTGGCGGTCACCGCCTGCGACAAAAAGGACCGGGCCGCCCTGGGCCCTCTGGCGGAGGAGCTGGAGGAACGGGGCTGCCGCCTCCGGCTGGGGCCGGACTACCTGAAGGACCTCAGGGAGGATGTCATCTTCCGCACGCCGGGGATGCGCCCGGACCTGCCGGAGCTCACCGCCGCTGTGGAACGGGGCGGCGTGCTGACCAGCGAGATGGAGGTTTTCTTCCGCGTCTGCCCCTGTCCCATCATCGCCGTCACCGGCAGCGACGGGAAAACCACCACCACCACCATCATCGCGGAGCTGCTGCGGGCGGCGGGGCGGACCGTCCACCTGGGGGGGAACATTGGCCGTCCGCTGCTGGCGGACACACCCTCTATGAAACCAACCGACCTGGCGGTGCTGGAGCTCAGCTCCTTCCAGCTGCTGACCATGAACCGCAGTCCGCGGATTGCCGTCGTCACCAATCTGACCCCCAATCATCTGGACGTCCACAGGGACTATGAGGAGTATATTGCCGCAAAGGAAAATATCTTTACACATCAGGATTCAAACGGGATTGTCGTGCTGAACGCCGACAATGAGGTCACACGGGGCTTTGCGGAAGGGGCCCGGGGCTCCGTCCGTCTGTTCAGCCGCCGGGAGGCCGTGGAGCGGGGGACGTACCTTGGCCCGGATGACTCCGGAGGGGGGCAAGCCATTTGGCTTGCCAGCGAAGGGGGACACCGTCATGTGTTGTCACTGGCGGACATCAAGCTCCCCGGCATCCACAATGTGGAAAACTACATGGCGGCCATCGCGGCGGTGGACGGTCTCGTTCCCGACGGGGTCATCCGCGAATTCGCCAGGAATTTCGGCGGCGTGGAGCACCGCATCGAGCTGGTGCGGGAGCTGGACGGCGTGCGCTGGTACAACGATTCCATCGCCTCCAGCCCCAGCCGGACCATTGCCGGATTGAAGGCTTTCCCGGAAAAGGTCATTCTCATTGCCGGAGGCAAGGACAAGGGCATTTCCTACGACAGCCTGGGCCCGGTTGTCAACGATCATGTAAAGCTGCTGATTCTCTGCGGGGCCACCGCCGGAGTCATCCAGGCGTCGGTGGAGAGCGCGGAAAACTACGCCGGACTGGAAATCGTGGATGTGGAGGACTACCATCAGGCGGCCGGTCTTGCCAGAAGCCGGGCACAGGCGGGGGATGTGGTCATCCTGTCCCCGGCCAGCACCTCCTTTGACCGTTTCTCCAACTTTATGGAGCGGGGCCGGGTCTTCAAGGAAATCGTCCGTCAGCTGTCCTGATAAAACGGGAAAATAAGGGCAGGCCCTTTCTGCATAGGATAGCGGAGAGGTGATGCCGATATGATGCCCCTGGGCTTTTTATATTACCGCAGGCACACAGCCCGCCGGGCGCTGGCGCGGGTGCTGCTTTTGGCCGCCGTGGTCCTGGCGCTGACCATGCTCTTCCTCGCCACCACCCAGATGCAGCCGCTGCTGGAGAGTCTGGCTACCACCCGGGTCTCCAACACGGTGAACCGCATCGTCTCCGAGGCGGTGGACGAGGCCATTGAAACGGGGAATATTACCTACGGCGACCTGATCAGCTTCGAGAAGGACAACGAAGGGAAAATCAGCGCCATCTACAGCAACATGGCGGCGTTCAACCGGCTGCAATCCAGGATACTGGATATCATTCTGGCCCGCATCGACCAGGTGCCGGCCCGTGAGCTGTCGATTCCCGTGGGCAGTCTCACCGGCTCGGTGCTGCTGGCGGGCCGGGGGCCCAGCATCTCCGTGCGGATGGAGTCGGTGGGCTCCTCCTCGGCCTGGTTCGAGAACGAATTCACCTCGGCGGGCATCAACCAGACAAAGCATCAGATCGTACTGAATATTGACGTGGCCGTGAGCATCCTCCTGCCGGGATTTTCCACCGCCACGGTGGTTTCCAATGCCGTTACGGTGGCGGAAACTGTGATTGTGGGTTCCGTGCCGGACACCTACACCTATTTCAGCACCGCGCCGGACACCTATGAGAGCGACGCGAAGGACTATATCATCAACTGACAGGGAGGATGTCATGGACTACCGTGAGGAAATCAGACAGCTGCGGGAGACCTTGAACGAGTATGGCTACCGCTATTATGTATTAGACGCCCCCATCATCAGCGACCGGGAATATGACCTGCTGAACCGCCGGCTGGAGGAGCTGGAGGCCCGGCACCCCGAGGAGGTTACGCCGGACTCTCCCACCCAGCGCATCGGCGGGAAGATTCTGGAGGGCTTCGTCCCCTATGCCCACGAGGTGCCCCTGGAGAGCCTCCAGGATGTTTTCAACGCCGAAGAGGTGGCGGAGTTCTGCCAGCGGGTGGACGAGGCCCTGGGGGAGGGGACGCCTTACTCCATAGAGCCCAAGGTGGATGGCTTGTCGGTGGCCCTGGAATACCGGGACGGACTCTTTGTTCGGGGCGCCACCCGGGGAGACGGCCGGACCGGCGAGGACGTGACGGAGAATCTGAAAACCATTCGCTCCATTCCCATGCGTCTGCCGGACCGGCTGCCCCGGCTGATTGTCCGGGGAGAGGTCTATATGTCACGGGCGGTTTTTGAGGAGCTGAACGTTCAGAGGGAGGTTGAGGGCAAGCCCCTGCTGGCCAACCCCCGAAACGCCGCCGCCGGGTCCCTCCGGCAGCTGGACCCGAAGATCTGCGCGGAACGGAAGCTGGACATCCAGGTATTCAACATGCAGCTGGCGGAGGGCCTGAGCCCTGTTTCCCATGGGGAGACACTTGCGTATCTGGCCTCTCAGCGCTTCCGGGTGATTCCCCACAAAATTCTGTCAGGCGTCTCCGCCTGTCAGGCTGAAATCGCCCGCATCAACGACCAGCGGATGGATTACCCCTTTGACATCGACGGTGCGGTTGTAAAGGTAAATTCCTTGTCTGACCGTGAAAAACTGGGCAGTACAGCCAAATTCCCAAAGTGGGCGGTGGCCTATAAGTACCCGCCGGAGAAGAAACCGGCCCAGGTTTTGGACATTGTGATTCAGGTGGGCCGCACCGGGGTGCTGACGCCCAAGGCGGTGCTGACCCCTGTCCGCCTGGCAGGGACCACAGTTACCAACGCCACGCTTCACAACCAGGACTTCATCACGGAAAAGGACATCCGCATCGGCGACACCGTGGTGGTCCAGAAGGCGGGGGAGATCATCCCCGAAATTGTGGAGGTGGACCGTTCCCGCAGGCCGGAGGGGACCGTGCCCTATGTTCTGCCGGAGGTCTGCCCGGTCTGCGGCGCGCCGGTCCGGCGGGACGAGGACGGGGCCGCCGTCCGCTGCACCGGGGCGGAGTGCTCCGCGCAGCTGCTGCGGAACCTGACCCACTTCGCCAGCCGGAACGCCATGGACATTGACGGCTGCGGCCCTGCCGTGGTTCAGCAGCTGGTTGACAGCGGCATGGTCTCCACAGCTGCGGATTTGTACAGGCTCCAGGCCCCGGAGGTTGCCCGGCTGGAGCACATGGGAGAGAAGTCCGCGGAAAATCTGCTCCGCGCCATTGAGAAATCCAAGAGCAACGATCTCTCGCGGCTGATTTTCGGCCTGGGCATCCGGCAGGTAGGGGAGAAGGCGGCCAAGGTCCTGGCCGTGCATTTCCGCACAATGGACGCCCTGTGCGCCGCCACGGCGGAGGAGCTGACGGAAATCAACGATGTGGGAGCTGTGACGGCCCAGTGCGTAGTGGATTATCTGGGCTCCGCTCAGGCCAGGGACCTGATTGACCGACTGAGAGACGCGGGCGTCAACATGGAGAGCACCGCGCAGCTGGTGGACGAGCGCTTTGCCGGCATGACCTTCGTCCTTACGGGGACGCTGTCCCGCTTTGAACGGAAGGCCGCCCAGGCCCTCATCGAGGAGCGGGGCGGCAAGGCGGCGGGCTCCGTCTCGAAACGCACCACCTATGTGGTGGCGGGGGAGGCCGCCGGCAGTAAGCTGAAAAAGGCCCAGGAGCTGAACATTCCCATTCTGACGGAGGATGAATTCGCGAAGCTGCTGGAATGAGCGTCGTGAGCAGAACAGCAGTCAGGCGGCGGCAGAGATGCCGCCGCCTGAACCATTATTTGTCGAAGGAGGGATTCATATAGTAGACGTTTTTCTCATTCATCTTATCTCTGGCAAGCCGCAGGCCCTCGCCAAAGCGCTGGAAGTGCACGACCTCCCGCGCCCGCAGGAACTTGATGACGTCGTTGACGTCCGGGTCGTCGGACAGGCGGAGGATGTTGTCGTAGGTGACGCGGGCCTTCTGCTCTGGTGCAATCACGAAAGTGCAACCTGTGGCTAAAAGTTCC
>NZ_CANTJS010000095.1 GCF_947654275.1 uncultured Oscillibacter sp. | reverse complement strand
GATTAGAATGAGGGTCCACCCGTTCCCATTCCGAACACGGTAGTTAAGCTCATTTCTGCCTACAATACTTGGCTGGCGACGGCCTGGGAAGATTGGTAGTGCCAACACAGAACGGACTGCAAATGCAGTCCGTTTTGCTTTTTCTATATATTTTAGTTATTGTCCTGGCCGATGGTGATGTCCTGTAAGTAAGGGTTTAAGCTGTAAGTAGGATGATAGCCTGAGAAGGCGGTACGCTGGCAGTTAAGCAGCAATCGTTAATAGCTGGATAGTGCCCTTTTACAGGCGTCAGGGGCCACAGGGTGTGAGCAGCGCTAATATCAATATCTTGCGATGTCCAACGGTAGAAGGCCATTCCAGGGCCTGCACAGGCCTCCGGTTTTACTGGAGGCTTCGACTTATAAAGGCTGAAAATGGAAGGCTCTGAGAGTTTTGTCCCTGTTTTCTTGTGCCTGCTTTCACATCCATTTTTACAAAGGGAATGCTGCTTGGATAGCGGAGCCATCGAGCACCGATCGCGGGGGTGCGCTGCCTGGGACGTTCCGCAAATGAAAATCATTCAATAAGGACGGCATAGCCATTGCTGTGCCGTCTTTTTCTGGGCATTTACCAGGGAGGCCGGAATCTTGCTTTAGCTCTACGGGTGTAATTATGCGGCTATAGAAGGCCCTGGGGCGCTTCAGACAATGGAACTAGGTTATACTCTTCACGGATGCTGCTCTGCTGGCCCGCAGAGCGGTTCACAGCGGCGGCAGGCAGGTTACAGAATAAGGGCGAGGGAAGCGCTGCTTTTGAGGAAAACCGAAAGGGACCCGTCAGGGTCCCTTTCAGCCAGTATATGAGGAAACTTGTTTATTCCACAATCAGAGTTGTGCCGTCCATTTCCTGGGGGCAGGCCAAACCCATCACATCCAGCATGGTGGGGGCGATGTCGGCCAGGCGGCCGTCCTCCCGCAGTCTGGAGCCGGCGCCGCAGAGGATGAAGGGCACCCGGTTGGTGGTATGGGCAGTCATGGGGCTGCCGTCAGCCTCGGTCATCTGCTCCGCGTTTCCGTGGTCGGCGGTAATCATGGCGATTCCGCCCATTTTCAGGGTGGCGTCCACCACCCGGCCCACACAGGTATCGACGGTCTCCACGGCTTTCACAGCCGCATCGAAGATACCGGTGTGTCCAACCATATCGCAGTTGGCGAAGTTCAGGATAATGACGTCATAGGCCCCGGACTCGATTCTCTCCACACACTTGTCGCAGACCTCCACAGCGCTCATTTCCGGTTGAAGGTCGTAGGTGGCCACCTTGGGGGAGGGGACAAGCACCCGGTCCTCTCCGGGAAAGACGGTCTCACTGCCGCCGTTGAAGAAGAAGGTCACATGGGCGTATTTTTCCGTCTCCGCGATGCGCAGCTGGGTCATGCCCATGCCGCTGAGATATTCGCCCAGGCCGTTGTTTACCAGCACCCGGGGGAACGCCACGGTGACGTTGGGCATAGAGGCGTCATACTCCGTATTGCAGATATAGGTCAGGGGGAAGAACTGGCGGGTGAAGCCGTCAAAATCCGGGTCCACCAGGGTCCGGGTAATCTCACGGGCCCGGTCGGGACGGAAGTTGAAGAAAATCACACTGTCGTTGTCGGAGATGGAACCATCCGCGTCGCATACGACCGGCTCCACAAATTCGTCGGTAACACCCTTGTCATAGGACTTCTTCACCGCGTCCACAGGGTCGGGATTGGTGATGGCGCTTTCGCCATAGACCATGGCGTCATAGGCCTGTTCCACCCGGTCCCAGCGCTTGTCACGGTCCATGGCGTAATAACGGCCCATGACGGTGGCGATTTTGCCCACGCCGATTTCGGCGCACTTGTCTACCACCTGCTGCACAAAGCCCGCGCCGGAGGTGGGGGACACGTCCCGTCCATCCAGGAAGCAATGGATATAAACCCTGGAGAGGCCATGGTCCTTTGCCATTTTCAGCAGGGCGAAGAGATGGGTGATGTGGGAGTGGACGCCGCCGTCGGAGAGGAGGCCAAACAGATGCAGCGCGGAATCCTTCTCCAGGCAGGCGTTCATGGCCTTGAGGTAGGCGGGGTTTTGGAAGAAGCTGCCGTCTTCAATGGCCCGGGTAATCCGGGGCAGGTCCTGGAACACCACCCGGCCGCCGCCGATATTGGTGTGGCCCACCTCGCTGTTGCCCATCTGGCCCTCGGGCAGGCCCACATCCAGTCCGGAAGCGGAGAGGGTCGTGTGGGCGAACTCCTGGAAAAACCGGTCCAGGCGGGGCGTTTTGGCGGCGGTGACGGCATTGCCCGCTTGTGTGCCGCTCATGCCGAAGCCGTCCATGATAATGAGAGTGGTCGGTGTCTTATTCATGAAGAAACCTCGTTTTCTGATACTATTCGCCCATTAAAATCGGGCATAATCTTAGTTCCGCCAGTCTCACCGGAGAGACGCCGCCTGAGAGGCGGGGCCGGTGAAACCGGTCCGAAACCCATGTGGATTTCGGAAGCCACAGCATTTGCCGCGGCATTGAAACACGGCTGCCGTATTTTAATGGAAGATGGCGCACTTAAATTCTCAGGATTTCGCTGCTGAGACTGGACTCGACAGAACGGAGATCGGCGCTGAGGCTGGATTCAACAGAACGGATATCGGCGCAGAGATCGGTCTCGGCGGAACGGATATCCGTGCTGAGAGAATCCATCTTTTCGTTCAGCTGATCCAGCTGTTCCGCAAGCCCCGACAGGAAATCCATGAAATCAATGCTCTGGTCGGCAGCGGCGGAGCGAAGTCCGCCGCTGAGGCTGGTTTCCAGCCTGTGAAGGTCATAGGTGAGATTCTCTTCCAGAGCGTTGAATTTCTCCTCCAGGGCGCTGAGCCTTCCGCCGATCTGGTCAAGCTGGCCGGAGAGCTTTTCTGTGCGGGTCAGAGCATTCAAAAGCAGGGCTGTCCGGTCCTGACTGGAATCCAATTCCGGCATGTTTTACTCCTGATGGGCGGCGTTGATGATGTCCACAAACTTTTCGGGAACCAGAGAAGCGCCGCCGATGAGACCGCCGTCGATGTCGGGCTGAGACAGCAGCTCCGCCGCGTTCTTCTCGTTCATGGACCCGCCGTATTGAATGGTGACGCTCCGGGCGACCCGGGCGCCGTACAGGGCGCGGATGGTGGCGCGGATGTTGGAGCAGACCTCGCCGGCCTGCTCGGCGGTGGCGGTTTTGCCGGTGCCGATGGCCCAGATGGGCTCATAGGCGATGATGCAGCGGCGCAGCTTGTCGGCGGGCACGTCGTGGAGGGCGCTCTTCACCTGGAGGGCAATCCACTCGTTGGTGATGCCGGTTTCCCGCTGGTCCAGGCTCTCGCCCACGCAGATGATGGGGTTCATGCCGGCGTTGAGAACGGCGTGGACCTTTTTGTTTACCGTGGCGTCGGTTTCGCCAAAGTACTGCCGGCGCTCGCTGTGGCCGATGATGACATACTTAACGCCCAGATCCTTGAGCATGTCGGCAGAGACCTCGCCGGTGTAAGCGCCCTTTTCCTCGAAGTAGACATTCTCGGCGCCCACGGAGATGCGCAGGTCCTTGAAGGCCTTGTTGGCGGTGGAGATGTTGCAGGCGGGGACGCAGATCAGGGTCTCGCACCACTTGGCGCGGGGCATGATCTTGCGGATTTCCTCTGCGAACTTCTTGGTTTCGGTGGCGGTCATGTTCATTTTCCAGTTGCCGGCAATGACAGTTTTGCGGTATCTGCGATTCATGATGTTCAAAACTCCTTTATTTCTTTGTTGACGCAGTGTGGAAGGGGCTTGCGCTTCCGCGCGCCTGGAATTCCGGGGTGGTAATTCCGTATCGCCTCAAATTTCCGCATGAAGCGGAAAGACCTTCATCTTTATAGCGGAAATCAAGGGAAATGTCAAGGGCTGAAGGGGTTTTTTCAGCATTTCTTAACGACTTTTTGCGGTTTTTCACGGAAGGCACAGGGTTTGTGCCGGTGACGCGGGGAGGGTGCGAAGAATCTGGTCTGTTCCGCAGGCGTATTTTGCCGGGGCTCCGGGACGGAACGCCCGGCGGAGCGCAGGACGTTTTCCCGTCCGCCCCGTCCGGCGGGCTGCGCCGCAGCTCCCGCGCCTGCGTTTCAGGGGAAAGGGGAGGCTCAGGCATCCAGCAGGCAGGCCACGCCGGGGAGCTCCTTGCCCTCCATAAACTCCAGGGACGCGCCGCCGCCGGTGGAGATATGGGTCATCTTGTCGGCATAGCCCAGCTGCTGCACCGCCGCCGCGCTGTCGCCGCCGCCGATGATGGTGATGGCGCTGGTTTTGCTCAGGGCCTCGGCCACGGCCTTGGTGCCCACGGCGAATTTGTCAAACTCGAAGACGCCCATGGGGCCGTTCCAAATGACGGTGCCCGCGTCGGCCACCGCGCCGCAGTAGAGCTTCACAGTCTCGGGGCCGATGTCCAGCCCCTGCCAGCCGTCGGGAATCTCGCCGGCCGTGACCACCTGGCTGCTGGCGTCGGGGGCAAACTTGTCGGCAATGACGGTGTCCACAGGCAGCAGCAGCTTCACGCCCTTTTCAGCGGCCTTTTTCACCATGTCGTTGGCGTAGTCCATCCAGTCGGACTCCAGCAGGCTGTCGCCCACCTTGCCGCCCTTGGCGGCGGAGAAGGTATAAGCCATGCCGCCGCCGATGATGATGGTGTCGGCAATTTCCAGCAGGTTGTTGATGACTCCGATTTTGGAGCTGACTTTGGAGCCGCCCAGAATCGCCACCAGAGGCCGCTTGGGATTGGCCAGAGCGCCGCCGATGAAATCCAGCTCCTTCTGAATCAGGAAGCCGGAGACGGCGGGAAGGTAGTCCGCCACGCCGGCGGTGGAGGCATGGGCCCGGTGCACCGCGCCGAAGGCGTCGGACACATAAATGCCGTCGGTTCCGGCCAGAGCGGCCATCTTTTTGGCAAGCTCGGGGTCGTTCTTGGTCTCGCCCTTTTCAAAGCGGGTGTTTTGGAGCAGCATGATTTCGCCGCCCTTGAGGGCCGCGGCCTTGGCCTGGGCGTCGGGACCCACCACGTCGTCCGCCAGAATGACGGGCTTGCCCAGCAGCTCGCTGAGGCGGGCGGCCACAGGCTCCATCCGCAGCTCCGCCAGGGACTTCTTCCACTTCTCTTCGGTGATGGAGGCCTCGTCCTTGCCCTTTTCCAGCTGCTTTTTCCTGTAGGACTCGAAGGTGGCCACGGGCTTGCCCATGTGGGAGCAGGCGATCACCGCCGCGCCCTGGTCCAGCAGGTACTGGATGGTGGGCAGAGCGGCCCGGATGCGCTTGTCGTCGGTGATGAC
>NZ_CANTJS010000094.1 GCF_947654275.1 uncultured Oscillibacter sp. | reverse complement strand
CCACGATGGCGGGCACGCCCACCTGACGGGCCAGCAGGATGTGCTCCTTGGTCTGGGCCATGGGGCCGTCGGTGGCGGCGATGACCAGGATCGCGCCGTCCATCTGGGCAGCGCCGGTGATCATGTTCTTGATATAGTCGGCGTGGCCCGGGCAGTCCACATGGGCATAGTGACGCTTTTCGGTCTCATATTCCACGTGGGCGGTATTGATCGTGATACCGCGGGCCTTCTCCTCGGGAGCCTTGTCGATGCTGTCATAAGCCTCGAACTGGGCCTTGCCCTGAAGGGACAGCCACTTGGTGATGGCGGCGGTCAGAGTGGTCTTGCCGTGGTCAACGTGGCCGATGGTGCCGATGTTGACATGGGGTTTGGTGCGTTCAAATTTTTGCTTGGCCATTTGAAAATCCTCCTACTTCATTTCAAAATCCAATTGCGGCAGGTCGAATCAATTCGGTACTGCCTATTTTACAGCATTCCGCCTGGAAAATCAATCCCTTTTTCCCGTTTTCAGTCAAAAGGTCAAAAACGATTCTCCAATCAGTTCTTTTCCGGCGGAGGCAGGGCGGAAACTCAGTTTTGACCCTTGGCCCGCGTCTCCACAATCTTTTCCGCGATGCTCTTGGGAATTTCCTCGTAGCTGTGGGGCTCCATGGTGTACTGGCCCCGGCCCTGGGTGCTGGAGCGCAGATCGGTGGCATAACCGAACATGCTGGCCAGAGGCACCAGCGCGTCCACCTGCTGTGCGCCGGGACGGGCCTCCTGGCCCTGGATCTGGCCGCGCCGGGCAGTCAGATCGCCAATCACGGTGCCCAGATACTCGTCGGGGACGATGACGGAAACCTTCATGATGGGCTCCAGCAGCGTGGCTCCCGCCTTGCGGCAGGCCTCCTTGAAGGCCATGGAGCCGGCAATCTTAAAGGCCATTTCAGAGGAGTCAACCTCGTGATAAGAGCCGTCATACAGGGTGACCTTCACGTCCACCACGGGGAACCCGGCCATGACGCCGGCGTTCATGGCGCCCTGGATACCGGCGTCCACCGCAGGGATATACTCCTTGGGAATGGCGCCGCCCACAACCGCGTTGATGAACTCATAGCCCTTGCCGGACTCGTTGGGCTCCACACGGATCTTGACGTGGCCATACTGGCCCTTGCCGCCGGACTGGCGGGCATATTTGGTATCCTGCTCCACGGACTTCTTGATGGTCTCCTTGTAGGCCACCTGGGGTGCGCCTACGTTGGCCTCCACCTTGTACTCACGGAGCAGACGGTCCACGACGATCTCCAGATGGAGTTCGCCCATGCCGGCGATGATGGTCTGACCCGTCTCCTCGTCGGTGTAGGTCTTGAAGGTGGGGTCCTCCTCCGCCAGCTTAATCAGGCCGATGGTCATCTTCTCCTGACCGGCCTTGGTCTTGGGCTCGATGGCAACCCGGATAACGGGCTCGGGGAACTCCATGGACTCCAGAATGACGGGGTGCTTTTCATCGCAGAGGGTGTCGCCGGTGGTGGAGTTTTTCAGGCCGATGACTGCGGCGATGTCGCCTGCGTACACGGTCTCAATATCCTCCCGGTGATTGGCGTGCATCTGGAGGATGCGGCCAATGCGCTCCTTCTGCTTTTTCGTGGAGTTGAGCACCTGGGTGCCGGTGTTCAGCGTGCCGGAATAGACACGGATGAAGGACAGGCGGCCCACGTAAGGATCCGTGGCAATCTTGAATGCCAGGGCAGAGAAGGGCTCGTCGTCAGAAGAGGGACGCTCCTCTTCTTCCTCAGTGCTGGGGTTGACGCCCTTGATGGCGGGAACATCGGTGGGGGAAGGCATATAGTCCACGATGGCGTCCAGCATCTTCTGCACACCCTTGTTTTTATAGGATGTGCCGCAGGTGACGGGGACCATCTCGTTGGCGATGGTGGCCTTGCGGATAGCGGCCCGGATCTTATCCTGAGGAACCTCCTGGCCGTCCAGATACATCTCAGCGATCTCATCGTCAAACATGGACACGGCATCCATCAGCTTCTCATGGTATTCGTTGGCAAGGTCCACCATGTCGGCGGGAATCTCCTCCACCCGCATGTCCTTGCCCAGGTCATCATAGTAGATGTCCGCGTCCATCTCCACCAGGTCAATGATACCCTTAAAGGCTTCCTCGCTGCCGATGGGAAGCTGGATGGCCACGGCATTGCACTTCAGGCGGTCCTCAATCATGTGGAGAACGTTGTAGAAATCCGCGCCCATGATGTCCATTTTGTTGACATAGATCATCCGGGGGACCTTGTAGTTATCCGCCTGACGCCAAACGGTCTCGGACTGGGGCTCCACTCCGCCCTTGGCGCAGAGAACGGTGACAGACCCGTCCAGAACACGCAGAGAGCGCTCCACCTCCACGGTGAAGTCCACGTGTCCCGGGGTGTCGATGATATTGATACGGGTGGGCTTGAACTGGTTCTTGGAACCAGACCAGTAGCAGGTGGTGGCGGCGGACGTAATCGTGATGCCGCGCTCCTGTTCCTGGGCCATCCAGTCCATGGTGGCGGTGCCGTCATGGGTTTCACCGATTTTATAGTTCACGCCGGTATAGAACAAGATCCGCTCTGTCGTGGTGGTCTTGCCCGCGTCGATGTGAGCCATAATGCCGATGTTCCTGGTGTTTTCAAGCGATGTTTTTCTCGGCATACCTGTTTTCTCCTAACTTACCAGCGGAAGTGCGCAAAGGCCTTGTTTGCCTCGGCCTGCTTGTGCACATCTTCACGCTTTTTCACAGCCGCGCCGGTGCTGTTGGCGGCGTCCATAATCTCGCCGGCCAGCCGCTCGGCCATGGTGCGCTCGCCCCGGGCGCGGGAATAGGCGGTCAGCCACCGCAGACCCAGCGTGGTGCGCCGGGCGGGCCGGACCTCCATGGGGACCTGGTAGTTGGCGCCGCCCACACGGCGGGCCTTGACCTCCAGCGTGGGCATGATGTTGTCCATCGCCTGGGTGAACACTTCAACGGGGTCCTTTCCGGTCTTTTCCTTGATCTGGTCAAAGGCGCCGTAGACCACCTTCTGCGCCACGCCCTTCTTGCCGTCCAGCATCACATTGTTGATGAGACGGGTCACCAGCACGGAGCCGTACATAGGGTCGGGCAGAATTTCTCTCTTGGGAACATTACCTCTTCTGGGCACTATGCTTCCCTCCTTCATAATAATTCTATGATCTCATAGGTACTCAAAAGGCTTTCGATCAACGAAAAAGCCTTCCGTGAATGCCTCTGCCGAAGGGCCATGCCCCGCATTTATATAAATGCCTGTTCGGCAAAGTGATTCGTTAAGGGTGGTCCTTACTTGGACTTGGGCCGCTTCGCGCCGTACTTGGAACGGCTCTGCATCCGGCCGGAGACGCCCTGAGTATCCAGAGTGCCGCGGATGATGTGATAGCGGACGCCGGGGAGGTCCTTGACACGGCCGCCGCGGATCATGACAACGGAGTGCTCCTGGAGGGAGTGGCCCACGCCGGGAATATAGGCGGTGACCTCATAGCCGTTGGTCAGACGCACACGGGCGATCTTGCGGAGGGCGGAGTTGGGCTTCTTGGGGGTGGCGGTTCTCACGGCGGTGCAGACGCCTCTCTTCTGGGGAGAAGGCTGATTGGTCGTCCGGGTCTTCAGGGTGTTCAGACCGAACTGCAGAGCGGGAGAGGTGGACTTGTAGGTAGCCTGTTCTCTGCCTTTGCGGACCAGCTGGTTAAAAGTAGGCATTGAATTTCTCCTTTCTTTCATATTTTTTGCAGGTATATTTATTTTTTACGGAAAGTCGGAAGACTATTCCGAAAAAACCTCTTTGGGGGCCGGTTTTTCTGCCTCCGCCCCGAAAAAACGGACCGGAAAGGGCCCTGCCGCTTTTAAACGGCGGCAGCCGCCGCCGCGCCCACGGAGATGCCGCAGGTTCTGCCCAGCTGCGCCATGGTGCAGCCGCTCTCCACGGGAACGCCCGCCGCCGCGCAGTCCGCGGCGATGGATTCCGTCATGGCGGGATCGGCGTCCCGAGCCAGAAACACCCGGCGGGCCCGTCCCTCCCGAAGGGCCTTGCGGGTCTGCTTCACGCCGACCACCCGCGGTCCCTGGGAAAGCTCTGTCAGCATTCCCGTCTCGAAAGGCACAGACACCCCTCCTGAACAGTGTGCTTTGAAACGCGCCGGCCTTCGGGTCCGTTCGTTTTCCAAAACGCATGGCAAATTTCGCGGATTCGCCCGCGCAAGTAGGAATTATAGCATGAAGCCCCCCCACCGTCAAGTGTTTTTTGGAAAAAGATTGCTTTTTTTGCTTTTTTCCGCCTCTCCGCTCCCACAGGGGCAAACGCCCGCCCCCCAGGGACAAAAACCCCTCTTCTCCCCTGCCCGGGCGGCCCTCTCTACACCAGCGGAGGCCGCAGGAAGCCAATCAGTGCCAGCAGTGCGAAGTGGGCAGGGTAAAAGGCGTAGCAGAACCACTGGAAGCCCTTCCCCGCTTTCCCCTTTTCCCCGTTGTCCGTCAGGGCAACCAGCATCCCGAAGTAGTTCCCCAGCACATTCAGCAGGCAGTTTCTCCATGCTCCGGTAAACAGATCGGTCCCGATGCTCTCCGCGACCCATTGAATCAGGCCAATCCGGGAGAGCATGACCGCGGGAACGTACAGCAGGGCCCTCTGCCGGCGGGGGCAGCTGCGGGTGATATAATAGACAAAAATCAAAATGATATACCCCCGTCCGCCTTCCATTGAACACAGGTTCCCAAACCAGGATGCCGCCGCAACAAGGATGGGACTGAAAAGAATCAGCTTTCGGTTCCGGCGTTTCAGCTCCTCGTGAAGGACCAGGACAAGCAGGCCCAGGGCCAGAGTGAACAGGATGTTCAATCCGGCCTCCCGCCAGTCCCCTTCCACGCCCATCACATGCAGCTCCGCCAGGTCGAAGAGCGTATAGGGAACCTGGGCGATGACCGCTGTCAGGAGGATGCGGCCCAGATAGCGCCGGACATCGGAGGTATGGACAAAGCCCAGCGTGATGCAGTAGAGGAAAACCGGCGCTGCCAGACGGCCGATATACATTATATATGTAATGCAGTCATCCAGCAGCCAGTCGGCCAGACCCCCGTACCCCCTGCTCCACAGGAAGTCCGCCAGGGGGCCGAGCATCTGATACAGGGGAAAAATGCGGACTACATGGTCGAAGACCATGCAGCACATGGCGAAGATTTTCAGCTGTTTGTAATTCATGGCAAAACGCCCTCCTCATACGCGGCGGACAGCCGCTTTTGAGGAGAGTATACAGGGTATTTCTTACAAACAACTCGACAAAATTCTTAAGGTTTTCTTAATCTTCCGCCTCTTCCGGAAAGCTCCCGAAAAGCTTCCGAAAACGAGGCAGAACAGAGACCGCCCCCTCCTCCTGATAAAATACATGAACGGACACGCCCCGGCGGCCACGGAAATCAATTTTGCAAAATTGGATTCAAAGAGATAAAATAGGAAATAT
>NZ_CANTJS010000093.1 GCF_947654275.1 uncultured Oscillibacter sp. | reverse complement strand
GCGTGTCCGCTGAGAAGCTGGACAAATTAAGAGCGACAACAAATCATTTGGAAAGTACCGATGAAAGATTAAAGCTAAGACACGGTTTAGGCGTTCTGTTGGTCCGTCAAATTGTTGAGGCGCATCATGGAACAATGGAAATTGAAAGCGCGCCGCAGAACGGGTATCAGACAGTTTTAACCTTTCCCAGCGAGGAGCCATAAGGCAACGGAGAACGCTTGCATACGTTCTCCGTTGCTCTTTATTTGGTTCTAATAATCAGCTCCGCAACTTGATTTTCATTGTAATGCATTTTCTCCTAAAAATTGGATTGGAAACAGCTTGTCCCATCGAAAATTTTAACAGGTTGTCTTTACACCATCGCCGCCGGAAAAGGCTTATCCTACCAACAATCCAGTGTTTTCAAGGCTTTCCGGTCTTGTTGCGCTTACGCCATCGCCCCATCTGCCGCCAAATCCTCTGTCAGGTCGGCAATCAAATCCCCTTTACAGGCCATACTGGCGGCGCTGTAGGGGAAGCCGGAGGCGGAGGTGGGATAAACGCCGGCGGTGCGGTCCACAAAATAGGTATCGAAGCCGGCGGACCTGATCTGCTCCTCCGTGAGGTTCCGGGTCAGCTGGTGGACCAGAGCGCCAATCATTTCCAGATGCCCCAGCTCCTCGGTGCCGATGTCGGTCAGAAGACCCTTCAGCTCCGGATAGGGCATGGAAAACCGCTGGCTCAGGTAGCGCAGGGAGGCTCCCAGCTCTCCGTCGGGGCCGCCGTACTGGGAGATAATGACCGACGCCAGCTTGGGATTGGTGTTTTTGACCTTGACGGGGTATTGCAGTTTTTTCTCATAGACAAACATCAGTCATTCCCTCCTACATCCCAGGGCCACGGGTCCTTCAGCCAGGCATAGCCATTTTCCGGCGTCGGCGTGGTGGAGGTCAGGGGGCCGTACATCTTTTCGTATTTCTCACGGCCCTCCCTGGCCAGATTGAGATAGGACCAGTAGAGCTGAAGAACCTCCTGGTCGCCCGCATGGGTGTCCAGATAAAGGTTCAGCTCCTTGATTGCAAAGTCCAGGGCCATCAGCTCCACCAGCGCGGTGTTGGGCAGCTGCGTCTGAGCCTGAATGGCCGCCTTGAAGGGCAGGTCCAGGCCAGGGAAGAGTGTGCCGGTCTGGAGCGCTTCCGTCCGGCTGAACCGGACCGGGTTGTTCTCCTGCATGGGGATATAGGGAAACGCCAGAGAGGCGCAGCCGTTGGGCAGAGCGCCCATGCCGGGGGCGCAGGCGCAGGTTTGTGTTTGGATTGGTTTTTCCATTGGTGGAAAGCCTCCTTTTAAAAAGGGGTTCACGCGGAACAGAGAAGCAGTCCGCGCCTGACCTATTCTATGCAGACCAACGCCCGGCGGCTACCCGCTTCCATTTCCGCCTTGACAGGGGAGGCGTCATGCCGTTAAAATAGAAGCTGACCACCAGGAGGAAGAGATATGAAAAAAACGAAAAAGGAGACCGTTTCAAAAGCAGACCTTTTTGAGGTGCTGGATAAAATGGAGTCCCTGCAAAGTATTTCCCTAAAGGGCCAGCTTCACAGCGGCTATGAGCCCCGGCCCACAGATCTCCACGACCTCGAGATTCTTCACCGGCTGGAGGAGGAGGGACGGGGCAAAAACCGGCATATGGGATAAGCAGGCGGACATAGTCTGATAGCGCATACAGAATTTTTCCGCAAGGGGGAAGCGCCTGTGATTATCCTGCTTCGTAAACGAGACCTGTTTTTATCCCTGCTGTTCTGCTGCTTTGCCGTCGGGCTGGGTACGGTGCTGTGGAAGGGGAATGCGGTGCCGGCCTTTGCCGCCGGGGAGGAGGATGGCCCGCCCCTCACCGTGGTCATTGACCCGGGCCACGGCGGAGAAGACGGCGGCGCGGTGTCGCCCGGTGGCGTCTCGGAAAGCGCTATCAATCTGGCGGTGTCCCTCCGGGTCAGCGACCTGCTGCGCTTTGCCGGGCAGCGTACGGCGCTGATTCGGGAGGAGGACATCAGCGTAGGGGACGGAGACCTGGATACCATGCGGCAGCGGAAGACCTCGGACCTGAAAAACCGGGTGGCCATGGTAAACGCCGTGGAAAACAGCCTGCTGCTGAGCATTCATCAGAACAGTCTGCCGTCTTCCCCTGTGACCCACGGGGCCCAGGTGTTCTGGAACCAGGGGGAGGGGGCCCAGGCGCTGGCGGCTGTGATGCAGGATGCTCTGAATATGGGCATCAACGCCGGAAACACAAAAAATCCCCGGCAGATACCGGACAGCATTTACCTGATGAAGCATGTAACAGGGCCTGGAATTCTGGTAGAGTGCGGTTTCCTCTCCAACGCGGCGGAAACCGAGTGGCTCCAGAGTCCCGTATATCAGACCCGGCTGGCCGCCGCCATTGCCGCCGGTTTTCTGCGGGGCCTTACAGAAGGAGACAGTTTATGAAACAAAGAACACTCTTTTACTGCACGGAGTGCGGAAATGAGACGCCGAAGTGGGCAGGCCGGTGTCCCGCCTGCGGGTCCTGGAACACGGTGGTGGAACGGCCTCCGGAAACCGTAAAGGGAAAGGGGAGAGGGGGGACCCGTATTGTATCCGCCCCCAGGGCCTGCCCGGTAACAGAGCTGGGGGAGGGCGAGGAAATCCGCTTTTCCACCGGCATGGGCGAGTTGAACCGGGTTTTAGGCGGCGGGGCGGTCAAGGGCTCCCTGGTGCTGGTGGGCGGTGCTCCCGGCATCGGAAAATCCACACTGATGCTCCAGATTTGCGGGCGGCTCTGCGAATTTTCCAAGGTGCTCTATGTATCCGGGGAGGAGTCCCAGCATCAGCTGAAGCTTCGGGCCCGGCGGCTCCATGTGGAGAGCCAGCAGCTTCTGGTCCTGTCGGAAACCGGCCTGGAGGAGATGATTCAGGCGGTTTCTGCGGAAAAACCGGACGTTTTGATTGTAGACTCCATCCAGACTCTCTATAACGACGCGTTGGATTCCCCGGCAGGCAGCATCAGCCAGGTCAAGGACTGCACCATGGCGCTGATGCGCCTGGCCAAGGGGGAGAACATTACCGTTTTTGTCATCGGCCATGTGAATAAAGAGGGGTCCATCGCCGGTCCCAAGGTTCTGGAGCACATGGTGGACTGCGTGCTGTATTTTGAGGGGGACCGGCACACCTCCTTCCGCATTCTCCGGGCGGCCAAGAACCGCTTTGGAGCCACCAACGAAATCGGCGTCTTTGAGATGGGGGACGGCGGGCTGACGGAGGTGGAAAACCCCTCGCAAATGCTGCTGTCCGGCCGTCCGGAGGATGCGCCGGGCACCTGTGTCACCTGTGTGATGGAGGGGGCCAGGCCCGTACTGGCGGAGATACAGGCATTGGTGGTAACCTCGCCGGCCAATAATCCCCGGCGCACCAGCAACGGCTTCGACTATAACCGGGCGGCCATGCTGCTGGCAGTGCTGGAAAAGCGGGGCGGACTGAAGCTCTCCGCCTGCGACGCCTATCTGAACATCATCGGCGGCTTGCAGCTGGACGAGCCCGCTGCGGACCTGGCGGCCATTGTGGCCCTGGCGTCCAGTTATCTGGACAAGCCTGTTCCCGGCGATCTGGCGGCCATCGGAGAGGTGGGCCTGACCGGGGAGCTGCGGAGCGTCAGCCAGCTCAGCCAACGGGTATCGGAGGTCCGGCGGCTGGGGTTCAGCCGTTGTGTGCTTCCTGTCCACAGGGGTCTGGAACCGCCGGCCGGGCTGGAGCTTCTGCCCGTTCGGAATATCGGTGAGGCGATCCGAGCTGCTTTGCGGGAATAAAGTGAACGCAGGCGCCGCCCAGAGCGGGCAGACCGGCAGCCGCCGCGCTCTCCAGTGTACAGACGCCGTCGGCCTGGTAGAGACATTGACTGGTACAGGGTATCAAAGGAATTCCTCCGTTCTGTGAATTGAATTTGCGCCCCATGGATTATGATAGAACTAGTTTGGCCCAAAGCGGAGGTTTTATGTTGCTAGGTTGCATTGGTATGGGCCGGTGTCACGCGCCGCGGATGAAGCCTGTATTCCTGGTACGGCGTCCGCATTGCAGAATAAACCGCCGCGCATACCGGCGGGAGGGAGGTTTTAGGGGCATACAGGCAATTGAACAAAATGATAATTTTGTTCAATTCGGGGGAGCCAAAATCCACATTTGCCCGCTCCGAGGCTCTGATGCCCCAAGCTTGCTATGAATGATTATAGACTGGAATCCCCGCAGATACTGCGGGACTTTCTCGCGTACCATGAAACCGTCAAGGCCCATTCCAAGCGGACGGTAGACGAATATTTTCTGGACCTCCGGAATTTCTTCCGCTATTTGAAGCAGATTCGCAATCCGGAGCTTGCCGGAAAGCCGCTGGATGAAATCGACATCATGGATGTGGATTTGGATTTTGTGTCCAGCGTGACGCTGACGGACATCTATGGCTACATGACCTATCTCAGCCGGGACCGCATTCTCCATCAGAACAGCTCCGTGTCCGACTACGGCCTGAATGCCGCGTCCCGGGCCCGGAAAATTGCCACCATCCGCTCCTTTTACAATTACCTCACCAATAAGATGCACCTGCTTCGTGAAAATCCTGTCAAAGATATCGACTCACCCAAGCTGCAAAAGACCCTGCCCAAATATTTGACGCTGGACGAGAGTCTGCGTCTGCTGGAGTCTGTGGACGGCAAAAATCAGGAACGGGACTACTGTATTCTGACGCTGTTCCTCAACTGCGGCCTTCGGATTTCCGAGCTGGTGGGGCTGAATCTGCGGGACATTCAGGACGAGGCCCTGCGCGTCCTGGGCAAGGGCAATAAAATCCGCGTCATCTATCTGAACGATGCCTGCCAGGACGCCCTGCGGCGCTATCTGGCGGTCCGCCGGCCCATCACCGGACGGGACGCCAACGCGCTGTTTCTCTCCTCCCGAAACGAGCGCATCAGCCGTTCCATGGTCCATGCCATGGTGAAAAAGCGGCTGTCCGCCGCCGGGCTGGACGAAAGTCAGTACTCTTCTCATAAGCTGCGGCACACCGCCGCCACACTGATGCTGCAAAACGGCGTCGACGTCCGGGCTGTTCAGGAGGTGCTGGGTCACGACCACCTGAATACCACCGAAATTTATACCCATGTGGACAATGATTCCCTGCGGATAGCTGCAAAGGCAACGCCCTTGTCACGTGTTAAAAGGACTAAGAAAAACAGCGATGCCAAGCCCGAATCCTCTGAAAAACCATGAGAAAAGCCCCCCGGTTTACCGGGGGGCTTAGAGTCTGTTTTAAAACCGTCAAAACGCCGTCTCAGGGCATCCTTTTCCGTCAGGACTACGTTGATTTGACTTGAAATCCGTCAGGATTCCCGCGTCAAATCGCCTTGCCTGACGATTGGATAGCCGTTGGCGGCTCTGCCGCCTTACGGATATCACATGCCCATTGGGTAAAAAATCTGCCCCAATCCGGCATTCCGCTGGTTTTAAAACAGACTCTAGAGGGTGTCTTCAAACTCAAGCAATCCAAACGAGAATGGCAGC
>NZ_CANTJS010000092.1 GCF_947654275.1 uncultured Oscillibacter sp. | reverse complement strand
TCGCCGCACTTGTTGAAAAGAAGCGGATGCTTCTTTTCAACTGCGGTGACTATAACAGATATTTTCCCTCAAGGCAAGAAAAAAGACTCCAGAACACGCATTCCGAAGTCCTTTTCTGCTTTTTCAGTTTTTTCAGTTCTCAGGCCTTCTTGGCAATCTCGGTGAGCTGGGTGAAGGCGGCGGCGTCGCTGATGGCCAGCTCCGCCAGCATCTTCCTGTTGATCTCCACGCCGGCAGTCTTCAGGCCGTGCATAAAGGTGGAATAGTTCATTCCGTTGAGCTTGCAGGCGGCGGAAATGCGGGTGATCCACAGGGAGCGGAAGTCACGCTTCTTCAGCTTGCGGCCGGTGTAGGCATAGCTCAGGGACTTCATAACAGCCTGGTTGGCTACCCGGAAATGCTTGGACTTGGAACCCCAATAGCCTTTCGCCAGCTTCAGGATTTTATTTCTTCTTTTGCGCGTCATCATTGCGCCTTTGACTCTAGCCATTGATAAAAGCCTCCTATTCTAAAAGTATAGCCCTTACTTGTAGGGGATCATCTTGCGGATGGCGTCCACGTTGGTGGCGTCGGCATAGCCGCCGGTCCGGAGGCGGCGGGTCCGCTTGGTGTCTTTCTTGGTCAGGATGTGACTTTTAAAGGCTTTGGCGCGCTTGACTTTGCCGGTCTTGGTGAGGTTAAATCTCTTTTTGGCGCCGCTGTGGGTTTTCAGTTTCGGCATGACAATAGCTCCTTCCGTGTTGTTGAAATATCATTTGCGTTCGTTCCGAAAACGGGATACGTCCGGCGTCACTTGCCGGTCTTGGGCGAGAGGAAAATGGACATCATCCGGCCTTCCAGCTTGGCGGGACGGTCCAGATTGGCGACCTCGGCGCACTGCTCGGCAAAACGGGTCAGAAGATCCCGGCCGATGTCGGTATGCGCCATCTCCCGGCCGCGGAAGCGGACGGAGACCTTGACCCGGTTACCGTCGGCAATGAACTTCTGCGCGTTCCGGAGCTTCGTATTGAAATCCCCGATGTCAATGCCCGGGGACATCCGAATCTCCTTGATCTCCACCACATGCTGGTTCTTCCGGGCTTCCTTCTCCCGCTTGCTCTGCTCAAACCGGAACTTGCCGTAGTTCATCAGCTTGCAGACCGGGGGCGACGCCTGGGGTGAGATCTTGACCAGATCCAAGCTCTGCTCCTCGGCAATCCGCAGCGCCTGAGCCGGGGCCATGATGCCCAATTGCTCGCCGGCGGGGCCAATCAGACGGATCTCCTTGTCGCTGATCGCCTCATTCAGTTCATGCACTTGCTTACTAATGGTCAAAGCACCTCCATCCTAAAAATCACAAAACGCGGACGCCCCGAGGGCATCCGCGCAACAGCAAACCGCCTTCCCCGGCAGTCTGACGTGTGCTTTTTGAACCTCTTCGCTGAAGCGCTGGAGGTGAGGCGGATGCAATCGGCCTTCTTTGTTTTGCCTGATTAGTATACCAGCCTCTTCCACGCTTGTCAAGGAGATTCGGAAGTTTTTCCTTGATTTTTTGATTCCCTGCATAATTTCCCTGCCGTCCGGCAAGAATAAGCCCTGTACTCACGAGAGTCGAAAGGGGGTGTCCGTATGCAGAACCGCGACAGCCAGAACCGTGAACAGAACCAGCGCGAACAGAGTCAGCAGAACCAGCAGAAAGAGCGCAACCAGAAGGAAAACCGCAAGTAAGCGCGGCTTCCTTTTCCTGAAGACAGCGCGGCAGGCCTGTGAGCCCGCCGCGCTGTTTTCGTTTCATGGCCTGTCTTCAGCGGCCGGAGAGCAAAGGACAGACGGAAAATTCCGGCGTCCCCGGGGCAAACGCCCGGTGCGTCCATATCCCGCCGGTTCCGTTCCGGCGTCCGCCTGTCCGGCAGAAACCCGGGCGCTCATTCCTCCGCCGCCTCTTTCGGCAGCCGCACCTCCGGCATCAGTTCCCGGCTGACGATGACCAGCATCCGTTCCAGCCGGGCGCAGTCCTCCGGGGAAAAACGGGAAGCCACCCGTTCCATCACCGTAACCAGATAGTCGCTGGAGATATTATAATAGTCGATATACTTCTGGGTCAACTCCAGATGATACTCCCGCCGGTCGTCGGGAGACTGGACCTTGCGGATATAGCCCTTCTTCACCAGGCTGTTCACCTTATAGGCGGCGTTGGGCGGCGAAATCCGCATGAAGCTGGCGAATTCATTCACCGTAGGGCTGCCCAGCGCCTGAATGGACTCCATGCAGAAGGTCTCCATGGTGGTCAGGCTGGCCTCCCGGTCCTGAAAGCGGCGGAAAATCTCCTGATAGAAATGAAGCTTGAATTTTGTATACACCTTCACAAACGCCTGATGCAGCATCTTCTTTCCCGCCTCTCCGCGACCGCGTTGAACTTGATTCGACATTAGTATACCATTCTCGCGGAAAAACGGCAACTGTCTTTCTCCCTTTGAAAATTTTTCCCTTTCGGCCTGACCGTTTTCCGGCCGCAGGCGTAAAATTTCCGTGTTTATCCGCCTCTTTGGCTCCTCGGGACGCGGCCTGGGGGGAAGCAGGCTCTGTTCTCCCGTCACGCTTCCGCGGAGGAGATGGCAAAGGTAATCTCCGCCGTTACAACAATCTCCCCGTTTACCGTGGCCGTGCACTCCCCCACGCCGATGGGACCCCGGCGGCGGGTAAGGCGGCATTCCATCTCCACCACATCCCCGGGGACTACCTGGCGCTTAAACCGGGCGTCCTTCACCCGGCCCAGGAAGGCCAGCTTCCCCCGGTTCTCCGGCAGGGCCAGAATGGCCACGCCGCCCACCTGGGCCATAGCCTCGATGAGCAGCACGCCGGGCATCACGTGTTTCCCCGGGAAATGGCCCTGGAAAAAGGGCTCGTTGACCGTGACGCACTTCACGCCCTTCGCCCACTGCCCCGGTTCGCCGTCCACAATTTTGTCCACCAGGGCAAAGGGATAGCGGTGAGGCAGAATCCCGGCGATCTCGTTGGAATCATACTGCATACCCATGCTCAGCCCTCCCATTTTCTGAACAGCAGACTGCCGTTGTGCCCGCCGAAGCCCAGGGAATTGGACAGGGCGCAGCGGATATCCGCCGTCCGGCCCTGGTTGGGCACGATGTCCAGGTCGCATTCCGGGTCCGGCGTCCGGTAGTGGATGGTGGCAGGAATGAAGCCGTCCTTCAGGGCCATGGCGGTAAAAATGGCCTCCACGGCTCCGGCCGCCCCCAGCATATGACCGGTCATGGACTTGGTGGAGCTTATAGCCAGCTGATAGGCGTGAGGGCCGAAGACCGTCTTGACTGCGGCGGTCTCCCCTGCGTCGTTCAGGTGGGTGGACGTGCCATGGGCGTTGATGTAGTCCACCGCCTCCGGCTCCACACCGCCGTCCGCCAGAGCCTGCGCCATGGCCTTGGCTCCGCCGCTGCCGTCGGGCAGGGGGGCCGTCATGTGATAGGCGTCGCAGGTGGCGCCGTAGCCCACAATCTCCGCGTAAATATCCGCCTTCCGGGCCAGGGCGTGCTCCAGACTCTCCAGCAGCAGGATTCCCGCGCCCTCGCCCATGACGAAGCCGCCCCGCTCCGCGTCAAAAGGAATGGAGGCCCGGGCCGGGTCTGTGCTCTGGGACAGGGCCCGCATTGAGGTAAACCCGCCCACGGCCAGGGGCGTCAGGGCCGCCTCGGTGCCGCCGCAGAGCATCACGTCGGCATAGCCGTCCCGGATATAGTGAAAGGCGTCGCCCACGGCGTTGGTGCCTCCGGCGCAGGCGGTAACGGGGCAGGTGCACATTCCCCGGAAGCCCGCGTCAATGGCAATGCGCCCTGCCGCCATGTTGCAGATGCCCATGGGAATATAGAAGGGGGATACCCGGTCCCAGCCCTTTTCCTTTCCCTTGTCGTGCTCTTCCTCCGTGATGGCGATGCCGCCGATGCCGCTGGAGACAATGACGCCGCAGCGGTCCAGGTCGGCGTTTTCCTTTTGGAATCCGCCGTCCTCCAGCGCCTCTTTGGCGGCGGCGGCGGCAAACTGGGTAAAACGGCCCATGCGCTTGGCCTCAGCCTTGCTGAAATAGGCCTCCGGGTCAAAGCCCTTCACCTCGGCGGCCAGCTGGACCTTCATGTCCGCCGGGTCAAACAGGGTAATGGGCGCAACGCCGCACTTCCCTTCCCGCACGGCCCGCCAGCTCTCCCCGGCGGTCAGTCCGATGGGGGTAACCGCCCCCAGGCCGGTGATGACAACTCTCCGTCGTTCCATAATGATAATCTTCCTCCTTCATTCAGGAATCCGCTTTCAATTAGGAATTTGGAATGAGGAATTAGGAATTACAGTGGAGCTTGACAGCATTCCTAATTTCTAACTCCTAATTCCTAACTCCTAATTCCTCATTTGCTTACATTGCCATTCCGCCGTCCACCGCCAGCACCTGGCCGGTGATATAGGCGGTCTCATCGCTCGCCAGGAAGGCCACGGCCTTTGCCACGTCTTCCGGCGCGCCCAGGCGGCCCATGGGGATGCCTCCCTGGGCGGCGGCGCGGGCGGCGTCGGAGAGAACGGCGGTCATATCCGTCTCAATGAAGCCGGGAGCCACGGCGTTTACGGTGACGCCCCGGGCCGCCAGCTCCTTGGCCAGGGACTTCGTCATGCCGATGACGCCGGCCTTGCTGGCGGCGTAGTTTACCTGTCCGGCGTTGCCCCGGAGTCCCACCACGCTGCTGAGATTCACGATGCGGCCATAGCGCTGCTTCAGCATCAGCCGGGAAACGGCCTTCATGCAGAGGAAGGCCCCCTTGAGATTGGCGGCAATCACCGCGTCAAACTCCGCCTCGCTCATGCGCATCAGCAAATTGTCCCGTGTGATGCCGGCGTTGTTCACCAGAATGTCAATCTGGCCGAAAGCCGCCGTGGCCGCACCGGTCAGACCATTCACCTGTGCGCTGTCCGACACGTCGCAGTGCACCGCCAGAGCCTTGGCCCCCAGGGCTTCCACAGCCCGGACGGTCTCCTGGGCCGCCGCCTCGTTTCCGGCGTAGCACAGGACCACGTTGGCCCCGCCCTTCGCCAGCTCCAGACACACCGCCCGGCCAATGCCCCGGCTTCCGCCGGTGACAATGGCGGTTTTTCCTGTAAAATCCATATTCCTTATTCCTCCTGCGCCCTCTTGGCGGCCGCCGTCTTCCCGTCCTTCTCCGCTTCCTTTTTATCCAGTTCCCTTTTCAGCGCGTCCGTCAGACCCTCCACGTCCGCCGCCGTCTCCACGGCGCAGACCGGGGTCTCCGGCACGGTCTTTTTGGCAAAGCCGCTGAGGGCCTTGCCGGGACCAATCTCCACCAGCGCGTCCACCTTGATGGGACCCACGGCCATATTCCGGATGCACTGCTCCATATAGACGCTGCTCTGGACCTGGCGGACCAGCAGCTGGGGAACGTCGGTTTTGGGGCCCGCGGCAGAGTCGCCCAGGCAGTTGAAGAAGACGGGAATCCGCGCCTCCTGGAATGTGACGTCTCTGAAATACGTCCGGAGGGCCTCCCCCGCCGGGGCCATCAGAGGCGTATGGAAGGGGCCGC
>NZ_CANTJS010000091.1 GCF_947654275.1 uncultured Oscillibacter sp. | reverse complement strand
AGGAGTTAGGAATTAGTAATTAGGAGTTAGGAATTAGTAATTAGGAGTTAGGAATCAGGAATGACCGAAATAATGGAACAATTCCTCATTCCTCATTCCTCATTTCTAATTCAGGGAAGTTCCTCATTCCTAATTACTCAGGAGGTCCCGGCAGGTGCCCCGCTTAATCAGCACGGGCATGAGAATCTGATGGACATAGCCCTGGGTGCCGTTTTCAATCTTGTCCCGGAGCATGTCCACCGCCTGAACCGCCATTTCCCGCTTGGGCTGCTCAATGGTGGTGAGGTCGATGCGGGGCAGGGCGGTGGATGAGATATTGTCAAAGCCAATCAGGCTCAGCCGGCCGGGGATGTCAATGCCCGCGTTGTCCGCCGCCTTCAGAACGCCCAGGGCGTTGGAGTCGGTGGAGGCGAAAATGGCGGTGTAGTCGATGGGTCTGGAGAACAGCTCCTGGGCCAGCTGATAGCCGGTGTTGATGGAGGAGCGGGAGAACTCACTGTTGAAAAACCGGGGGTGAAGGTTCAGCTCCTGGCAGGCCCGGATGTACCCCTCCGCCCGGAGCTGGTGGGTGGTGGTGTGCCGGCGGCCGAAATAGAGAATATCCCGGTGGCCCAGCTCATAGAGATACCGGGCGCCGATGTAGGTGCCCCGGCTGTTGTCCACGGCCACGTAGCTCTGGGGCTGGTCCCGGAGATTCTCGCTGAGGAAAACCGTGGGCACCTGGTCCGTGTAGGCCCGGATGTTCTCATAGGTTCTGGGGCTCTGGGGGACAATCAGAATGCCGTCCACCTGGCGGCTCAGAAGCAGCTTGACCACGGTTTTCTCCTGCTTGAGGTCGGGACCGGAGTTGCAGAGCATGATGTTGTATCCGTGGCCCCTGGCGCTCATCTCGGCGTAGTAGGCCAGCTCGGACATGAACTGGTTGTCAATGGAGGGGACCACCAGGCCGATGAGGCCGGTTTTCTTCGTCACCATGGAGCGGGCCACATAGTTGGTGGTGTAGCCCATTTCGTCGCAGAGCTTGATGATGCGCTCCCGGGTGTCGCTGCCGATCTGGTGGCTGCCGGAGAGAGCTCTGGAAACGGTGGCATAGGAGACACCCGCGGCCTTGGCGACATCCTTCAGTGTTACATTTTTCATAACGCAGCGTCCTTTCCAGCTATAGAAAATCGCAAACGTTTCCGATTTTTTTGCGAAAACCGGACAAAGCCCGGCC
The DNA here is from genome assembly GCF_947654275.1 of uncultured Oscillibacter sp. Classification (GTDB taxonomy): domain Bacteria; phylum Bacillota; class Clostridia; order Oscillospirales; family Oscillospiraceae; genus Oscillibacter. The sequence goes on along the minus strand of NZ_CANTJS010000091.1, from coordinate 4,679 downwards.
GCTTCAGATTGTCAAGTTTAGAATATATGATTTTCGGCTCAATGTCAATATCATTCTGTATTTTTCATGCCTTTGGGCAGAAAAACGAAAATTTATTGAACTCTTTGGCGTTTGGCATATTGACAAGAGACCGCTGTTTCATTTAGAATAAGCATGAAAAGACCGCAAACGTTTACAGTACAGCCTCAGGGCCCGCGGTCCGCCGCCCCGGATACCATTACATACATAAAAGGAGGACGATTCCATGACCCCGGATATCCAAACCATTTTCTTTGACGTGGGCAACACCCTGCGCATCGTTCTGAAGGAACAGGACTTCATCGACCAGGCGGAGGCCGGATTGATGGAGCTGATTCACACCACCGAGACCCACGACGAGCTCTTTGCCAAGCTGGAGGAACGCTGGAGCAAGTACCGCAAAATGTCCAAGACCACCCTGCTGGACGCCTCGGAAGGGGAGCTGTGGACCCAATATATGCTGCCGGAGTATGACACCAACATGATTTTCGCCAATGCGGCGAAGCTCACCCGCCTGTGGCGGGACCACGACGGACGCCGTGTGGCCCGAGCCGACGCCGTGGACACCATCAAGGAGCTCTGCGCCCGGGGCTATACCCTGGGCATCATTGCCAACACCGTCACGGAGACGGAGATTCCCGACTGGATGGCCGCGGACGGCGTGGCCCAGTGCTTCAAGACCACCATTCTCTCCTCCAAGGTCCGTCTGCGCAAGCCCAACCCGGAGATTTACCATCTGGCCTGCCGCTGCATCGGCACGCCCGAGGCCAATTGCGCCTATGTGGGCGACAACCCGGTCCGGGACGTGGAGGGAACCCAGGCGGCGGGCTTCGGCATGATGATCCGCATTGACGAGCCCGATACCCTGAACAACGAGCACGCCACCGGGAAGGAGTTCACGCCCGACCACGTGATCACCGCCCTGAGCCAGCTGCTGGACATCTTCCCCAAGCGCATTTAAATAAGGAGGAACGCCAATGGACATGACAAAGCGCTACAAGGCCGTCTTTTTTGACCTGGGCGGCACCCTCCGCATCGCGCTGCTGGAGGAGCCCTATATGAAGCACGCCCGCCGGAAGATGGCGGAGATTGCCGGGTCTCCCGTGCCCTATGAGGAATTCTACCAGATGATTGAGGAGCGCTATGAGCCCTACCGCAAGTGGGCCCTGGGAGAGAACAAGGAGTCCAACGACGAGGAACTTTGGTGCAAGTGGCTGCTGCCGGACTATGACCAGGCGCGAATCCGTCAGGTCTGCCATGAGCTGAGCTTCCAGTACCGCCAGTGCAAGGGCCGCCGGGTCGTTGTGGACGGCGGCGTGGAGGTCATCAAGGGACTCCATGAGCGGGGCTACAAGCTGGGCATCATCTCCAACCTCATTGGGGAGAACGAGGTTCCCGACTGGCTGGAGGAGGACGGACTGGCGGAGTATTTCGACAGCGTGATTCTCTCCTCCGTCTGCGGACTGCGGAAGCCCTGTTCCGAAATCTACAAGGTGGCCTGCAAGGACATCGGCGTGGCGCCGGAGGACTGCGTTTCCGTGGCGGACAATGTCAAGCGGGATATCACCGGGGCAAAAGAGGCCGGAATCGGCTGCAGCATCATTTTTTCCTCCCCGGAGAAGAAGCATCCGGTGAAGTTTACCGAGGAGAACCGGCCCGACGCCGTGGTGGAGGATTTCCGGGAGATTCTCAATTTGCTTCCCTGAGATGAGGGAACCGGAACATCCTCAGTCCGTTTTACGGACGGAGGGGAGCCAGGGAGCGCGCCCGCCCCTTTCGCTCCCGCCCCTTTCGGCGGCGGGAGATTCCCCCTGCGGGGAAGCGCTCCAAAAAGACAAGGAGGCTGACCGCCAATGAATACCGATATCCGTTATATTTTTCTGGACCTGGGGGGGACCTTCCGGGTCATTGACGAGGACCCGGCTTATCTCTCCGCCGCCCGGGCGAAAATCGCGGAGCTCTGCGGAGTGGAGACCGACAACCCCAACCAGTGGTTCAGCGACGTGATTGACAAACGGTATGACAAATACCGGGAGTGGGCCCTGAAATTCATGTGCGAGGCCCCGGAGGAAGTCCTGTGGACCAGGTGGCTGGCCTATGACATGGATCGGGAGCGCATTCTGAAGAACGCCGCCGAGCTGACCTATCAGTACCGCCAGACCAAGGGCCGCCGCACCGTGGTGGAGGGCGGCGCGGACACCGTCAAGGAGCTGTGTGCCCGGGGCTATACCATGGGCATCATCAGCGATCTGGTGGGCAAACGCGAGGTGGACGAGTGGCTGGACGCCGACGGCCTGCGGCCCTATTTCAAGACCGTTCAGCAGTCCTCTGTCACGTATATCCGCAAGCCCGGCCCCGCCATCTACTATTACGCGATGGAGGAGGCGGGGGCCCAGCCGGAGAACTGCTGCTACGTGGGCGACAACCTGAACCGGGACATCGTGGGCGCCAAGGCCGTGGACTTTGGCATGACCGTGGCGGTGCAGTACAATCAGAAGAAGCCCCTGAAGCTGACGGAGGAAAATATGCCCGACGGCAAAATCTACACCTTCCCCCAGCTGCTGGACATTTTCCCGGAGCGGGGAAGGGTGGCTGTGGAGAGGCTGATTGCGCCGGACGACGGACAGTGATTTTTGAGAGTGGAGAGTGTAGAGTGAAGAGTGAAGATGTCCGGCGTCTAATATCTCCACTCTTGACTCTCAACTCTTCACTCTGAACATGAAGTGTGGAGGTAAAGCAACATGTCTGATATCAAGCGCGGCGGCGCTCAGCTGGCTGAGGCCGTCAAGAAAGCATATGAGCTGGGTCAGGACGACTATCATCTGGAGCCCATGGTCCTGGTGGAAAACGGGGAGCCCGTGGGCAGAATTTCCGACGGCGACGCCGCTATCTTCTGCTGCCGCCGGGGTGAGCGGGAAATCGAGCTCACCGAGATGTTCACCGAGCCGGATTTCGATAAGGTGGAACGCCGGATGCTCCGGGACCTGGATTTCGTCATCATGACCATGTACCACGACAAGTTTAAGGACCTGCCCATCGCCTTTGCGCCGGCCAAGGTGGTGAAGCCCCTGGCCCAGGTACTCAGCGAGGCCGGGAAGACCCAGTTCCACTGCGCCGAGTCGGAAAAATTCGCCCACGTGACCTTCTTCTTCAACGGCGGCGAGAATAACCCCTTCCCCGGTGAGGACGACGTGTGCATCCCCTCTCCCAAGGGCATCGACTTCGACCAGCAGCCCGAGCTGTCCCTGCCCAAGGTGGCGGACACCGTCATGGACGCCCTGGGCAAATATGATTTCGTGGTGACCAACTTCGCCAACGGGGACGTCATCGGACATACCCAGAACACCGAGGCGAAAATCAAGGCCTGCGGCTATGTGAGCCAGTATCTGGACCGGGTGGTCAACGACGCCCTGGGCAAGGGCTATGTGGTGGCCATCACCGCCGACCACGGCAACATTGAAAAGCTCTACACCGCCGCCGGAAAGCCCGACGGAGCCCACACCACCAACCTGGTGCCCTTCATCATGATCGACCCCGCGGACAAGAGCCCCATCGCCCTCCGGGACGGCTCCCTGGGCGACGTGTCTCCCACGGTGCTGAACGTGCTGGGTATCCCCCAGCCCGCCGAGATGGAGGGCAGGTCCCTCTGCGAGGGCAAGAACTGGGGCGAGGGCCGGAAGATGCTGCTGATTATCTGCGACGGCTGGGGCCTGGGCACCGGAGACGAGGGCGACGCCATTCACATCGCTGACACCCCCTATTGGGATTCCCTGCTGGCAGAGCAGTCCTGGTCCAGACTCCATGCCTCCGGCGAGTTTGTGGGCCTGGGAGCCGGCAAGGCCGGCAACTCCGAGGCGGGCCACTCCAACCTGGGCGCGGGCCGCTGCGTGATGCAGGACGACGTCCGGCTGGACGCCGCCGTGAAGGACGGCAGCTTCAAGCAGAATCCCATTTTCCTCCAGGCTATTGAGCACGCCAGGAAAAACGGCACGGCGCTGCACCTGCTGGCCTATCTGACCTACAAGTCTTCTCACGGCTGCATTGACTATCCCCTGAACATCTGTGAAATGGCACGGGACAACGGTCTGGACCGGGTCTATCTCCACATCATCTTTGACGGCCGCTCCACCGACCCCGGCTCCGCCCCGGCGCTGCTGGCGGAGACCGACGAGAAGCTGAAGGCCATCGGCGTGGGCCGTATTGTGGACGGCGTGGGACGGGGCGTGGCCCTGGACCGGGACAAAAACTACGACAAGGTCAAACGGGCCTATGACGCCATGGTGGAAGGCGCCGGCACGCAGTACGAATAAAGAGCAGTCAGGGCCCCTCTCCGGGGCCCTGCGGCCTGTTCCGGCGGAAAGGGACCCCTTTTCCGGCAGGTGGCTGAAAGATGTTTGTTAAAATTCAGATTGTCATTGACTGGGCGGCTCCCTGTGGGGTAAAATAGGGCACGAGAAAAGACCCGGCCGGGAAGTGGGCGAAAAGATTCCGGGACCAGGTCCGGCATGGAAGATGCGGGACCGGGGGGCGGGAGATTTTCGGCGTTCGTCTGCGAACGCCGCCCGGCTCGGCGCTCAGTATAGTAACAGGAAAGGAAGCGACACCAATGAATGAGAAAAATCTCAAAGTCCTGGCGGCGGAAATCCGGCTGGAGACGCTGA
>NZ_CANTJS010000090.1 GCF_947654275.1 uncultured Oscillibacter sp. | reverse complement strand
AGCAGCTGGCGCTGTCTGCGTATACCATGACCTTGGGGTCCTTGTCGAGAACGGCGCCCGGGGCCATGATGTACGGGCCCGTCGTCTCTTTCAGAGCCAGGCCGACGCTTGCTGTGGTAAAGGTGTTCACCACAGCGTCGGTTCCCCTGTTCAGCCAGGCCATGGTGCCGCCGAAGATGACTCCCAGCAGCGCGACCGCCGCGCACAGCAGGGCCACGGTCCGTTTTTTCATAGGATTTCCTCCTTAGTCGGGGTTAGGGTTTTTCGTTGCGTTAGTTCTCTTTTGTGTAAATGTAAGATACTCTCTTACCAGATGTTGTCTAAATTGGGGGCGGGAAGCTCAAACGCCGAAGGTATCGCAAGCAATCGCATCAATTTCGGCTCTGTTAAGATTTTCTGCCTGGTGAGCAAAGGCCTGGATGGTGATGGTATTGCTGCCTGCGGCGGCCTGAATCGCCAGCATATCATCATTGGTCAGCTCATCGTTGAAAATGACGTGCTTGAACACATACTCGGTTACAGCGCCGTCATAAGCAGAGACAGCCAGATCACCGAGACGGTAAACAACCTTGTTCGCAGTCGGATCGCTGACCGCAACCCATTTGCTGGTGTCGACGTCCAGCATGGTGGCAACAACGCCGGAGGGAATTTCAATCGTGTTGAGCTTATTGTCTACGCAGACGTACACGTAGCAATCCTCACTGCCTTCCTCAACAGTCACAAACGGATCCTTATTGATAACTTCGCCGGGCAGAACACGGGAATAAATCTGCTCAATGGTGGCTTCCTCAGTCAGATTGCCCTCATTATCAACTACATGCTCCTTCAAGTCGATCTGGATATTGCCCACAGTGAAGGTATTGACCACGTCGTCGGTCTGAGCGGTCAGGTAAGCCAGGGTACCGGCGGCGGCGATGCTGGCCACGACGGCCACGGACAGGATCAGCGCTAACAGTTTCTTCTTCATGCTTGGTTCCTCCTAAAAATGATTTTTTATATCCATGCAGCCTTCAGTTGCACAAGATACCGTATGGGGTGTTTTCCCTGAGTCTGGGGGCATCATACTCCCAAAAAGTTTCAGGCAGGTTACAGGCGGAAAATTTTTTCAAAATTTCCTGAAATTTCTTTCCGATTTTCAGATTCCTTTAAGATTTCTCTTTTTTCTTCCGCTCCGCGTCCCGCTTGTCGGCGGCGTCCGCGGCGTCCAGCAGCTCCGGCACAAACATCAGCGCCAGAAGGGCCAGCGCCCCGCACCCGGCAATGTACAGTCCCGGCGGCTGGGAAATCCACGAGGACACATAACCCAGCCTGGGGATGCAGAACCGGGGCCTGCCAATCAGGTTGGCCGGGGCCACCGGCGTGCCGTCCTCGGCGTTGTTGGCGTCTCCCTTGGTGTGAAAGCCCGCCTCGTCAATGCTCACCACCCGGTGCGTGGCAATCAGCCCCTCCCCCAGGTAGAAGGTGATGGGGTCCCCCACCTCCACGTCGGCGGGGTCCGCCGCCTTGACGTAGATCATGGAGCCCACGGGATAGGTGGGTTCCATACTGCCGCTGAGCACCGCGTAGGGGGTCAGGCCCACCACCCGGACGCCAGCCAGCAGAATCGCCAGGACCACCACGGCGCTCACCAGCACCCACGAAATCAGATTCCATACCTTTTTTAATGTAGGGTTCATGATACGTTTTCCTCCACAGATAATGCGCTGTCCATCAGCCGCACCAGCTCCAGCACGCTCCGGAACTGGGCGTCCATCTGCCGGTCCGCCCAGACCAGATTCCCCTGCCAGCTGGCATTCTGCCGGAACAGCACCCGGACCTGAAAGGTGGCCAAGGCGGCCCCCTCAGTTTCCTTCGCCTCCGCCCCCTCCAGGGGCCGGGGCCGGGTAAAGGCCCGGTGTTCCTCTCCCCGCTGGGGCCGGTTCTTCCGGTCCATCAGAATTTCCATGGTCATCAGCAGCTGAGCCAGACTGCGAAAGAACACAGGCCGTTCCAGTCCGAGACCCATCAGGGTGCCCTGGGGCCGCATATGGTCATAGGAGGTGATCCGCACAATCACCGTGTTCTGCCCGGCCGGCATAAACTCAGAGGCTCCCACGCTGTTTATCCCTCCTTGGTTCTTAGAGCCTGTATTCACAACCGCTGAACGCTGTCTGAACGGCCTTTTTCCCGTCATACCGCGTCGATTTTCCTTGCAATCCGTCAGGATTGCTGCGGAAAAGCTCCTTGTCTGACAGGAAAAATTCCCGTCCATCCAGCATCCCACGGCTATGAATACAGGTTCTTAAAATTCGTAATGACCCTTGGCCGCAAACGGCGGGTCCCTCCGCCGGATATGGGTACAGCATAGCGCGAAAAGGTTTCAGCTTGGTTACAGCACCCTGATTTTTTCTCGAAAAAAAGAAAAATATTTTTTATTTTTATAAAACCTTTTTGCCCTTTTCCTCCATGTGTTTACAAAAATCTGTTCTAAAACCGCCCAAAACGCCTTGTGGATTCATACAAAGTTTTTCCGCGATCGGCGGGCAAATGTCCCCATATTTAGCTTTGCCGGGAGATTTACACGGCTTAACCCGTTTTTATCCCTTTTCACACATAAAATATCAAATGATTTCCATTCGTCAAAATCACAGGCCATTTCTGGGGGCAGCTAAATTTTTTCCTAAAAATCCACCCTTTTTTCCTAATTGGTGCTATAATACGAAGACCGGGGAGCTTTGCGCTTCTTTATGTGTGTTTAGAAACGCGTCCAAAAACGCCCCGGCAGCCAGGAGAACGGAGGACTCGAACATTGGAGCGCATCCTGTATATCAAAACCCTGGGCGGCTTTTCTCTGCGGCTCTCCCATCCGGAGGGGCAGGACGTGGAGATCACCGAGCAGGACAGTGGTTCCTGGCGTCAGTGGGCATTTCTGCAATACCTCTGTGTGTTCCACCAGCGCCGTATTCCCCAGGAGGAAATCATAGATATCCTCTGGGGCGACGTGGAGATCGGCAACCCGGTCAACACCCTGAAGACCCTGCTTCACCGCGCCCGGCTCACTCTGGAGCGGCTGGGCTTCCCCGACGGGAAAAAGGTCCTGCTGTACCGGCGCGGCGTCTACACCTGGAACCCGGATTTGACCATCAGGCTGGACACCGAGGAGTTCGACGATTTGCAGGCCCGGTTTGAGGCGGCTCCCCACAGCGAGGAGGGCCTCAGCGCCGCGAGAGAGGCCCTGGGCCTCTGCCAGGGGGATTTTCTGCCCCACGCCGCCGCCAGCCCCTGGGCCCTGTCGCCCCGTACATATTACCATTCCCGGTATCTCTATCTCTGCTGTGCCGCAGCCACGGCCCTCTGGGACCTGGACCGGCTGGACGAGGCCGTGGACCTGTGCCGCCTGGCCGCCACAGTGGACCCCTATGACGAAAGCTGCCAGCTTCTCATGATGCGCCTGCTCCACGCCACCGGGGCCAGGCAGGCGGTGTCCCAGTATTATAACGATGTATCCACCCTGCTCATGAGCCAGCTGGGCGTCTCCCCCTCCCGGGAGATGACCGCCCTGTATCACGAGCTCAGCGGTCCGGAGGAGGTCCAGGAGCTGGACCTGCAAACCATCCGCGCCATTCTGCTGGGGGAGGACGCCGCCAATAAGGGGGCCTTCTTCTGCGAATATTTTGTTTTTCAGAACATCTGCCGTCTGCTGGCCCGCACCACCGCTCGCAGCGGCGAGATTATCCAGCTGGGCGTCATCACCCTGTTCCCGAAGAAGGGGACCCGCCTGACGGTCTCCCGGCGGGCCGACGCCATGGGGAATCTGAAAAACGCCATTCTGGAAAATCTCCGTTCCGGGGATATCTTCACCCAGTTCAGCCCCACGCAGTTTTTGCTGCTGCTTCCCACCGCCAGCCGGGAAAACGGCTCCATGGCTGTGGACCGGGTCCTCAGCGCCTATGGCCGGACCCTCGGCGGCATGGCCGTCACGCCCCGGTTCAGCCTGCTCCCCGCCCTGAGTCTGGAGCACCGGAACGGGGCCGCCGCCCCCGGCTTCCGCCCCATGGCTGTCTCCCAGTAGGAAAGGGGAAGCAGATGAACGGGCAAAGCTTCTAAACACCTGCCGTCCCGCGGGACCGCAGGTGTTTTCGCTTTTTCCGCCGCAGAATCAGCCCTGTGAGGCCCGGTCCCCTGACCGGGCCATAGAAGGAGCCGGGGCCTGGGGGTATGGCCTGACCATGGAGTCAGGCCCCACGGACCTTCTATCGGGTATCGGGAAACCTCCCTGTGGGGCCCGGTCCTCCTCAAGCAATCCTTCAAACAGACAGCCGCCCGCCATACGGCGGGCGGAAACCAAAAAGAGGGGGTCCGGGGGATTCTTCCCCCGGCAGAAACCCGGCACCATTGGGAAAACGGGCGGGCACAGAGGCCCGCCCCTACAGCCGTTCTTACAGGGGCAGGCGTAAAGCCCGCCCACTTGCCAGTTCCTCGAACATGCCGCCGCCCGCCATACGGCGGGCGGAAACCAAAAAGAGGGGGTCCGGGGGATTCCTCCCCCGGCGGGAGACAAATAATTTTTGTCTCCCTCAAACTTTTCTCCCCCCTCCGCCGTCTCTTATACAGAAGCGCTTCCCGGCGCCGCCCCGGCGGCCGCCAGGCAATTCCCCCCGAAAGGACGATCATCCTATGGCACATACGATTGAAAGCACCCTGACCGCCTATCTCACGGCGGAGCAGGACCGGTTCTACCGGCTGGCCTTCAGCTATCTCAAGAACCAGGACGACGCCCTGGACGCGGTGCAGACCGCCGTCTGCCGGAGTCTCGAGAAGCAGGACAGCCTCCGAAACCCCGACGCCCTCCGGCCCTGGTTCTACCACATCCTGGTCAACGCCTGCATGGACATCCTCCGCCAGCGGAGCAAACTCGTGCCCTTCCCCGAGTCGGAGCCCGGGCAGGAGGACCCGCCGCCGCCGGACGAGCATCTGGCCCGGCAGGTGGAGGCCCTGCCGGCGGAAGTGGGCACGGTCATCCGGCTGCGGTTCTATGAGGAGCTGACCCTTAAAGAGATCAGCGCCGCCACCGGAGCCAACCTCAGCACCGTCAAGAGCCGGCTGTACGCCGGACTCAAAAAACTGCGCATCGCCATGGAAGGAGCGGAAGACGAATGAAACAGTTCAACGAATTCAGCAAGGCCAAACAGGCCTATGACGAGATCCCCATCCCCCGGGAGCTCTCGGACCGGGTCCAGGCGGGCATCCGCCAGGGCCGGAGGGCCCACCGGGCCCGGAAGACCCAGGCGCGCCGCCGCTGGCTCAGCGCCGCCGCCTGCTTCGCCCTGCTGCTGGCGGGGCTGAACCTGTCCCCCGCCTTTGCCAAGGCCGCGGCGGACGTCCCCGTCCTGGGCGGCCTGTTCCGGATTATGACGGTCATCTCTTATGACGCCTCTGACGGCGGCATCAACTACGTGGTGTCCGTTCCCCGGCTGGAGGCGGAGGGCGGCATGACCGAGACGGTCAACGCCGTCATTCGGGAAAAGGTGGACCAGCATATGGAAAAGGCCCGGCAGGACTGGGCCGATTACAAGGACGCCTTCTTTGCCACCGGCGGCACCGAAGAGGAGTGGGGCAACCGGGAGATGGACGTCATCATCGACTATTCCGTCACCCGGCAGACAGATACCCAGGTCTCCTTTGTGGTCACGCTGGCAGAGGGCTGGGTGGCCTCCTATGAAGAGCGGTACTATTACAACCTGGACCTGTCGGAGGACCGCGCCATCACCCTCCGGGACGTGCTGGGTGAGGACTGGGTCCGGCGCTGCAACGACGCCATCAGCGCGGAAATCGCCGCCAGCGTGGACGAAGAGGGCTTCACCTTCTTCTTCACCCCAGAGCAGGGCGGGTTCACCACCGTGGACGGGACGACCTCCTTCTACCTCCGGGAGGACGGAACCCCCGTGGTGGTCTTCCCCAAATACGCCATTGCCGCCGGAGCGGCGGGCTGGCCGGAGTTTGAGATTCCCCTGGCCTGACCCCCCGGAACACAAAAAGGAACAGGACTGTAATGGGTGTGCCTGATAAAGAATGACGCGCAAAACCCAAAAATATCAGGCAGTCACCGCAAAATGAAGCCAATGTGACACAAATTAA
>NZ_CANTJS010000089.1 GCF_947654275.1 uncultured Oscillibacter sp. | reverse complement strand
TCGGCGGCGTCCTGCCCCCGCAGGCAGCGGCGGATTTCTTTCAGGGGCGTGCCGGTCTGGCGGAAGATGGAAATGGCGTAAAAATCGTAGAACTGCTCTGCATCATAGTAGAAATAGCCGTTGTCCCCCTGGCGGCGGGGAACCAGCAGGCCGACGTCCTTGTAATGCCGCAGGGTTTCCTTCGTAGTGCCGCACAGGGCGGCGAAGGCCCCGGCCGTCAGCCAGCCTGTTTTCCGCTCCATAAAGTTTCCTCCCCAAAATGAAAAATACCTCTTGACTGCGTGGCGGCCGCACGGTTTATGATACCTCCTGTCAGAAATAATTGCAAGCCCGCAGGACAACAATAAAAGAAAACAGGAGGTTTTTCATATGGACTTTGGATGCAGCAGCTTTTCCTGGGAGACGAAAAACGGCCTTCACCTTTTGGGCCGGACCTACGACCAATTTGGCGATCTGGCGGCTAACCGTATTCTCAGCGTTCCCCAGGGGTACCCCTGTTCCCCGACGCTTCACGGGGAGGGGGCTATCCCCGGCGCGTATGGCTTTACCGGCATGGCGGTGCTGGGCTTTGGGGAACCCATTCTGGTAGACGGCGTAAATTCCGCCGGCCTGATGGGGGCGCTGCTTCACTACCCGGGATACGCGGTTTACCAGGAGTGGCCGGAGAAGGGGACTACGGCAGTCCACCCCGGCCGTCTGCTGGCGTGGCTGCTGGGCCGGTGCGCAGGGGTGGAGGAGGCGGTGGAGGAGCTGGCCCGCCTGACCCTGGTGGACGAGCCCATCCAGGGCAAGCCCCTGCCCGCCCACTATATCCTCAGTGACCAAAAAGGCGAGGCCGCCGTCATCGAGCCGGACGAGGGCAGCCTGTCCATCCACCGGAACACCGTCGGCGTGCTGGCCAACAGCCCGGACTACCGGTGGCACCGGACCAACCTGCGTAACTTCGTGGGGGTCACCAACCTGCCCAAAGCGCCCCGGAGCGTCGCAGGGCATGAGATTCGGGAGTTTGGCGAGCGCCTCGGCGGCGGCTCCGGCCTGCCGGGGGATTACTCCTCCCCTTCCCGCTTTGTGCGGCTGGCCTTCATGAAGGAGTTCGCCGTCCCGGGAAAGGATGAAGTGGAAGGGGTCTCCCGGATGTTCCAGGCCTTCGCCCCGGTGGACATCCCCGAGGGGCTGGCAAAGGCCGACCCGGACTATGACGTGTACGAGCAGACCCTTTGCACCAGCGTCATGTGCGCCGAGAGCGGCGTGTACTACTTCGCCCCCGCCTGGAACCGGCGTATTTCCGCCGTCCGGCTTCCGGAACCGGAACGGGAAATACAGTATTTTGACCTAGGAGACGGTCAGGACATCGACTGGAGGAATTAAACCATCATGGAAACGAAACTGGACTCTTACCACCTGCCTGTCACCGGCAGAAACATCCTGCGCTTCGCCTTCCCCACCATTGTGATGACGGTGTTCAACACCTTCTACACCATGGTGGACGGGCTGTTTGTCTCCAACCTCATCGGCACGGAGGCCCTGTCCGCCATCAACCTCACCGCCCCGGCCATCGCCCTGATTACGGCGGTATCCGGGATGCTGGCCACCGGAGGCAGCGCCGTGGTGATGAAGAAAATGGGAGAGCACAAGGAACAGGAGGCCCGGCAGGATTTTACCCTGCTGATTCTCACCAACGCCGTCGTGGGCGCCGTGATGATGCTGCTGGGCTATACCTTTATGGATGGTCTGCTGGGGACCATGGGCCTGTCCCCGGCGGTGTTCGGTTACTGCCATGCCTACCTGAGCGATTACCTGCTGTTCACCATCCCCATTCTGCTGATGTATAATTTTTCCCTGTACCTGATTGCCGCCGACAAATCCACCCTGTCCCTGATCTGCACCGTGGCGGGAGGCGTGACCAACATCGTTCTGGACTACGCCCTGATTTCCCTGTTTGATTTAGGCATCCGGGGCGCGGCCATCGCCACCGGCCTGGGCTACTCCATCACCGCCGTGGTGGGATTCCTGGTGTTTCGGAAGAAAAGCAATCTGCTCCACTTTGAAAAGCCGGTCTTCCGGGGAGGCGTGCTGTTCCACGCCTCCAGCAACGGTATGTCGGAACTGGCAACCTCCCTGGTATCGGGCATCACCACCCTGCTGTTCAACATGGCGATGCTGACCTACATCGGGGAGGACGGCGTGGCGGCCATCACCATCATTATGTATGTACTGATGTTTGTCAGCGCCCTGTTTATAGGCTACTCTTACGGGGTGGCCCCCATGATTTCCTACTACCACGGCGAGCAGAACCATGAGAAACTGAAGAAGCTGGTATCCTTCAGCGTCCGGTTTATCGTCGGGGCCTCCGTCCTGTGTACGGTGGTCTCCATTCTGGCGACTGTCCCCCTGGTGGGCATCTTCACCCGGCCCGATAGTCCAGTCTATGAACTGGCTGTGACGGGAAACCGCCTGTGCTCCATCGCGCTGCTGTTCGTGGGGCTGAACGTCTTTGCCAGCGGCATGTTCACCGCCCTGTCCAACGGCTTGGTGTCCGCCGTACTGGCCTTCTCCCGGTCCTTCCTGTTCACGGTTGCCAGCATTCAAATTATGCCCGTCCTGCTGGGGGGCGTCACCGGCGTGTGGCTGGCGACGCCAGCGGCGGAGCTGCTGGGAACGGTGATGGCGGCGGTGCTGCTGCTGAAATACCGGAAGCGGTACGGATACTGAAATACGCCCAGCCGGACTCCGGCGGGCAGCTCAGTAAGCCCGGGCTTGTCCTTCCCGGAAAACCGCGGAGGCGGACCATTTCAAAGGAAATAGCCCGCCTCTGCTGCGTCCGCCGCCGGAAGGGGTCCGGTCTCAGCGCTCCAGGAACTCATCCGGGTCCATCAGTTCCCCGTTTTTGCTGACGGAGAAATGAAGGTGGGGGCTCTGAGCGGCTTCCGCTGCCGCCGTAGCGCCCACCGCGCCGATAATCTGGCCGGCGGAAACGGCGTCCCCTGCCTCCACGGTGGGGATGGTCTGGAGATTGGAGTAAGTGGTCTGATAGCCCCCGTCGTGCTCAATGACCACGGTGGTGCCCATCATGGGGTCGTCCAGCACAGCAGAAACCGTGCCGGAGCTGGCGGCCAGCACGGTGGAGCCGGCCTGAGCGGCGATGTCCACACCGTCATGAATCCGCCAGTCCTCCAGGGTGGGGTTATAGGCCAGCGCGTCCACGGAGAAGGCGGCCAGCACCTCGCCGTTCAGAGGAGAGACCACCAGCCGGGGGGCTACCGCCGCCACAGGGGTGGGGTCCACAGGCAGTTCCGGCATGGTGGGCACGATCTCCACCTCCACCGGCTCCGGCGCAGCGGTTTCCGTAGCTTCCTCCGGAATCTCCGGCTCCACGGTCTCTTCCGCCGGAACATAGAGGTCCGGCACACCCCCGCCGGTTTCCACCGTGGGTTCCGGGACGCCGGGGACGGTCTCCCCCTGCCGGAAGAGCATGAACCAGCCGCCCACGCCCACCGCCAGCAGACAGACCGCCAGCAGGGCATAGAAACCGGCGCCGCTGAGAATGGTTTTCAGTTTGTTGTCCATCAGATAAATTCCCTCCCACAATATAGTCAGCAGAGCCGGAAAAAACGCTCGAAAGGGCTTTGCGGGCCTGCTGATTTCAGGTTTGAGGGAAGTATGGACGGAATTGCCATATTTTATGCAAAGAGATAGCATAAGTGTGAAGATTTCCGAAAAAACCCTTCACCCTGAAGAACCGCCCCGCCGGGACCGGCGGACGCCTAGCGCGGATAGCGCCAGCATCCCGTCTCGTGGTCGTTGACCACGCCCACCGCCTGAAGGAAGGAATAGATGATAACCGTCCCCACGAACTTCATCCCCCGGCGCTTCAGATCCGCGGAGATGCGGTCGGACAGCTCGGAGCTGGCGCGGACCTGGCCGTCTGTGTTCAAGATGACCTGTCCCTTAGTAAAGCTCCAGAGATAGCAGTCAAAGGAGCCGAATTCTTTCTGAATCTCCAGAAATACAGCCGCGTTGGTAACCGCCGCCTGAATCTTCCTGCGGTTCCGCACGATATCGGGGCTGCTCATCAGGGACTCCAGCTTGTCGGAGCCGTATCCCGCCACAATGGAGGGGTCAAAGCCATCGAAGGCCCGGCGGAACGCTTCCCGCTTTTTCAGAATGGTAATCCAGGACAGACCAGCCTGGAAGCCCTCCAGAATCAGCATCTCAAATAAGTGCCGGTCATCGTGCTCCGGCACGCCCCACTCCTGGTCGTGGTAGGCAAGATATAAATCCGAGTTCGGGTCAGCCCAGTGACAGCGTTGTTTCTCCATCTGCGTCTCCTCCCTTTTTTATAAAAGTATCATAACAGAACCGGGCCCCGGGGGCAAGACCCGCGGCGCCGTACGCACTATATGTAGTATGTGATACCGCCGGCCTGACCATGTAAACGGCGCTTGACCACGGCAATCGCCGGCATTGGCGGCCGGGCCGTCCCCTACAGACGGTTTGCAGGGGACGGTCCATCTGCCAGGCGTTCAGGAATTTTCATGCTTATGGGAAGCTCCTTTCGCGCAGGCGCTTTGATACGATCTGCCGCCTTGCGGGACGTAATCCTGCTGTCCGCTAAAAACGGTGTTGACGCTGGGAAAAAAGTGTGGTATAGTAATAATCGCTTCAGAGAGCCGACTTTCCCTGCGACTATGTTTTCATGCGGCAGTGCGGCTCAGCAGGCTTGCTGTCAGCGGGCCATCGGCTGTTAATGAGGCGGTGCAACGTGTAAAAATGAATCATGTGCTAGTGTAGCTCAGTCGGTAGAGCAGCTGATTCGTAATCAGCAGGTCAGGTGTTCGAGTCACCCCACTAGCTCCATTGTAGACAAAACCTGCGTTTAACGATAGTTATACGCAGGTTTTGTCTGTTACTAGTAAAATTGCATCAAAATCAAATCTTAGGAGGATTTTATGGGATAAAAGTACCCTAACTAAAATAAAAAAGCCCAGGTGTTTCCGTGTTAGCGGAATGCCCGGGCTTCTTTTATGCTGTGAGTTCCCCCATGAAACATGGGAGAAAAGTCCGCGATGAGGGCGAGGAGATCCTCCCGGGAGTCTAAAATGAGATCGTTCGCAATGCATGAAGCTCAGAAGACACCGGGGAGTAGTTGACCATGGTCGTTCCCGCAATCTGGGAAAGGAGCTTGTCCTTGGACTGGCGCTTAAAGATAAGAGTCGGGGTCACGCCTTCCTAGAGCTCTACCAGGGGAGCCGGCAGAGGTGGTCTTGTAACGGCTCCGAGATAAAATCGTCCGTGTACCGGGGCTCCGGCGACTCAAAGTCACACAGATCCAAGTACCTCCGTCCCTTCCGCTGGCGCCCCTAAGAGCCCAGCCAACAGATGAAGCTATCGCTGTTGATGCCGGTAAGGCCGAAACCGCCTACGGGAACTAAGACCGCCAGAATCGGCGATATTTGTGCCGACATGAGCGGCGTCTTCCAAAAGCGCTGTCCGAAAGCGCCTGGGAGAGTTTAGAATGCCACTGGGCCTGACAAAAAGCAAGAGCCGGGAATTGTTCCCCGGCTCTTGCTTTAGCGGTCCTTGAATATCTCCCGGATCGGATTCAGATACCCCAAATCCTCTGGCATTCCGGAGAGCGTCCAGAGGTTCTTTACCGTCATGTTTTTTCAAAAGACGCTTTTTAGAGTTTTTCAAGGCATCCCTCCATGGCGTCCTTGAACTCCATAGCACCCCCCTTCCCGGGCCTGGTCCAGAAGCTGCTGGCCCTTCTCAGGGCGGACGATAATCTGGTTCCAGCCCTTGTCCACGTCTTAGCCGTTGGCACTTCGGGCTCCGCCGATGGGAAGATCTGCGAACTGCACGTCATGTCGGCGCAGCAGCGGCATCCCGAGCGGACCAGGCGCGTCACCTCGTCTAGGTTCACGGAGACGGTTTGACCGTTCCTCTCCCGGAGCTCCAGGGAGTGGAAGTTGATGGGAGAATGTCCATGTGGTAGATCCTGACCGGGCCGGCGTGACTGTCGTTGTCCGGCAGGGGGTTGACTTTCATCTTATAGACCGCTAGAGGCTGTTTTAAAACTGCCGGATGGGGACAGATTGTTTACCCAATAGGCATGTGATATCCGTAAGGCGGCAGAGCCGCCAACGGCTATCCAATCGTCAGACAAGGCGATTGGACCCGGGAATCCTGATGGATTTCAAGTCCAATCAACGCAGTCCTGACGGAAAAGGATGCCCTGAAACGGCGTTTTGACGGTTTTCAAACAGACTCTAGAGGGTGTCTTCAAACTCAAGCA
>NZ_CANTJS010000088.1 GCF_947654275.1 uncultured Oscillibacter sp. | reverse complement strand
TTTTACTGCTGCTTCCTTATTTTGTCCTGCGTTTGTTTGAAGACACCCTCTAGGCTTCGGCCCGTCTTTCGGAGACGCCGGGCTCCCGGAGGATGGACCGGGCTCCGGCCCGTCTTTCGGAGACGCCGGGCTCCCGGAGGATGGACCGGGCTCCGCCCCGTCTTTCGGAAACGCCGGGCTCCCGGAGGATGGACCGGGCTCCGGCCCGTTTTTCGGAGACGCCAGTTTCCCGGAGGACAGACCAGGCTCCGCCCGGTTTTTCGGAGACGCCGGGCTCCCGGAGGACAGACCGGGCTCCGGCCCGTTTTCCGGAGGCCCCGGCAATTTTTTTGGGGGGACGTGCCGCCAGGAAACGAGGCGGGCGGGTTCCGGCGCCGGACGGCGGATTTCCGCACCGCTGCGCCGGAAGCCCTGCCGCGGCAAAAAGCAGGGAGGGAAAAAGGCAAAAAAGGAAAAAGCGGGACGCCGGTTTCTCTCCGGCGTCCCGCCCCTATGTTCAGCCGTCTCCGCTCCAGGAAGTCACAGCTCCCGCATCAGGTGGAAGCTCTGCATCAGCTGCACGGAGCCATAGCCCCACTGGTTATTGGGATACTCCATATCGGGCCGCCGCAGGCAGCCCCGGATGAGATAGGCGCGAATCTGATTGGTCCCCATGGTCGGGTCGTTTCCCTCCCGGATGCCCCACTGGAGCAGCAGCGCACCGGTTCCCGCCAGCACCGCCGCCGCCGCGCTGGTGCCGCTCATCTGCCCTGGGCCATAGGGATAGATGCCCCCCACCCCAACGCCGGGGGCCACCATATCCGGCAGAACCCGCCCGCCCCAGGCGGGCCCCCGGGAGCTCCTGGCGTAGAGGCTTTTCCCGGCGCTGTCGTAGGCCCCGCAGCAGATGACCCCCACGGCGGTGGCGGGACAGGTGACGGTATAGTCCGGCGAGGCCGACAAAAACTCCACTGTGGGCGACACGAACCCCGTAATGGGAAGCCATACGTGATACTGCCCGTTCAGCAGCACGTCCCCGTGGAGCTGGATGGTCCACACCCCGGGCGTTGCGCCTAAAATGCGGATGATGGAGAGCTGCCCCCCGCTGTTCTCCACGGGAAAGTGATATTCAATCTGCACCCGGGCCGCCTCCAAAACCAGCTTCACATCGGCGGCGGGGATGGCCCCCGGCCGGGCGGGCACCCGGCCCACCAGCTCTCCGGAGGGAGAGCGCACCGAGATGGACAGCCGGTCCGCCACGGAATTCCAGACGGCCATGTAGATATCCCCGGCCCGGTCCCCCACCTTGAGATCAATCTGTCCCGGCTGCTCCCCAGGCTGGAGAACACCGCCGGTGTGATGCCGGGCCTCGGCCTCGTTCCCCGCCGCCACGCTGAGACAGACACCCTTCTGGATGGACACATTCCCCAGGTACTCCTCAAAGACGCTGGCTCCGTCGTGGCTTCCGGCGTTGGTGCCCAGGCCGATGCAGATGGACACGGGGCGGCCCAGCTCCCTGGCCTTTTTCAGGATGTACTCCACCCCCAGCATCACGGCGCTGGACTCATAGGCGTCCTCCTGGTCCGGCGGGACGCAGTACCGCTCCCGGTAGAAGGGCCGGGCCTTCTTCAGCTTCACGGCGATGATCTCCGCGTCCGGGGCCGCCCCGGTAAAGTCCTCCGTCTCCCGTCCGGCGGCCACGGAGGCCAGGAAGGTGCCGTGGCCGTTCTCGTCCCGCTCCGGCACCAGGGCGTAGGGGTCCCCGGAGGCCAGGGCCGCGTCGATGTCCGCCTTGCTGTACTCCCGGCCCAGAAGGAAGCCGGAGGGCGGCTCCCCCTGGGCAGTCTGGTCGTAGATGTACTGGATTCTGCTGGTGCCGTCCTCATAGCGGAACACATCCTGGGTATAGTCGATGCCCGTGTCCAGAATGCCCACCAGCACCCCCCGGCCCTTCAGGTTCAGATAGGGCTGGCGGTGGACCTGGGAGACCCCCGCCGCCTCCAGGGCGGGCCGGTCCAGCAGGCCCAGAACCACCGAAGCGGAGCTGACAAAGGCCGCTCCCAGCGCCTCCCCCAGCTTATAGAAGTTCTCAGCCTTGACATAAGCCAGCACGTAGCACCCGGAGAGCATCTGCCCCACCACAACCTCGTTGGAGCTGCGGGCATACTCAAAAAAGGCGTCCGTAGCCCGGGTGACGAAATCCACGGTGTCAGGCGCATGAATAAACTCCAGCGTCTCAGGCGAAAGCCGCATGTTCAAAGCCCCCTTTCCAAATGATTGACCAGATCGTTCATCGTGGCGCAGAGGTTCAGCCGGCCATAGCCCCATTGGGCGTTTGGATACGTGAGGAAAGCGCTTCTCAGGGCCCCCTTGCACAAAAAGGCCTTCACCCGCTGGTTGTAGAGCAGCCGGTCGTTCCCCCGGACCACTCCCCACTCCATCATCAGCGCCGCTGCGCCGGAGACAAAGGGCGCCGCCATGCTGGTGCCGGTGAAGGCGTCATAGCCGCCTCCGGCCTTGGCGGAGCGGACGCCCTCCGCCGGAGCCGCCAGGTCCAGCAGGGTCCGGCCCGCGCAGTCCTGGACGCCCCGACCGGAAAAGGGGCTGACCGTCCCGGTGTCGGGCCGGAAGCCCCCTACCGAGATGGGATACATGGCCGTGGCGGGAAGCGTGATGGTCAAATCCGGCGTGGGCTGGAGGAAGGCGGTGCGGTCGCCCACCTCCTCCATGGTGGGCAGCCACACATTAAAGCGGCCGTCCGAAATGCTTCCGCCGTAGCAGCGGAGCTTCCACAGGCCGTCCATGCCGCCCGGCGGGCCGTCCAGCAGACACAGCATTTCCTGAGAAACGCTGTAATGGGTGGGCACACTGTAGAACACCGCCGCCCGGACAGAGCCGAAGCGCAGAGTCCGGGTCCCTTCCAGCAGCAGCCCTGTGGCCTGGCCGTTGGGCAGCACCAGTTCAAAAGCCGCCTCGTCAATAAAGTTCTTCCACAGGGAAAGGCAGATCTGCTCCCGCTGGGTGGACACGGTAAACTCCACGTCCAGAACACCATTTTCCGTCAGGCGGCCATAGTAATGGTGGGCGCCGGAGCCCTCGTTTCCGGCGGCGCAGACAATCACGCTCCGCCCCCGCTGGGCCGACTGGTCGATATAGGACTCAAACAGCGTCTGCCCCCAGTGAGAGCCGCAGTTGGTGCCGTAGCTGAGGTTGATGACGCAGGGCATGCCCCGTTCCTCCGCCTGGTCCAGCAGGAACTTCACCGCCCGCATAATATCGGTGGTCCGGGCGCTGGGCAGCTTCACCATGGCGATGGACGCCCCGGGGGCTACGCCGCTCCGCCCGGCGGCGACGGCGGCGACGGCGGTGCCGTGGCCGCTCTGGCTCATGGTGTCGGGAACCTGGCCGGCGGCAATCTCGGCCTCGGAGTAAAACGCTCCGCTGCGGAACCCCGCCGGCGGCGTGCCCTGGGCCGTCATGTCCCACAGGGCAACCACCCGGCTCCGCCCCTCCTCCCCCTGAAATTCCGGGTGGTTCAAATCAATCCCGGAGTCCACAAGACCCACCAGCACCCCCCGGCCCGTGAGGCCGTACTCCCGCCAGACCGGCGGGATGCAGGCGGCGTCCATGCTCTGCCGGTCCATGGGTCCTCCCTCCCGGCTGGCCAGGCCGCTGATGCGGCGCGACGGCTCGAAGCTGGTCACCTGGGGGTATTCCAGCAGGTATTCCGGGTCCTGGTCCCCCAGATCCAGAATGGCAAACTGGGCATCCAGCAGCTCCGTGGGATAGCCCAGGGAAAAAATATCCCCTGTGTATTTGACGATGTACTCCATAGGTCCCTCCTTTTTCGCGGGGCAGGCGGAGAGACCATTCCCCCCGGCCCGCATAGGATAGTATACGGAAAGGAGGAGCATGCTTATGAATCCAACTTATCTGGACAAAGGCGATTTACAGGTATTTGTCACCGCGGGGGATTCCCCCCAGCCCGTTCCCGGCGCACGCGTCCGGGTCACCGACCCGGCCAACGGCAATGTTCTGGAGGAGCTGACCACAGATTCCTCCGGCCAGACGCCCTTTGTGGAGCTGCCCGCGCCGCCCATGGAGCTGTCCGTAGTGGAAAGCGCAACGGAGCAGCGGCCCTACGCCGTCTACAACGTCACCATTTCCGCCGAGGGCTATCAGACGCTCCACATCGGCGGCGTGGAGCTGATGCCCGCCGGCCGGTCCATCCAGCGGGCGCCGCTGTCGGGAGCCGGCGGCTTCAACGTGCGGAACGTCCTGCTGCCCCCTCACGCCCTCTGGGGAGAGCCCTCCTCACGGCCCCGGGAGGACGCGGTCAAGCCCCTGCCGGAGGCGGAGGGCCTGGTGGTTCTGCCGGAGCCGGTGATTCCGGAGTACATCGTGGTCCACGCCGGCAGGCCGGAGGACACGTCGGCCCAAAACTACTGGGTACCCTTCAAGGACTACATCAAAAACGTGGCGTGCAGCGAAATCTATTCCACCTGGCGGACGGAGGCCATCAAGGCCAATGTCCTGGCCATTCTCTCCTTCACCCTGAACCGGGTCTATACGGAGTGGTACCGGGGGAAGGGCTATGATTTCACCGTCACCAACTCCACAGCCTTCGACCAGTCCTATTCCCACGGCCGGACCATTTTTGAGGAGATCGGCGTGGTGGTGGACGATCTCTTCACCACCTATGTCACCAAAGAGGGAATTGCCCAGCCCCTGTTCACCCAGTACTGCGACGGCAGGCGCACCCAGTGCGGCGGCCTGAGCCAGTGGGGCTCCCAGGCTCTGGCGGAACAGGGCTGGGACACCATGGACATCCTGCGGAAATACTACGGTTCGGACATCTACCTGAAAAGCGCGGAGAAGGTGGAGGGCGTCCCCCTGTCCTACGGCGGCGAGGTCCTTTCCCTGGGCAGCGAGGGCGAGGCCGTGCGCACCATTCAGGTTCAGCTGAACCGCATCGCAGAGAACTTCCCCGCCATTCCAAAAACCCCGGCAGACGGCATCTACGGTCCGGGCACTCAGGCGGCGGTCACGGAGTTTCAGAAGGTCTTCCACATGCCTCAGACGGGCAGCGTGGATTTCGCGACCTGGTATGAGATTTCCAATGTGTTCGTGGCGGTAACAAACATGTCCTGAGAACGTCTGCCTGTTGACGGCGGCGTTCCCAGGGGGTACAATGGGAAAAACGGCTTGTCCGGACGGACGCCGGAACAGGAGTACGCAGATGGAATATATCCCGGCGAAGTCAATCGTGAACCGCACCAGAGATTCCAGCTGGTTCGGCACGGAGTACAGCATGAATCTCTACCGGGGCTGCTGTCACGGGTGCATCTACTGCGACAGCCGCAGCGACTGCTACCGCAATGATTCCTTTGACCAGGTCAGGGCAAAGGCCGACGCCCTGCGGATTGTACGGAATGACCTGGAGCGCAGGGTCAAGCGGGGTGTGGTGGGCACCGGGGCCATGAGCGACCCGTACAATCCCTTTGAAAAAGACCTACTGCTCACCCGGCACGCCCTGACGCTGCTGGAAGCCTATGATTTCGGCGCAGCCATCGATACCAAGAGCGATCTGATTGTCCGGGACATCGACGTGCTGTCCTCCATCAGCCGGACCATGCCGGTCCTCTGCAAGCTGACGGTCACAACCTGCGACGATGATCTCGCGGCAAAGCTGGAACCCCGCGCCCCCTCCCCCACCCGCCGTCTGGCGGCGCTGGAGCGGCTCAGCGCCGCCGGCCTGTTCACGGGGGTTTTGATGATGCCCGTCCTGCCCTTTCTGGAGGACAGTCCTGAGAATATCGCCGCCATTGTGGAGCGGGCGTCGGACGCCGGCGCACGCTTTATCTACCCGGCCTTCGGAATGACCTGCCGGGCGGGACAGCGGGAGTACTTTCACCGGCAGCTGGAGGCCTGTTTTCCCGGCCAGGGCCTGCCGGAGCGGTACCGGCGGCGGTATGGGAACCGCTATCAATGCACCAGCCCCAGGGCCCGGAAGCTGTGGGAGCTGTTCCGGGAGCAGTGCAGCCGGCGGGGTCTGCTCACCTCCATGGGGCAGATCGTCGCCGCGTCCCGCCGGGGCTATGAAACGGAACAGCTGAGTTTGTTTTGACGCCGGTTCTGCAAGGAGGCAGCAGGCCCGGCAGACCGCCCAAAACACCGTCCGTGATTTCGATAAGGCCCTCTCGAAACGCAGCGCTCCGCGGCTCTGCTGCCGGTGGACACGGCGTGCCTCCCGCAGACGGATCCGCCGGGAATTCTGCATTTTGGGGAACTCCGAACGCTTTCACAGCCTGCCGAAACGGTCAGAAGACAGTTCCGGCAGGCTGCATGGTTTTGACTGTATGGATTTTTTGCGCTGCGGCCCCACATTCAGGCCCCCGCTGAACGCGGCAAGACCCCGCTTTCAGCGGGGCCTTGCCGTTTGGAGAGATTTTTGAACAGAACCGGTCTGTTTATGGCCGGAACGCTTACAGCTCGCAGAGCTTCAGCAGCTCTTCCCAATTCCGGTCGACTTCCTT
>NZ_CANTJS010000087.1 GCF_947654275.1 uncultured Oscillibacter sp. | reverse complement strand
AGGATTTCAAGAAGTCCAGCGACCTTCTGGTGGTCTGCACCGACGACGGCAGCTATGGCCGGAAGGGTCTGGTCACCGAGGCCCTGAAGGAGCTCATCGACGCGGGGAACCAGTATGACGAGGTCTTCGCCATCGGCCCCATGGTCATGATGAAATTCGTCTCCAAGACCACAGAGCCCTACGGCATCCCCACCACCGTCTCCATGAGCCCCATCATGATTGACGGCACGGGCATGTGCGGCGGCTGCCGCCTCAGCGTGGGCGGCGAGATGAAATTCGCCTGCGTGGACGGCCCGGACTTCGACGGCCACAAGGTGGACTGGGACCTGGCCGTGAAGCGGAACCAGATGTATGCGCCCTTTGAAAAGCACAAATATGAGGAGACCTGCAACCTGTTCAAGAAGGAGGCCGAATAACATGGCCAATATGTCTTTAACAAAGAATCCCATGCCCTCCCAGGACCCCAACGTCCGGAACAAGAACTTTGAGGAGGTGGCCCTGGGCTATACCGAGGCCCAGGCCCTGGACGAGGCAGCCCGGTGCCTCAACTGCAAGCTCAAGCCCTGCATGCAGGGCTGCCCCGTCATGGTACATATTCCCGAGTTCATCCAGAAGGTGGCCGCCGGGGAGTTTGAAGAGGCCTATCAGATCATCTCCAACACCTCCGCCCTCCCCGCCGTCTGCGGTCGGGTCTGCCCCCAGGAAAGCCAGTGCGAGAAGTACTGCGTCCGGGGCAAGAAGGGGGACCCCGTGGGCATCGGCCGGCTGGAGCGCTTTGTTGCCGACTGGCACAACGCCCACAGCACCGAGGCCCCGGAAAAACCCGCCTCCAACGGCCACCGTGTGGCGGTGGTGGGCTCCGGCCCCGCCGGATTGACCTGCGCCGGCGACCTGGCCCGGAAGGGCTATGAGGTCACCGTGTTCGAGGCCCTCCATCTGGCGGGCGGCGTGCTGGTGTACGGCATCCCCGAATTCCGTCTGCCCAAGGCCATTGTTCAGAAGGAAGTGGACGGGCTGAAGGCCATGGGCGTCACCATCGCCACGGACACCGTTATCGGCCGGACCATCTCCATCGACGAGCTGATGGAGGAGCAGGGCTTTGAGGCCGTATTCATCGGCTCCGGCGCGGGCCTGCCCATGTTCATGGACATCCCCGGCATCAACTACCGTGGTGTGTACTCCGCCAACGAGTTCCTGACCCGCATCAACCTGATGAAGGCCTATCTCCCCGACTCCGACACCCCCATTCAGCGGCCCAAGAAGGTGGCCGTGGTGGGCGGCGGCAACGTGGCCATGGACGCGGCCCGCTGCGCCAAGCGCCTGGGAGCCGAGGTGTACATCGTTTACCGCCGGGGCATGGAAGAGCTCCCCGCCCGTAAGGAAGAGGTGGAGCACGCCGAGGAAGAGGGCATCATCTTCAAGACCCTGTGCAACCCCGTGGAAATCTTTGCCGACGAAAACGACGACGTGAACAAAATCCGCTGCATCAAGATGGAGCTGGGCGAGCCCGACGCCTCCGGACGGCGGCGGCCCATCGAGGTCCCCGGCAGCGAGTTCGACATCGACGTGGACTGCGTCATCATGTCTCTGGGCACCAGCCCCAACCCCCTGATTAAGTCCACCACCAAGGGCCTGGAAATCAACCGCAAGGGCGGCATCGTGGTCAATGAGGACGGCCTGACCTCCCGTGAGAAGGTCTACGCCGGCGGCGACGCCGTCACCGGCGCGGCCACGGTCATTCTGGCCATGGGCGCGGGCAAAACCGCCGCCAAGGCCATTGACGAGGCCCTGAGCAAATAAGATGAAAAGAAACGTCATGGGCGCAGCCGCTCTGGCGTTGGCGCTGTGCCTCCTGTTTGCCGCCTGCGGCGGGCAGGGGGCTTCGCCGTCCGACGCGCCGCCGCCGGAGACCCCAACCGGGTCTGCCGAGGCCGCCGGGACCGTCCCGCCCGCTCCGCCGGAGCAGCCTCTAAAAACCTCCGGCCCGGAGGAGGTCTCTCCGCCGGAGGGGTCGGGGCCCGAAGAGCCCGAAAAACCTGAAAAGCCCGAAAAAGAAGAAACGCCCGCCGCCCCGCAGGACGATCAAACGAAGCCGCCGAAAGAGGACAGCGCCGCGCAAAGCACGGAAGCTAAAAAATGGCAGGCTGTCACCATCAGCGCCGCGGACTTCGGCGTCACAGAAAACCCCATCGGGGACCCCGGCGTCCTGGACGGCATCGCCTCCCTCTCTCTGGGAAAGCTCATCGCCTGCTCCCTGGCCTCCGACGGCGCAGCTGCCGAAGGCCTGAACGATGAGCTGTGGCGGCGGTTCCTGGAGGACCCGGACAGGGTGCTGGTCTATCTGGAGCTGATGGGAGACCAGCGGGACGGCTATTGGGAGCATCCGGCGGCGGAGGTGGTCTGCCAGACCATTGCCTGCGCCGACGCCGCCTGGTACAACAGCGTCGAGTTCGGCGAAATCCTGTCGGACCGCCGGGTGCGGTATTCCACGGGCCGTATCGCGGAGCTGCTGGACGTGATGGAACAGGAGCACGCCGCCGGGCTGGAGCGGAACGGCTGGCAGGGCGCGGAGCCCACACAGGCGCCTCCACGGGAAACGCCGCTGGAAAACTGGCAGGCCATCAGTATTGACTTGACGGACTACGGCCTCACCGGGACCCTGAGCGACCCGCGCTTCGAGTACATTTTCAACCACGGGAACACGGTCCCTCTGGACCAGCTCGTGGTCTTCGACCTGTGGGGCGACGCCCTGACGGAGGGCTCCAGCGAGGAATTGCGAAGCCGCTTTCTGGAGGACCCGGACACAGTGCTGGCCTTTCTTGCGCTGATGGGGAACCAGCGGGTGGGTTACTGGGACCGGCCCCCGGCGGCGAACGTGGTCTGCCGGCATATCGCCTCCGCCGATGCGGCCTGGCACGGCGGCACGGAGGAATTCGCCCAGGTCCTGGCAGACTGCCGGACGGCGTATCCCGCGGGCCGGATCGCGGAGCTGCTGGACGTACTGGCACAGGAGCACGCCGCGTCCATGGTGCGGAACCGCCCGGCAGCCTGACGGGCGAACCCGGACACAGCGAACAAAAGCAGGAAAACCTGCCCGTGAACAGCGGGCAGGTTTTTTTGCGTGTTTTTTGCTCTTTTTGTGCCGTTTGCGTCTTATTTGTCTTCCCCGATATAGATTTCTTCCGCCCTCTGCTGGCCGGCCTCCAGAATCTCCTTCGCCTGGCCGAAGTTCAGGCGGTCCAGAGCATCCAAGGCGTCCGTGATGGCATTGAACAGGGTCGTGTAGGGCTTTTCATGCTCGTCCATCAGATATCTCTCCTTTGATTTACTATATACATAGTATTCTTTCTTTTATGATATACTCTAATCTGTAGACTGTCAAGAGGCAGTTACTCTGTTAGACTCTATCTATATAAAGGGAGGGTCTATGAATACGCTAAAGGGTATCATCAGCTATCACACGGAGGAATACGGTCAAATCATCGTAAAGCTTTCCAGCGTGATGGACAGCCGCGGCATCACCAGAAACCGTCTGCGGACCCTGATTGGGAGCCGCTACGAGGTTGTAGACCGCTACTATCAGGGCCAGAAGATTGAAATGGTGGATTTGGATTTTCTGGCCAGAGTCTGCTATGTCCTGGACTGCCGAGTGGAAGACCTGCTGGAGTACCAGGGGCCGGAAGGACCGGAAAAACCGGAAATGCCGGAAGAATCGGAAAAGCCGGAATAGACGGAAAAACAGGGCTTTCCCCGGGCGAAAAAAAGGGTTGCATTTTCCGGCGGACTGTCGTATACTATCCTACAGGAAACAACTGAATACTTTGTCTTCAGGGCGGGGCGCAATTCCCCACTGGCGGTTACAGTCCGCGACCGGAGGCCGGTTTTTTCGTACCGGCCCCCGCTGACCCGGTGAAACTCCGGGACCAACAGTGACAGTCTGGATGGAAGAAGATGAGTGCGGTATGGCCGCACGCCGTTTGCGTGCGCTCCTTTGCCGCTTGGTTCACCTTGGAGAAGTCAAAGCGTCCAGGGTGTTTTCAAGTTTGTAAAGGAGTGTTTTCTTATGTCCAATCCCAACGCCAACGCCATCCCCGCCGCCCGTCCCCGGGTCACCGTCAAGACCATCACCTCCCTGGCCATGCTCACGGCCCTGGCCTATGTGGCCATGCTGCTGAGCAAGCTGCTGCCCCAGATTTCCGGCTTCCTCCAGATGGATGTGAAGGACACCGTGGTCTGCATCGGCGGCTTCCTCTTCGGGCCCCTGTCCGCCGCCATCATCTCCATCGTCGTAGCTCTGGTGGAGATGTTCACCGTCAGCGACACCGGCATCATCGGCCTCATCATGAACGTGCTGGCCACCTGCGCCTTCTGCTGCACCGCCTCCTTCGTCTACATGAAGCTGCGCAGCCGGAAGGGCGCGGTGCTGGGCCTGGCTCTGGGCACCGTGGTTCTGACGGTGGTCATGCTCCTTTGGAACTACCTGATTACCCCCATCTACATGCACATGGACCGCTCCGTGGTGGCCGACATGCTGCCCACGGTCTTCCTCCCCTTCAACCTGGTGAAGGGCGGGCTGAACATGGCCCTGATTCTGATTCTCTACAAGCCGGTGGTCACCGCCCTGCGGAAGGCCCGGCTGGCCCCCGAGCGGGAAAACGCCGCCAGCGGCGACCGCTTCGACGCCGGCTTCCTGCTGTTCTCCCTGGCGCTGCTGGCTACCTTCGTGGTGCTGGTCCTGGTGCTGAGCGGGAAAATCTGAGGCACATCCGTTCCATGCGGGACGCTCCGAAGAGGGCGTCCCGTTTTCTCGTTTTCTTTCTTGCTTTCTCGCTTTCTCGCTTTTTCTCTCTCAGGTCAGGCGTGAGCCCCGCCGAATTTTTATGAATTTTTGATTTTTTGAAAACGGAGGAAGCCGCATCATGAACAGAGCCGCCGGTATCCTGCTCCCCATTACCAGCCTTCCGTCCCGGTACGGCGTGGGCTGCTTCTCCCAAAGCGCCTATGACTTTGTGGACTGGCTCCGGGACGCGGGGCAGAGCTATTGGCAGATTCTGCCCCTGTGCCCCACCGGCTACGGGGATTCGCCCTATCAGTCCTTCTCCACCTTCGCAGGCAATCCCTACTTCATCAGCCTGGAGGCGCTGATTGACGAGGGTGTTCTGACAAGGGCGGAGTGCGATGCCGCCGATTTCGGCGGCGACCCCGGCAGGGTGGACTATGAAAAGCTCTACCGGGCCCGGTATCCCCTGCTGCGGAAGGCCTGGGAGCGCAGTCAGATGGCCGGGAATCCGGACTGTCAGGCCTTCATTGCGGAAAATCGCTGGTGGCTGGACGACTACGCCCTGTTCATGGCGCTGAAGGACCGCTTCGGCGGCGCGCCCTGGACCCGGTGGCCGGAGGACCTCCGACTCCGCCGGGACGCCGCCCTGGACGGCTGCCGGCTGTCCTCCGAGGTGGAATTCCAGCAGTACATGCAGTTCCAGTTCTTCCGGCAGTGGCGCGCCCTGAAGGACTACGCCAACCGCCGGGGCATCCGAATCATCGGAGATATTCCCATTTATGTGGCCATGGACAGCGCCGACGCCTGGGCCCATCCGGAACTCTTCCAGCTGGACGGGGACTGTCTGCCCACCGCCGTAGCGGGCTGTCCGCCGGACGGCTTTTCCGCCGCGGGCCAGCTGTGGGGCAATCCCCTGTACCGCTGGGACTACCACCGTGAAACCGGCTACGCCTGGTGGCTCTCCCGGCTGGGGCACTGCTTCCGGCTCTACGACGTCACCCGCATCGACCACTTCCGGGGCTTTGACGCGTACTACTCCATCCCCTATGGCAGCGCCGGCGCCATCCACGGCCATTGGGAAAAAGGGCCCGGTCCGGAGCTCTTCCGCCGGGCGGAGGAGGTTTTGGGCCGGCACGAGGTCATTGCCGAGGATCTGGGCTATGTCACGGACTCCGTGCGGCAGCTGGTGCAAACCAGCGGCTTTCCCGGCATGAAGGTGCTGGAGTTCGCTTTTGACGCCCGGGACACCGGCTCTGCCAGCGACTACCTGCCCCACAACTACACGGAGAACGCCGCCGCCTACACCGGGACCCACGACAACGAGACCCTGACGGGCTGGCTTTCCAGCATCACCGACGGGGAGCGGCAGGCAGTCCGGGACTACCTCTGCGATCAGAGGACGCCTCAGCAGGAGCTGTACCGCCCTCTGATTGCCCTGGTAATGCGCAGCGCCGCCCGGCTCTGCGTGGTGCCCATGCAGGATTACATGGGACTGGACAACCGGGGCCGGATGAATACCCCCTCCACCGTGGGATCTAACTGGACCTGGCGGCTCCGGGCGTCGGACCTCAGTCCGGAGCTCCGGGACTCCGTCCGCCAAACGGCCCTGCTCTATGGCCGCGTGAACCGGCAGGAGGACGGGATTTCCTGAATACAGCTCGCAATCACGGAATAGGAATCAACAGAGCATAGCAGAAACTGTCAGAACCGCCCCGGCTCCTCCGGGCCTCCATCCGCCGGACGGCCCGGCTCTATGGCCGCGCAAACCGGCAGGAGGACGGGATTTCCTGAATACAGCTCGCAATCACGGAATAGGAAT
>NZ_CANTJS010000086.1 GCF_947654275.1 uncultured Oscillibacter sp. | reverse complement strand
AAAAAATCAGCGCCTCCGAGGCTCGGATGACGGAAAAAATCAGCGCCTCCGAGGCTCGGATGACGGAAAAAATCAGCGCCTCCGAGGCCCGGATGACGGAAAAAATCAGCGCCTCCGAGGCCCGGATGATGGCCCTGATGGAAGCATATTTTGAGCCGCGTTTCAATCTTCTGGGCGATCAGTTTCAGCTGCTCCATGAGAAAATACCGCAGGTCGAAGCGCTGGAAAG
The DNA here is from genome assembly GCF_947654275.1 of uncultured Oscillibacter sp. GTDB lineage: Bacteria > Bacillota > Clostridia > Oscillospirales > Oscillospiraceae > Oscillibacter. The sequence goes on along the minus strand of NZ_CANTJS010000086.1, from coordinate 6,710 downwards.
CCTGGATATCCGCGTCAGCGCTCTGGAGGTAGCGGTTAAGCAGCATACCGAAGAAATCAAGCAGCTGAAAAAGGCCCAGTAAGCATTCCTCCCTCCTGCTGCAGACGGAAAGAAGGCCCCGCGCGCCATGCGCGGGGCCTTTCAGGCAATTGACAGACATGCTATAATATAGAAGATACCCCCTCCCCCTCTGGGGAGGCCAATGGAGGCGCCTATGAGAATCGTCACCCTGGTAGAAAACACCGCCGCCCGGACCGGCCTGGAGCCCGCCCGGGGTCTTTCCATCTATGTGGAGACGGCGGGGCACAAAATCCTGTTCGACATGGGTCCCGGCCCTGAGCTTCTGGCTAACGCGGAGCGGCTGGGGGTGGATTTGGCGGCGGTGGACACCGCCGTGCTGTCCCATGGACACTCGGACCACGGCGGCGGCCTGGAGGCCTTCTGCCGGGTCAACCGGCACGCCGGCATCTATCTCCGGGAGGAGGCCCTGCGCCCCTACTACGCCGTCCTCCCCGGCCAGGACCCCCATTACATCGGCCTGGACACCCTGTGGGAGCAGGTGCGGGACCGGCTGGTATTTACGGAGCCCGTCCGGCGGCTGGACGAAGAGCTGCTTCTGTTTTCCGGCGTGGCAGACGACCAGACCCGGCGGGCCCCGGCCCCCAAGCTCCAGGAGAAGACCCCCGGCGGGTTCCGGCCCGACGTCTTCGCCCATGAGCAGCACCTGATTATTCAGTCGGAGGGAAAGGCGGTGCTGCTGGCGGGCTGCGGCCACCTGGGCATTGTCAACACCCTGGAGCGGGCCGGGGAGCTTCTGGGCGGAAGAATGCCCGACGCGGTATTCGGCGGCTTCCACCTCTTCGAGCTGAGCCCGGAGGCGGAGAGCGCCCGGGCCCTGCTGGACCTGACCGCCGGGGCCCTGTCCCGGGGGCAGACGGTGTATTACACCGGCCACTGCACGGGAGAGTGGGCCTATGAGGAGCTCCGGAAGACCCTGGGGGGCCGCCTCCGGCCCATGCGCACCGGCACGGCGGTTGAACTATAAGAGTTAAAACGTAATTAGGAATGAGGAGTTAGGAATTAGGAATTGAACGGAAACGCACAATTTCTGGTTACGGGCCGAATTCCTAATCCCTCATTCCTAATTCCTGATTGTAAGGATGGTGTTTCATGGCAGAGCTGACCCCGATGATGAAGCAGTACCTGGAAATTAAAAAGGACAATCCTGACTCCATCCTGTTTTTCCGCCTGGGGGACTTCTATGAGATGTTCGCGGACGACGCCAGGCTGGCCTCCAGGGAGCTGGACCTGACCCTCACCAGCCGGGACAAGGGCAAGCACTTAAAGCCCGCCGAGGAGCAGGTGCCCATGTGCGGCATCCCCTATCACGCCAGCGAGGCCTATATCGCCCGGCTGATTGCCAAGGGCTACAAGGTGGCCATCTGCGAGCAGATGGAGGACCCCGCCAAGGCCAAGGGCCTGGTGAAGCGGGACATCATTCGCGTCATCACCCCGGGAACCGTGCTGGACGCCGCCTGTCTGGACGACAAAGCCGGGAATTACCTCTGCGGAATCTATGCCGATTCCCGCGGCGCCGGCGCGGCCTTCTGCGACGTGACCACCGGAAAGGTCCATCTGACCTCCTTCACCGGCAGGGACCGGATGGAGCACGTTATCAATGAGCTGGGCCGCTTTTCCCCGGCGGAGGCGGTGGTGAACGACGGGGCCTTTTCCGACGCGGCTCTGGTAGAGGTCCTCCGGGAGAAATTCCACTGCCGGGTGGAAAACGCCGGGGAGCGCCGTTTCCTCCTGAAGCCGGCGGAGGCCAGCATCCGGAAACAGTTCGGGGACGAGGCCTTCGGGCGGCTTCCTCCGGGGGTCCCGGCGGCGGCCATGGCCCTGGGGGGACTGCTGGACTACCTCTATGAGACCCAGAAGACAGACCTCTCCCACATCAACGACCTGGATTACTACGAGCAGGGCCGGTTCATGGAGCTGGACCTGGCTGCCCGGCGGAACCTGGAGCTGACGGCCACCCTGCGGAACAAGGAGAAAAAGGGAACGCTTCTCTGGGTGCTGGACCGGACCCAGACCCCCATGGGAGGCCGGTGTCTCCGGAGCTGGCTGGAGCAGCCCCTTTTGAATGTGGCGGCCATCAGCCAGCGGAATTCCGCCGTGGCCGCCCTGGTGGAGGACACTATCCGCCGGGAGGAGCTTATCGCCGCCCTGACGGGGCTGGGGGACATGGAACGGCTGCTGGGCCGCATTGTCTACGGCACCGCCGGAGGACGGGACCTGGCATCTCTCCGGAGCGCCATTGAAAAGCTGCCCGCCGTGCGGCGGCAGCTTGCCGCGGCGGCGGACCGGCGGCTTGCCGGACTGGCGGAGCTCCTGGACCCCCTGGAGGACCTGGGGAGCCTCATCGCCGCCGCCATCTGCGACGAGCCTCCTTTTTCCGTCCGGGAGGGCGGATTCATCCGGGACGGCTTCAACGGGGAGGTGGACCGCCTGCGGCACATCCTCAAGGGCGGCAAGGGCGTCATTCCCGAGATGGAGGCCCGGGAGAAGGAGAAAACCGGCATCCGGAACATGAAAATCGGCTATAACAAGGTCTTCGGATATTACATTGAGGTCTCCAACGCCTATAAGGGCGAGGTCCCCGACTCCTACATCCGCAAACAGACCCTGGCCAACTGCGAGCGCTACATCACCCAGGAGCTTAAGGAGCTGGAGCACTCCATCCTCACTGCCTCAGACCAGGTGGTGGCGCTGGAATACGAGCTGTTCACGAAGCTGCGAGAGGAGATTTCCGCCGCCTCCGCCCGCATCCAGCGGAGTGCCGGAGCCGTGGCCGAGGCGGACGCCCTGGCCTCTCTGGCCTCCGTGGCCGTGCGGAACCACTACTGCCGTCCGGAGGTGGACGAGTCCGGCGTCATCGAAATTCGGGAGGGCCGCCACCCGGTGGTGGAACAGGTCCTCAAGGACAGCCTGTTTGTGCCCAACGACACCTTCATGGGCGAGGAGGAAAACCGGGTTGCCATCATCACCGGGCCCAACATGGCGGGCAAGTCCACCTACATGCGCCAGGTGGCCCTCATTGTCCTCATGGCCCAGATGGGCAGCTTCGTCCCGGCGGCCTATGCACGCATCGGCGTGGTGGACCGGATTTTTACCCGGGTGGGGGCCAGCGACGACCTGGCCGCCGGCCAGTCCACGTTCATGGTGGAGATGACGGAGGTGGCGGACATCCTCCGCTGCGCCACCAGGAACTCCCTGCTGATTCTGGATGAGATCGGCCGGGGCACCTCCACCTTTGATGGCATGTCCATTGCCCGGGCGGTGCTGGAGCACTGCGCCAACCGGAAAACCCTGGGGGCCAAAACCCTCTTCGCCACCCACTACCACGAGCTGACGGAGTTGGAGAGCACCCTCCCCGGGGTCATGAATTGCAGCATTGCCGTGAAGACCCGGGGGGAGGACATCATTTTCCTGCGGAAGATCATCCCCGGCGGCGCGGACCGGAGCTATGGCATCGAGGTTGCCAGGCTGGCGGGCCTGCCGGACAAGGTGCTCCGCCGGGCCCGGCAGATTCTGACGGAGCTGGAGGGGGAAAACGGCGGGCAGCGCCCCCGTCCCCGCCGGGAGACGGAACAGGTCTCCATGGCCTCCCTGGGCGAGGGGGAGGTGCTGGACGCCCTCCGCCGCTGCCAGCCCGACGCCCTGACCCCCATTGAGGCCATGGGTCTGCTGTATGAATGGAAACAAAAGCTGCAATAAGGAGAGGCGTCTATGGCCAGAAAAAAGCCCGCTTCCAACCTCAGCGCCGGAGAACAGTTTGCCGGAGCCGTGTTCTTCATCATATACGCGCTGATTCTCCCGGTGGCCATGGGGCCCCTGTTCCGTCTGGCGGGGCATCTGCTGGGCCGGCGCATCCACGCCGACACCCAGGCGGCCGTTTACTATTACGGGCTCTTCGCCGTCACGGCGGTGATTTTCCACGGCTTCCTCGCAAGGACCACCCGGAGGCTGCTGGACGATCTGCCCGAAGCCCTGAAAACCGTGCTGATTGGCCTGGTGGGCATTTACGGGCTGAACGCCATTCTGGCCCGCCTGTCGGGGGCCCTGTTCTCCGGCCGGGTCAACCTGAATGACGGCTCCATTTCCGCCCAGATTGCCAGCACGCCCCACATGACCCTTCTGACGGTGCTTCTGCTGGCCCCCTTTGTGGAGGAAACCCTGTTTCGGGGACTGGTCTTCGGCAGCCTCAAGGAGCGGAGCCGTCTGACGGCCTACGCTGTCAGCTGTCTGCTCTTCGCCCTGCTCCACGTGTGGCAGTTCGCCGTGGAGAGCCGGGATCCCGCCTATCTGCTGGTGATGGTCCGGTATCTGGCGCCGGGGGTGGTGCTGGCCTGGGCCTATGAGCACACGGGGACGCTTTGGGCCTCCTTCGGCGTACACGCCGCGGCCAACGCCCTTTCGGTGCTGACGATGCTGGACTGAGCTCCAGGCGAACAAAGGTAAGGAAGTGCTGCATGAGTTTTTTGGATACCCTGGCCCAGATGATGGTGATTCTCTTCGCCATTGTCTGCGGCTATGCCGCCAACCGCATGGGGATTCTGGGGGGAGCCACCGACCAGAAAATCTCCAAGCTGCTGCTGACTGTCACGGTGCCCGCCATGATTCTGGCCTCCGTCTCCACCGGGGACACGCTGCCGGAGGCCAGCGTGGTGCTGGGAACCCTGGGCGCCGGCTTCTGGTTTTACGCGGTGGAATTCCTGTTTATTCTCACGGTTCCCCATCTGCTGGGCGGGACGGCCGGGCAGAAGGGGGTCTGGCGCTATACCCTGGCGTTTCCCAACGTGGCCTTCATCGGCTATCCGGTGGTTCTGGCCCTCTACGGGCAGCAGGCGCTGTTTTACGCGGTGATTCTCTGCCTGCCCTTTAACCTGCTGTCCTTCACCCTGGGGCCCCTGCTGCTCACCGGGGCCGGGCGCTTCAGTCCCCGGCAGCTCCTCTCGCCCACGGTTCTGGCCTCGGTGCTTGCCCTGGCGCTGGCCCTGGCCCGGGTGCGGCTTCCGGCGCTGGCGGGGGAGATGCTGGCCTTTGTGGGAGACGTCACCGTGCCGCTGTCTCTGCTGTTTGTGGGCTCTCTGCTGGCGGGACTGCCCATGGGGCGGATGCTGCTCTCTCCCCGGCTGTGGATGCTCACGGTGATTCGCCTGCTGGTGCTGCCGGCGGCGCTGTGCTGTCTGCTCCGGGCCCTGGACTTTGACCCGCTGGTCCTGGGGGTGACGGTGGTGCAGATGGCCATGCCCACGGCTGTGACCGGCTCTCTTCTGAGCATGGAGCACGGCGGGGATACGGAGTGTATGGCCCAGTCCACCTTCCTCACCACACTGGCCTCCATCGTGACCATTCCCCTGGTGGCGGCACTTCTGCTATAATTAGGAATTAGGAATGAGAAATGAGGAATTGTTCCATCATTTCAATCATTCCTAACTCCCAATTCCTAATTCCTCATTGACGAAAGGAGGCGGGCCCATGCCCCGTATTCAGCAGCTGGAGACCCATGTGGCGGACCTGATTGCCGCCGGCGAGGTGGTGGAGCGCCCGGCCAGCGTGGTCAAGGAGCTGGTGGAGAACGCCATTGACGCCGGAAGCTCCGCCGTGGCGGTGGAAATCCGCCGGGGCGGCATGGGCCTGATCCGGGTCAGCGACAACGGCTGCGGCATCGCCCCCGCCGAGCTGCCCACCGCCTTTCTCCGCCACGCCACCAGCAAGCTCCGTTCCCCGGAGGACCTGGGAAAAATTGGCACCCTGGGCTTCCGGGGCGAGGCCCTGGCGGCCATTTCCGCCGTCAGCCGGGTGGAAATCCTCACCCGGCGGCGGGAGGACGCCGTGGGGGCCTCCCTGTCCCTGGAGGGGGGCGTCCCCGGCGCGGTGGAGTCCGCCGGCGCGCCGGAGGGCACCTCCATTCTGGTCCGGGACCTCTTTTACAACACCCCCGCCCGGCTGAAATTCATGAAGAAGGACAGCGCCGAAACGGCGGCGGTAAACGGCCTCATGCAGCACCTGGCCCTGTCCCACCCCGGCGTCTCCTTCCGCTTTTCCAAGGACGGAGCCGACGCCCTCCACACCCCCGGCGACGGACGGCTGGACTCCGCCATATACGCCGCCCTGGGCCGGGACTTTGCCCGGAGCCTCCTGCCCGTGGAGGGCCGGGGCGGGGAGATACAGGTCTCCGGCTTCGTGACGGAGCCCCTCCAGAGCCGGGGGTCCCGGTCCATGCAGGTCTTTTTCGTCAATGGCCGGTTCATCAAGTCCCAGCTGCTGACGGCGGCCCTGGAAGAGGGCTATCGGAACCAGATGATGAAGGGGCGCTTCCCCGGCTGCGTGCTGGCGGTGACGCTGCCGGTGACGGCGGTGGACGTCAACGTCCACCCGGCCAAGACCCAGGTGAAATTCGCCCGGGAGAAGGAGGTCTTCGACGCGGTATACCACACCGTCCTGGACTGCCTTGCGGCAAAGGGCGGAGCGATTGGAACCCCCGCCCCCGCGCCGGAGCGCACCGTCCATCCCCGGGGGGACTTTTTCCGGACCATGGACGCCGGGACCTACCGGGCCCAGGGGGCGAAATCTCCCGCCCGGCCTGCCATGGCCAAGGGGGCAGGACACTTCAAATCCACCTCCTGCTGGGATGGCAACGTGGG
>NZ_CANTJS010000085.1 GCF_947654275.1 uncultured Oscillibacter sp. | reverse complement strand
AGATGTTTGATCATCCCCATCTGCTTGCCATTCCGTTGGAAGTGCCTGATTCCCCTGAAAAACCCACAGAACAAAAAAAGAAAAGAGGAAAGACTCATGAGAGATAAGTACATCCTGACCGCCGAGTCGGTCACCGAAGGCCACCCGGACAAGCTCTGCGACGCCATCGCTGACCGCGTCCTGGACGCCTGTTTGAAACACGATCCCGCCGCCCGTGTGGCATGTGAGGTCATGGCCACGGCGGGAAAGATCACCGTAGCCGGGGAAATCACCGCCCGGCAGCTGCCGGACATCCCCGCCATCGTCTGCCGGACGGTACGGGAAACCGGCTATTCCTGCGATTACGAAGTAGAGGTTATCACCCACGATCAGAGCGGCGACATCGCCGGGGCGGTGAACGGCTCCAGTGTGATGGGGGCTGGCGACCAGGGGATCATGTACGGCTTCGCCTGTACGGAAACGCCCCAGCTCCTCCCCCTGCCCGTGGTCCTGGCCCATCGGCTGACGCTGACGCTTACCAACGCCCGCAAGCTGGGGACCATCCAGGGTCTCGGCCCGGACGGAAAGGCCCAGGTGTCCGTGGAGTACCACAAGGGCAAACCCGCCCGGATCGCCGCCGTGGTCCTCTCCTGCCAGCACGACGAGGAAAAGGACCCGGAGGAGCTGCGGAAGGAACTCACCCGCTCCGTGATCGTCCCCGCCCTGCGGGAGCTCTACCCCGACCATGAGACGGAGGTCCTCATCAATCCCTCCGGGCGTTTCGTCCTGGGCGGCTTTGAGGCGGACACGGGCCTGACGGGCCGGAAGCTGATGGTGGACACCTACGGCGGCCTCGTCCCCCATGGAGGCGGGGCGCTCTCCGGGAAGGACGCCAGCAAGGTGGACCGGAGCGGGGCCTACATGGCCCGGTATATCGCCAAGAACATCGTAGCCGCCGGTCTGGCGGAACGCTGTACCGTTGGCCTCGCCTACGCCATCGGCAGGGCGGAGCCGGTAGCCGTGGACATTGACCTCCATGAGACCGGGCGATACCCGGAAGCAGTTCTGGAACAGGTGGTCCGGCAGGTGTTCGACCTGACTCCCGGCGGTATCATCCGGGCCCTCGGCCTGAATCAGCCTATTTTCGCTTCGTTCTGCAATTACGGGCATTTCACCCACCAGGACGCGCCCTGGGAGCAGACGGACCGGGCCGCCGCCCTGGCGGAAGCCTGTGAAAGGGAGGCGCGATGAACGGCGATACCCCTGTCAATGTATTTGGTGTTCTGGCTTTCCCGAACGATGCGGACGGCGGGTTAGTCCGCTTCATCGACAGCGATTACAACACCCTGTTTCATGTGCCGGACGGTGAAAACATCACCCTCACCACCTTCGGCGATGACCGGAGAATCCTCCCCTGCCGGTACATTGACGCCACACACGCCCGGATCGGCGGCGAAACCTTCCACATCTGCCAGTTCGCTGAGATCCAGGAGCGGAACGGGGCTGTTTATGCTCCCGAGCATCCCAAAGAGGGCGACGTCTGCGACACCTATACTATCTACCAGATCAAAGACGCCAGCGCCGCATCATACGCCTTCATGCCCTACGAGCAGGCGAAGGCCAAGCTGCGCATGGCCCATTACCAGCGGGCTTACCGGGGCGTTCTGGCGCCCAAGGTCACTTTGGATGATTTATATCTCAAGCACAATCAGGACAATCGTCCCTTCGGGCAGCAAATGCATTCTCTGTCCATGAGCGATGTAATTGTGCTGAACCGGGGCGGGGAGAAAAAAGCCTATTATGTGGACACGGTGGGCTTCCAGGAGGCAAAGCGGTTCCTGAACCCGCCGGTTCGGAAGCGGAAGCCGCCCACGCAGGAGCGCTGATATGGAACGGCCTAAATTTATTGCCTCCTGCTCCTTCGGGAAGGATTCCATGGCAACCGTACTGCTGGCCAAGGCCCACGGGGAACCGCTGGACGAGGCGGTATACTGCGAAGTCATGTTTGACAAGGACATCTCCGGCGAAGTGCCGGAGCATCGGGACTTCATCTACGAAACCGCCATCCCCGCCCTGGAGCGGATGGGTGTCAAGGTAATCGTCCTTCGAGCTCAGAAGACCTATGTGGACCTGTTCACCGGCAGGATCACCCGCGGTCCCAAGAAGGGCATGGTGCGCTCCTTTCCCCTGTGCGGGAAGTGCGCCGTCCAGCGGGACTGCAAGGTCCGGCCCATTGAGCGGTATCAGAAAAGCCTGCCCCCTGGGACCGTTCAATATGTGGGCATCGCGCGGGATGAGCAGGACCGGCTGTTGCGATTGGAAAATGGCAGGCAGATTTCGCTGTTGGAAAAGTACGGCTTTACAGAAAAAGACGCTTGGGAGCTCTGCAAATCCGCAGGGCTCCTTTCGCCTGTTTACGCCTTCACGGACCGGGGCGGGTGCTGGTTCTGCCCCAACGCCAAGCTGCCGGAGCTGCGGCACCTCTACGACCACCACCTGGACCTGTGGGCCAGGATGCTGGCCCTCCAGGCCATCCCCGGCAAGACAACTGAGAAGTTCAACCGCACCCAGCGCTTCTCGGATATCGACGTCATCTTCCGGCAGGAGGACATGGCGGCATAGCCGGACGTTGTTGGTGTTGCCCGGTTTTCACCGCCCATTCTTGTTGGGTATCGTGATAGCATTCACGGAGAAAAAACGGTATCGTTGCTGCTAGCAACATCACAAAATAATTCAGCTACGAAAGGGGTGTTAGCAACTATGGATCTGGAAAAGCGGCTGGAACAGTACCTGCAATCGGAGGATTTTGAGATGGATCTTGGTGATCTGATCCATGACTATCGGGCGCAGGGGCTTCCGGTCCCACCCATGGAGCAGCTCCGAGAAGAGGCCACTGCGGAAGCCTGGAGGTGTCTGGAAACAATCATGATTTGCGAAAAAAAGGGACATCTTTGGAAGGAAACAGCGGACCCGGAAAACGGAACCAGCACTCTGTCCTGCCGCCGCTGCGGGGTGGTGGAACACCTGCAATGGTAAAAGGATATAAAAAGGAAGCGATAGCCTCATGAAAAAGGAAGAATTTGAACAGCTGATCCGGTTAGCTGTCCCCCGCCCGGATGCCAAAGCCACGGAGGCGTGGTACGCCTACGGGCTGGATATGTGCGACGAGTTCTCCCACAGCTTTTTAGAGAAGATGGTCACGGTCTTCGGCTTCCTTGCGAACAATTTCAGCCCGGAAGCAGTACAGGCTGTTTACGAGTCCATTTCCTGCGCCACGCTCCTGCCTTCCGAGATGGCCGCCGCCGCTGTGTATATGCAAAGCGGCAGTACGTTGGAACAGATCGCCGCGCTGGCGGATCAGGGCTGCTTGATGTACTTCCATACGCCCCGGTCAGCAGCCGAGAACAGCCCTCTGGCCCTGCTTACGGTCCGGGAGGGTAATAAATTGAAAACCTTCTACACCGTGGACTTCGGCTGCTTCCATCCGGAAATGGCCCTGCTGCGGGCCAGAAACTTTGCCAGGGAACACGCTGTCCCTGTGATCAATGCTGTCTCGCTGCTGTGGAACGACAAGAGTACCTGCCCCGCCAAGGCGGACGATTCCTCCCACCGGCTGTTTATGGGAAACGACCCGGAGATGACCCAGGCCATGACTGCCATATTCAAAACCTGCCCCGCCGTCGCCGCCCAAATCACCTTTGAAGTGGAGAAAAACCGTGTTCAGGTAGAATACAACCCCCTCTGGCGGGAGCTGGCGGAACGGCGGTTTGCGGAGGCGTTCCGCCAGAGCAAGCCGCTTCGCCGGGAAAAGGGCTCCAAAAGGAGGGAAAAGCCAAAGGACAGGTAGTCTGCCCCCTGTCGCTTTCGCCGGGTTTCCACCTGTTTCTTTGTTGAATATCGTGATAGCCTTTTCACCATAAAAATAGTACTGTTTGGGGCTGACCCAAAGCACAATTTTTACAGAGGAGTTGATGTAAACGAGCAGTAAAAAATATGAGATCACGGACATCGCCCATGAGAAGTACCCCTTCCTCCACCGTATCCGCGCCCTGCGGGACGTGGGCATTGAGGTGCGGGCCGGGGATCTGGGCGGCTTCGTGGAGGGGGAGCACAACCTTTCCCAGGAGCAGGAGGACGCCTCCTGGATCTTCGGCGACGCCATCGCCGCCGGGAGCGCCTCTGTGGACAAGGATTCCTGCCTGCGGGATGAAGCCGTCGCCTGTGACCAGGCGTATGTAACGCAGAGGAGCACGTTGTCCGGCCACGCCAGGGCGGAGGACGCTGCGTACATTCGGGGCGCGGTTCTCAGTGAGTCTGCCAGGGCAGCCGGCACCGCCATGCTCCTTGACGCTAAGGACAAAGGGAAATTCCCAAAGCTCAGCGGGCAATCCGTCGTCTACGGCACGGTGGCGGGCGCTGTGGTGGTTACCGGAACCGCGGTGATCCTCTGGGAGGAAAAAATCCGCAACGACACACAAGATGCGCTGATCCTTGACGGCCTGAGCCGCTCCATCATTCCGGGGCCATCCAGGGATGAGCTGAAACCCTGCCGGGGCGCTGAAAAACGGGAGAAACAGCCCAAGAGGAAGGGGATGGCCCGATGAATTTCTTTGAGGGAGAACTGCGGAAATTATTTGGGGATGGTCAGACCATTTCGGACCCCAATTTCACGGGCAAGATTTGCCTGGGAACGCTGGGGAAAGATCTGCGGGTCCGGGCGGAGTTCGTCACCACCGGGGTCATGGATCATTACGACGCAATGAAGCTCACGGTGCTGAACCGTTCCGGCGGACCAGTGGATACCCTGCTGCTGAGATTCCGGGACATTTGGGGCAGGAAGCCCGTTCCCGGAAACCCTAATTTTGCAAACGGCGTTATACCGCATATTTGGACCTGCAACGGCCAGACGGAGTGGTATGCCTGGGTCCCCGCCCAGGCGGACCGGGAACAGCTTGCCCGGCAGGTCCGGCAGTATCTGGAGCCGTTCCAGAAGAGGCCGCCTCAGCCTGTTCACAGCAGCCCAAAGCTGGTGTACATCTGTGCCCCGCTCCGGGGCGATGTTGAGAAAAACATTGAGTTCGCCCGGCAGAAGGCCCAGGAGGTATTTCAATCCGGCGGCATCCCCGTCTGCCCCCACATTACGCTTCCTTCCAACGCCGATCCGGCCTGTTCCGTTCAGGACGAGGCGGCGCGGGAGATGGGCCTGCAGCTGGTGGAGTCCTGCCAGCAGCTCAATGTCTACGGCTCCACAATCACCGAGGGGATGCGGGCGGAAATCCACCGCGCCCAGGAGCGGGGAATTCCTGTCGTTTATGAACAGGAACCTGTCCGGCAAGTCCGGCCCCGCAAGCAGCCTGTTCGAAAGGCGGGCCGTGACAGATGAGTCAAGATCGAAGTGAGCTTTTGCAGATACGATTAGACCAAAACTACCGGGACTATCTCGCCCAGCTTCGGGAAAAACCCTTTGATGAGATCATTAAACTGGCCCCGGAGATTACCGCCGCCCAGCAGCTCTGCGGGGAACTGCTGAACGCCTGCGATGACGATGACATGGAATTTCTGCTCCGATTCGATGACCCGCTGGAGGTCGTGCGGGGCTATTGGGAATCCGAGATCACAGGATACAGCCACAAGGGCGAAATGGGCCATATGCTGTGGGAAATCCAGGACAGGGAGCTGTACGAAAAAGAGCAGCTTGCCCAACCTTCGGAGAAGGCGCTCTCTTCTCCTATCACGCCGGATAACCCCGCTAAGCCCAAGATTCCGCTTGCCTATCCGGGCGAGGATGTTTACTCTGTCCTGCGCCGTGCCATCAAGACGCTGAAGGAGATCGGACAGCAGCAGGAAGCGGCGGCAATGGCGTTTCTGGTATTCAGCGCCAAGAACCCACAAGACGCTTTGACGGTCCTCTCCAATTATGTGGAAGTCGAACCGCCGCACACTCCAAAAGGAAAAAACAAACCGGGAAAGAGGAAAGACGAACATGAGCGATAACGTTGTAAAACAGATTGCCGCAGAAGACCTGCGGCACATGAACAATCAGGAGGGCCTTGTCCTCCAGGGCTGCGGAGGACCACCCCAGGAGTGGGTGGATGGGATCAACAACCTGCTCACTGAAGCCGGTATCCTGCTGGACGGCAGCACGTTTCATACTGAGAATGTGACCGTGTTCCAGCACGATGATCGGACCTGCCTGCTGTTCCCCTTCAAGGATGTGAAGCTGGACGTAGACAAGCTGGCCATGTGGCGGCTCCAGACCCACGGCCAGTTCGGCGGCACATGGCTCTCCGACTACGTCCCCAACCGGCTGGGCGGCTTCATCCAGACACCGCCTCTGCAGAAGCCGAAGATGGAGCTGGTGGGCCATGACAGCAACATTTTCTCCATTATGGGCCGTGCATCCTTCTTGCTGCAGATGGCGGGAATGAACGCCGAAAACAAGGAGATGGTGGATCGCGTCACCTCCTGCAAGGACTACGACAAAGCCCTCAATATCATCAGCGAATATGTGGATACAGAGCTGTCCACGCCCTCGATTGAACCTAAAAAATCTCAAAAAAAGAAAGGAAAATCTGCGTATGAACGATAAATGGGAGATCATCCAGGGCGACGCCCTGAAGCTGCTGGGGGGCTTCTCCCCCGGCTCCTTCGACGCCATTATCACCGACCCGCCCTATGCCTCCGGGGGCCGGACCCAGGGCGAGAAGAATAAATCCACCATCAAGAAGTATTCCAGCATGGGCGACGCCGCGCCCCCGCCCTTCGAGGGAGACGCCAAGGACCAGCGCTCCTGGACCCGCTGGGCGGCGGAGTGGCTGGCGGATGCCCGGAAGCTGTGTAAGCCCGGAGCGCCGGTGTGCATGTTCATCGACTGGCGGCAGCTCCCCGCCGCCTCCGACGCTCTCCAGTGGGCGGGCTGGATCTGGCGGGGCACCGCTGTCTGGGATAAGGGCAACAGCCGCCCCCAGAA
>NZ_CANTJS010000084.1 GCF_947654275.1 uncultured Oscillibacter sp. | reverse complement strand
ATCCGCTTCATTCTGGCAAAGGTAGCCGTGGGGAGCTGCATGGAGATCATGACCGCCATTTTCAGCGTATGCGGCGGGATCGTGGCGACGGTCATGAGCGGCATGGGCGGCTCCGTCTCCACGGCGGCCACATTGCCCAGCGAGATCGTGACGGCCATAGAGGGCCTGGGCCTCCTGGAGAGCATTCCCTTGTGGCTGGTGTCCCTGCTGGGCAGCCTGTTCATTACCGTGATGTCCTTTATCCTGCTGCTGACGGTGTATGGACGGTTCTTCCGGCTCTATATGTTCACGGCCCTCGCGCCCCTGCCTCTGGCCTCCTTCGCCGGGGAGGGCACCGCCGCCAGCGGCAAGGCGTTCCTTAAAAGCTATATCGGCGTCTGCATGGAAGGGGCTGTCATCGTCCTGGCCTGCCTGATCTACTCCGCGTTCCTCTCCAGCAGCAGCCCCGCCGTGGACAGCAGCTTACCCGCCGTGACTATGGCGTGGCAGTACATTGGACAGTTAATTTTCAATATGCTGATCCTCACGGGGCTGGTGAAGGGAGCGGACCGGATCGTGAAGGAGATGTTGGGCTTATAGGGAAAAAGTACAATGTCATTTATGCCGACCCTCCCTGGAGCTACCGGGTATGGAGCTGCGGCGGGCTGGCAGAGAGCCACTATCCCACCATGACCATGGAGGACATCAAGGCCCTGCCTGTCTCCGAGCTGGCCGCCGGTGACTGCGCCCTGTTCCTCTGGATCACCATGCCCATGCTCTGCGAGGCGTGGGGCGTGATGGAGGCATGGGGCTTTTCCTACAAGACCGCTGCTTTCGTCTGGATCAAGCTGAATCAGAAGGCAGACAGCGTGTATTGGGGCATGGGCCACTGGACCAGAGCCAACGCGGAATTGTGCCTGCTGGCGACCAGGGGGACCCCGCGCCGCCAAGCGAAGAATATCCACCAAGTCATCCTCTCCCGCATTGAGGAACACAGCAAGAAGCCGGAGGAGGCCCGGCGGCGCATTGAAGCCCTGATGGGAGACGTGCCCCGCGTGGAGCTGTTTGCCCGCCGCCCCGCCCCCGGCTGGGACGTTTGGGGGAATGAGGTGGACAGCACCATTGACTGGATCAAAACTTGAAACGAGGTGAGCTATTATCGAAATTAAAATTCCCAAAGAAGTCCGCCAGCACAAGGAGACCATCTTCTTTGGCCTCTCCACCCGGCAATTCTTCTGTGCCGTGGCCGCCGTAGGGATCGCCGTGGCCGTCTACCTGGGCCTGGGCCCTGTGCTCGGCCAGGAGACCGCGAGCTGGCTCTGCGTCCTGGCTGCCGCGCCCATGGCTGTGGCCGGGTTCTTCAGCTACAACGGCCTGACCCTGGAGCAATTCGCCTGGGCCTTCCTCAAGTCCGAGCTGCTATGCGCCGGAGGACGGCGGTTCGTCTCTGAAAACTTCTACTACACCATACTGCACCGAAAGGAGGCCATAGATTTTGATTAAAGCCCTTTCCGCCGCCAACAAGAGCGAGCGGGACAAGTTCAAGATACCCCGCAGCGTCCAGCAGTCCATCCCCGTCAAATGCGTCTACGCAGACGGCATTTGGCTGGTTGGCCGCAAGCACAGCCGGACCTGGCGCTTTTCCGATGTCAACTACGCCGCCGCGTCCGAGGATGACCGGCGGGGCATCCTCCTCTCCTACGGCGGTGTCCTGAACAGCCTGCCCACGGACGCCGCCGCCAAAATCACCATCATCAACCGCCGCCTCAACCCCGTGGACTTCCAGCGCACCATTTTGATGAAGGAGCGGGGGGACGGCCTGGACCAATACCGCCGGGAATCCAACCGCATCCTCACCCAGCGGGCGGCGGAGAGCAACAATCTGGTCCAGGAGAAGTACATCACCCTCTCCATCCCCCAGCGGAAGATCGAGGAAAGCCGGGCCTACTTCCGCCGGGTGGACGCCAACCTCTCCAAGAGCTTCGGACGCCTAGACAGCGGCGCCCGGCCCGTCTCCACCCATGACCGGCTCCGTATCCTCCACGACTTCTTCCGCCCCGGCGAGGAACAATACTTCACCTTCGACCAGTCCGCCGCCGTCCGCCGGGGCCTGGATTTCCGGGACCTGATCTGCCCGGACGGGCTGCGGTTCCGGGCCGGATATTTTGAGATGGGGGACAAGGTTGGCCGGGTGCTGTTCCTCAAGGATTACGCCAGCTACATCAAGGACAGCATGATCGCCGACCTCTCCGACTTCTCCCGGAACCTCATGCTGTCCATCGACATCCTACCCATTCCCACCGACGAGGCCGTGAAGGAGATTCAAGGCCGTATCCTGGGCATCGAGACGGACATTACCCGCTGGCAGCAGCGCCAGAACGACAAGAACAATTTCACCGCCACGGTCCCCTACGATCTGGAACAGCTCCGGGGCGAGGCCAAGGAATTTCTCTCCGACCTCACCGAGCGGGACCAGCGCATGATGTTTGCCGTGGTGACGCTGGTGCATATCGCGGACAGCCTGGAGCAGTTGGACGCCGACACGGAAACGCTGCTGTCCATTGGCCGGGAACACCTCTGCCAGTTCTCCATATTGCGCTACCAGCAGGAGGACGGATTGAACACCGTCCTGCCCTACGGCCTGCGCCGGGTGAAGGCCCTGCGGACCCTCACCACCGAGAGCGCCGCCGTCCTCATGCCCTTCCGGGTCCAGGAGATACAGGACCCCGGCGGCCTGCCCTACGGCGTCAACGCCATCTCCAAGAATCTGCTGATCTGCGACCGCAAGCGCCTAATCTCTCCCCACGCCTTCTACTTGGGCGTCTCCGGCTCCGGCAAGTCCATGGCGATGAAATCCACCGTGGAAAACGTGGCCCTGGCGACCAATGACGACATTATTATCATCGACGCCGAGCGGGAGTATGGTCCCCTGGCCCGCGCCCTGGGCGGAGAAGTCATTGAAATCTCGCCCCACAGCAAGCACCATATCAATCCTCTGGAAGTGACGGAGGACTACGGGGACGGGGAAAACCCCGTTGCCATGAAGTCCGAGATCATCACCAGCATTTTGGAACAGCAGATGGGCGTGGGGCGGCTCACCGGCAGTCACAAATCCATCATTGACCGCTGCACCGCCAACGTCTACCAGACCTATTTCAGCAGCCGGGGAAAGGCTCCCATGCCCCTGCTGACAGACTGGCGGAACGAGGTGATCCGGCAGGTGGACCCGGAGGCCCGGGAGATCGCCCTGGCCGCCGAACTGATCACCGAGGGCAGCTTAAACGTGTTCGCCCACCCTGGCAACGTCAACATGGACAGCCGGATCGTGGTCCTGGACCTCTACGAGATGGGAGAACAGCTCCGGCCCACGGCCCTGGTCGTCACCCTGGAGGCCATCCAGAACCGCGTCATGGAGAACCGGAAGCGGGGGAAGTACACCTGGGTATTCCTGGACGAAGTGTACTTGTACTTCAAATACCACTACTCCGGGGAATTTCTCTACCGGGCCTGGAAACGGTTCAGAAAATACGCCGCGCCCATGACGGCGGCCACGCAGAATATTGAGGAATGTCTGAAATCCGAGACGGCCCGCCTCATGCTGGCGAACTCCGAATTTCTGCTGCTGTTCAATCAGGCCGCCACGGACCGGGCGGAGCTGGCGAAGCTCCTGCATATCTCCGACACGCAGATGGGCTACATCACCAACGCCGAGGCAGGCCATGGTCTCCTGCGGATCGGCGGCTCCCTGGTGCCCTTCTCCAACACCATCCCCAAGGACACGGAGCTGTACCGGCTCATGTCCACTACTCCCGGCGAAGGTTGAAATAAATCCCACGGTGAGACGCGAATCGCAGTATGGAGAAGATCACATTAGGCAGTCTCTTTGATGGCATCGGCGTATTCCCCCTGGCGGCCACGCTCCATGGCATCACGCCGCTTTGGGCAAGTGAAATTGAAAAGGCCCCCATTTCCATCACCCGGCGGCACTTCCCGGATATGGAGCATTTGGGGGACATTACGAAGCTGGACGGCGGGAAGATACCCGCCGTCCACGTTTTGACATTCGGCTCACCCTGCCAAAATCTCTCGCAAATTGGCAACCGCACAGGGCTTGCCGGAGAAAAATCCAGCCTGTTTTATCAGGCGATACGAATTATAAAGGAAATGAGGGATGCAACTGATGGACGGTTTCCAGTTATCGCTGTTTGGGAGAACGTCATGGGAAGCCTTTCATCAAGCGACCGGCTTGATTTTGCGGCCGTGCTCCGGGCGTTCACAGATACCGACATTCCAATTCCTGCTTCTGGAGGATGGGCCCACGCCGGAATGGTGCGAGGCCGAGGGCCTGACCTCTGCTGGCGGCTCATGGACGCCCAATATTGGGCAAGCCCCCGCCTGGCGCGACGGCAGAGAATTTTCATCGTGGCGGATTTTGGAGGGCGGCGTGCTCACGAAATACTGTTTAAGCCCCGCCCAATGTTCCAGATTCCTCCGTCTCGCGGAGAAGGCGGGATGCCCGCCGCCCAGGATCATCGAGGCCCTGTTATTGAAGCAGGGGGGCGAGTACCCGTCGTCCGACCCTTTCAAATGTTCCGTATGCGCGGCGCTGCGAATGACCGATACCACGTCCAGTTCCGGGACAGCTTTGGATTCTCAAATGACCCTTTTCCCACCCTTCTAGCCCAGGGCGTCTATCCCTTTGCCTTCTGGTACGAGGATGATCCTATGGACGGCTGCATCCGGTTCCCCACGGAGCTGGAAAGTGAACGGCTCATGGGCCTGCCGGACGGCTGGACGAAGTACGGAGCAGACGGACGGGAGATCAGCGGGGTACAGCGTTACCGCGCCCTGGGAAACTCTATCGCCCTGCCCTGCGCCGGGTATATCATGACGGGGATCAGTGAAGTTTTGAACCAATGACCGGACGCGCCTCTTGTGGGGCGCGTCCTATTTTTGATGAAGGAGGCGACGCCATGCCCAAAGCAAAGGAACGAAAACCAGACGATAAGGTCAAGAACCAGGGCAAGCGCAAAGGCGGCGGGCCGGTCCAGGATCAGGCCCGCCGCGTCATGACTGCGAAGATGCGGAAGGAGCTGGCCCAACAGAAGCGGAGCGCCGGCGGCTCCACCGGCGAGACGACCCGAGAGACCAGCCCGACCACCGAAGCCGTGGAACAGGTGGAACAGACCGCTGGGGCCGCTGTTCATGAAACAAATCATCGGACAAGGCAGGGTGTTTCCAAAGCTGTCACCACGGCGGGGCAGGAGCGCCGGAAGATCAAGGAGCGGCAGGACCAGCCGAAGGAGAAGGATCAGCCCCCGGAACCTCCGGCCCCAGAGACCCCGGAGGCCCCCGCCCCGGAGATGCCGGATGTTCCTGCCCCCAGGCCGGACCGCCCAGCACCCAAGGAACAGGCCGGACGGACGCCGCCGCACTCCAAGCTCCAGCCGACCGGAAAGACCGGCACAGGACCGGCGGCCCCGAAGGAGAAGCCCGCTCCATCTGTCCGCTCCAGAGTGCCAAGAACACGGTCTGCCAGCACCCCGGAAACTCCAGCCGTTCCGAAGGTACATCCGACAGGGACACTGGCAGATCCTCCGGCCCCCAGGACGCGGACGGAGAAAGTGCGGCCCATAGTGCCGTCTGCTGAACCATGGACGGCGGACAAGCCGCCCGCTTCGCCAACGCCGGGGGAACGTATGCGGGAATGGGCCGTGGACAAGCGGAGGAAACAGACCCAGGAGCATAGACAGGCCCCCGCCTCGCTGGAGTACGGGGGGCCGTCCCCGGCCAATCATTACGGGAAATCTCCCGCTGCCCCCGGCAGCTCCGTTCCTCCAAAAGAAATCCCTTCTTTTGAAAATCAATCCATCTATCCATCAATCAAAGAGCGGCCCCGGTCCTCCGCCATTCTGAAAGAGAAGGCCCAGGGCTGGACGATCACCCCCAGAACCCGCCGGAGCGTGGAACAGGCCGCCAGGAGTACGGTGGTCCCTCCGAAAGCGCCCACTCCCGCAGGGAAGAAAACTACCGCAAAGCGTCTTGCGGAACGGATGCGCCAAAAGGCGAAAGCGGAGGCCCAGCGGACCATGGCTCAGGGCTCAAAAAAGACGGCCAAGGCCGCCGTGAACCTCTCCCGGAAAGCGGCGGCGGCTACCGTCAACGCAGTGAAATCTCTGATCGGCGCCCTCTCTGCCTTGGTGGGCGGGGCAACTCTCGCCGCCGCCCTCTGCGTGATCTTCTTGATTGCCGCCGTGATCGCCTCGCCCTTCGGACTTCTCTTTTCCAACGAGCCATCCCCCGGAGCGGTCCCGCTGAACGCCGCCGTGACGCAGATCAACGTGGAGCTGACGGACAAGCTGTCCCTGTTGCAAGCCGGGGACTATGACGGCATCGACATTCAAGGCACCGGCCCCGACTGGCGGGAAGTGGCGGCGGTATTCGCAGTAAAGACTTCCCTCGGTGCGGACGGCCTGGACGTGGCCGCGCTGACCCCTGACCGGGTGGACCGGCTGAAAGCTGTTTTTTGGGATATGTGCGAAATTGCCGCCAGCGTGGAGACCATAGACCACCCCGCCAGCGGCTCCACGGAGGCTTGGACAGAGAAGATATTACATATCACCATCACCGCCAGGACCGCCGATGAAATGCGGACGGTCTGTCTTTTTACCCCCGAGCAGAACCGCGCCTTGACGGAACTTCTGGCTGAGCTGAACGGGATCGGTACGCTATTGGGAGACCTGGGCATCAGCCAGGAGGACGCCGCCGAGCTGCTGCGCCGCTTACCCGCAGACCTTTCCCCGGAGCGCCGGGCCGTGGTAGAGACGGCCTGCAAGCTGGTGGGCAAGGTGAATTATTTTTGGGGCGGCAAGTCCCTGGTCCTTGGCTGGGACTCCCGCTGGGGGACCATCCAAAAGGTTTGGGCGGCTGGCAGCCCCTCCACGGGAACCTACCGGCCCTATGGCATGGACTGTTCCGGCTTTGTGGATTGGGTATTTTACAATATGTCTGGCGGGAGCTACGTGATCGGCCACGGCGGAGGAGCCCGGATGCAGCATAGCTACTGTACGCCGATCTCCTGGTCCCAGGCTCAGCCCGGCGATTTGGTGTTCTACCCGGAGGATACCCATGTTGGCATCGTGGGAGGCTGGGACGAAAGCGGCAATATCCAGATCATCCATTGCGCCAGCGGGCAGAACAATGTGGTCATTACCGGGAAGGCCGGGTTTACCTCCATAGGCAGGCCGGACTACTACGGCTGAAAAATGAATCTCACGGTGAGTAATGTCATTAAGTTAGTACGCAAGGACGTTCGCCAAAGGGCC
>NZ_CANTJS010000083.1 GCF_947654275.1 uncultured Oscillibacter sp. | reverse complement strand
ATGTGGGAGGCGATGACCACCCGCTGAATTTCGTTGGTGCCCTCGTAGATGGTGGTGATTTTGGCGTCCCGGTAGAAGCGTTCCACCTCCATGCCCTTCAAATAGCCGCAGCCGCCGAAAATCTGGAGGGCGTCGTTGGTGACCTCCAGGGCGATGTCCGAGGCGTACTGCTTGGCCATGGCGGACTCCATGCCATAGGGGACATGGGCCTGCTTCAGCTCGGCGGCGGAGTAGACCAGGAACCGGGCGCAGCGGAGCTTGGTAGCCATGTCGGCAATCTTAAAGGCGATATTCTGCTGCTGGCAGATGGGCTTTCCGAACTGGATGCGCTCCTTGGAGTATTCCACGGCGGCCTCATAGGCCCCCTGGGCGATGCCCAGGGCCTGGGCCGCAATGCCGATGCGCCCGCCGTCCAGAGTGGACATGGCAATCTTGAAGCCCTGGCCCTCCTTGCCCAGAAGGTTCTCCTTGGGAACCTTCACGCCGTTGAAATTCAGCTGGCAGGTGGCGGAGGAGCGGATGCCCATTTTGTCATAGTGCTCCTCAAAGGTGAAGCCCTCCCAGCCCTTTTCCACAATCAGGGCGCTGATGCCCCGGGTGCCGATGCCTGGGGTGGTGACGGCGAAGATGACATAGGTGTCCGCCTCTCCGCCGTTGGTGATGAAAATTTTCTCGCCGTTCAGGAGGTAATAATCCCCCATGTCCTCGGCGGTGGTCTCCGTGCCGCCGGCGTCGGACCCGGCGTTGGGCTCCGTCAGGCCGAAGGCGCCGATTTTCCGGCCGGAGCACAGGTCGGGCAGGTATTTTTTCTTTTGGGCCTCATTGCCGAAGGCGTGGATGGGATAGGTGCCCAGGGAGGTGTGGGCGGAGAGAATCACGCCTGCGCCGCCGTCCACCCGGGCCAGCTCCTCCACGGCGATGGCGTAGCTCAGGGCGTCGGCCCCCGCCCCCTCGAACTCGGTTTCATAGGGCAGGCCCATCAGGCCCAGCTCCCCCATTTTTTTCACGGCCTCCGTGGGGAAGCGGTTTTCCTTATCCAGCAGGAAGGCGATGGGCTTGATTTCGGCCTCAGCGAAGGCCCGGACCTTGGCCCGGAGTTCCTCGTGGGCCTGGGTGGTTTGATACAGCATGTGTGTGCCTCCTTTTCTTATATCATAAAAACTGGAGTATTACGCAAACAGTTCGCTCAGCGGCGTCCGCCTCAGCTCGGCGTTCAGGATTTCCTGAACCCGGTCCAGCTCCCGGCAGACGGCGCACTCCTCCCGGGACAGGTTTTCACATTGATACTCCCTCTGCTGGCAGCGGTTCAGCAGGGGTTCGTCCCCGGAGGCCCGGAACAGGTCGTACAGCGTCAGTTCCTCACAGGGCCGGCGGAGGAAATAGCCGCCGCAGACCCCTCTGCGGCTCTCCACAATGCCCACGGCGTGAAGCTGATTCAGCACCTTCAGCGTGATGGCCTTGGGCATGTGCTCCAGTCTGGCCACCGAGGCGGCGGACAGCTGTCCTTCTCTGTACAGGGCCCGGAGGACCCGCAGTGTATAATCCATTTCCCGTGTAATCAGCAAATACGACACCCCACATTCAGAGACTGGCCTCACAGCCCCTGAATACGATCCGCCTGCCGGAAAGATTCTCACGCGTCCGGCTCCTGCCGGGGCTGTCGGTCCCGTTTAAAATTACACTGATTCAGTTTATTATAGGTGCTTTTTGGCAAAATGTCAATAGATTTCCTTAAAATGCTGGAATGAATTGGTTGAACTCACAAAAGGGCTCCGCTGTGTTTGGCAGAAACTTACAGTCCCCGGACATGAAAAAAGCCCGGCGGCCTGCCGGACTTTTATCCTAATCCTGGGAGCAGCGGAGGAGCTCGGCGTACTGTTCCGGGGTTACTACCGCCCGCAGTGTCTCCATGCCCTGGGCATACTGGTTTTCATAGGCGGCGAAGCAGTCGGTCCGCTGGAGGCGGAAGCCCTCCCGGACATAGAGCAGCAGGGCCTTCCAGCTCCAGGGCTGCGTGTGGATATAGACGGGGAACTCCCCCAGGTCCTGAAAGACGGCCAGGGTCTCCCGGCAGAGGGCCCGCCCCAGTCCTCTGCCCTGAGCATGGGGGGAGACGGCTAACCAGTGGAGGGATGCGATTTCCCCCTGTTCCCGGGGGTCCCGCCAGGCGGTGCAGGTTCCCAGCACACGGCCCTCCCCGTCCACGGCGAAGCGGCACCGCCGGGCCAGAGCCCGGGGGTCCCTGCCGTAGGTTTCAGCAAAATAGGCCAGGGCCTCCTCCCGAGAGGCAAAGTCCCCAATTTCGTATTCCAGCTCGGCCCAGGCCGCCTCGTCCCCCGGCTGCCAGCCCCGGAGGCGGACGCCCTCCGGCAGGTCGGGGTCCCGCCTCTGCCAGCGGTCGCAGCGGAGAATCAGGTTGTAAAAGGGAATGGACCGGTCCGGGACGCTCATGGCTTCCCGCCCTCCCGCAGCTCCAGGGCCAGGACGGGCCGCCGGGTGGTGATGTTCCGCACCCCCAGGCCCAGGAACCAGCTCAGCTCCCAGCCGTCGTTGACGGTCCAGACCGAGAGGCCCACGCCGGCCCGGGCCAGGGTCTCGGCCAGCCGCCGGGTCACAAGGCCCTGATAGATGTTGACGGTGGCGATGCCGGCCTGCTTGCAGACGGCGGCGATGGTCTCCGCCGCCTCCAGCTCAAAGTTGGGGATTTCCCGGTATTTGAGGTAGAGGTCGGGGACGTATTCCTCCATGTTCAGATAGACCTCCGCCCCGGGGACAGAGGCGGCGGCGTTTACCGTTCCGGAGAGAATCAGCCGCCCCCCCAGTCCGGCCTCCTCCGCCAGGCGGCAGACGGCCGCCTCCAGTCCCGGCTCCTTGAGGTCGCAGTTGATGCGTATGCCGGGACGGGCCGCCGTCATCCGGAGAACCTCCGCCAGCCGGGGGGCCTCCTCTCCCACGCCGTCGTGGCCGATGGCCAGGGCTCCGCCGGGGAGGCGGCGCACATCCACCTCCAGGGCGTCCGCGCCGCAGGACAGGGCATAGGATACGAATTCCAGGCTGTTGTCCGGCCTGCCCTCCGCCCCGGTGTGGGCGGTTATTTGTGTCTTCATAGAGCTTCTCCTTCTGATTCAATTAGGAATGAGGAATTGCCTTGTGTTCGTTCAAATTCCTAATTCCTGACTCCTAATTTCTAATTTCTAATTCCTGACTCCGAAAGGGGCCAAACCGGCGGAAGGGCTGAGCCCTTCCGCCGGTGCGGGTTTACTTTTCCCACTCGTTTTCCTTGAGGTTGGTGTAGATATACACGCCTGCCGAAACGGAGCAGATCAGGAACATGATGACCGACAGAGCCGCGGAACGGTTGTAGGCCAGATACTTGTTGAACTGATCGAACAGGGCGATGCCCAGCATCTTGGGGGCGCTTCCGCCCATCAAATAGGGGGTGGTGAAGGAGCCCACATTGGACATGAACACGAAGGTGCCCGCCACCACCACGTCCTTGATGGACAGGGGCAGGATCATGGAGGTGAAGACCTTGAACTTGCCGGCTCCCACATCCCGGGCGCCCTCAATGATGGAATCGGGGATGGCGCCCAGGCCGGCGGTAATCATCAGCGCCGCGAAGGGGATGTTGAACCAGAGGTTCATCATAATCATGCCGCTGGCGTGGTACATCAGGCCCAGCTTAACGTCGTGTCCGAAAATCAGGCCGATGCGGTTGATGAGGCCGGAGTCCCGGATGATGGTAATCATGGCGTACACCGCGCACATGGCGGGGACGAACCGGGGCACCAGGTACAGCGTGCCGATGGTCTTGGCAATCCTGGACCTGACGAACCGGAGGTACAGCGCCAGCAGATAGGCCACCACAATGGCGATGGCCACCGTCATCAGGCACACGTACAGGGTGTACAGGATGTTTTTCAGCTGGGCGGGCTCGGTGAAGAAGTAGGCGTAGTTATCCAGCGTAAACGCGCCGGTCTTGGAGTCCTGGAAGCTCTGAATCACCGCCAGGACAATGGGGTAGGCCACGGTCAGCATGACGACGAGAAACGCCGGCAGAACCAGACCGTAGGCTACCAGATTTCGCTTCAGGCTTTTACTCATAGGTATCCCCTCGTTATCGGTGGATTTGTGTCAGCCGATGGTGGCGATCTCGTTGTCCCAGCGCTCGTTGAAGGAGGTGGACAGACCGCCGATGGACTGGAGACGGAAGTTGGACACGTCCAGACCCTGAAGGTCCTCATAGCCGGTCATGTCCATGGTGGAGGCGTCAATCAGGGGGATGGCGGCCATCTGCTTGACCATCAGCTCCTGAGCGGCGGGAGAAAGCATGTAATTCATGAAGGCGTAAGCTCCCTCGGTGTTGGAGCCAAAGGTGGGGATGACCAGGGACTGGAGGGAGCCGGTGAGGGCGGGTTCAATCTGGGTGATTTTGATGCTGTCCTTGATCTCGCCGGAGGCCCGCTGGGACAGGACCATGTCCGCCCAGTTGGGGCACATGTCGATTTCGCCCTGGTTCAGCAGGTCCAGAGTGCCCTGGTTCTTGTTGGGATAGACGATGGAGCCGCCGGAGGCATACATGTAGGGGTGGATTTCCTTCAGGAAATTAAAGCCCTCGTCCCACTCGCCGGTCCACTTCTCGTCGTCGGAGGTGAAAGCCTCCTCAGGCAGGAAGTTGTACACGGAGCTGCGGGCAAAGGAGTCGCCTGCGCCGCCGGTGCCGGGGGTGTTGTAGGCAAAGCGGCCGGGGTTGTTCTTCATCCACTCCACCAGCTCATCCATGGTGGCGGGGGGAGTGGGAACCTTGGCGGAGTCATAGGCCAGGATGACGGTGGTGCCGCGGTAGGGCTGGCAGTATCCGTCGGCAATGGAGCTCTTGGCCTCCACGCTGGCGGCATTGGGAATCTTGGCGCTGTCCAGCTTCACGAACTGCTCCTGGCCGATGAGGGAGACCAGCTTGGAGAGGTCGTCGCCGCTGAGGTCCACGATGTCGTAATCCGTGTTGGTCTGTCCGGCCTTGGAGGCGGCGGACAGCATATCGGCCAGGGTCTGGGCGCCGGTGCCGGAGAGCATGAACTGGAGGGTGACCTCATACTGGCCGGCGTACTCGGAATTGGTGTTGAAGTCGCTGACAAGGGCCTCGAAAATCTCGCGGACGTTGTCGGAGCCGGTGGCCCAGAGGCTGACGGCCTTCTTGGGCTCGCCGCTGCCGGAATCGCCGGAGGAGGAACCGCCGGAACCGCTGTCTTTGCCGCCGCAGCCGGTGAGCAGCGCCGTCAGCATCACGGCGGACAGGAGCATTGCGAACAGTCTTCTTTTCATAGAAATCTCCTTTCAAATCGTTGCAGGTCTGATGTCATGTATGGGTCGAGGGGGATACTCCCCTGATAACAGGGTACTGCTTCAGGCGGGCCCGTTAAAACACGGTGTGCTTGCCCACGGCGAGACTCACCGGGTCGCCCTCCTTCAGGCGCTCGCTGAGGTCCCGGTTGATGTAGCACTTGATGACGTCCTCCCCGTGCTGGGCGGTCATGACCACGTAGTGTCCCAGCAGCATGATGGTCCGCACCGTGGCGTCGAACTGGCCGCCGCCGTGGCCCTGGGACACCGTCAGATCCTCGGGCCGGACGGCGATGGTCTTGCCGTCCTTTTTCAGGAAATTCATCTCACCGATGAAGGACGCCACATGGAGGGTGGCGGGCTGGTCGTAGATTTCCGCCGGGGTGCCGGTCTGCTCAAATTTGCCCTTGTTCATAACCACAATCCGGTGGGACAGGGACATGGCCTCCTCCTGGTCGTGGGTGACGAAGATGACGGTGATGCCCAGGTCCTGCTGGATTTTCTTCAGCTCCTCCCGCATCTGCTGGCGGATTTTGGCGTCCAGGGCGGAGAAGGGTTCGTCCAGAAGCAGCAGAGAGGGCTTGAGCATCAGGGACCGGGCAATGGCGATTCTCTGCTGCTGGCCGCCGGAGAGCTGGCCGGGGTACTTCTTTTCGCAGCCGGGCATGGACACCAGCTGGAGGTACTTCTTCACGTCCGCGTCAATCTCCGCCTTGGGGACCTTCCGCAGCTTCAGGCCGAAGGCCAGATTCTCATAGATGGTCATGTGGGGCCAGAGGTTGTAGCTCTGGAACACCATGGCCGTGGGCCGCTTCTCCGGGGGCAGGCTGATGATGGACTGGCCATCCACGGTGATGTCGCCGGAGGTCACGTCCAGAAAGCCGCCGATGGTCCGCAGGATGGTGGTCTTGCCGCAGCCGGACGGGCCCAGGAAGGTGACGATTTCTCCCTCGTAAATATCAAGGTTAATATGTTCAACGCCGTCTCCGTTGTCATATTTTTTGGTCATATCCTTGATTTGCAGTTTGATTTTGCGCTCGCTCATGAGTGTCTTCTCCTCCAAACTCCGTTATTTCATCTTGAAGCCGCCGGAAATGGCCTCGGGTCCGATGTACTTCCGCATGAGGAAGATCATCAGGGCGGACGGGATAATCAGCAGAATCGCGAACACCGCGCCGATCTGCACCGCCGAGGAGTCCAGCACGATGCCGTACATGGCCACGGGCATGGTCTGCACCTTGGCAAGACCCACCAGCAGCGTGCCCTGAGCCTCCTCCATGGAGCCCAGGAAGGTGTACAGCGTGGCCACGGCGATGCCGGGCATGGCCATGGGCAGGGTGATTTTGAAGAAGGTCCGGACAGGGCCCGCGCCCACATCCCGGGCGGCCTCCTCCTGCTGGCGGTGGACCGAGCGGAAGGCGCTGGCGGGAAGCCAGACCATGAACATCATGGAGTTAATCATGTGGATGATGACCACGCCGGCATAAGTGCCCATCAGGCCGTAGCGGTAGAACAGCACGGCGATGGAGGTGTAGATGCCCAGCTTGGGGAAGGCGTTGGTCAGCAGGAAGGACAGCATGAAGAGCTTCCGGCCCCGGTATTTGAACCGGGCGATGGAATACGCCGCGGGAATGCACAGCACCATGGACACCGCCGTGGTGATGATGGCCACGATGAAGGACTGGACAATGGAGGAAACCAGGCTGTTCTGAGCAAACACGTATTTCCACCACTTGAAGCCCCATTCCTGGGGGAGGACCGCCGGAACGGTGTACTCGTTGGCAAAGGCCAGCATCAGCATGTTGAGCATGGGTCCGTAAAAGAACAGGATAAAGGCCGCCAGCAGGAGGAATTCCAGAAATTTCTTCCTGCCCACGGCGTGATAAAAGCGCCGGGGATTCAGCATTTTGAAGGCTTTCCACGCATAAAGAACATTTTGATATTTCGGAGGGAAGTAACAGTTTG
>NZ_CANTJS010000082.1 GCF_947654275.1 uncultured Oscillibacter sp. | reverse complement strand
TCCTTCGCGCCTCTTCCCTTCGCGCCTCTTCCCTTCGCGCCTCTTCCCTTCGCGCCTCTTTCGTATGGGGGATAGTATACCACAGTTTTCCGAAATTTCCTAGAGCCTGTTTTGAGAAGGGAGTCCGTTTCCGCATTTTTATGGTAAATAAACATGAAAAGCATCAAGTATGCTTTTCACTGGCGGTTTCCGCCGGAGCCGCTGAAAGCGGCCGGTTTATTTGACTTCATAGTTCAGTAAATGTGCGCTTTGCGCACTGGAAGGCCAAGAGCCGCCGGTTGAAAACCGGCGTTTTGCCAGTTTTCAGCTTTACTGACTATATCAGGCGGCGGCCCCCGTGCAAAAGCCCTTCATGGGCCGCTTCTGTTCAGGGACGGAGGCGGGAGCGAAAAATTTTTTTCCTGAAACTCTTGACAAGGCTGTTCATACTGTATATACTGTTCATGTACAGTACAAACGGAGGAACATCCATGGAAATCATCATCCGCAATACCGTGAATCAACCCATCTACGAGCAGATATACACCCAGCTGAAAAACCAGATCATCGCCGGAGAGCTTCAGCCCGGAGAGGCGCTCCCCTCCATCCGGGCGCTGGCCAAGGACCTGAAGATTTCCGTCATCACCACCAAGCGGGCCTATGACGAGCTGGAGGCACAGGGCTTTTTGTACACCGTGGCAGGCAAGGGCTGCTTTGTGGCGGAGAAGAACATGGACCTGATTCGGGAACAGCGGCTCCGGGAGCTGGAGGAGCATCTGACCCGGGCGGCGGAGCTTGCGAAGAGCTGCAATCTCAGCCGGCGGGAGCTGGAGGAAATTCTGCGGTCGTTACTGGAGGAGGAGTTTGCATGAACGCAATTGAACTGTCCCACATCCACAAATCCCTGGGCGGATTTGCCATTCAGGACCTGAGCCTGACGGTGCCCAGCGGCACCATCTGCGGTCTGGTGGGCGAGAACGGGGCCGGAAAATCCACCACCATCCGCCTGATGATGAACGCCCTGACGCCCGACAGCGGAACCGCGAGGGTCCTGGGGGTGGACGCGGCCTCGCCGGAGTTCCGGGAGGTGAAGGAGGACGTGGGCGTCGTCCTGGACGAGGCCTATTATCCCGAGACCCTCACCGCCGTCCAGGTGGGAAGGGTCATGGCGGAGACCTACCGCCGCTGGGATCAGAAGCGCTATGAGGACTTTCTCGACCGCTTCCAGCTGCCGGGGAAGAAGCGCTTCAAGGACTTTTCCAGGGGCATGAAGATGAAGCTGTCCATTGCCGTGGCCCTGAGCCACCAGCCCAGACTGCTGGTGCTGGACGAGGCCACCAGCGGCCTGGACCCCATTGTCCGGGACGAGGTGCTGGAGATTTTCAACGAGTTCACACGGGAGGAGGACCACTCCATCCTGATTTCCTCCCACATCCTCAGCGACCTGGAGAAGCTCTGCGACTATATCGCCTTCCTCCATCAGGGGCGGCTGCTGTTCTGCGACGAGAAGGACCGGCTGCTGGAGACCTACGGCGTTTTCGCAGGCACGGCGGAGCAGCTGGAGAGTCTGCAGAGGGAGGCCGTGGTGGGCCGGGAGGCCAGCGGCTTCGGCGGCGTCCGGGCCCTGGTGCGCCGGGAGGAGGTCCCGGCGGGGCTGGAGCTGGAGCGGGCCAGTGTGGAAGACATCATCCTCTTCATGGTGAAAGGAGCAAGGAAATGAAAGCGCTGTTGTTAAAGGATTTATACGTGATTTGGAAGCAGATGGGAATTTTTCTGGTGGTGGTTCTGGCGATGTCCCTGGTGAACAGCACCTTCAACTGCGTGTTTCTGGTGGTCTGGTGCTCCATGCTGCCCTACACGTCCATCGCCTATGACGGGCAGAGCCACTGGGACCAGCTGGCGGCCATGATGCCCTATTCCAAGCGGGACATCGTGCTGAGCAAATACGTGCTGGGCTGGCTGTGCATGGCCGTGATGGGGGCGATCTGCACGGTGATGCAGACGGTGGTGGGCCGTTTTCTCTCCGGAGAGGCCACCGAAGGCGGCATCCTCCTGATCAGCCTCTGCCTGGGGATGATCTCTCTGGCAATCACCCTGCCCGCCGTGCTGCGCTTCGGCGTGGAGCGGGGACGGATGATCTTCCTGGTGGTGATTTTCGGCGTGGCCGCGTTGGCCGGAATCGCCCTGGACGCCACGGACCTCCGGTTCAGCCTCCCCATGCCCCTGGAGGCCCTGATGCCCGCGGCGGCAGTCGTCGCCACGGCGGTGTCCATTCCTCTGTCCATGAAGCTCTACAGGGTGAACTGAAAGGAGCGCAAAATGCCTCATATACCCCATCATCTGGTCCTGCTGCTTCTGCTGCTGCCGCTTCTGGACCGGCTCTGGAAGCTGTGGAGGAGGCGAAGATAAATGATGAACGTGAAACGCTGCCCCATCTGTGATTCCACGGACGTCGTCCGGGTGCCGGACAACGCCCACCGGTATCTTGCCAACAGCATCTGTATCACCCGGCTTGCCACGGTGAAGCGGGTCCCCGTGGCCCGGTATGTCTGCTGCGCCTGCGGCTATGTGGAGAACTGGGTGGAGACTCCCCGGGAGCGGGAGGAGATACGGAAGGCCTTCGGGTAGATTAGTAATTAGGAATGAGGAATTAGGAATAAAGCATCCGGCAGAGGCATCTGAAAGATTCAGGCGCCCTTGCCGGATGTTTGGGTTTCGCTGTGGTTTTCCAGTCTGCTGAATTCCTAATTTCTAACTCCTAATGCCTCATTGGTTTTGCAGGCTCCGCTCCAGCAGGCTCATCAGCGTCTCCGCGTGCCGGTAGGAATCCTCGCTGAGGCTGTTCAGCAGCCTCGCAAGGCAGGGGTCGGCGGTGTCGTCGGCGGAACGGGCGTAGTTCAGCCCCGCGCAGGCGGCGGCGTGATAGCGCTCCCGCAGCTCGGCGCACCAGCGTCCCGCCCGGGGCCGGGACCCGCTGACGCTGGGGCGGTAGAGCCCGCCGGTAATCAGGTAATAGGCCGCCGACAGGCTCCGGGCGTGGGCGGCCTGGTCCGCCGCAATGTCCCGCAGCCGCTGCCGGGCCCAGGAGGGGGCCTGCCGCGCCAGGGACAGGATGGCCCGGCGGTCCGCCAGCTCCATTTCGATATAGCCTGTCAGCACGTTCAGCAGCTCCGCCGCCGCGCTGCCCATGCAGCAGGGATTCTGAGACGCCCCGGGGAGCTGGCTTTCCGGCGGGACGGCGGGGGCGGCGGGGACGCTGGGGGGCACCGGCACGGCGGGGGCTTCCGGCTGGGAGGGCAGGGGTGCGCCCTGGGCCGGGGGGGCGGGGGGCGGCGACTGCCGGGCAGGGTAGGGCTCCAGGGTGGGCGCCACCCGCTGCCAGATGCGGTCATACTGGCGGAAGTCATAGAATTCGGGGGTATGTACGGTTTGTTCCATAAAAAGTCCCTCCTTTTTTCCCAGTCTATGCGCCGGGGGAAATTTTTGTACCTGTTGCCAATGCCACAGGTATCTATCCGGCATCTGGGTAAAATAGAGTGAAATCCGTCTGATAACCGCCGGGCCGGTATGAGAGCCTGTTTAAAATCTCCCCGCACACGTCTTGACAGTGTATTTTCCGCCCTGACTGCGTTAAAAATCCTTGCCATCCGTCAGGATGCCTGCGGATTTTTGCCTTGCAGGACAAAAAATCCCCTCGCCAATACGCACACGTTGAGATATTAAACAGGCTCTGAGACGGATTTGAGGAAGGAAGAAATTTTCGGCGCTGTGTTGCGTTCTTTTGTCAAATCTGCTACAATGCAGTCAAAAAGGCCCGGCTCCGCGCCGGGCGTCTGGAACTCCAAAGGAGGACTTTCCGCTATGCTGGAACTGAAATCCCTCAGCTACACCGTCCATGAGAGCGGCGGCGAGCTGGGTATTCTGAATGACATCTCTCTCTCCATCGGTGACGGGAAGCTGGTGGTGTTCACCGGCCCCAACGGCGGCGGCAAGACCACGCTGGCCAAGAGCATCATGGGCCTGGTTACCCCCACAGCCGGTCAGATTCTCTGGAACGGGCAGGACATCACCGGCCTGGGCATCACGGAACGGGCAAAGCTGGGCATCAGCTACGGATTCCAGCAGCCCCCCCGGTTCAAGGGGCTGACGGTCCGGGACCTGCTGACGCTGGCCAGCGGGGACCAGAAGCTGAGCAAGGACCGCTGCTGCCAGTACCTGACCCGGGTGGGCCTGTGCGCCAACGACTATCTGGACCGGGAGGTGGACGCCTCTCTCTCCGGCGGCGAGGTCAAGCGCATCGAGATTGCCTCGATTCTGGCCCGGCAGGGGAAGCTGATGATTTTCGACGAGCCGGAGGCGGGCATCGATCTGTGGTCCTTTGCCCGGCTGACGGAGACCTTTGAACAGCTCCACGCCGCCGGCGGAGCTACCATGATTATTATTTCCCATCAGGAGCGGATCATCTCTCTGGCGGACGAGGTGATCGTGGTGGGAGACGGACGGCTGCGCCACCGGGGAACGCCGGGGGAGATTCTGCCTCAGATTCTGGCGGATACCCTGGGCGGATGCCCGGTGCTGAGAAAGGAGGCGATGGCGCAGTGATGGAGACTGTGATTGACCGCGAGCTTCTGGAAAAGATCGCGGACCTCACCGGAAAGCCCGTGGGGGCCTTCAATATCCGCAAGGACTCCGGCTGTGACGGCCGCCAGTCCACGGAGCATATTAAAATCACCTCCAAGGAGGACAAGCCCGGCATTGATATCCGCGTTCTGGACGGCACCAAAGGGGAGACCTGCCACATCCCCGTCATCATCACGCAGACCGGACTGAGCGAGCTGGTCTATAACGATTTCTATATCGGAGAGGACTGCGACGTGGATATTGTGGCGGGCTGCGGCATCCACAACTGCGGAGAGCAGGAGTCCCGCCACGACGGCGTGCACACCTTCTACGTGGGGAAAAACTCCAAAGTCCGGTATACGGAAAAGCACTACGGCGAGGGCCCCGGTACCGGCAGCCGGGTCATGAATCCCCAGACCGTTGTATATCTGGAGGAAGGGGCCTCCATTCAGATGGAGACCGTTCAGATTCGGGGCATCGACTCCACCAGGCGGGACACGAAAATAGTCTGCGGCAGGGGGGCGGAGGCGGTCGTCACCGAACGCCTGCTGACCCACGGGGACCAGACGGCGGAGAGCGACATGGAAATCATTCTGGAGGGCGAGGGCTCCAGGGGCCGGGTGATTTCCCGGTCGGTGGCGCAGGACCGGTCCAGTCAGGTGTTCTATCCCCGGATGGTGGGGAACGGGGCGTGCTTCGGGCATGTCCAGTGCGATTCCATCATCATGGGGGAGGCAAAAATCAAGTCCATCCCCGCCATCACCGCCAACTGCACCGAAGCCCAGCTGATTCACGAGGCGGCCATCGGCAAGATTGCCGGGGACCAGCTTTTGAAGCTGGAAACCCTGGGCCTCACCGAGGAGGAGGCCGAGGACTGCATCCTCAGGGGCTTCCTGGCGTAAAGAAGAAAACAGCGGAGGACCGCCGGCCCTCCGCTGTTTTTTTGCTTTTTTTGCTTTTTTTGCTTTTTTGCTCCTGTTTTTTGCTCCTTCAGTCCTTTTCCAGCTGTTTGGCCAGCCGGTACAGCATGGTACAGAACTGCTGCCGGGTGACGGTCTCCGTCAGCTTCAGGTCCCCGGTGCTGTCGCCGGTGAGAATGCCGTTTTTCACGGCCCAATCAACGCCCTCCTTGTGGGCGGGGCTGGGTGTGTTGTCCAAGGGTAGTTCCTCCTTCGTTTCATAGAGGGGGCGCACCGCCCCCACAATCTGACTGTTGGGCCGCCGCTTCCGGCAGACCTGGCCGCCGTCGCTCTGGCTTCCGGCCTCGCTGGTGTTGCCCTCAATGGCGGTTATGCCGGTTTTGGTGACGGATTCGACGATGCCCGTGTGGTCCGTGGCGGCTCCGCCGGGGAAGTCGTAAATCACCACGTCGCCGGGGCAATAGCCGCCGGTGACCCACTGGCCCGCCGTCTGCGCCGCCCGCATCAGGGCTCCGCAGGAGGCGGTTTTCAGAGGAAGGGGCACGCCGGTTTGGTCGAATACCCACTGGACAAAGACCATGCACCAGGGGTAAGCGGCGCCGGAGACGTCCCGGCCATAGAACCACGTGTTGTATTTGACCCGGTTGGACCCC
The DNA here is from genome assembly GCF_947654275.1 of uncultured Oscillibacter sp. Taxonomy (GTDB): domain Bacteria; phylum Bacillota; class Clostridia; order Oscillospirales; family Oscillospiraceae; genus Oscillibacter. The sequence continues at coordinate 1,411 of NZ_CANTJS010000082.1, read as the reverse complement.
GCCGGGCTCTCCTTCACGCCCAGCTCCTTCCGGGCGGCGGCAAGAATGGTTTCGGCGTTTGGCATCAGTACCTCCTTTGCCGGCCGCGGGGGGACATTCCCCGGCGGCGGATGTCTCTGCTGTTCGTTTTCATTCTATGCGGCTCCCCCGGCTCAGGTTCCGTCCTGCTCCTGGCCGGGAAGCCGGTCGATGGCCTCCTGGAGCTTCTGGGACTGACTCCCGAAGTAGAAGGCGATGACCACGGCGTATACCGTCATGAAGTCCTGGGAGATGGTCTGATGCAGGGCCATGACGGCGAATACCGCCGTCAGCGTCAGGGTCACCAGGGATTTGACGCTGAGAAGATTTCCCAGCCGCTTGAATATGTATTCGTTCATTTCGTGTCCTCCCTGCTGCTGCCGCGGCCGGACAGGACCGCGCTCACCTTGATGCCCGCCAGCAGGAACGCCTCCAGACCCCCGGCCCCCAGGGTGTACTGGATCAGCGTGTCCGGTACCGCCCCCTTGACGCAGAAAACGATGGTCATGGCCGTGATGAAGGCCAGGGCAAAGCCCCCCAGGGCCAGCAGGATGATGTTGGATGTTTTCATTTCTTTACGCTCCGCTCTCCTCTCTCTCACAGTCCCAGCCGGCCCAGCAGGAAGGCGGTCACCGCCGCCGCCGCTGTCCAGAGGGATTTTTCCGCCAGGGTTTCCCAGCGCTTCCCGGGCTTCTCGCGCTGGGTCTCCTGCCATTCCACCAGCTTGTCCAGCTTCTCGTCCATGGCGGAGATTTTTACCTCCAGCTCCGCGTCGTGCCTGATGCGGATTCTCTGGTCGGCGTAGTAGCTTTCCCGGAATTCCGACTCCTTCTGCTGGCCGGTCTCCAGGGCCCGGATCCGTTCCTCCAGCAGGGCCAGCCGGGTGCCGGGGTCCGGGTTTCGCGTCTCTGTCATGCTGAATCCTCCTTTCCCTGTATTTATGAAGGGCCGCCCGTGCCCCCTTTGTTGCACGCCGCCGTGCGTCCGTCTGAAAAAAGTCCGCTCCGCCAGTTGTAGCGGCCCGTCCCCCGAAAGCGTGGAGGAAGAAGGGGCGGGGACAGAGCCCCTCCCCCCAGCTTGTCAAAAAACAGCATATGTAAAAGTATCGGAAAGGAAGATAGCTACGAAAGGAACCCATCAGGGGTTCCTTTCGTTTTCAATCAAAAGTTTTCAGAACTTCTCACGGGTTCTGAAAACTTGCTCAGGCTGTCGAAAATACTTTTTCGACAGCCTGAGGGGCGGGGACAGAGCCCCTCCCCTGCAGGCGTGATTGCGGGGCTGCAGGCGTAAAGCCTGCTCCCACCTTCTGATAAAATGCGTGAATAGACACTCCCGGGAGACAGGGAAATCAATTTTCAAGAATAGTACAAATATCCGAGGGATTCAGGAGACA
>NZ_CANTJS010000081.1 GCF_947654275.1 uncultured Oscillibacter sp. | reverse complement strand
CATATTTCCTATTTTATCTCTTTGAATCCAATTTTGCAAAATTGATTTCCGTGCCGGCGGGGCGTGTCCCATTTGGAGATTTTATGCAGGGGGCTGTCCCAGCCTGTCTTCCGGGAACCTGGCGCTTCCGAAAAGGGGGCAGAGCCTGCCTTCTGCACCGCGTTCCCCTGATAAAATGCGTAAATGGACGCTCCCTGCCGGCAAAAAAGCATTGACAAAAAAAGCCGCTTCGGTTATGATAAGCAGGACATGTATCAAGACACTGGTCAACTACATGAAGAAAGAGACGGAACATCGTCATGGAACACAGCTTTCAAGCCTTTCTGAAGCGCAAGAACATTGTCATATCTGCCCGGCGCTACGGCATTGATGCCCTGGGCGCCATGGCGCAGGGCCTGTTCTGCTCCCTGCTCATCGGCACCATTCTGAACACGCTGGGCGCTCAGTTCCACATCGGCTTCCTCACCGCCAAGCTCATCACCATCAATGAGGTAGGCTATACCATCGGCGGCATGGCCTCCTTCATGAGCGGCTCGGCCATGGCCGTGGCCATTGGCTATGCCCTCCAGGCCCCGCCCATGGTCCTCTTCTCCCTGGCGACGGTGGGCTACGCCTGCAACGCCCTGGGCGGAGCCGGCGGGCCCCTGGCGGTGCTGTTTGTGGCTATCATTGCCGCCGAGTGCGGCAAGGCCGTCAGTAAGGAGACAAAGGTGGACATTCTGGTGACCCCCATTGTCACCACCCTGGCCGGCATCGGCGCGGCCTGGGTCATTGCTCCCCCCATCGGCAGAGCCGCCAGCGCCCTGGGGCAGATCATCATGTGGGCCACGGAGCTCCAGCCCCTCCTGATGGGCATTCTCGTGTCCGTGCTGGTGGGGGTGGCTCTGACCCTGCCCATTTCCTCCGCCGCCATCTGCTCCGTGCTGGGCCTGACGGGACTGGCCGGAGGGGCCGCCGTGGCGGGCTGCTGCGCACAGATGGTGGGCTTCGCCGTCATGAGCTTCCGGGAAAACGGCTGGGGGGGCCTTGTGAGCCAGGGCATCGGCACATCCATGCTGCAAATGCCCAACATCGTGAAAAACCCCCGGGTCTGGATTGCACCCACACTGACCTCCGCCATAACCGGGCCCCTTGCCACCTGTTTGTTCAGGCTGGAGATGAACGGCGCGGCCATCAATTCCGGTATGGGCACCTGCGGCTTCTGCGGCCAGCTGGGGGTCTGGACCGGCTGGGTGTCCCCCAGCGAGACGGCCATTGCCAACGGCGCCGCCGCCATCGCCCCCACGGCCTTTGACTGGCTGGGTCTGATTCTGATTTCCTTCGTTCTCCCCGCCGTGCTGGCGCCCCTCATCAATCAGGCCTGCCGGCGGCTGGGCTGGGTGAAGGACGGGGACCTGACCCTGGCGGGCTGAGGGAATGAGGAATTAGGAATGAGGGATTAGGAATTGGAAATTAAGAATTAGGGATTAGGAATGAGGAGTTTTTGCAAACTGCGGATAAAGAGCGGAGAGATCGGGAATTTCCCGGTCTCTCCACTCTTTTTTCAGGGAAAAGTCCCCCTTTCCTTTCCCGACGGGTTTTTCTCCCCTGAACCGGTACAATGGTGGAAAATTCCGCTTTCAGGAGGGACAGGCTGTGGGACAGATGACATTGGAACGGGCTCGCCGGGGACGGCTGCCGGTCTGGGGGGTTCGCTTTTTCCTGACCGGCGCACTGGCTGCCGTCCAGACGCCGGCGGGCTTTGCCCCCTTTGCGCTGGGCTGTGTGTCGGCGGCGGGACCGGGGAGCTGCGGCGGGGCCGCCCTGGCAGGGGCCGCTGCCGGTGCGGCGCTGTTTCTGAACTTTACACAGGCCCTGCCCTTTCTGGCGGTGGCCATATTGATTCTCACCGCCTCCACCGCCCTCCAGGGCTGGGCTCTGGCGCGGCCCCGGGCCTCGGCTCTCACGGCGGCGGGGCTGTTTCTGGCGGTGAACGGCATCTATGTGATTCAGTCCCTCTCCCCCTGGGCGGACCTGGGGCCCTGTCTGGGGGCGGCGGGACTGACGGGGGCGGCGGCCTGGCTGTTCCGGCCCCTGTTCCGCCGGGGCGAGGGCCGGAATCCGGCGGACGGCCTGCTGGCGCTGCTGGCGGCGCTGCTGCTGGGTCTGGCGGATTTTGAGGTGCTGGGCTTCTCGCCGGGCCGGGGGCTGCTGTGCCTTCTGGCGGTCTGGGCCGCCTATGACCGGGGGCCTGCCGCAGGGACGGCGGCGGCGCTGCTGCTGGGTCTGGCGGCGGACCTCTGCGGACTTCAGGGCGGGTCCTTCACCGCCGCGTGGGGTTTGGCGGGCCTGGCGGCGGGGAGCTTCGCGGGCCGTCGGGCCCTGGCGGCGCTGGCGGCCTTGGCGGCGGTGACGGCGGGGGTTCTGGCCGGAAATGTTCCGGGTCTTCTGCCGGAGACGGCGGCGGCCATGGCTGTCTTCCTGGCGCTGCCCCGTCGGCTGATGGGGGGCAGGAGAACCAGCCGGGAGCCCTTGGACCGGCAGGGGCGGAGCGGCGTCCGCGGACCGGCAGATGACCAGGAGACCGGGACCCGGCGGCGGGAACAGGGAAGCGTCCTCCGCGGTCTGGAACGGACGGGGGCCTGCGGAACGGCGGAAGACCAGGGGACCGGGACCCGACGGCGGGAACAGCGGAATCCCCTCCGCTGGCCGGGCCGGGGAGAACGGACAGGGTCCCGAAGAACGGCGGAGGAAACGGAGGGGGCGGTCCGCTGGCGAAAGCAGCTGGACCGGGCGGCGGCGGCCCTTCGGGATCTCTATGACAGCCTGGGACGGGGCGTACCCGCCTCCGGCGACGAAAACCCCGCCATTATCTTCGACCGGGCGGCGGAACGGGTCTGCCGGAGCTGCTCCCTCTGTGAGCTGTGCTGGCAGAGAGAGTATACAGGAACCTTCAACGCGCTGAACGACGCCACACCCTATCTGCTGGAGCGGGGCCGGGTGCTGGCCAGGGATTTTCCCGTCTATTTTACAGGCCGCTGCATCCACCTGACGGAGTTTATGACCGCCGTCAACGGCGAGCTGTCCGCGTTTCTGCTCCGGCGGCAGTACCGGCGGCAGCTGGAGGAGACCCGGCGCAGCGCCCGGGGCCAGTATGCCCAGCTCTCCGAGCTGCTCACTGCCACCGCCGCCGGGCTGACGGCCCCGGCCTCCGGGACGGCGGAGAGCGGGGTCTGCCGTGTGGGTGCGGTGCTCCGGCCCAGGGAGGGAGAGACCGTTTGCGGGGACACGGTGACGTCCTTCCGCACGGACGGAGGCCTGTGGTGCCTGCTGCTGGCCGACGGCATGGGCAGCGGCGAGCCCGCCCGGAAGGAGTCCGCCATGATCTGCCGCCTGCTCCAGCAGTTCCTGGAGGCGGGGGTGGCCCCGGCGGCGGCGCTGAAGACGCTGAACTCCGCCATGGCCCTCCGGGGGACGGAGACCGGCACATTTACCACCATTGACCTTTGTGTATACGACCCCGGAGCCGGGGAAGCGGTATTTTATAAATTCGGCGCGGCCCCCAGCTATCTGAAAAAGGGCGGCGTGGTCCGGCGGATTACCGGCGGCAGCCTGCCGGCGGGGCTCCAGGGGGGAGCGGCCGCCCCGGATGTGACCCGGGCGTCACTGGACCCCGGCGGCTTTGCCGTGATGATCAGCGACGGCGTGGCGGACCCGGAGGAGGACGAGTGGCTGATGAATCTGCTGGCGGGCTGGTCCGGGGAGGACCCCCAGGTTCTGGCGGGGCTGATTTTGCAGGAGAGCGTCCGCCGGGAAAAGCTCCGGGACGACTGCGGCGTACAGGTGCTCTACCGGCCGCCGGAGAGTGTCCGGGAGGTCTGAGAATCTGCGTGTATGACACTTGGCGGACCTCTTCCGCCGGGGTGTCTGCCCTGTTTTGGGGGTAGCCGCGCCCGGCGGCGTTCCTGCCTGGGGGCTTAAGCAGCCGGGCTTGAAAAGAGTGGGGAACAGAAGAGGACCCGGAACCGCTTCCAGCGGTTCCGGGTCCGGTGCTGGGAGGAGAAATCAGCCGTCCTCCGCCATTTTCCGATATCTGGCGTAGCAATCCTTAGCATCCTGAACCGCCTGGGCATAGAGGCTGTCCGCCCGGTCCGGGAAATTGTTCCGCAGGGAGGCGTAACGGTTTTCACCCATAAGGTATTCCATCAGCCTGCCGGTGTCGGGTTCGGGAGAATCCAGCTGGAAGGGATTTTCCCCCTGGGCGGCGCGGCGGGGGTCATACCGGTAGAGATGCCAGTAGCCGCATTCCACTGCTTTCTTCATTTCGTCCTGAGTGCAATTCATGCCCGCCTTGATTCCGTGCTCCAGGCAGGGGCAATAGGCAATCACCAAGGAGGGGCCGGGATAGGACTCCGCCTCCCGAAGGGCCTTTAAGGTCTGGGCCGGATCATAGCCCATGGCTACCTGGGCCACATAGACATAGCCATAGGTCATGGCAATGGCGCCCAGATTCTTCTTTTTGATTTCTTTGCCGCCGGCATTGAACTTGGCCGTGGCGGCGGAGGGGGTGGCCTTGGAGGTCTGTCCTCCGGTGTTGGAGTAAACCTCGGTGTCCAGAACCAGCAGATTGATGTCCTGATTCTGAGCGATGACATGGTCAATACCCCCAAAGCCGATGTCATAAGCCCAGCCGTCGCCGCCAATGGCCCAGATAGATTTCTTGGCCAGGAATTCCCGGTTGTCAAGGATATACGCGGCGTCCTCCGTTCCAGGGGTCTGCTCCAGGGCGGCGATCAGTCCGTCGGAAACGGCCCGGGACTGCGCCGGATCATTCCAGTTGTCCAGATACGCGTTCACAGCCTCCACTGCGATGCCGCCGGCCTTCAGACGCTCCAGCCGCGCCAGCAGCTCCCTGCGGATGGCGTCCTGGGCATGGAAGTAGCCAAAGGCAAATTCGGCGTTGTCCTCGAACAGGGAGTGCTCCCAGGCAGGGCCGAAGCCCCGGCTGTCACGGCAGTAGGGCAGAATGGGAGCGCCGCCGCTGACAGCGGAGGAGCATCCGGCGGAATTGCAGGAATACATGCGGTCGCCCACCAGCTGACTGACCATCTTGATATATGTGGTCTCGGCACAGCCGGCGCAGGCGGCAGAGAATTGGAAATAGGGCTTGGCAAATTGGAGATTTTTGACGCTGCCGCTGTGAGCGGCGTCCTTTTTCAGGTATGCATCGTCCATTACGAACCGGTCAAAATTCTCCTGCTGGCCGGTTTGCTCCTTAAAGGGCTTCATGACCAGGGCTCCCTTGCCGGCGGCGGGGCAGACGGTCAGGCACACGCCGCAGCCCAGGCAGTCATACGGGGATACCTGCATTCGGAAGGAATAAGCGGGAACATCCTTCCCGAGCCCTCTGGCGGGAACCGTCTCAAAGGAAGCGGGAGCCTGGGCCCGCTCCTCCTCAGTCAGCAGGACGGGACGGATTGCGGCGTGGGGACAGGCCATGGCGCAGCGGTTGCACTGAATGCAGGCCCCGGCGTCCCACTGGGGAACATAGTCCGCGATGCCCCGCTTGATATAGGCGGAGGTGCCGTTTTCCCAGGAACCGCCCAGAACGCCGTGCTTTTTGAACACGGATACCGGCAGCCGGTCGCCCTCCTGCCGGGTCATGGGAAGCACGATGTCCCGAACAAAGGGCGTAACGCCTGAGGGCTCCGGAGACGGAGCATCGGGAGCGCCGGCCCAGGAATCGGGAATGTCTACCCTCACGGCCCCGTGAACGCCCAGGTCCACCGCCTGGTTGTTCAGGTCCACAACCCTTTGCCCGGCCTTTTTGAAATAGGAGCTGTAGTTGTTTTTCTTCATGTCCTCTACAGCCAGCTCCATAGGAATGACCTCGGTCAGGGCGAAGAACGCCGCCTGAAGAATGTTGTTGGTCCGTTTGCCGAGGCCGACGCCGGAAGCCAGAGCGGCGGCGTCAATGATGTAGAATTGCGCATGTTTCCGGCAAAGGTCCCGCTTCATCTTTCCGGGGAGATGGGCGTCCAGTTCCTCAGCGGACCAGGGGCAGTTGAGAAGATAGGTGCCCCCTTCCTTCAGGTCCCCGGTCGTATCATATTTCGTTATGTAGGAAGGGGCGTGGCAGGCCACAAAATCGGCGGCGGATACCAGATAGGTGCTGCGAATGGGCTGGTCGCCGAAGCGCAGGTGGCTCTGGGTCAGGCCTCCGGATTTCATGGTATCATATGAGAAATAGGCCTGGGCAAACTTACCGCCTACCAGTCCGATGGTGCTGATGGCGTTTTTATTGGCGCCCACAGTACCGTCGCCGCCCAGACCCCACAGCTTGCAGCTGATCTGACCGGGATGCGGCAGTTCCACCTCCTTATATTCCAGGGAGGTATGGGTGACATCGTCGTTGATGCCAATGGTAAAATCGTGTTTGGGCGCGTCTTTTTGGAGATTCTCAAAGACGGCAATGAGCTGGCCGGGCGTGGTATCCTTAGAGGACAGGCCGTAGCGCCCGCCCACAACCTGGATGCCGCCGCGCCCCGCCTGATTCAGAGCGGAAACTACATCCAGATACAAGGGTTCGCCTACGGACCCCATTTCCTTGCTGCGGTCCAGCACGGCGATTTTTTTCACCGAGGCTGGTATGGCAGCAGCAAAGTGCTCTACGGAGAAGGGCCGGAACAGATGAATCTGCACCAGGCCCACCTTGCGGCCCCGGGCGTTCAGATAATCCACGGTTTCCTTCACCGCCTCGGAGGCGGAGCACATGACAACAATGACCTCTTCCGCGTCCTCTGCGCCGTAGTAGTTGAACAGGCGGTAATCCCGGCCTGTCAGCCTGTTGATCTGATCCATATAGTGCTGTACAACGCCGGGAACGGAGGCGACGGTCTCGTTGGCTCCCTCCTTGCATTGGAAATACACATCGGGATTGACATTGTTGCCCCGGTTGGTGGGATGCTCCGGGTTCAGGGACTGGCGGCGGAATGCCTGAATGGCGTCGTGATCTATCAGCGCCTTCAGATCCTCGTAGTCCAGGACCTCAATGCGCTGCATCTCATGGGAAGTGCGGAAGCCGTCAAAGCAGTGCATAAAGGCGTATCCGGCCCGGACAGAGGACAGATGGGCGACCGCCGCCAGATCCATGGCCTCCTGGGGAGAGGAGGACATCAGCATGGCGTAGCCGGTGGTCCGGCAGGTCATGAAGTCCGTGTGATCTCCAAAAATGGAGTGGTGATTGCTGGTAACCACCCGGGAGGCGATATGCATGACGTTGGGAAGGAACTGGCCGCCCATGGCGTACATAGCGGGAATCATCAGCATGAGCCCCTGGGAGGAGGTGAAGGTGGTGGTCAGAGCGCCTGCCTGGGCCGCGCCATGGCAGGCGCCTGCCGCTCCGGCCTCGGACTGCATCTGAATCACGTCCACCGTGGAGCCGAAGATGTTTTTCCTTCCCTTGGCGGACCATTCGTCAACCTTCTCCGCCATGGGAGAGGACGGCGTGATGGGATAGATGGCCGCCACTTCTGTGAAGGCGTAGGCTGTATGTGCCGCCGCCGTGTTGCCGTCCATGACGGCATAGCGTTTTTTTCCCATTGTTAAATTCCTCCTTTTATTTTACAGCAGACATCAATATTCCCGGCAAGGGGCCGCCGCCAACCGCCCTCAGGGGGCCGCCCGTTTTGGCGGCGGAAGTATAAACGGTTCGTTTCCCGGACGGACAGCCGTTCACAGCGCGAAGGCGGTCACATCGGCCCTGGCAGCCTGCAAAAAGAGATGAGTGTCGCAGCTGTACCCGATGAACCTGACGCCCAGATCCCGCCAGCGTATGCCGCCCTCCACCGTGTCGGCAAAGCAGCCGACCTTGATCCCCTTGCGTTCGGCGGCGCTGATGATTCGCCGGATGCAGGCAGTCACGTCGGGGTGGTCAATCTCGCCTACATGGCCCAGGGAGGCGGACAGGTCATAGGGCCCGACAAATACCACGTCCACGCCAGGCACGTCCAGAATTTCCTCCAGATTCTCCACCGCCCGTGTTCCCTCGGCCTGGAGAATTACCATGGTGTCCTGGGCTCTGGAAAAATACTCGCTGCCGGGAATTGCCCCGAATCCGGCGGACCGCACAAAGCGGCAGGCTCCCCGTGTGCCGATGGGGGAGAACTTGGCGGCAGACACGGCCGCCCGTGCCTGCTCCGCGGTGTCGATCTGAGGAATCATCAGCGCTCCGGCGCCCACGTCCAGGGCCTG
>NZ_CANTJS010000080.1 GCF_947654275.1 uncultured Oscillibacter sp. | reverse complement strand
GTATTCCCGCCTTGTTTCTACTTCATCAAAATATTCTACTATGTTCTTTCTCATAGTTCCTATTTTATCTCTTTGAATCCAATTTTGCAAAATTGATTTCCGTGCCCGGGAGACGGCGGCACTTGCCAACTGACGCCGGGCGTGATAAACTGGAAAAGAAAGCCGCCCGGCGTTTGTCCGAAGAGGCGGCTGAAGGAGGTTTTGCGTGATGTTTGAAATGATTAACCGCGGAGAGCGCAAGCGGGAGGCGGCGGAGCTGCTGCGGACCGCCCAGATGCCCGCCAGGCTGATGACGGCGCTGTATCTGGCCCTGCTGATGCTCTTGAATCTCATCGACAGCTTTGCAGATATCGGCTTTCTGGGGACCTTCATCTCCATTATGACCGGGCTGCTGGCCTCGGTGCTGGGGGCGGGGTTTGTCCTGTACTGCATGGCCGTCCGCCGGGGAGAGCGGGCGGAGTATCTGACGCTGTTTGACGGGTTCTCCTTTGTGGGGAAGATCATCTGTCTGGAGATTGTGGAATTCTTCTTTATTTTCCTATGGTCTCTGCTGTTCATCATCCCCGGCTTCATCGCCGGCTACCGCTACAGCTTCGCCCTGTACAACCTCTGTGAGAATCCCGGCATCGGCGTCATGGAGGCCCTGGACATGAGCAAGCGCCAGACTCTGGGCTACAAGAGCCAGCTCTTCACCCTGGATTTGAGCTATCTGGGCTGGTCGCTGCTGTCTGCCCTGCCGGCCTATATCATGTCGTTGGTGGTGTACTACAGGGTGCTCCAGAATGTGGGCCTCAGCGTGCAGGACGTGCTGATGAGCCCCGGCGTCCTGAGCCCCGTGACCTATCTGGGCTTCCCCGTCTGGGCCTGGGTGCTGATTCAGTCCCTCTGGACTCTGGCGGTGTCCCTGTTCTACCTGCCCAATTTCTACTGCGTGCAGCTCAGCTACTTCGAAACCGCCAAAACCACCTCCGGCGTCGGCCTGGGCGCACAGCCCCGAAACGGCGGAGGATTCGGCGGCGGGGACGGCGGCTGGCAGGACATGGGTCCCGACGGCCTGGGACCCTTCTAGGGCCAGCTGAGAGCCGTCATCCCCGTGTTTTGCGGAGCGGTTCCCGGCGGGAGTGCGGTCCGGCTGCCCGGACACCAAAATCAGATGAGACCACAGCAGGCGGCAGCCGCGTTCTCCGGAAAATGGGGGGCGCGGCTGCCGCTTCGTCCGGCAGAATTCCGTAACAAAGTAGGAAATGGGACAGGAAATAAAGTGGAAACTGTCAAAAATGTCAATTGCGGCGGCGGCCGGAAACCGATACAATTCAGGTATGACCTTTTGAGGTATGACCTTTTGCGCCGGGAGAGCCGGCGCGGTTCCCACTGACGATGATGAAGGGAGAACACGATATGAAAAAAGTCGCCATTATGATGGGCTCCGACTCCGACTGGCCGGTGGTTCAGGGGGCCTGCGCCCAGCTGAAGGAATGGGGCGTCCCCTATGAGGCCCGCATCATGAGCGCCCACAGGACCCCCGCCCAGGCGGCGGAGTTCGCTGGCAGCGCCCGGAAAAACGGTTTTGGCGTCATCATCTGCGCCGCCGGCATGGCCGCCCATCTGGCCGGAGCCGCCGCGGCCAACACCACCCTGCCCGTCATCGGCATCCCCATGAGGGGAGGCGCCCTGGACGGGCTGGACGCTTTATTGTCCACCGTTCAGATGCCCTCCGGCATCCCCGTGGCGGCGGTGGCCCTGAACGGCGCGAAAAACGCCGCCATTCTGGCGGTCCAGATTCTGGCGGTGTCCGACGAGGCGCTGGCCGCCAGGCTGGACGCCGCCCGTCGGGACATGGCCGCCCAGATTGCGGAGAAGGACGCGCGGCTCCAGGCGGAGCTGGACGGCTGAGGAGGGATTGCGGATGTTCCGGGAATTGTCCAGGGAAGAGCTTACGGAGCTGGTGAAGGCCATCCAGACTGTCCGGGATCAAAAGACCGGGCGGACGCTGACTGAGGCAGAGCACGCCGCGCTGGTGGCGAAGTTCAAAAAAAGCATCCGCCACCCCGGCGGCAGCGATCTGATCTATTACCCTCAGCTGATCGACGGGTTTCCCAAAGACCGGGAGCCCACCGTTGATGAAATCGTTGATATGGCGATGAAGGAAATTTAACAGACTATTTTGGCTATTTTAAAATAAGGAGAGGTCGATTTACCATGGAGAAGAGAGAGCAGCTCTACGAGGGCAAGGCCAAGAAGGTCTTTAGAACCGACGACCCCAATCTGTACATCGTGGACTACAAGGACGACGCCACGGCCTTCAACGGGGTGAAAAAAGGCACCATTTCAGGCAAGGGGGTCATCAACAACCAGATGACCAACCGCTTCATGGCGAAGCTGGAGCAGGCCGGGGTGCCCTCCCACTTCGTGAAGGAATTGAGCCAGCGGGAGACCCTGGTGAAAAAGGTCTCCATCGTTCCCCTGGAGGTGATTATCCGCAACATCTCTGCCGGGTCCTTCGCCAAGCACTACGGCGTGGAGGAGGGCATCGTCTTCGACGAGCCCACCATTGAGTTCTCCTATAAGAACGACGACCTGGGGGACCCCCTGCTGAACGAGTACCACGCTTTGGCCCTGAAGCTGGCCACGAAGGAGGAGATTGAGACCATCAAGAGGTATGCTTTCCAGGTCAATGATTTCCTCAAGGCCTTCTGGGCCTCCTGCGGCGTGACCCTGGTGGACTTCAAGCTGGAGTTCGGCCGCCTGGAGGACGGGACCATCGTCCTGGCCGATGAAATCAGCCCCGATACCTGCCGCCTGTGGGACTCACAGACGCACGAAAAGCTGGACAAGGACCGCTTCCGCCGGGACCTGGGAGGCGTGGAAGACGCCTATGCCGAGGTCATGCGCCGGATGAACGAGGCGCTGTAATGGGCGTCATCGGAGGACCGGACGGCCCCACTGTGATTTTTGTCTCTACCACCCCCGCCGGAATCGCCTGTTTGGTACTGCTGGCGGCGGCGCTGGGGGCCGGGCTCTGGTTCGTTTTCCACAGGCGCAAGAAGTAAAGGAGGCTGCAATGGGCGGTTTTTTTGGCGCGATATCCAAACGGGACGTGGTGCTGGACGTGTTTTTCGGCACGGACTACCATTCCCACCTGGGCACCCGCCGGGGCGGCATGGCTGTCTATGACGGGGAAACAGGCTTTCGGCGGCAGATTCACAACATTGAGAACACACCCTTCCGCACCAAGTTTGAGAAAGACCTGAGCACCTTCCGGGGGCAGGCGGGCATCGGCTGCATCAGCGACACGGACCCGCAGCCCCTGCTGGTGCGGTCCCACCTGGGACTCTACGCCATTTCCACCGTGGGCATCATCCAAAATGCCGAGAAACTGGTGGAAACCTATTTCTCCGACCACGGACATCAGTTCATGGCCATGAGCTCCGGCAAGGTCAACGCCACGGAACTGGTGGCCGCGCTCATCAATCAAAAGGACGACCTGGTGTCCGGCATCCGCTGCGCCCAGGAGCAGATTGAGGGTTCCATGACCATCCTCATCCTCACGCCGGACAGCATCCTGGCCGCCCGGGACCGGCTGGGCCGTCTGCCGGTGCTCATCGGCCAGAATGAGGAGGGCTGCTGCGTCTCCTTCGAGTCCTTCGCCTATCAGAAACTGGGCTATCAGGACGCCTATGAGCTGGGCCCCCAGGAGATCGTCCGCATCACCCCGGAGGGCTGGGAGACCCTGGCCCCCGCCGGGAAGGACATGCGGATCTGCGCCTTCCTCTGGACCTATTACGGCTATCCCAACTCCACCTATGAGGGCATGAATGTGGAGGTCATGCGCTGCCGCAACGGGGAGATCATGGCCCGGGACGAGGTCCAGCGGGGCCAGCTGCCCAAGGTGGATTATGTGGCGGGGGTGCCGGACTCCGGCCTGCCCCACGCCATCGGCTTCGCCAACCGCAGCGGCAAGCCCTTTGCCCGGCCCTTCGTGAAGTACACGCCCACATGGCCCCGGTCCTTCATGCCCGCGGACCAGGGGGTCCGGAACCAGGTGGCCAAGATGAAGCAGATTCCCGTGACGGAGCTCATCAAGGGCAAGAAGCTCTTGTTCGTGGACGATTCCATCGTCCGGGGCACCCAGCTCCGGGAGACGGTAGAGTTCCTCTATGAGTCCGGGGCCCAGGAGGTCCACATGCGGTCCGCCTGCCCGCCCATTATGTACGGCTGCAAGTATCTGAATTTCTCCCGCAGCAACTCCGACATGGAGCTGCTGAGCCGGAAAATCATCCAGTCTCTGGAGGGGGACGAGGGCCAGGAGCATCTGGAGGAGTACGCCGACGCCTCTGCGGAGCGGGGACAGTGCATGCTGAAGGCCATCTGTGAGGAGATGGGTTTTGACTCCCTGGGCTATCAGTCTTTGGAAGGTCTGCTGGAGGCCGTGGGCATCGACCGGGAGAAAATCTGCACGTATTGCTGGACCGGGCGCGAATGAAAATGAGGAATTAGGAATGAGGAATTAGGAATTTTCTCGGATTCCGGCAGCTCCTGATTCCAACTCCTAATTCCTAACTCCTAATTACTAATTCAATTTGGAGGTCTTTCTATGGAACATTCCCATTCCTCTGCCTATGCCGCCGCCGGGGTGGACATCACCGCCGGCTATGAGGGCGTGCGTCTGATGAAGCCCCTGGTGGAGCGCACCCGCATTCCCGGCGTGGTCTCCGGCATCGGGGGCTTCGGCGGGCTCTTCGCCCCGGATCTCTCGGGCATGACGGAACCGGTGTTTGTCTCCGGCACCGACGGCGTGGGCACCAAGCTGCGCGCCGCCCAGCTGCTGGACCGGCACGACACCATCGGAATCGACTGCGTGGCCATGTGCGTCAACGACATCATCTGCTGCGGCGCAAAGCCCCTCTTTTTCCTGGACTACATCGCCATCGGCAAAAACGACGCGGAAAAGGTGGCCGCCATTGTCTCCGGCGTGGCGGAGGGCTGCGTCCAGTCCGGCTGCGCCCTGATTGGCGGCGAAACCGCCGAGCACCCCGGCGTCATGGCCCCTGGCGACTATGACATCGCGGGCTTCGCCGTGGGCGTGGTGGACAGGCCCAGAATCATCGACGGAAGCCGGGTCCGGGAGGGGGACGCCCTCATCGGCCTCACCTCCTCCGGCATCCACTCCAACGGCTTCTCTCTGGTGCGGAAGGTCTTCGACATTGAAAACGCCGATCTCGCCGCCCCTATGGAGGCCCTGGAGGGCAAGAGCCTGGGGGAGGTTCTTCTGACCCCCACGAAGATTTACGTGAAGGCCCTTCAGGCCCTTCTGGACGGGGGAATCGACCTTCGGGGCGCGTCCCATATCACCGGCGGCGGCTTCTTTGAGAACGTGCCCCGGATGCTGCCTCGGGGGCTGGAAGCGCGGTTTTACGCCGCCATGCTGCCCCGGCTCCCCATTTTTGAGCTCATCGCCAAACGGGGGAATATCTCTGAGCGGGACATGTTCAACACCTTCAACATGGGCCTGGGTCTGGTGCTGGCGGTCCCGCAGGACCAGACGGAAAAGGCTTTGGAGCTTCTCCGCGCCGCCGGAGAGACGGACGCGGAGGCGGTGGGCCATGTGGCCCGGGGGGACGCCGGCGTTTCCTTCTGCGAGGTCTGCCCCCCGGTGGTGTGAGTATGGGCAGGGCGAGAATTGCCGTCCTGGTCTCCGGCGGCGGAACCAATCTGGAGGCCCTTCTGAACGCTCAGGAGCGGGGAGAGATTCCCCATGGCGAGATCGTCGTGGTGCTGTCCAGCGCTGCCGGGGCCTATGCCCTGGAGCGGGCGAAAAACCACGGCGTCCCCGGCTTCGCCGTCCCCCGGAGGGGACGGACCCAGGGGGAGTTTGAAGCCGGGCTGACGGAAAAGCTGACGGAATACCGGGCGGAGGTCATCATTCTGGCGGGCTTTCTCTCCATTTTGTCGGAGGCCTTTGTGAAGCGCTGGCCGGACCGGATCCTGAACGTCCACCCGGCCCTGATTCCCTCCTTCTGCGGCAGGGGGATGTACGGACTGAAGGTTCACGAGGCCGCCCTTGAGAAGGGCGTCAAGGTCACCGGGGCCACGGTGCACCTGGTCAACGAGATACCCGACGGCGGAACCATCCTGCTGCAAAAGGCGGTGGAGGTCCTCCCCGGCGACACGCCGGAGGTTTTGCAGCGCCGGGTGATGGAGCAGGCGGAGTGGGTCCTTCTGCCCCGGGCGGCGGAGCTGGTATGCCGCCGGGCGGCGGAAGAAGAGAGAGTCTGACCCCAACGGCTTTTCAGTTTTCAGAAAGGAGTGGGACCGTGAAGCGCGGACTTGACAGCGCCTCCTGAAAAATCAAATTTTTTAGGAGGCTGTTATGCATTTTCGAAAACTGGATATGGAGACCTGGGAACGGGCTCCTATTTACCGGCACTTCATAGACGATCTCCGCTGCGTCATGAGCCTGACGGTGGAAATCGACGTTACCGATTTTCTGCGGACCCTCCAGGGAAGAGACTGCCGCTTTTATCCCTCCATGATCTGGGTAGTCAGCGCCGCCGTAAACTGCCGGGAGGAACTGCGGATGGGCCGTGACGGGAACGGTGAACCGGGAATCTGGGACGCCGTATCCCCCTACTACGCCCATTTTCATCAAACGGACCGGCGCTTTTCCAAGCTGGTGACCCCATATGACCCGGATTTCCGGACCTTTTACCGTCGGTATCTGGAGGATCAGTCCCGCCTGGAAAGCTGCCGGGGCTTTGACCAGCAGGATATCCCGCCCAATATTTTTGACGTCTCCTGCTTGCCCTGGGTCCATTATAAGAGCTTTGACATGCACATTTTTGATTCCGGCACATGGCTGGCCCCGGTGGTCACCTGGGGCCGCTATGCGGAGAACCGGGACGGCAGAATGACCCTGCCCCTCTCCCTGAATCTCCACCATGCCGCCGGAGACGGCTATCACCTCTGCCGGTTCTTCTCCGACGTGGAGGATTGGATGAAACAAATTGACTGATAAGGAGCGCACTATGACGGAACTGGAACTGAAATACGGCTGCAACCCCAACCAGAAGCCCTCTTGCATCTTCATGCGGGACGGGAGCGATCTGCCCATTACGGTGCTCAACGGCAGGCCCGGCTATATCAATTTCCTGGACGCCCTGAACTCCTGGCAGCTGGCCCGGGAGCTGAAGGAGGCCGCCGGTCTCCCCGCCGCCGCCAGCTTCAAGCATGTGTCCCCCGCCGGGGCCGCCGTGGGCCTGCCCCTCAGTGAGACCGAGCGGAGGATGTACTTTGTGGAGGAGGCCGGGGACCTCTCTCCCATTGCCTGTGCCTACATCCGGGCCCGGGGGGCGGACCGGCTGTGCTCCTACGGCGACTGGGCGGCCCTCTCCGACGTCTGCGACGCGGACACCGCCCGCTACCTCAAGGCGGAGGTCTCCGACGGCATCATCGCCCCGGGCTATACCGGCGAGGCCCTGGAGATTCTGAAACGTAAGAAGAAGGGCGGCTATAACGTGGTCCGGATCGACCCGGAGTATGTCCCCGCTCCCCAGGAGTACAAGGACGTCTTCGGCGTCACCTTCCAGCAGGGCCGGAACGAATACCGGATTGACGAGAGTCTTCTGAGCAATATCGTGACGGAGTGTCACGACCTGCCCCGGCAGGCAAAGACCGATATGCTTGTGGCCCTCATCACCCTGAAATACACCCAGTCCAATTCCGTCTGCTACGTAAAGGACGGCCAGGCCATCGGCGTGGGAGCGGGCCAGCAGAGCCGCATCCACTGCACCCGTCTGGCGGGGACCAAGGCGGACGGCTGGCGGCTGCGGCAGCACCCCCAAGTGCTGGCTCTGCCCTTTATCGAGGGCATCCGCCGCCCGGACCGGGACAACGCCATTGACGTGTATCTCTCCGGCGAGTGGGAGGACCTTCTGGCAGACGGCGCGTGGCAGCGGGTGTTCACGGAGCGGCCCCGGCCCCTGAGCCCGGAGGAGAAAAAGGACTGGATTGCCGGGCTGACCGGCGTCACCTGCGGCTCCGACGCCTTCTTCCCCTTCGGGGACAACGTGGAGCGGGCGCGGAAGAGCGGCGTGCGGTACATCGTTCAGCCCGGCGGGAGCATCCGGGACGACAACGTCATCGAAACCGCCGACAAATACAATATGGTGATGGCTTTCACCGGTATGAGGCTCTTCCACCACTGATTTCAGAGTGGAGAGTAGAGAGTAGAGTTCCGCCACTCCTCGTAGCTGGGAACGGAACGCCTTTATCTTTGAGTTGTAGGATTC
>NZ_CANTJS010000079.1 GCF_947654275.1 uncultured Oscillibacter sp. | reverse complement strand
TGACCAGCACGTTCAGGGAGCGGCGGTGCTTGTGGGTGTCCAGCCCCAGGCGGACATTTTTGGTCAGCAGCTTGTTCTGTTTCTGAGCGAACATGGCGTTGACCTGCCGGGGGGAGGCCCAGGCGGCGGAGCCGTGTTCCTCGCCGTCACGCGTCCGGCCCTGCTGGTCGGCGTAAAGGCAGATGCCCATGACGTAGGCCCCGGTGCAGGCCAGGATGGTCACAAGGCTATGATCCGTCCATTGGATGCGGAAGGGGTGTTCCATGGCCGCCGTCAGGTTAGTGATGATCTCCGGCAGGCCGCCACCCAGGGACTGAGCCAGCAGCAGCGCCGCCCAGACCACGGGAATATAGAGAAATAGGTAAACGGCGAGTTTACCCGTCCGGGATTGTTGATTCAGATCTTCCTCACCTCCAAAAAATACAGCAGCCCGAAGAATCTGCGCCTTGACAGATCCTCCGGGCCTGTGTTACGATAGCTGCGGTACTTCCCTGTGATCCTAACGCACGTTTTTATTGGGATTTTGATCCCTCTTGTGCTGTGACCGCAGGGGAGTATCTTTTTTATCTTGTTTTGGGCCTGTTTTTCGCAACAGATTTTGCTTTTTCTCTGGCCGGAGCGGACGGTCTCCTCACCTGCGCCCGATGCGCCTCCAGACGCGCCGCAATGGAGGGACGCTCACTCGTCCCCCTCGAAGCGCCGCTCTCTTTGGGCATAGATGAGTTGATTTTTGTAACGTGCGAGTCTCGTTCCGACCGAGAACCGTTTTTTCCCTTGTTCTCCTGACGCTGGGCCACAGGGGCCTGCTGGCGGCCCTGGTCTGGGGACCGCTGGGATACCTCTTGCTGTGGCGGCGCTGGCCTTACAGTGGCCTCCTGGGGCCTGCGCTCCTGCCGCCTGACCTGCACCTGCTCCGGGGCATCACGTTCCGGGGCCTGCCGTTCATGAAATACCTCATACCCCCTCTGGAGCGGCTTGGCGGGCCTGCGCTCCGGCTCCGGGGGCAGGGTGTAGAGGATGCGCTCAAAAATGGCGTTGGCCCGATCCAGCTCCGTCACCGGCAGGATCACATCCAGCACCTTGCCCTTGTCATCCTTGTCCTTGATCACGGAGAACAACAGCTTGTGCTTTTTCGCCAGCTTTTGAAACTGTTTGTACTGCTCCGGCGTCATGGGGAAGCGCCGCAGGTCCCGCGTCTCCCGCAGCATCTTGCCCATGTTGACCTTGCCGGAGAGGGTCTTGCGGTTACTGGCCAGGGCCATGGTCAGGGCCAGCATATTCTTCAGGGCCGAGCCGGACAGCCGCACCATCACCTCCGTACCGGAGAGCATCATGCGCACCATCTGATCAGCGGCTTCACCGCCTCCTACGTTCATCTCGTTCCACCTCCTTGGTGTGTTCTTCGATTTTATTGATGTCATGTTCCATCTGGGGCAGCCTGTCTAAAATATCACGGCAGAGGGCCAGCTTCTTTCGTCCCGCACGAATCTGCCGGTTGACCTCCGCCACCTGTTCGTAAATTTCCGCCTTTTCCGCAGAGAGCCGTTCTCTGGGGATGCCGCACTGTTCCAGCACAGCCACCGCATCCATGTACCGGGCGTACTCCGTCTCCATCCCGGACAGGCCGTCCTCGTAGAGCTGTTTGGCCTGGGCCAGAGCGGACACATCCGCCAGGGCGTTGTACAGCTTTTTCCGTTTCTTTTTCCGCACATTGAGGATCGTACGCTGCTTGGTCAGGGTGGCCAGCGCGTCCTCTGTGCGGGACTGGAATGCCGCCATGTCCCCCTGGGTGGCAATGCCATTCTCCCGGAGGAAGTCAAACTGTTCCCGGTATCGGTCGGCTTTCATCACCTCCTGGCGGAGCTGGGGCGTCATCCGGGGTGGATACTGCCGCTGCCCAATCTTGCCCAGGACATAGAGGTAGTGGACGTACAGCGCCATAATTCCGGTATATTTCGGATATTTTTTGAAGGGCTTGTAGGGCGGTCTGTAAATGACGGCGGGCCTGCGTCCGGTCTCAATGTCCTCCAGACCGCTCTGGATCGCCGTCCGGATGCCCTCCTCGGTGAACAGCGCATTTTTCCGTCCGGGGTACATGAACCGATCCTGTCCCCGCAGCCGGAAGCCCAGGCGGTTCCCGTGGCTGATCTCCCACCCCATGTGTTCCATGAGCATAAAGAAGTGGCCCAGGTCGTTGGCGTCCTCAATGGCCGTCCGCAGGTCCGCCTCCAGCATGGAGCGGAAGGTGGGCTGGCCCCTGGACTGTCGGAGCCATTCGATGTAGCTGACCGCCTTGCCAGAACTGCCCTCCATGATGACGGACAGCCCATGCTCCCGGCACAGCCGGTCCGAGGTGGCCCGGATCTGCTGGTAGTAGCTCTGGGCGTTGCTGTGGTACTTCTCCCCGGTGTCCGCGTTCACGGAATTGAAAACCAGATGGGCGTGGATATGCTCCCTGTCCACATGGACACCGATCACCGTCTCGTACCCCGGCAGATGCTCTTTCGCAAACTCTGCGGCGATCTCCAGAGCCTGCTCCGGGGTGACCTCACCCGGCTTGAAGGACTGGATGATGTGGTAATACTGCACCCCGTCCATTTTGCCATAGGCCCGCTTGGTGTCCAGCATCTGGCGGCACTCCCGGCCAGGGTCGCAGTTGAGGTGGGCGGTGAGGACGCGCTCTTGGGTCTTGTCCCCGTTGAGGACGTAGTTGATGCCCACGTCCAGGCGGCCCTTCCGGGCCAGGATCTTCGTAATAGCCATTACTTTTTTGCGATCTGATACATCAGCTCGTAGACCTGATCCAGCAGGAACAGGCCCCGCTTGGCGTCCTCCGCCCTGGCGATGCCGGCGTTGACGCTGCGGGCGATTTGGTTGATGTTATTGCCGATGTGGTGGATCTCCGTGCGCAGTTCCTTGATCTCCTGAGAGGGGCGGGCGCGAACCGGAGTCCCTTCGATCAACCGAATGAGGTAGGCCCTCCGGGAGAGGCCGCACTGCTTGGCCTGAGCCACCAGCCGCTGGTACTGCGCCGGCGTCAGTTCGATGTGGACATGATGCCTGCCGTGCTTATCTGCTCTGCTCATGCCACCTCCTTTTTCCCTTGGGAGAGCTGCCGTCCTTCGCCGCCTGGATCTCCCGCTCAAATACCTTTTCCAAATCGAACACATTGCCGTAAGGGACACCCTTCCGGCTGTAGGGCTTCATGGGCATAGGGATCTGGGCCTGCAATTCTTTCAGTCTCTCCCAATATTGAGGCAAAAACTGATAAATATTTTTCAGTTCCTTCCGGTTCTTATTTTTACAGCACCAGCAGGACACCCTGTCCAGGATGTCATACAGCCGGACACCATTCTCCTCCCAGAAAAATCCCCGCTCATAGCAGAATGCCAGACAGTCCGCCTCCGTCATCCCCGCATCGGCCAGGGGCGAACACTTGGGGGCCTCCAGCCGTTCCAGCCGTTCCGGCTCGTCCGCGGCGATGCCCACATAGTGGACGTCTGCGTCCAGGGCTACACCGTCCAGGGTGCGGGTCTTGAGCTTGGTTCCCCAGCGGCAGGGTCCGCCGCACCAGCCGTAGCCCAGATGGAAGCCGTTCTTTTTGGAGTCAACTGGCCTCTCCAGCATATTGTATAAAAACGGGACACCCGGCTTCACCTCAGTGAACCGGATGCCCCTCTGCTCCAGGACCGGCTTGATCCGGTCCCGGATATGATAAATGCAGTCAAATTCCATTTCCGAATTGTAAAAGATCACTTCGTCCAATGGCATTTTCTTTTCCAGTAACAGCAGTAACATGGCTAACGAGTCTTTCCCGAAGCTCACGCTGGCGTAAAATGCCACTCTGCGTTTCACGCTCCCTTCTGCGGCTCCGCCGCCGATCTTCCGCCCGCAGGCGGCATAGGGGACAGGGGGATCACCCCCTGCAAGCGCGCAAAATGTACATTTGTGCTATGCTTGCGCCGACACCGCCCAGGGGGCGGTGTCGGCCTCGGCCCCGCCAGCGGCGGGGCTTCGCTCCAAGCGGTAGGTTGATTGGAACGGGCGGGCGGCGCCCGCTCTCTCGAAGAGAAAATCATCACCGCTCCCGCTGGCGCCGGGGCTGCCGGAGCTTCAGATCGTAGTGGTCTACCGGCACATCACGCAGATCCAGGCTCCGCTTTTCGGGGACATAGCACGAATACCGGGCGTAGTTGTAGCCTTGGCAGTCCACCAGGATACCGTCCCTGCGGCCCCTGGTGGTCACCAGCAGGCAGCGGGTCACTCCTTTGTCGTAGCCAGTAAGGTGCTTATTGGGGATGAGGAAGGGCATATCCCGCAGCAAATTGGCGGAAAAATTCTGAAACTGCTGGCCGGTCAACTGGAGGATCTTGACCACCTCCACCAGGATGAGCTGGGCGGTCTTAACCTCCACCAGCTCCTGGGCGTGGCTGGCTTTGAAGAAGAAACAGCCGCAGATCGTAGATTTTGGCAACTTCCCACCTCCTGTTGGGTGTAATAGATTCACCCAGATTTCTGTAAAAAAGAGAAGCAAGGTGAATTGTATTCACCCTGCTGTCTATCGTTCCTGCATTGCTTTTCTGTTTTTCTGCCGTCCCCGCCGAACAGGCGGCGGCAGGAGTTCAGCGGGCGGCGTATGGTCGCGCAGCAGGCCCAGGAGGCTGTGCCGCGCCCCGATGTTTGTTGCCGTGATTTCCCTGACGCAGTGCCGCAGCCAGGGAAGCTGTTCCGCCATCTTCTGGGTCAGGAGGGCAACGTCCAGTGCAGTCAGCTTCTCCGTGGAGACATACACGGAATACTGTCGCCGCTCAAAGCCGTTGGTCTCCATGAACCGCTGGATATCCTTGTAGGCCCGCTTGAAAAACTGCGGGTCCCGGCCCGTCTCCTTGCGGGGATAGTGCTGTCTCAGCGCCTCCTGGCTCAGATCGAAGGTGATTTCTTTCCGGCTCATCCCCATGTTACACAGCACCCCGTGCCTTTCCGGCCTGGGCGAGTACGTCCTCCTCGCCGTCCTCATCCTGCCAGACGCAGGCGGTGGCGCAGGCCATGAACCAGTCCGAGCGCAGCAGAGACAGGATAATATCCCACATACACGCGAAGTCATCGCCGTGGCCCTTGTCCTGGAAGGACAGGGGGTCACCCTCGGAGACACAGGGCAGGCTGTGGGCGGCGAACAGGCTTTTTACCGTCCGGTGAACATCCTCCAGCGTGTGGCCTCGCCGCTCTACGGCGGCTTTGTCAAAGGAAAATTTCACTTTCATTTTGCGACACCTCCTGTTGTTTGGTAGCCCACATCATACCGCACCTTTTTGACAATATCCAGATGAATCGGCAGACAGTTATCGGTCACGCCGCCTGGGCCAGCTCCTGGGCGATCCGCTCCCTGGCGAGGCGGGCGTACTCGTCTGTCACCTCAATGCCGGTGGCGGTGTAGCCCTCCAGCACGGCGGCCAGGACAGTGGTGCCGGACCCGGCGAAGGGGTCCAGGATGTGCCCGCCCGGCTCGGTGATTTTCACGATGTCCCGCATGAGCTGGAGGGGCTTCTCCGTCAGGTGGATGCGGTTCTGGGGGTTGCCGTACTTGAACACCCCCGGCAGGCAGGGGACGGGGCGGTTGATGGGCATATCGCCGTTGGAGCCCCAGACGATGTACTCGGCCTGCTGGCGGAAGCGGCCTTTCTGGGGGCGGGAGTTGCCCTTGTCCCAGACGGCGGTGCCGCGCCAGATCCAGCCTGCCCACTGGAGGGCATCGGAAGCGGCGGGGAGCTGTCGCCAGTCAATGAACATACACACCGGCGCTCCCAGCTTGCACAGCTTCCGGGCGTCCGCCAGCCACTCCGCCGCCCAGCGGGTCCAGGAACGCTGATCCTTGGCGTCCCCCTCGAAGGGCGGGGGCGCGTGGTCCCCCATGCTGGAATACTTCTTGGCGGTGGACTTGTTCTTCTCCGCCTGGGTGCGGCCCCCGGAGGCGTAGGGCGGGTCGGTGATGACGGCGTCAAAGGTTCCAGGGGAGAAACCTCCCAGCAGCTTCAGGGCATCGCCCTGGATGATCTCCCACGTCGGCACAAGCTTCGTATCGGTCGTTTCCACCTTGCGGTGAAAAGCTCCCTCACTCCGCTGCGCCTCCTTTCCCATTGCGACTCGCTCCGCTGGACTCGCAATGGGGGCCCAATTATTATCGCTCATGTGTGTTCCTCGCTTTCTTCTTGTTAGATTTTTGGGGTATAGCAGGCGGAGACAGCTCTGTCTCCACATACTCGCTGATGATATTGAGGGCTTTGCTGTAGTCCCCGCAGGTGATGACGCGCTGGACCATGTGGCTGACCAGATCCCCCATGCCCGCCTCTTTCAGCAGCGAAGAGGCTTTGCCCATGACCGCAAAGATGTTGCCGTCCATTCCGATCAGGCTCATGGTGGGCTTTTGTCTGGACGGCTGGTGCAGAAAGCCGCCCAGCCGATTGGGGACGTAGTCGGACAGCCATGTGCCGCCGTATCGGTCATGGGTCTGGATGCGCCACATGGCGAACTTCCCAATATTCAGTTCCGCATCTCCGAAGGGAAACAGCAGGCAGGTCACCCCATCGTGCCGGAAGGATACGACATTCTCTAATTTGCCGCCGTCCAGCAGAATGCCGGCCTCGGTGAGTTCCCGGTTGATGCCGTCCACCCACTCCTGGGGATCGCCGCCGCAGCCCTGGAGGACGAGGCCCTCCTCACCCTCCATGTGCCGCAGGTCCTCTGCGTTGATCTGTTTCACATCGCTCATGGGATTTTCCCTTTCTGTCAGATTCTCAGCCTGAACAGCGCCGCCCACGTCCTCCGGGGCCTGGGCAAGCTGCTCTTTTTTATACAGTTCTCTGTCACGGATCTCCCACAGCATATGGCCCATCTCACCGCTGTGGTCGTAGCCAGTGATCTCGGACTCCCAATAGCCGCGCACAACCTCCAGCGGATCGTCAAACCGGAGCAGAAATTCCACGTCCTCCTCATCGCAGGCGTCCAGCAGCTCCTCATGGAGCTGCTGGGCGGCGGTGATCTCCGGGGCCATGGCAATCAGCTCAGAAACTGTTTTTTCTTGAAGAGATTCTATAAAAGCTGTGTAGTTTTCATCCAGGCGTTTCTTCAGGGTGTCCTTCCGTTCACTGCTCATCGCGCACCCTTACCTTTCCGGGCGGCCTGCCTGCGGGGCGGACTGCGCCCAATGGTCTCCTGGTCGGTCTTGACCTGGATGCCCAGATCCATGGCGTGGCGGATCTCCGCCCACATTCCCTCCGTCCACTCCGGGCCGTAGACGTGGACTTCCTGGCAGGACTCCACCAGCCGCAGGCCCATGTCCCGCGCCGCCTGATCCTGCTGGGGGTTCTCCGGGTCAGCGATAGGCGGGAACATCAGGTGGGGGCAGACAGGGATGTCGCCCGCCTGGAACACCTCCTGGGCTTTCTGGCGGGCGAACTCGATGTTCTTTTCCACGTCACCCCGGAGAGGGGCGCAGATGTACACCAGCTTGGGGCCGTCCTGGGGACGCTCCTGCTGCCGCTCCCGGAACACATTCAAGTATTGACTGGCGGCCTGCCGGATCGTCTCATAGTCGGCATCGGTGGGACGGTAGGCGTACCACTCCAGCTTTCCATAGCAATCCCAGATGTGGGGAGTCACTCCTTCACGGAAGTTGGGGTTGCCTGGAACGGGCTTCTTGCCCAGCAGGTCCTCCAGCTTCAGAACTTGGATGTCCACCGGCCCGTCCGTGCGGTTCAGCACCGTCAGCTTCAGGGCGTCATACTCGCCGGAGATGTGAGTAGAAACGAACTGCACCCGGACCCGCAGGTCCTTACCCAGCGTTCCAAGACAGGCTTGGCCCGAACAAGCTGGATTGTCAAAGATTTTGCCATCCCCGAACAACCGTCCCAGCTCCTGCTCAAAAAAGCTGCTCATTTTTCACCTTCTTTCTCGTAAATAATGTAATATTCTGTTCCGTCATTGCCCCAGCGGATGGTTTCCATGCACTGCAATTCTCTGACCAGCCACCCGGCTTCGCCCATGACGGCGGCCACATCGGCGGCTTGGACACAGCGGACGGTCCTTTCGCTCCAACTCCCACGGGGCTTGATTTTTCCTGTGAAAGCGTTTTTCTTCATCCGCTTGAATGCCGGGGAAGATGCCTCTACCGACATTCCGAAGGTCGTGCCGTTAAATTCCCTCATGTGAAGATCCATCAGCCGTCCCTCCCTTTGCTGGAACTGCTTTTGTCCTTGCAGTAAAATGGACAGGGTATGCAGACCGTATGGTTTGGCAGCTCGTAGTGCCGTCCGGTGAACAGACGCGCCCGATTATCGCAGCCGCTGGTGACCCGCCAAGGGGCTTGCTTCCGCTTCCTGCTGTGGAGGCAGGTCTGGTATCCCTGCGGATTCCTGATCTTCATCTGTCCCGTCCCTTGTCCTTCGGCCTTTTTTGCTTTTCCTGCGGCTGGCGGGGGGTCAACTTGTCTCGTGAGGGGGCGCGGAGAACCGTGCGCCCCCGTTCATCGATGGACAGGGTGTCCAGGGAGTCGTTGGAGATCGTCTCATCGCTGATCACCACCACACTCCCGGCCAGCATCACATCTCCTATCACCTTGCCATAGACAGCGCAGCTTCCGGTGAGGATGGGCGAGGCTTTAGTGGTCGGGGACTGGAGGACCATGCCGTTCCCGGAGACTCGTGCGCACCGGCTCAGTCTGGCTCCCCGGATGTAAGCGTCATCCTCGGCTCTGGAATCGCCGAACATTTCCGTGCCATGGGACGCATAAGCACAGCCACAGACAATGGCCCTCTCCCGCAGGACGGAGCCTTTGTCTACACAGCCCTCTCCGGCAGCGATGGCATTGTCAAAGATCCAGGCGTCATCTCCCGTCTCAAAGGACAGGTTGCTCTCGCACTCCACAAAGCCGCCCAGGTCTCCGGCCTTGACCTCACTGCCGATGTCCCGCAGGGCGCGGATACGGTGGAGAAAAGGATATTTTTCGTGGGCAATGTCTGTGATCTCGTATTTTGTGTTCATCGTGTTTTTACCTCCTACCATTGCAGGTGTTCCTCCGCCCCGCAGCGGCGGCAGGACAGGGTGTCAACGCCAATATGAAATTGTAAGAAAACGCCGAAGAAATTTTGTAGTTT
>NZ_CANTJS010000078.1 GCF_947654275.1 uncultured Oscillibacter sp. | reverse complement strand
TCTATGCGCCGCCTTTTGGTCTGGCAATTGAACGAACCGGTCCTACGCGGACGGAGAAAGAGCGAAAAAGCCGCCCTCCCTTTTTATTTGGCCTCCAGCCCCTTCACCAGCGCCCCGTCCGGCGTGACGTTCAAAGTGCGGAAGGAGGAATAGACCACCATGCCGGGACGGCCCCCGGCGGGCTTTTTCACAAAGCGGGCTTCGGCGCAGTCCACGGGGACATTGGCGCTGTCCCGGGCCTGGGAGAACCAGGCGGCCAGCATGGCCGCCTCCAGGATGTCCGTCTCCGCCGGGGGCTGGCCCCCGGTGCGGAGGATGACGTGGGAGCCGTGAATCTTCTGGGTGTGGAGCCAGAGGTCCCGGCGGTCCGCGGTTTTCAGGGTCAGCTGGTCGTTCTGCCGGTTGTTCCGGCCCACCAGCACCCGGAGCCCGCCGGAGGTCCGGAACTCCCGGGGGGCGGCAGCGCGCTCCCGCTTCCCCTTCTTCCCGGACCGCTGCTTTTTCAGAAAGCCCGCTTCCCGCAGCTCCTCCCGGATGTCCAGAAAGTCCTGTTCCGTCTCCGCCTGCTGGAGCTCCGCCAGGACGCTTTCCAGATAGGCAAGGTCCCGCTCCGCCAGGGCCATCTGCTCCCGGAGGTACTTCTCCGCCGTTCTGGCCTTGGTGTAGCGCTTGTAGTATTTGGCGGCGTTCTGCTGGGGAGTCAGCAGGGGGTCCAGGGGGATGGAGACGGGGGCGTTGTCCTCATAGTAGTTCTCGCAGTCCAGCCGGGCGGCCCCCCGCTCCATCCGGTAGAGATTGGCGGTAATCAGGTCCCCGCAGACGCGGAGCCGGTCCCGGTCCTGGGTCCCGGCATATTCCTTTTCCTGAAGGGCCAGCTTCCTCCGGAGGCGGTCCCGGGCCGTGGAGGCCGTCCGCAGAAGGTCCGCCCCCCGCTGGCGGGCCCGCTCCTGCCGCTCCCGGGCGGCATAAAAGTCGTCCAGCAGGGCCGAGGGGCTGTCATAGGGGACGGACTCCGCCGCGCCGCCGTACTGGGCCACGGGGACGCAGGCGAAGTCCATGGGCTTCCCCTCCCGCAGCAGGCAGACCGGGGCAAAACGGCCCTCCCGGACCCGCTGGCAGAGCCGGTCCAGCGCCGCCCAGAGGGTCTCCGGGTCCCTCAGCTGGAACACCCGGCAGTCCACGTCTCCCGCCGCCTGAAAGGCCAGTTCCCGGGCCAGCAGGGGGGAGAGGCCGAAATAGCTGTCCAGCAGGAAGGCGTCCAGTTTCCGCTCCGCCGGGGCGGCGGCAAATTTCTCCCGGAAGCCCTCTTCCGTCTCCTCCAGAAAGGGGAGCCGCCCCACGGAGGCCGGGGGCTGGTAATAAAGACCCGGGAGCACCTGCCGGGCGGCGGACAGCTCCGCGTCCACCCGGCGCAGGGCGTCGATAATCCGGCCCTCCTCATCCAGCAGAATCAGGTTGGAGCGGCGGCCCATGGCCTCCAGCACCAGGGTCCTGCGGCCCGCCCGGCCCAGCTCGTCGGCGGCGTCCAGCTCGATTCTGACCAGGCGCTCCAGCGGGGGCTGGGCAAGCTCCGTCACCCGGGCCCCGGAGAGGTGCTTGCGCAGGAGCATGCAGAACATGGGGGGCTCCGCCGGGTTTTCCCGGAGAGCCTGGGTCCATTGCAGCCGGGGGGCGCTGGCTCCGGCGTTCAGCAGCAGCCGCAGCCCCCGCAGCAGCAGGACCACCTGGTCCCTGGCGGGCTGCTGCACCTTGTCAATCCGCAGGCCGGTGAGCTCCCGTCTCAGCTCCTCCACAACGGCCTGTAAAAAAATCGCGTCCATGGTCATGACTCATTCCTCCATCATCCGGCAGAATAATTCGTTAATCCGCTCCGTCCTCCCCTGGAGATGGAGCCAGCCCAGCAGGGCTTCCAGCGCCGTGGCCTCGGCGTACTGGGCCCGGCTGGCATGGGCGGGGACGCTGTGGACCTGGGCGTTCCGGCCCCGGCGGAACACGGCCTGTTCCTCCTCCGTCAGCAGGGGGAGGATTTTCTCCGCCTTCTCCGCCTGGGACTCGGCGCAGACCAGCCGTATGGCCGCCCGGTGCATCCCCTTTCCCGTGGCGCCGCCGCGGGCGCAGAGCCAGGTCCGGACCAGCAGCTCAAACACCGCGTCCCCCAGGTGGGCCAGCCCGATGGAGCTGATTTCCAAAATGAGGTCCCGGGTGAGCTCGGGGTGAAAATAATCGTTCATCATGATCCCTCTATTCATACATGCCTTCCGGAATGGAAAATCCATCCTCCGGCGCGCCCACGGCGTAGCCCAGCAGAGCGGAGGCCTTTTGCTGAAACTCCTCCAGCCAGGAGGCCCAAAGCTCCGGCGGCGCTTCGCCGGAGAGCTGGAGGCCGCCGGGCTCCACGCTGCCCTGAATGGACCAGCCCCCGTCCCGCTGCCACACAGGACAGCCGCCTTGGAAGCCCCGCCAGCCCGGCAGGGTTTTGTAAAGGCCTTCCATGAGGTCCCAGACCTTCCGGGTGTCGGCGATATTCAGAGTCACACAGAAAAATTCCGTTCCGGTCATAAGACGAACCTCCTTTAGCCCGCAAGGGCCGCCGCCAGGGCTGCGAAGTCCTCCAGGGTCAGCCGTTCCCCCCGGACGCTGTCCGGCAGGCCGCAGGCGGCAATGGCCGCCTGAATCCGCTCCTTCCCCAGCTCCGGCAGGGCGGCGCTCAGGCTGTTCACCAGGGTCTTCCGCCGCAGCAGAAAGGCCCCCCGGACCACCCGGAAGAAAAAGACCTCGTCCGCCGTCTCCACGGCGGGGCCTGTCCGCCGGACGCAGCGGAGCACGGCGGAATCCACCTTGGGCCGGGGCAGGAATTTTTCCGCCGGCACGTCGAATAAAAGCTCCGTTTCCCAGAAGTATTGCAGCCACAGGGTGAAAGCGCCGCCCCCGCCGCTGCCCTGGGGGGCCGCCAGCCGCTGGGCCACCTCCTTTTGCAGCAGCACCGTCATGCTCTCAAAGCAGCCCGCCTCCGTCAGCCGGGTCAGCACGGGGGTGGTGATGTTGTAGGGCAGATTGGCGCAGACCATGGGCCGGAAACCGGAAAGTTTTTCCGCCGCCAGGGCCCGGAGATCCAGCCGCAGGGCGTCGCCGGGGACGATCTCCACGTTTTCGCAGGAGGCCATGGTCTCCGCCAGCACCGGCAGCAGCTTCCGGTCCAGCTCGACGGAAACCACCTTCCCCGCCCGTCCGGAGAGCTCCGCCGTGAGACAGCCCACGCCGGGGCCAATCTCCAGCACGCCGCAGTCCGGCCCCGCCTGGGACGCCGCCGCAATGTCCGCGGGGACGGCGGGGTCGATGAGAAAATTCTGCCCCATGGACCTGGAGAAGTGGAAGCCGTGCCGCTCCAGCAGGGCGCGGAGAGCGCCGTAGTCACAAAGATTCATAAGATGCGCCGCCTTTCCCGGATACTGATGGTGTTCTTTGGAAGTATATCAGAAAAAGCCGGGGGAGAAAAGGGGGAAACCGGTCTTTCCGGAAAAAAGGGGCCTTTTCCCGGTTGAAGGGGGGAGGGTTGTATGGTATAGTCAAAAAAACGGCAGACATCGGGCCGAACAGGGAGGACGCCATGCTGAAAACCATTTTCTTTGACCTGGACGACACCCTTCTGGACTTCACCCGGGCGGAGGCCGAGGCCCTCCGCCGGGCTCTGACGGAGGCGGACGTCCCCGCCGGGGCGGAGGTGCTCCGGCGGTATCATGAGATCAACGCCGCCCAGTGGGAGCTGCTGGAGGAAGGGAAGCTGACCCGGGACCAGGTGCTGGTCCGCCGCTTCGAGCTGCTCTTCGGGGAGCTGGGCCTGAGCCGCCCCGCCGGCCGTATCTGCCTCCAATACGAGGAATACTTAAAGCAGGGCCACTGGTTCGTCCCCGGCGCGCAGGCCCTGCTGGCGGAGCTGAGCCCCCGGTACGGCCTGTATCTGGCGTCCAACGGCTCCGCCGCCGTGCAGCACAGCCGCCTGGACAGCGCCGGCATCCGGCCATACTTCCGGGACATCTTCATCTCCGAGGAGATGGGGGCGGACAAGCCCGGCCTGGCCTTTTTCGAGGCCTGTTTTGCCCGGATTCCCGGCTTTTCCAGGGAGACGGCCCTGATGGTGGGGGACAGTCTCACCTCGGACATCCGGGGAGGCCGGAACGCGGGCCTCCGGACCTGCTGGTTCGACCCCCTGGGGAAGCCCCAAAGGGCGGACATCGTGCCGGACTATCGAATCACGGCCCTGGGCCAGCTGCCGGAGCTGCTGGAAAGGCTGTGAGGGGCGCGGAGAAGCCCCGGAGGACGGACATCGTGCCGGACTGCCGCATCACGGCCCTGGACCAGCTGCCGGAGCTGCTGGAAAGGCTGTGAGGGGCGCGGAGAAGCCCCGGAGGACGGACATCGTGCCGGACTGCCGCATCACGGCCCTGGACCAGCTGCCGGAGCTGCTGGAAAGGCTGTGAGGGGCGCGGAGAAGCCCCGGAGGGCGGACATCGTGCCGGACTATCGCATCACGGCCCTGGGCCAGCTGCCGGAGCTGCTGGAAAGGCTGTGAAAAAATGCGTTCTTTTTCCCATATGGCCATAACCCGGCGCGTCTTCCAGAACTTGTGCGTTGCCCCCGGCGGCGGAAAGCTGATACAATAGCCGCAAAAGACTCCGGCCTGTCCGGAGAGAACAGGGGTGTGATGATGAGAAGAGGCGTTGGAATCCGGGCCGGGTGGCTGCTGCTGGCCCTGCTGCTGGCTCTGGGGACCCCGGGGGCTTCGGCGGCGGGCACAGCGGCGGAGAGGCCGGAGGGCGTGGCGGTGGGCTACTACGCCGCCTGGGCCGGCGGCCAGGGCTACGGGCCGGAGCGGCTTCCGGCGGAGCGGCTGGATCAGGTCAACTATGCCTTCGCGGAGATTGAGGGGGGCCGGGCGGTGCTGACCAGCCCGGACCGGGACCGGGAGAACCTCCGGGGTCTGACGGCCCTGCGGCAGCGGAACCCGGATTTGAAGATTGTCCTCTCCCTGGGGGGCTGGGACGGCTCCGGCGGCTTTTCCGACGCGGCCTCCACCGCCGCCCGGCGGGAGACCTTCGCCAGGAGCTGCCTGGACCTGCTGCTGGCCCATGACCTGGACGGCGTGGACCTGGACTGGGAATATCCCGTTTCCGGCGGCTCCGGAGTCCACCGGGCGCAGGACCGGGAGAACTTCACCTTGCTGCTGAGGACCCTCCGGCGGACGCTGGACCGGCAGAGCCGGACGGACGGCAGGGACTATCTCCTCACCATCGCCGGGGCCGCCGGACAGGGCTATCTGAACTGCATCGAGCCCCAGGCCGTGGCGGAGACGGTGGACCACATTTTTGTAATGGCCTATGATTTTCACGGCCCCTGGGACCGGCGGGCGGACTTCAACGCCCCGGTGTACGCCGGAGGCCAGGGCGGCGTGGACGCCGCCGTTTCCGGCTGGCTGAGCCGGGGGGTGGCGGCGGAAAAGCTGGTGCTGGGCATGCCGATGTACGGGTACATATACCAGGGCTGCACCGGGCCGGGGGGCTCCTTCGCCTCCGCCCGGTCGGTGTCCTATGACGCCGTCCGGCAGGAGTATCTGACCAATCCCGCCTTCCGCCAGCTCCGCCACAGCCAGGCGGATGTCCCCTATCTCCTGGGAAACGGGGCCTTTCTCTCCTATGACGACGAGGCCTCCATCGCCGCCAAGGCGGCCCTCGCGCGGGAGCGGGGCCTGGGGGGCTTCGGCTTCTGGGAGCTGTCCCAGGACCGGACGGGGAAGCTGCTGGAAAGCGCCCTGACGGCCTGGAACGGCGGCGGGGACGCCGGATTCCGGGACGTGCCGGCAGACGCCTGGTATGCCTCCGCCGTCCGGGAGCTGTCCGCCGCGGGACTGATGAACGGCACCGCCCCGGGCCTCTTCTCCCCGGGCCGGGCCGTGACCCGGGGCCAGACCGCCGCCATTCTTCACCGTCTGGCCGGCGGAACCGGGGAGGGCCGGGCTTCCTTTACCGACGTGCCGCCGGCGTCCTACTGCGCGCAGGCGGTGGCCTGGGCGGCGGATGAGGGCATTGTGGAGGGCTATCCCGACGGGACATTCCATCCGGACCGGCCGGTGAGCCGGCAGCAGCTGGCGGCGATTCTGTGGCGCTATGCCCGCTTCGCCGGAGCGGACAGCGGGCGGCGGACCAGTCTCCGGGGCTATCGGGACGCCGGAGACGTCAGCGCCTACGCCCAGGAGCCCCTGCGCTGGGCGCTGGCCGAGGGAATCCTCCAGGGGACGGCGGATGGCCGCCTGAACCCCGGCGGCTCCGCCACCCGCGCCCAGACCGCCGTCATCCTCAGCCGGTTCCGCACCCTGCTGGAGAAGTGATTGAACCCCCTCCGCCGGAACGGAGGCGCCGGACGCCGTTTTGAACAGACAGAGGCAGGGGCGGAAGCCCTTGCCTCTTTTTGTCCGGGCTGGTATACTGGGGGTACCGAAAGAAAGGATGATGGTTATGAAACGTTGGCTCAGCGGACTGCTGGCCGCCCTGACCCTGCTTGCCCTGGCCTCCTGCGCCGCGGCCCCGGAGACCCTGCCGGAGGAGGACGGTCCGGCCTCCACGCTGCTGGACGGTTCTTCCCCGGAGGACGGCGGCTATATCCCTGCGGCCCCCGAGGAGGATACGGAAGACCCGGATGCCGCCCCGCCGGAGGACCCCGGAGCGGAGGACCTCGCCCTCCCGCCGGACGGCGGAAACGCCTCGGAGGACAATTCCGGCGGCGGGGAGGCCATTCCGGAAAACGGGTCCTATACCGCCAAGGAGGACGTGGCCCTCTACATTCACACCTACGGCTGTCTCCCGGACAACTTCATTACGAAAAAAGAGGCCCAGGACCTGGGGTGGTCCGGCGGGTCCCTGGAGCCCTACGCCCCGGGCATGTGCATCGGCGGGAACCGCTTCGGGAACTATGAAGGCCTGCTTCCCGAGGCCGAAGGCCGGTCCTATACCGAGTGCGACATCGACACCCTGGGGGCCGAAAGCCGGGGGGCCAAACGGATTGTCTTCTCCAACGACGGACTGATTTACTACACGGAAGATCATTACGCCTCCTTTGAACTGCTGTATGGAGAGGAATAGGCTCATAACGGTGGACGGGCAGACCCTCCGGGATCTGGAGGCCCTTCACGACGGCTTCGCCCCCCTGTTTCCCGCCGGATACGGACGGAACCTGGACGCCCTCTATGACTGCCTCACCGACCTGGGGGAGGATGTGACGGTGACGCTCCGGCGCCCCCAGGCCCTGGCGGAGCGGTTCGGTCCCCGGGGCCGGGCCCTGGCGGCGCTGCTCCGCCGGGCGGCGGAGGAGAACGCCCATGTGCGCCTGCTGGAGGAGCCGGAGGAGAGCGGGGCATAAGGAACCCCGGCGCTCCGGGCCGCGTACATCGAAAAACGGCAGGAGGGGAAACGTCCCTTCCTGCCGTTTCAGCATCTGTATCTGTTTGAAGTTTTTGGCCGGGCACGGAACCCGGGCGGTTCCGTATATCCGCCGGTCCGGGGAACAGGGGACGGCGGCCTTCCGCCCCCGTCCCGGAGGCGGCAGGCCGTTTACCGGAACAGCTCTTTCATCAGGCTCTTGCAGACCTCCGCCAGCTCCTGCATCTCCTCCTCCGAACACATCTCGGACAGGTCATAGTCCAGGGGGTGGGACACAAACTCCGACAGGGCCTGATTCATCCGCACCATCTCGTCCTCCGTGGCCGTGATGCGGACGCGGGAGACCGGACCCCCATCCCCTCCCTGCAATTCCTCCAGGCTGACGCTGCCGCTGACCCGGCACTCCAGCAAAAGGGCGGCCAGGTCGGTGACCAGGTCTATGGCGTAGTGAAATTCGGGGACGCATCCCTCCCTGTCCTGATATTCCAGCACGCCGCTCTCCCGGAACTGCCAGTCCTGCCGGTCCAGCCCCGTGTCGGAAAAAATCTCGCTGAGGGGAATCTCCTCCTTCCGCTTGTCTGCCAGATAGTCAACCAGCGTCAGACTGTCGTCGGTGTCTCCGATGAAGTTGTTCCAATACTTTCCTTCAATATACATGCCGGGTTCCTCCTCTGTCCGGATTTTTGAATGCCGGAACGGTTTGATATGGATTATACGGCAGGCCCTGCCGGGTGTCAACGGCGGAGGAGCCGGGCCGCCTGACGCCGCGGGCCGGCAAACGGTTCCGGCACCGGTTTTCACTTGACAAGCGGGCGGCCTGGTGCTATAGTGTACTCTGTTAAACTGGCAATGACGGAGAAGCACCGGGCCAGCGGTATCCAGAGAGGGGCGCGTCTGCTGCAAGCGCCCTATATCCGCCCCCGCAGTACCACTCCCGAGCCGCCCGGGACAACCGGGCCGGGCCCGCCCGTTACAGCGGACACGAGCGGCGTGCCCCCTGGGGGACGCAAGCAGGGTGGAACCGTGGAATACGTGTTTCGTATCTCACCCCTGATGAGTCATCGGGGGTGGTTTTTTTATCTCCGCCCCTCAATACAACAAGGAGGCTTTCCCATGAGCGAAGAGAACATCTACACCTTTGAAAACGAGACCTACCGCAAAACCTACTGGCATACCTGCTCCCACATCCTGGCCCAGGCCATGAAGCGGCTCCACCCGGAAGTGAAGCTGGCCATCGGCCCTAGCATCGACAACGGCTTTTACTACGACTTCGACACCCCCGAGCCCTTTTCCGAAACCCAGCTGGCGGAGCTGGAGGCGGAAATGCGGAAAATCTGCAAGGAGAAGCTGAAGCTGGAGCGCTTTGAGCTGCCCCGGGACGAGGCCGTGAAGTTCATGGAGGAAAAGGGCGAGCCCTACAAGGTGGAGCTCATCAACGACCTGCCGGAGGACGCCGTCATCAGCTTCTATAAGCAGGGCGACTTCACCGACCTCTGCGCCGGCCCCCATGTGGACTCCACCGGGCGCATCAAAGGCAACGCCATTAAGCTCACCGCCTGCAACGCGGCCTACTGGCGGGGCGACTCCAGCCGCCAGACCCTCCAGCGCATCTACGGCGTGGCCTTCCCCAAAAAGGACGAGCTGGACGAATACCTCCAGCGCATTGAGGAGGCCAAGAAGCGGGACCACCGGAAGCTGGGCCGTGAGCTGGGACTGTTCATGCTCCGGGACGAGGGCCCCGGCTTCCCCTTCTTCCTCCCCAAGGGCATGGTGCTGAAAAACACCCTGCTGGACTACTGGCGGGAGGTTCACAAGAAATACGGCTATGTGGAAATCTCCACTCCCATCATGCTGAACCGCCAGCTCTGGGAGCGCTCCGGCCACTGGGACCACTATAAAAACAACATGTACACCACCGT
>NZ_CANTJS010000077.1 GCF_947654275.1 uncultured Oscillibacter sp. | reverse complement strand
CATGGACGCCGGGACCTACCGGGCCCAGGGGGCGAAATCTCCCGCCCGGCCTGCCTGGAACACAGAGCGCCCCCGGACGGGCCTCCGGCTGTCCGACAGCGCCCCCAAGGGGGTTTGGAGCCGGACCGGGTCCCTCCTTTCCGGGACGCCGGCGGAACCGGCGGAAAAGAGCCCTGTGCGGATTTCCGGGCCGGAGCAGCCGGAGGAGTTTTTGAAGCAGCCCCGGGAGACCCGCATGGAAGAGGTTTTTCCTGCGGCGGAACCGGCGGAAAAGAGCCCTGTTCGGATTCCCGGGCCGGAGAAGCCGGAGGAGCTTTTGGAGCAGCCCCGGAGGACCCCCACGGAAGAGGTTTTTCCCGCGGCGGAACCGGCGGAGGACGGGAAGCCGGCGGACAAAAAGCCCTTTGTGCCCGCCATTCCCGGCGGGGACGTGCTGCCGGGCCAGGGGACCCTGGAGCCCCTTCAGCGGGAGGCCCCCTGGCGGATTGCCGGGGAGGTGCTGCGGACCTATATCGTCTGCGAGAGCGAAGCGGGAGAGGTCTTCCTCATTGACAAGCACGCCGCCCACGAGCGGGTGAATTTCGACCGGCTGAAGGCCTCCCGGGAGCCCCCCATGCGGCAGGCGCTGCTGACGCCCATCGCCGCGGAGCCCGGCCGGGAGGACGCCGCGCTGCTGCTGGAGCATCTGCCGGAGCTGGAGGCCTTCGGCTTCGCCTGCGAGGACTTCGGCGGCGGCACGATTTTGATTCGGGAGATTCCGGCGGACATCGACGCCGGGGACGCCGTGCCGGCTCTGGAGGAATTCGCCGTGGCCCTGCGGACGGGCCGCTCCCCGGAGGAGCGGCGGGAGGCCTTACTACACACCATGGCCTGCAAGGCCGCCATCAAGGGCGGCTGGACCAGCGGCCCGGAGGAGCTGAGGGTCCTGGCGGAGAAGGTCCAAAGCGGCGCGGTGCAGTACTGCCCCCATGGCCGGCCCGTGGCGGTGAAGCTGACGAAGCACGAGATTGAGAAGATGTTCAAGCGGGCCTGACGGCGTCCCGGAGGGGGCCCGTTCCGGCGGGGCCGGATAAACGGCGGACAGGAGGAACCAACATGGCAAAAAAGGACGGGCGCTTTGCGGTAACCTATCAGAAAACGACGTTTGGGACGGAGACAACAATCCTGGTGGACCGGGAGACGGGGGTCAATTACCTGTTTTACAGGTCCGGCTACGGCGGCGGCCTGACGCCTCTGCTGGACCGGGAGGGCAGGCCCGTGATTACAACCGTATGGGAGGAGCCGGAGCAATGAAAATGCTGTATGTGGACTGCTGTATCAGCCAGCGGGGACCGGAGTCCCGGACCCGGGCCCTGGCCGGGGCGTTTCTCTCTGCCTTCCGGGAGAGCCACCCCGGGGCGGAGACAGAGACTGTCTCTCTGGAGACCATGGACCTGAAGCCCCTGCTTCCCGATTTCCTGAACCGGCGGGACGCCCTGAAGGCCCAAAAGGCCTTTGGCGGGCCGGAATACGCGCTGGCCCGCCAGTTTCAGGCGGCGGACGCCGTGGCAGTGGCGGCCCCCTTCTGGGACCTGAGTTTTCCCTCCGTGCTGCGGATTTACATTGAGCATATTTCCGCCATCGGCCTGACCTATCACTACGAGGCCGACGGCTGCCACGGGGACTGCAAGGCCCGGCGGCTGGCCTACCTCTCCACCGGCGGGGACGCGGAGCAGGCGGACAGCCTGGGCGTTCTTTACTGGAAGCAGCTGTGTGCCATGTTCGGCATCCCCCGGTTCGACCATGTGTTTGCCGGAGGGCTGGACCTGGACCCCGGCAGGGTCCCCGCGCTGATGGAGGCCGCCTGCGAGAGGGCCCGGCAGCTGGGCCGGGAATTCTGACGCCTATGCCGGAGGGGAAGAAAATTGTCTGCGTGGTGGGCCCCACCGCCTGCGGCAAGACCACTCTGGGTGTGCTGCTGGCCCAAAGATTCGGCGGCGAGGTGGTCTCCGCCGACTCCATGCAGATTTACCGGGGCATGACCATCGGCACCGCCGCCCCCACCGAGGCGGAGATGGGCGGCGTGCCCCATCATATGATCGCCGTGGCGGACCCCCGGGAGCGCTGGTCCGCCGCCCGGTATGCAGAGACTGCCATCCCTATTGTGGACGATATCCTCCGGCGGGGGAAGCTGCCCATTCTGGTGGGGGGCACAGGGCTGTGGCTGGAGGCGGTGGTCCGGGGCCGCTCCTTCGCTGCCGGTCAGGCCGGCGGGGCCGTCCGGGCGGAGCTGCAAAGGCAGCTGGAAGCCGGGGGCATCGCCCCCCTTCTGGAGGAGCTGCGGACCGTGGACCCCGAGGCGGCGGAACGTCTCCACCCGGCGGATGAAAAGCGTATTCTTCGGGCCCTGGAGGTCTGGCGGGAGACGGGGAAAACCATCTCGGAGCACAACCGGGAGACGGGGCGGCTTCCGCCCCGGTATGACGCGGTGTGGATTGGCCTCCGCTTTGCCGACCGGGAGGACATGCGGAGCCTGATTGACCGTCGGGTGGACGCCATGGCGGCGGCAGGCCTGACGGAGGAGGTCCGGGCTCTGGTGGACCAGGGCGTTCCCAGGGACTCCACCGCTATGCAGGCCATCGGCTATAAAGAGCTGCTGGCCGTTCTGGACGGACAGCAGTCCCGGGAGGAGGCCCTGGAGACGGTGAAGCTCCGTTCCCGGCAGTACGCCAAACGGCAGCTGACCTGGCTGCGGCGGAATCCTGAGATTCACTGGATCTGCTGGGGAGAGAAACAGACCGCGCCGGAAGAGCAGGAAAAAAACCCGGGCGCGGGGAAGCCCCTCCATGAAGCGGAGGGCCCAGGCGCGGCGCAAAAACAGACCGCGCCGGAGGAGCAGGAAAAAAACCCGGGCGCGGCGCAAAAGCAGACCGCGCCGGAAGACCGGGGAAAAGACTCAGACGCAGGGAAGCCCCTCCATGAAGCGGAGGGCCCCGGCGCGGTACAAAAAAGGGATTTTGCCTGGGCTCTACAGGTTTCGACTGAAATTCTCTCCGCCGCCGGCGTATGCTAGATGAGAGTCTGAACAGAGCCCCGTTCACATTGGTCCAAGCCCCCGGCCCAGGCCGGGAACGCCGGCATGGCCGTGAATGGGGGCTCCGGGCATCGCTGTTTGACGGGAACGCCTCAGACTCCAGGGCGGACGCAGGTCGTCCGGCTGAAAAATAGAAGCGGCGGGAAACACGCCGCCAAAGAAAAAGGAGCGGACGATATGATGCAGAGCAAAGCGAATTTACAGGACCTTTTCCTTTCCCGGGCCAAGCGGGACCGGATGCCTGTAACCATGTTCCTGATGAACGGGTTCCAGATGCGGGGCGTTATCACCGGCTTTGACGCCTTCGTGGTCATTCTGGACAGCGAGGGGCGGCAGCAGGTGATTTACAAGCATGCGATTTCCACCATTGCCCCCATCCGCCCGGTGGACCTGGGACCGGATGGAGAGAGTTGAGAGTGGGGAGTCGAGAGTGAAGAGCTGAGCGCGGGGAAAATCAGGAACCGGGAATGTTCCTGAGACGCGGGATACACAACGGAGACGGCGGCCCCCCGGGGGCGCTACATAGGTGTTATGGAAGAACAAAAGAGAAAACGGGGAACGCGCTCCATAGGGCTGAGGCTGCTGTCGGCACTGCTGTTTCTGGTGGTGCTGGTCTACTTCGGCGTCCAGGGCTGGCGCTATCTGGACGACCCCCTGGTCACCACCCTGGCCTATCCCTATCAGGTGGAGATGACGGTGGAGCTGTCGGGCTGGGTGGTCCGGAACGAGGAGCTCCTCCCCGACGAGGGCGGCGGACTGCTCCGCGTCCAGCGCTCCGAGGGGGAGCGGGTCAGCCGGGGGGGCGTGGTGGCGGCGGTTTACGCCGACCAGGCCTCTCTGGACCGGCAGGCGGAGATTGACAGCCTCACCAGCCGCCTGGAGCAGCTGCACTACGCCCAGAACCTGGCCCAGGAGATGGAGACCACCCAGAAGCTGGACAGCCAGATCAGCCAGAGTCTTCTGGCTTACCGCCGCTATCTGACCGCCGACCGCTTTTATGACGCCGGCGAGGAGGGAAACCGGCTCCGGGCCCTGGTGACCAAGCGGGATTACACCGGTTCCGGCGGCGGGGACCTCTCCGCTCAGATTCAGGAGGCGGAGGACCGGATCGCCGCCCTCCGGAGCCAGGCCACCGGCTCCGTCCGGCGGATCACCGCCTCCAAGGCGGGGCTGTATTCCGGGGAGGTGGACGGCTATGAGACCGTTCTCACCCCCTCCATGCTGGAGGACCTGACGCCCTCCGTCCTGGCAGGCCTGACGGCGGATGCCTCCGCCGTCTCCCAGACGGGGAAGCTGATTCTGGGCGACACCTGGTATTATGCCGCGGTCATCCCCGCCGAGACGGCGGCGGCGCTGGAGGAGCAGAGCGGACTGCGGCTCCGCTTCGCCAAGGGCGTGGACCGGGATCTGCCGGTGAAGCTGGAGTCCATGGGCCCCAGAGAGCAGGGACAGGTGGTGGCGGTGTTCAGGGGGGACAGCTATCTGCGGGAGCTGACCCTGCTGCGCCAGCAGCGGGCCCAGGTGGTTTACGGGTCTTCTCAGGGACTCCGGGTGCCCAAGGAGGCCCTCCGGGCCCTGCGGACCGAGTCCGACCGGGACACCGGGGAGCGCACGGCGGAGGAGGCCACCGGCATTTACTGCGTGGTGGGCCTGAACGCCCGGTTCAAGCCCGTGGAAGTTTTATACACCGGGGACCACTATGTTCTGGTCCGGGCCAGCTCTGAGGACACGAATCTGCGCCTCCGGTCCGGGGATGAAATCATCGTCTCGGCCCGGGACCTGTTTGACGGAAAAATCATCGGATAGGCCGCCGGAGCGCAAATCAAAAAAAGAAAGAAGCTGAAATCATGCTGATTGCCGACAACATCGCCCGGGTGCGGGCAAACATTGCCGCCGCCGCCAGAGAGGCGGGCCGGGACCCCGGGGACATCCTGCTGGTGGGCGCCAGCAAAATGAACGGCGCCGACGCCTGCCGGGAGGCCATCGCCGCCGGCATCGACGCCCTGGGGGAGAACCGGGTTCAGGAGATGACGGCGAAGCTGGCGGAAAACGCCTATGAGGGTGCGCCCCTCCACTTTATCGGGCACCTCCAGCGGAACAAGGTCCGCCAGGTGGTGGGCAGGGTGAGCCTGATTCAGTCCGTGGGCTCTGTGGAGCTGCTGGATGAGATTGAAAAGGCCGCCGCCCGGCTGGAGCTGACCCAGGACGTACTTCTGGAGGTGAACATCGGAGAGGAGGCCGCCAAAAGCGGCTTTGCCCCCCGGGACCTGTTCGCCGGGGCGGAGGCCGCCCTGGAGCGGGGTCACATCCGGGTCCGGGGTCTGATGACCATTCCGCCGGCGGAGGCGGAACGGGAGGAAAATCTCGGTTATTTCCAAAAAGTGCGTACACTTTTTGTTGACATCAATGAAAAATTGTTCCATAATGAATTACAGTATTTATCCATGGGTATGAGCGGCGACTATGAGGATGCCGTCCGCCTGGGCGCCACCATGGTCCGGGTGGGCTCCGCCATCTTCGGCAGCCGCCATTATACCTAAGCGGAAAACGGGAACCCAGGCCGCCGCAGACATGACGACAATGAACGCAGACATGATACCAATGAAAAAGGGCAGGAGGTTGTGCCATGAGCATACTGGACGAATTCAGAAAGCTGGCCCATCCCTATGAGGACGAGGACGGCGAGTTTGACGAGCTGGAGGAAGAGCCCCGGAGAGACGAGTTTGAGGAGCGCCGCATCCGGATGGATGAGCGCCGCAGCAAGGTTGTGAATATCCACGCCACCACCCAGCTGAAGGTCATCCTGGTAAAGCCGGAGCGCTTTGAGAACGCCTCGGAGATTGCCGACCAGCTGAAGGAAAAGCGGACGGTGGTTTTGAATCTGGAATCCACCAACAAGGACGTGGCCCGCCGCCTGATTGATTTTTTGTCCGGCGTGGCCTACGCCGGCGAGGGCAAAATCAAACGGGTTGCCGCGAATACCTACATCATCACACCCTACCATGTGGACATTGAAGGAGACCTGATTGACGAACTGGAAAACAACGGCGTTTATTTCTGACGTTTTCCCTCTTCCGGCCTCCCCGGCCTTGACGGAGTTCCATTCAACAAAAGAACCGGCTGACCAGCCCGGCGGCGGACCCGCCGGGCCGGAGCGCATCCGCCGGCAGCGACAGGAGGAGAACAGACCATGCTGACACCTCAGGAGGTTTCTGCCCGTTCCTTCACCAAGGCGGTGATGGGCGGCTATAACATGACCATGGTGGACGAGTTTCTGGACGAGCTCACCGACGACTACACGGCCCTTTATAAGGAAAACGCCTCGCTGAAGGCCAAGCTGAAGGTCCTGGTGGAAAAGGTAGAGGAATACCGGGCCACGGAGGACTCCATGCGGGCCACCCTGCTCACCGCCCAGCGGATGGCGGATTCCATCGTCAAGGAGGCAGAGGAACGGCGGGACGAAATCCTGGGCCAGGCGGAGGCCAGCGCCCGGGAGCGGCTGGAGCAATTCCGCCGGGAGCTGGCGGAGGCCGACCAGCGGCTGCGGCAGGGGCAGCTGGAGCTTCAGCGCTTCATCAGCGCCAGCCGGGCTCTCTGCGCCCAGGAGCTCCAATTCCTGGACCGGCTGCCGGAGCTTGAGATTGCCCCGGAGCAGACGGAGGAGAAGATGGAGGAGCAGGTCCGGGCCGCGTTCACCGGGAAGCCCGCCGAGGTGCCGGACCCCTTTGCCCCCCCGGCGGCGGAACCGGCGGAACCGGTTGAAAAGCCTGATGAAAAGACCGAACGGGCCGAACAGATGGAGAAAACCGAGAAGGCCGAGACGGTGGCGCCGGTTGAAAAAACCGGGGAAGAACTGCCGGATCTGGACGCCACCCGCCGGGTGAATCTGAACGACTTGAAATTCGGCCGCAACTACAGCAAGGACGGCTGAGCGGAGACAGGAGACGAAGGGAGGCGCTGCCCATGGCCGGACAGACCAGACAGAGGCCGATTGTGGCGTTCCTGTATGATTTTGACAAGACCCTCTGCACCACCGATATGCAGAACTACGCGTTCATCCCCAGTCTTGGCATGACGCCGGAGGCATTCTGGGCGGAGGCCAACGGTTTTGGCCGCAAAAACCGCATAGATGGCATTCTGGCCTATATGTACATCATGCTCCGGGAGGCGGAGCGAAAAAACCTGCCCTTTACCCGGGCGGACCTGGTGGAAAAGGGCAGGGGCATCGAGCTGTTCCCCGGCGTGGAGGACTGGTTCGGCCGGGTGAACGACTTCGGAAGAAGCCAGGGCGTTCAGGTGGAGCACTATGTCATTTCCTCCGGTCTCCGGGAAATTATCGAGGGCTCCTCCATCAGCGGGGCCTTCAAGGAAATCTATGCCAGTGAGTTTTACTATGACGAGATGGGCCGTCCTGTCTGGCCCAAGCTGGCGGTGAATTTCACTGCCAAGACCCAGTTTGTATACCGGATCAACAAGGGTGTCCTGGACGTCTCCGACGACAAGACGCTGAACGACTCCATGCCGGACGACAGTAAGCGGGTCCCCTTTACCAGCATGATCTATGTGGGAGATGGGTTGTCCGACGTGCCCTGCATGAAGATGATGCGGGCCTACGGCGGCCAGGCCCTGGCCGTGTATCAGGAGGGAAACCGGGCCGGCGTGGAAGAGCTGCTGGCCCGGGGAAGGGTGGACTTCATTTTCCCGGCGGACTACCGGGAGGGCACCGCCCTGGACACGACGGTGAAAAACATCATCCGCAAAATGGCCATCGCGGATTCCCTCTGGGAGGAGAATCACCAGCAGCTCAGGCGCATCCGGGAAGACACGCTGATGGGCCAGGTGGGACTGTTCTGAGAAAAGCCGGGGAAGGCGGCAGACGGAAAGCCCGCCGCGGTCTCCGGGGAGCGGCAGGCTCCGTTTGAGGGGGTCCGTTCAGTCCCTGTCCATCAAAAGCCCCAGCAGGGGTTCAAAGTCCACGCCCTCCCGGAGGGGCAGGTCCTGTTCCACCGTTCGGACGGCACAGGCCCGGATGAATTCCACCGCCTGTTCCGCCGCCTCCGCCAGGGAGCGGCCCCGGAGCAGGGCTCCGGTGAGGACGCTGGCAAAGACGTCCCCGGTGCCGTGAAGCGGATGGACGATGAAATCCGTCTGAACGGCCTGGGTCCGCCCCGTCCGGGCGTCAAAGCACACGGCGCCGGTTTTGCCCGCCTCCAGAGAAGCCCCGGTGAGGGCTACGGAGCGCGTTCCGCCCAGGCTCAGCTCCTCCGTCAGCCGGCGGAGGCCCGCCTCGCTGCGGTCCAGAGCGCTGTAGTCCCGGTCCAGAAGGAATGCGGCCTCCGTCAGGTTGGGCGTAATCACGTCCGCCAGCTCCGCCAGGCGGCACATGCCGGCGCACATGGCGGGGGTGTAGGTCTGATAGGCCCGGCCATCGTCCCCCATCACCGGGTCCACCACCACAATG
The DNA here is from genome assembly GCF_947654275.1 of uncultured Oscillibacter sp. Classification (GTDB taxonomy): domain Bacteria; phylum Bacillota; class Clostridia; order Oscillospirales; family Oscillospiraceae; genus Oscillibacter. The sequence goes on along the minus strand of NZ_CANTJS010000077.1, from coordinate 874 downwards.
GCGTCCCTGGTCCGGAAGGTGCGGATAAAGTCCGCCACAATGTCAATCTGCCGCTCGCTGCCTAAAAAGCCGCTGTAAATGGCCTGGAAACGCAGATCCAGGGACTTCCAGTGCCGGGCAATCCGGGGCAGCTCCTCCGTCATGTCCAGGAAGGTGAAGCCCTGGAACCCGCCGGTGTGGGTGGACAGAAAGGCGGTGGGCAGGGGACAGCACTGAATGCCCATGGCGGAGAGAATGGGGATGGCCACGGTCAGAGAGCAGCGGCCAAAGCCGGACAGGTCGTGAATGGCGGCGGCACGGGGTGTAGACATAGGAAGTTCCTCTTTTCATCTCAAAATCCCCTCTATTGTACCGCGAAATTTCCTGTTGTTCAAGTGCAACTGCTGTGGTATACTGATCTCTGCCAAGGCTGAAGGGCGCACCGGGAAGCGGAACGCCGGGGGCTTCCGGATGGCCCCGCCGGGGCGGAGCGGCAGGACTTTTGATCAGCACAGGCCGCGGGGCCGGCTTCTCCCGGTTTTTCTGCCGTGTAAAAATCGAGGCATTTGAGGCATCAAAAAGGCGGCCGGATGGTCCGCCGTCTATATCCGCGGGCATGATGAAATTGGCAGACATGCGAGATTTAGGTTCTCGTGCAGCGATGCGTTGGGGTTCGAGTCCCCATGCCCGCACCATGATAAGTTGACAGATTACACCAGGGGAGTAGTCTGTCAATTTTTTATATTTAAATATAGTAAACTCATTGCGCCGCAGTAATTTCACTGCGGTATTTTTATTTGTAGGAGGAAAATTATAATGAATGTGATACAAAAAAGCGAGGCAATCAAGAACGGTCTCCGGAAAGGCTTTCAGGACGGCAGTTCCAAAATGGCAA
>NZ_CANTJS010000076.1 GCF_947654275.1 uncultured Oscillibacter sp. | reverse complement strand
GGAATGAGGAATTAGGAATGAGGAATTAGGAATGAGGAATTAGGAATGAGGAATTGGGAATGAGAATCTAAAAAACCGGTTTGGTCCATTATACGACGGATTCCGCCAGATCGCAAGCCGCTTCGACACAGGCTCTTCCATTTTGCCGGGAATGTGGTATCATGGAGGAGAAAAGACTTGTAAAAGGGGGCGCTTTTTTGCTGACTGTTTTGATTGGCCGGGCTAAAACCGGAAAATCTTCCGCCGTGCTTCAGGAAATTGCCGGACTGGGAAAAAAGGGCGGACGGGAAATTCTGCTGGTGCCGGAGCACGCTTCCCATCAGGCGGAGGTGGACCTGTGCCGGGCCTGCGGTCCCACCGCCAGCCGCCACGCCGAGGTGCTGAGCTTCCGTCGACTGGCGGACCGGGTTCTCAGCGGGACGGCGGCGGGGCGGCAGGTGACCTTGGACGCCGGAGGAAAGCTGCTGACGCTGGAAAAGGCCCTGCTGGAGATTGCGCCGGAGCTGACAGTTTACCGCCGCCCCTCCCGGAAATCCGCCTTTTTGCAGCAGCTTTTGGAGCTCTTCGACGAGCTGCGCTGCTATGAGGTGACGCCGGAAACTCTCTATGAGCAGTCCCAGGCCGTGGGCGGCGCCACACGGGACAAGCTCCACGACCTAAGCCTTCTCTACGGCGCCTATGAGGCCCGCCTCCACCGCCCCGGTCTGGACGCCCGGGACCGGATGACCAAGCTCTGCGACTATCTGGAGGGGTCCCATTATGTCCGGGACAAACACATCTTTATTGACGGCTTCACCTACTTCACGGCTCAGGAGCGCCGCTGTCTGGAAATCTTCCTGCGGCAGGCCCGGTCCGTCACCGTGACCCTGCTGGGTGAGCCGAACAGCCGGGAGGAGATTTTCGAGGCCTCCCTCCGGACCGTGGACCGTCTCCGCCGGCTGGCGGAGCGGGAGGGCGTGGGTGCGTCCGTAAAAGTCCTGACGGCGGAGGACCCCTCGCCTCTGGGCCATCTGGAGCGGTATTTCTTCGAGGGCACGCGGCCCTTTGAGGAGGATTGCCCCCTGCCCATCCGGCTCCGGGAGGCGGACACGGTATTCAGCGAGGTGGAGCAGACCGCCGCCGATATCCGCCGCCTTCTGGCGGCGGGGGACTGCCGCTGCCGGGACATCACCGTGGCCGCCCAGAACATCGAGGATTATGAGGGGGTCATTGAGACGGTTTTTGAGCGCTACGGCATCCCGGTCTACCTCAGCCGCCGTAGCGACATTCTGGAAAAGCCGGTGCTGAGCCTGCTCACCGGCGTTCTGGACGCCGTGGGCGGCGGCTATGAATACGAGGACATGTTCCGCTGGCTGAAAACCGGCCTGGCGGGGCTGACGGCGGAGGAATGCGACGAGTTGGAAAACTACGCCCTCAAGTGGGAAATCCACGGCGGCATGTGGGTCCGGGACGTGGACTGGGCGGAGAATCCCGACGGCTATGGAGTCCCCTGGGACCAGCGGCGGCAGGACCGGCTGGAACGGGTGAACGGGCTCCGTCGCCGGGTTTATGGCCCTCTCAGCCGGCTGGCGGAGGGATTGAAGCAGGGAGAGACCGCCCGGGAAAAGGTGAACGCCCTGTATGGCTTCATGGAGGAGCTGTCCCTTCAGGATGCCCTGGAATGCCGGCTGCGGGCCCAGGCGGAGGCGGAGCGGCTCCAGGACGCGGAGGAGACCGCCCAGCTTTGGGAGATTCTCTGCGGCGTGCTGGACCAGTTTGTGGAGATTCTGGGGGACGAGCCTATGGAGACCGACGAATTCACCCGGCTCTTCCGCCAGGTGCTGACCCAGTACAGCGTGGGCACCATCCCCGTGTCCCTGGACCAGGTCAGCGTCAGCGGCGTGGGCCGGAACGACCGGCACACGGCCAGGCACCTCTTCCTTCTGGGGGTCAACGACCATGTGATTCCCTCCCCCGCCGCCCCCGGCGGCATCCTCAATGCCGACGACCGGGAGGAGCTGGCCCAGCGGGGCATTGAGCTGGCCCCCTCCGGCATGGAGCAGATGGGCATTGAGCTCCAGAACCTCTATGCCGCCCTGGCCCAGCCCACAGACAGTCTCACCGTCAGCTACCCGGTTATGGACGCCTCCGGCGGCGTTCTGCGGCCTGCCTTTGTGACGGACCGGCTGCGGGCCCTGTTCCCCGGCCTGTCCCTGGAGAAGGAGAGCGGCAGGGACTACCGGCTGACGGCCCCCCTGCCGGCCCTGGAGTCCGCCGTCCCCGGCGGGGCACTGTGGCGGTATTTCGGGGAGCAGGACGCCCTCCGGCCCCGGCTGGAGGCCATGGAGCGGGCGGCCTCCATGAAACGGGGACGATTGTCCCCCCAGGCGGTGAGAGCCCTGTACGGCCGGCGCATCAGCATGACGGCCTCCCGGCTGGAGCGGCTGCGGTCCTGCCATTTTGCATATTTCATGGAATACGGCCTTCAGGCCAAGCCCCGGACCCCCGCCGCCTTCGACGCGCCTCAGATCGGCACCTTCCTCCACTACCTCCTGGAAAACGTCACCCGGGAGGCGCTGAGCCGGGGGGGCTTCGCCCAGGTGGACCGGAAGGAGCTCCACGCCCTGACGAAGAAGTACATCGACGAATATGTGCGGAAGGAGCTGCGGAACTTTCAGAACCGGGGAGAGCGCTTCCGCTATCTCTTCAAGCGGCTCCGGAACACCGCCTATGCCGTCATCGACCAGACGGCGGAGGAGCTGCGGCACTCCGATTTCGTGCCCCTGGCCTTTGAGCTCTCTTTCGGTGACGGAAAGGAGCTGCCCGCCGTCACCATCTCCCAGCCCGGCGGCGAACTGCGGGTAGGGGGCAAGGTGGACCGGGTGGACGGATGGCTCAAGGAGGGCAGACTCTATATCCGGGTCATCGATTACAAGTCCGGCAGGAAGTCCTTTGACCTCTCGGAGGTCCGGATGGGTCTGGATATTCAGATGCTGCTGTACCTCTTTGCCCTGGAAAAAACAGGGGCTGCCCGCTTTGGGAGCGAGATTGAGCCGGCGGGAGTCCTCTACCTTCCCGCCCGGGACGAAATTCTATCCGCCGAGCGGAACATTCTGCCGGAAAAGCTCCGGAGCGAGCGGGAAAAGCAGCTCCGCCGCTCCGGGCTGCTTCTGGCGCAGCCGGAGGTGCTTCAGGCCATGGAGCACGAGGCCCTGAGCGAACCCCGGTATCTCCCCGTCCGGGTGAGCCGGGACGGAAGCCTCTCCGGCAGCATCGCGTCCGCCGCCCAGCTGGGGAAGCTGGGACGGTTCGTGGAAAGGACGCTGGGGGAGATTTTCCAGGAGGTCAGCCAGGGCAACATCGACGCGGACCCCTGCTGCCGCAGCGAGGAGGACAGCCGGTGCCAATTCTGTGAATGGGTGTCCGCCTGCCACTTCCAGGACGGCAGGGACGGCGACCACTTAAACTACATCTTGCCTGTCAAGGCAAAGGAATTCTGGCAGGAGCTGGAAGAGGAAGGAGATGAGACCTGATGGCGGAACCTCAATTGACGGCCCAGCAGCGCTCAGCCGTGGAGGACCGGGGCGGGGCCCTGCTGGTCTCCGCCGCCGCCGGGTCCGGCAAGACCAAGGTGCTGGTGGAGCGGCTGTTCCGCTATGTGACGGAGGAGCGGCGGAATGTGGACGATTTCCTCATCATCACCTATACCCGGGCCGCGGCGGCGGAGCTCCGGGGAAAAATCGCCGCCGAGCTCTCCCGCCGCATGGGGGAGAATCCCGGCGACCAGCATCTCCGCCGGCAGCTGCTCCGGGTCTATCAGGCGGACATCAAAACCGTGGACGCCTTCTGCACCGCCCTGCTCCGGGAAAACACCCATCTCCTGGCCCAGGAGGGGGACCGCCATGTGCTGACGCCGGACTTTCGGGTGCTGGACGACAGCGAGGCCGAATTGCTCCGGCAGCGGGTGCTGAACCGGGTGCTGGAAGAATTTTATAAGGACCTGACCCCCGGCGGCGAAGAGCTGGCGGATACCCTGGGGGCAGGGCGGGACGACGCCGCCCTGGCGTCGCTGGTGCAGACGCTTTACAACAAGCTCCAGAGCCACGCGGACCCGGACGGGTGGCTGCTGGAGAGCCGGAAAAGCTGGGAGGACCTGCCCGGCGACTTTGACGGGACAGGCTATGCCCGGGTCCTTCTGGAGATGATCCGCCGTCAGGGCGCCCACTGGGCAAACCAGCTCCGCCGGGGCGCGGCCCGGACCCAGGGAGACTCGGGGCTTGAAAAGGGATACGGCGGACCGTTTCTGATCTCTGCCGGGGGCTTCGACGCTCTGGCCGGGGCCGCCGGCTGGGAGGACGCCCGCCGGATGGCGGCGGCCGTTGAGTTCCCCCGTCTGGTGACCCCCAGGGGACGGAAGGAGGACCCGTTGATTGCCGGGCTGAAGCCCCTTCGGGAGGGGGCCAAGGACGCGCTGAAAAAGCTGGGGAAGTGGCTGGACATCAGCGGGGAGGAGGCCCTGGAGGACCTGCGGGCCGTGGCCCCGGCCATGACGGCTCTGCTGGACCTGACGGCGGCCTTTTCCCGGGCCTGCCGGGCGGAAAAGCTCCGAATCAACGCCGCCGACTTCTCCGACCAGGAGCACCTGGCCCTGCGCCTGCTGGTGAGAGAGGACGGAACCCCCACGGAGCTGGGGGAGCAGGTGGCAGCCCGGTATACGGAGATTCTGGTGGACGAATACCAGGACACCAACGAGATTCAAAACGCCATTTTCCGGGCGGTGTCCAAGGACGGGAAAAACCTCTTCACCGTGGGGGACGTGAAGCAGAGCATCTACCGGTTCCGTCTGGCGGACCCCTCTATTTTCCTGGAGAAATACGAGCGGTTCCGTCCCCGGGAGGAGGCGGAGGACGGCGAGGAGCGGAAGGTACTGCTGACCAGGAACTTTCGTTCCCGGCAGGAGATTCTGGACGCGGCGAATTTCGTGTTTGAGAATATACTCTCTGTAGAAATGGGCGATATGGAATACGGAGAGGATGCAGCCCTTCACTTCGGCGCGGAGTATTATCCCCCCCGAAAGGACTGCCAGACGGAATTCCATCTGATAAAGGCCCACCAGAGGTCGGCGGAGCGGCAGGGGCCGGTGAAGAAAATGACGGCGGAAGCCCGTTTTGTGGCCCGCCGCATCCGGCAGCTGCTGGACGAGGGGTATCCCGTCACGGGAGACGGCAACGTGCTCCGGCCCTGTGTGCCGGAGGACATCGTGATTCTCATGCGCTCCCCCGGAAGCCGGACGGAGATGTTTGCCGCCGCCCTGGCGGAGCAGGAGATTCCCTGTTCCTTTCAGGAAAATGAGGACTTTTTCCATTCCATGGAGGTCTCCACGGTGGTGTCCCTGCTGGAGCTGATTGACAACCCCCGGCAGGATGTGCCCCTGATTGCCGTGCTGCGGTCCCCCGTTTTCGGCTTTACGCCGGACCGGCTATCCATCATCCGGGGCAAAAGCGCCGGGGACTTCTACGAGGCGGTGGAGGCCGACGGCGGCGGGGACTGCGCCGCCTTCCTGGAGACGCTGAAGGGCTTCCGGGAGGCCGCCGGGGACATGAGCGTGCAGCGGCTTCTGTGGCACATCTATAACCGGCTGAATCTCCTGGGCCTCTTCGGGGCCATGGACAGGGGGCTGGAGCGCCGGGAGAACCTGATTGCGCTGGCGCGGCAGGCCGGGGCCTTTGAAAGCGGAGGCTGCCGGGGGCTCTTCGCCTTTGTCACCCGGCTCCGGCAGCTGCTGGAGGCGGGGAAGGCTCCCACTGCGGCCTCCGGGGCGGCGGTGAACGGCGTGCGGCTTATGAGCATCCATAAGTCCAAGGGACTGGAGTTCCCTATTGTCATCCTGGCAGACCTGGACAACCGATTTTCCCGGCAGGATTTCAACACGCCGGTGCTGGTCCATCCCTCCATGGGCCTGGGCCCCCGGCGGGTGGACCTGGAGCGGAAGATACGCTATGCCACCCTGGCCCGGGCGGCCATTGAGGAGACGCAGAGACGGGAAAATCTGGCGGAGGAACAGCGGGTGCTGTACGTGGCCATGACCCGGCCCAAGGAGAAGCTGATTCTGGTCTGCTCCATGCACTTTGCCGAAACCCGGCTCCAGCGTCTGGCGGCCTCCGCCGCCTGCCCCGTGCCGCCGGAGTCGGTGGCGGCCTGCGGAACCTATGGGGAATGGCTGCTGCTGCCCCTGCTGTGCCGCACGGAGGCGGAGCCCCTTCGGGCTCTGGCGGGGGTGGAGTGCGGGGACACTTACGGCGGCGGCACCGCCCCCTGGGAAATCTTCCTCCACGACGGCGAGGACTTCCGGGAGGAGCCAATCCAGGCGCTTCCGGCGGGGGAGGAGGACCGGACGGAGGCCCCCTTTGACCCGGCGCTGCTGGCCTTTGCCTACCCCTATCAGAGAGAGACCGTCCTGCCCGCCAAGCTGACAGCCACCCAGCTGAAGGGACGCCTGTTGGACCAGGAGATTGCCGAGAACGCCGGCCACACGCCCTACATCCGCCCCCTGTCCCAGCCGAAATTCCGGAGAGAGGAAAAGGGGCTGACGCCGGCGGAGCGGGGAACCGCCATGCATCTGGCCCTCCAGTATCTGGATTTTTCCGGAGGAGACGCCGCCGCCCAGCTGGAGACTATGGTCCAAAAGGGCTTTATCGCGCCGGAGCAGGCGGCGGCGGTGGAAACGTCCAGTCTGAACCGTCTGTTGGCCTCGCCTCTGGGGGAGGAGCTGCGGACGGGCCGGAACCTCTTGCGGGAATATCCCTTTACGCTGCTGGTGGACGCCCGGGAGTACGAGCCGGAGGCCTCCGGCGGAGACTCGATTCTGCTTCAGGGCGTGGTGGACTGCTGCTTTGAGACCGATGAGGGTCTGACGGTGGTGGATTTCAAGACGGACCGTGTGAAAAGCGACGAAGAGCTGCGGCAGCGGTCGGAGCACTACCGGCCTCAGCTGGAGGCCTACAGCCTGGCGCTGGAACGGGTGCTGGAGAAAAAGGTGGTTCGCCGGGTGCTGTACTTCCTGACCCGGGGAACGGCGGTGGAGCTCTGAGGAGCGCCCGGATCAGCATGAAAAATTTTCCGGGCATGGATTCGACCGAATCGGACAATCTAACCCCATATTTCAGCCTGACGGCAGAAATGGAGGTTTGGATATGAATGTTGTAGATCGGATTGCGCTGCTTCTGGCTGTCATCGGCGCCCTGAACTGGGGCGGCGTGGGCCTGTTCGGCTTTGATACGGTGGCCTTCCTCTTCGGGGGACAGATGTCGGTGTTCTCCCGGATCATCTATGCCCTGGTGGGCCTGGCGGGTCTGTGGTGCGTCACCATGCTGTTCCGCTTCAGCGGTGAAGAGGACCGGGCGGTCAGCGCCGCGTAAAACGCGAAAGCAAACGGCAAAGAAACGCCTGCGGCTCCCTCAGACGAAAGAGGGGACCCCGGATTGGAAAGCCGGGGTTCCGAAGCGCCGGGAGCTTGCCGCAGAAGAACAGCGAACGTCCCGGTCCTTGAACAGCAAGGATGGGGGCGTTCGCCGCGTTCTGCCCGGCAGAGCCGGAGGGTGTATTGGGAGCCCCGCTGCCTGAGAAGGCCCGCGCTTTGCCGGCAGATTCCGCCGTCAGGCGTTTCCACGGCCTCACTGCCGCTGGAGATGGACCACTCTGGTGGCGACGGTGTCCCTGAAGGCAAGATCGTGCTCCACCAGAAGCATGGTTGGCGAGAATTCCGCTATGAGCTGCTCAATCTGCATACGGGAATACACATCGACAAAATTAAGCGGTTCGTCCCATACATAGAGATGCGCAGGCTCGCAGAGGCTTTTCGCAATCAGCACCTTCTTCTTTTGACCGCCTGAAAAATCCCGCATGTCCTTTTCAAACTGCACCCGCTCAAAACCCATTTTCCGGAGGATGGTTTTCAGCAGGCTTTCGTCAAGGCGGTGTTTCCGGGCAAATTCCGAAACGGCGCCCGCCAGATGGGAGGTATCCTGAGGCACCCAGGAGATTACAAGGCCGGAGCCTATGGTCACGGCGCCGGTGTGGTCGATGGGGGCGTTGAGGAGCAATTTCAGCAGACTGCTTTTGCCGCTTCCGTTTTTCCCGTCAATGACGACGCGTTCCCCCCGCCGGACGCTGAATGCCGTCGGCTGGCAGACCGGATGGCCGTCGTAGACCGCCGACACATCGGAGAAGGATACCAGAACATCCGCATGATAGGCAAGAGGCCGTATTTTCAGCGGGTCCGCCGTCTCCACGTTTTTCAGTAGCTTCGATTTCTGCTCGACTGCCTGTTGCTGTCTGGCCTCTATGTTTTTGGAGCGTTTCATCATTTTGGCCGCTTTATGGCCGACAAATCCCCTGTCCGCCACTCCGGTTCCGAACTTGGAGGCCTCCACCTGGTCGGACCAGGCCGAGGAGCGTTTCGCGGCTTTCTGAAGGCGGCTGATGTCTTTTTTCAGCCGCTCGTTTTGGGCCGATTCAAAGTCCTGCTGCCGCTGGAAGTTCTCCATCCAGGAGGAAAAATTGCCGCTTTGCACCTCGATGCCGGCGCGGTTCAGGGACAGGATATGGTCGACGCAGCCATCTAAAAACCGGCGGTCATGGGATACCAGAATGAACCCCTTTTTCCTGTTCAGATATGCGGCGACCTGTCTGCGGGCGGCGGCGTCCAGGTGGTTGGTGGGCTCGTCAATCAGCAGGAAATGTCCCTCGTTAAGGAAAAGGGCGGCCAGCAGGACCTTGGTCTGTTCCCCGTTTGAAAGGGTTTCAAAGGGCCGGCTCAGAACATCTGCGCTTACATCGAGACAGGACAATTCCCTCAGAAACTCCCATGCCTCCGCCTGGGGGCAGACCTCCCTCAGGATATCCTCGGTCATCTGTGTTTTGTCAGCGACGGGGTATGGGAAGTAATCAAACTGCACGGAGCTGGTGATGTGCCCGCTGTACTCGTAGGCGCCAAGCAGCAGCTTCAGGAAGGTGGTTTTCCCTCTGCCGTTTCTTCCCACAAAGCCGAGCTTCCAATCTGTGTCGATCTGGAAATGAACGCGGTCAAAAATGAGGTCATAGCTGGAGGGATAGGAAAAAGTGAGATTTTCCACTTTAATCATTGACATAACAGATTTCCTCCTTATGGGCGGGTTTATCATGGAAAAGAGCTGCAAGAAAGCAATTCTTGCAGCTCAAAACAGCACAAACACGCCCCATAAGGGGATGCTACGGCTATCGTATGAGTGAATAGACGGATTACTTTCCTGCAACCGGCACAACCGGGCTGAAGCTCCAGCACGGCTGTCCATTTTGTTTTACTTGCAGGAAATGTGAATCATCTTTTCACCTCTTTTAAGAAATTTTACTCATTCTATCACAGGATGAGAGAAAGGTCAAGGGGCAAAATCAAGGGGAAGGTCCTTTTTTGCAGCGGATTGAAAGACGGGGCCGCGGAGACAGCGGCCTCCGTGAAACCCTTCTGACCGGGAATTTCCATCAGAGGGTTGGATGGGGGTTATTCCCACTCGCAAAATGAAACTTAATTCTAAACGCTTTTGTTTGGGGGATTTG
>NZ_CANTJS010000075.1 GCF_947654275.1 uncultured Oscillibacter sp. | reverse complement strand
TCAGCTCGGTTTAATCCGTCAGTTCAACCGCTCTCACACACCACCGGAGGTCCCGTTCATCCCGGACGCAGGTGTACAGCGTCAGGCAGTTCTCGGAGGTGTTCTCCAGGCTGCTCCGATCCGTTTCCGTCACCTTGGCAACAGAGATCACTTCATAGGTCCGGGTTCCCTCCTTGGTGGAAAGGGTGATCTCGTCCCCGGCTTCCAGCGTATGAATCTTGCCAAAGTACGAATTGGTCCCTCTGTTGTGGGCGGCCAATCCGACGTTGCCATTCCAGATGGACGTCTCCTCGAAGTGGCCCACGCCTTTCTTCAGCGCGGCGCTGTCCGTGCCCTGGACGATCTTGACACTCAGGCCAATGGCAGGGATTTTAAGTGTCCCGAGGCTTCCGTTGCTGTAATAGCTGTCCTCGGTGACGCTGGTGAATCCTACGGAAGCCGTGTCATTGGGCCGGGTGGTGACAGTGAAGTGCTCCGGGGGAGTGGAAGAGCCGGAGGAACTGCTGTCCAGGATGGACGTGCTGGGCAGGAACCCGCCCATGCCGCTGGATATCCCGTCCTCCGACACGGAGTAATTCGCGCCGCCCACCTGATTCACCAGCCCGCCGCTCAGGGCACCGGGAACAAGGTTCGGGGTCAGGTACTCACCGGAGCCGGGGAGATAGCTGGTGGGGCTGCCGAAGCCGGGGGCCACCAGGGCCACGTTCTTGCTCCGGTCCACGTTGGGGTTTTCCTCTTCGTAGATCGTGTCATCGCTGGTAGGCCGGGCGAACAGGAAATCGTCCGCCCCGTCATAGCTGTACTCGAGGGCGCTGGCCTGGACGGCACACAGGGCGCAGATCATGCAGGCCAGCAGGAAGGTTCTCAATTTCAAAGTTTCTTCATCTCCTTCGAATTTTTTTGTATGCAAACGCGCCGCCCAGGACCAGCACCAGAACCGCGCCGCCGATCATAAGCGGACGCCCGATGCCGGAGACGTCGACGGGTTCACCCTCCTGAACGCCGGAGTCCTTGGGAGCGTCGGTGCTGCCGAACACGGCGGTATAGGTAACCACATTACAGCCGGTTTTGGAAACCTCTCCGGAGTAGTCCGCCGTCACCGTGTACCCGGTGGCGTACTTACTGGAGGTGCTGCCGATGTACCGGGCCGTGGCGGTGTAGCGGGTGACCACACCGTCACCCTCCTCCTGGGTGGAATTGCCCCACTGCACATCCGCCAGGGTCAGGCTCCGCCCGCCATCGGAGATGGTCTTGGGCACCAGGGAGAGGTCCGCATCCGACAAATTCGGATAGGTCCGGGTAGCGGACACGGTTCCGGTCTTGGTGGCGTAGCCGTCGGTTGTGACCTTGACCGTGGTGTGGTCCAGGTGCAGGGTTCCCGTGTAGCCGTCCTCGGTGGTGGCTTCGATCTCGGCATCCAGGGTCTGGAGAATTTTCTCCATGTTATTAGTATCGCTGGGGCGTGTGACCGTCTGGACATGGGGCTTGGTGTCCACGCCCACCTCGTCCTTCCGGGTCATATCCAGCAGGTAATACAGCCGCCCGTTCCGCTCAAAATCCTCCGTGGGGATGAGGCCGGGGTCATCGTCCAGGGACAGCTGGTACACCTTCTGGATGCGCAGCTCATCGAAGTCGCCAGCCGTGTACTCCTCCACGGAAATGGGATAGTAGGCGCTGTCTCTGGCCGGCTTGGTGGCGTCAGCCGCCTCGGCAGCCTGGACGGGAACGGACAGAAGCGTGGAAAGCAGGAATGCAGCCAGGAGCAAAGGAATCGTTCTTTTCATGTTGTTCTCCTATCTCAAAATAGTGGGACTATCTCTCGTCCCCGCTCCGAGCCGGAGCCTTCCGCTGGGGCGGAGCGATGGTTTTCTCAATGGAACCGCCAATCTGACGGCTCATGCCTTGAATCTCTTTCAGGAAGGCTATCCGGTCCTCAATCTCCCAGCCCTGGCAGCGTTTCGCCATTCCCGTCAGGTCCGGCAGTTCCCGCTGGATGCCGAAGCGGCGGCAAAGGATGTACGAAACGCTCTGGGCGCTCAGTTCACAGCCCTCCCGGCTGTAGGCGGGATTGCGTCCTCGGTCATGGAACCGGGCCTGGGCAATCTCGGCGGCGATGGCCGCGAACGCCTGGCTGTCCGGGCATGCGGTGTCAATGGCCAGCGTCATCTGCCGGGGGTCATAATAGGCCCCGGAGGGCAGGTTTTCAGCGGCCACCACCTGAACCGGAGAGAAGTTCAGCAGGGCGGACAGGGCTGCTTCCATGGGTTCGGTGTCCTCCTTAAGCTGGACCGTCCGCAGCTCCCGGCCCTGGGTCTGGGCGATATCGTAGACGCTGGTGAGGTTGTACCCCCGGCCCGTGGCGGACCGGGTGAAGATGCTGGCGCCGTTCTTCAGCTCCGGGTCCAACACAAAGCGGCCCAGGTCCTTCCAGTGGCCGCGGGTATGGACCACGGTGGCCTCCGGGAGCTGGGCCATGGCCAGGGCGATGTTTCCGGAACTATAGGAGGGGTTGTCCCCCTGGAGCTCCAGGTAACGGGCAAATTTCTCAGGGTCCCTGGTGATCTGTATGACGCTGGCGTCCCGGAGGGCAGCGGCGGTTTCCTTGTCCGCCTGCCGTTCCTCCCGCCATTTGGCGTCCGCTGTGGATTTGTCGCTGATGATCTTGCCTAAGTTCGCCATAGGTTTGGTTTCCTCCTTTTTTGTGGGATTTTCTTTGCTTTTGGGTGGCTTCACCTCCTCCAAGACCCCCGTGAGCTTGTATTTGAGCTGCGCGTTCCAGTCCTTGCCGTACTTCGGGACCCGGATTTCCACCTCGTACCCAGCCGCCCGGTACTTCTCCCGCATCTCCTTCGCCGCCGTGATCCCAGGCTCGTCATGGTCCAGCAGGAGCTTGATGGCTTTCAGGTGGGGATGGTCCCGAAGGTAGGTGTCCAGCGGTCCGCTGTACAGCCCGCAGAGGGCGACGGCGTTGCTGTGGACCTCCGGGCAGAGGGTGCAGAAGCTCATAAGGTCTATAGGGGCTTCGAAGACCGCCACCTCCTCGATCTCCGGCTCACAGGGCAGCCGAAAGCCCACCTTTTTGTCGCTGCCCAGGACGTCCCGTTTAAATCCGGCCCCATTAAAGTCCAGGGTCCCGCGCTTGCTGGCGAATTTGGGCTGGCTGTTGCCATCCCTGCCGACAAACACGCAATTGTGATATGGGGCGTCCTCGTAGAGAAGCCCGGCGTCCAGAAAGCGTTGGATTACCTGAGACGCAATTCCCCGCTTGCGAAGATACGCAAACACCCGCCGCTGGTCCGGGTTCGCGGGAGGCAGGACGAAAGGCGGCTTTTCCCTGGGCGGAGGCGGCTTGGGGCGGGGGATGGGCTTGTCCCGGTCGGGGGAGTCTCTGGACCGCCCATGATAGGCCAGCAGGTAATCCACCGCCTCCGGGAAACGCATTCCGCAGAACTCCTGGAGGAATGAGATGGCGTCGCCGCCCTGCCGGGTGGAGTAGCGCCTCCAGGTAAGGCGCTCCTTGATGCGGATGCTGTCCATCTCCGCCGTGGTGTAGTAGCTGCCGATCCGCTTCAGCGTATAGCCCAGAGAGAACAGCAGGTCCGGCAAATCCGTGTGCTTGGCGATGTCCAGCTCCGTTTCTGTGAAGCCGTAGGCCATGTTTGCGTTCAAAATAAATTCACCTCCAATCTGGCCGAAAGCAAAAACAGCCGGGCAGGGTACTCCTTTGGGGATACCCTGCCCGGCTGCTTCTCCTGGGGCCGTAATGTTTGCGCTGTCAAGTCCCAACATTCACGAAATCCGCCCGTCTTTTTCTCCATGTCCGGCATTGCTTTTCCTGGTCTTTCCAGTTACAATGTTCAGCGGTATTGTAAAAAATATGGGAGGTTTTTTGTACAATGGGACTGGATTATGATCCGTTGTGGGACGAACAGGGACAGCTTCGCCGGGGCTGCACGGTACGGGAGGCACTGGCCTGGCTGACAAAGTTTGGAAGCCACAGTGCCGGGGAGAATGTCTGTGTCAATGGCGTGAGCTATAAGCTGGGCAGTTTGCTCTATGGCCCGGACCGGCCCGCTGTAGCGGACAAGCCCATTTCCCGCGTCTATGACGGCTACTATCGCCAGTTGAACTTCAGCGTCTGACTCACCCTGCTGGGAACGAAAAAAGCCCCCGGCATCCCTTTGGTTTTGCGATGCCGGGAGCGTTGCCGGAGGGTGTTCACCTTTATCTTTCCATTTGGTGGCTGCGCTTGGAAGAGCGCTTTTTTTCGGAGGTTTTCTGCTGCTGGCCGTGACTTAACTCATCTAACTCATCCCGCAGCTTCTCCCACAGGGGGTTTATCTCCGTGGCAACGGTCCCGCTGTCCGCGTCTAAGTTGATATGGGCGGCAATAATGGGACTGTCCGGCATCAGCTGGGTCAGCTTTTCCACCATTTTAGGCTCTGGGTCAAGAATGACAGCAGTTTCCCGTGGATGGCGTATTTCCATATTGCAATCGAACTGTTGGATAGCCTCCGTTATCGTAACGCCGTTGTATACGGAGCAGGCTGTTGCGTTATACAGCAGCTCCAGGGGGTCGAACCGCCCAAAGTGGCGGGTATAGAACTGCGCTGCACACCCGTTCTCATGCACAGTGCAGAGCGCCAGGGAGCTGATTTTGTCAGGGGCTTCCGGGGCGGTAAAACCTACGAAATAGTCCCAGGAATCCTCCTCGATCTCCTGCACCGGCGTATTTGTCTGCAAATAAATTGCCGCGCCTATCATCTCCCACGGCAGCATCCCTTTATTCGCAATTCCGCTCAGGTCGTACACACCTTGTAATGTATCCGGGGTAAAGTGACGGGAAATGAAGGAAAACGTATTGTACAGGTCCTCTTTCAGTCGGAGCCAGAGGCTGTTGCCAAAGTCCAGCAGATTTTTGTTGGCTTCTTCATTTGGGGAGGGAATGAGCGCGTTTATACGAGCGATAAATTCCTGACTGCTCATCTCGCAGGTTTCCTTTGGGAGACTTTTAGAGGACGAAGCGAAGCCGTCCGCATGCTGTTTCATAATGTTGATTACCTCCTTCTGAAATGCAAAAGAGGCGGAGCATCCCAAGTCAGGAATGCTCCGCCTCACCTCTTTTGCTGTTATCTGTAGACAACCTGCTCCAGCCCTTCGCCCTCGGTTATTGGATGCGTTTGACTTATAGATTTTGGCTTGTCCGGCTTGGGCTGGGTATGCTATGATAGAGATGTAAAAGCCACTCAGGAAGGAGACCCCGCGATGGAAGGCCGCACCTATATTGCCGTGGATTTGAAATCCTTTTACGCCAGCGTCGAATGTGTTGAGCGGGGCCTCGATCCCCTCACCACCAACCTTGTGGTGGCGGATCTGCGCCGCACGGAAAAGACCATCTGCCTCGCCGTGACGCCCTCCCTGAAAGCCTGGGGCATCTCCGGCCGGGCGCGGCTGTTTGAAGTCATCCAGCGGGTCAAGGAGGTCAACGCTCAGCGGCTCCGTTCCGCACCGGGGAGGCAGTTTGCCGGCTCCTCCTCCAGCGATACTGAATTAAAGGCCAATCCGGCTTTGGCGGTGGATTATATCGTAGCTCCGCCCCGGATGGCTCATTACATGGAATGGAGCACGAAGGTCTACAACGTCTATCTCAAATATATCGCGCCGGAAGACATTCACAACTACTCCATCGACGAGGTCCTGATGGACGTGACCAATTACCTGGGAACCTACCGGCTCAGCGCCCGGGAGCTGGCCATGAAAATGATTCTGGATATTCTGGAAACCACCGGCATTACCGCCACGGCGGGCATCGGCTCCAACCTGTACCTCTGCAAAGTGGCCATGGATATTGTGGCCAAGCACATCCACCCAGACGTCAACGGCGTGCGCATCGCCAAGCTGGACGAGCGCAGCTACCGGCGTCTGCTGTGGGATCACCGGCCCCTCACCGATTTCTGGCGGGTGGGCGGAGGTTATTCCAGAAAGCTGGAGGCCCACGGTCTGTACACCATGGGGGATATCGCCCGCTGTTCTCTGGGCGGTCCGAATGATTTTTATAATGAGGATTTGCTGTACAAGCTGTTTGGAATCAACGCGGAGCTGCTGATCGATCACGCCTGGGGCTGGGAACCCTGCACTATGGCGGACGTTAAGGCATATCAGCCGGAGAGCAAGAGCGTCGGCTCTGGGCAGGTTCTCCAGCATCCCTACGGCTATGAGAAGGCCCGGCTGGTGGTACGGGAGATGGCGGACCAGCTATCTCTGGACTTGGTCGACAAGGGACTGGTCACCAGTCAGCTGGTGCTGACGGTGGGCTATGACCGGGAAAGTCTGAATGGACGGGGCTACAAAGGGGAGGTAACGGCGGACCGCTATGGGCGGGCCATTCCCAAACACGCCCACGGCACCGCGAATCTGGGGGATTATACCGCCTCCACGAAGCGCATGATCTCCGCTGCCCTGGAGTTGTTTGACCGCATCATCGACCGAAATCTGCTGGTACGCCGCCTGTACCTCACCGCCACTTGTGTGGCAAACGAGACGGAGGTTCCGGAGAAAATGGCCTTTGAACAGCTGGATCTGTTCACGGACTACCACGCCGTTCAGGAACAGCAGGTCCGGGAGGCTGCGAAGCTGGAGCGGGAGAAGAAGGTCCAGCGAACCATGCTGGACATCAAGAGGCGGTTTGGGAAAAACGCGATTCTGAAAGGCATGAATCTGGTGGAGGGAGCTACCGGGAAGGACCGCAACGATACGATTGGAGGGCATCAGGCGTAATGGGGAAATATGACGATATCATCAACCTGCCGCACCACGTCTCCAGCGCCCATCCCCATATGCCCATGCGGGACCGGGCGGCGCAGTTTATGCCCTTCCGGGCTTTGACCGGCTATGAGGCCGCCGTCCACGAGACAGCCCGGCCGACAGATTCGAAGGCTGAGCTGACGGAAGATGAGAAGGCCCTCTTAGATTTGCGGCTGCAAGAGCTGGCGGACAGAATCACGGAGCATCCCAAGGTAACGCTTACCTATTTCCAGCCGGACAAAAGGAAGGCTGGAGGCGCCTGCGTCACCATTACAGGGCGGCTCAAGAAATTCGATGAATATGAAGGCGAGCTGCTTTTATTGGGCGGAGAGCATATTTTAATTGAGAATATCCTGTCAATTCAGGCGGCAGAGGCATGATTCCGGAAACACCCCTGGCATCCCAACCAGAGGATGCCGGGGGCGTTTTTCTGGGCCACATGGGGCGCTGGGGCCCGTTAAGCCTTCTTCAGGGGCGGGGCCTCCACCTCGGAGAAGGCGGCCTCACGGGGGCTGACGCCGGCTTCCTGTTGGTTACCCCGGAACGCTGCCTGGACGCGCTCCAGCTGGCTCCGCAGATCCTGGACCCGCAGGAACCCGCCGCTGGGGGCCTTGGCGGTCAGGACCATATCATCCAGGCCGTCGATCTCCATGAGCAGCCGGACGGCTTCCAGCGAGGTCTGCCATTGGGCTTCTGTTGGCTGCCGTTGTGCCGCGGCCTTGAGGAGGATGCAGGAGGCGTCCAGCTGCATGATGGGGTCCGGTAATGCGCAGGGAACCTCCCGTTCCACCAGGGGAGTGGTTTGCTCATTTGTTTCAGCGAAGTGCCTGACCATCTCCATTTCTGAGTCGACCCATGCCAGAAGTGCGCCGCCATCACCCAGGTCCTCGCCGACCAGTGCCAAGGCGCCGCGGAGGGTGACGGCACTGTCCGGGAGCTGATCGAGGCCCTCCAGCATGGACACGGTTTCGCGGGCCAGCAGGGTACAGGCTTCCAGGATCGTGAGGAGCGTTCTGTTGTCGTTGTTCATTGTGAAATTCCTTTCTTTCCTCGATTTTTTGGGGCGTGGCAACACCATGTCACACCTCTGCCGGAATATCCATTCATCAAGAGCAACGAAATATCTGTGCCATTTTTGACCATCCGGGAAAGCCGATGGACGGTGGAATCTTCTCTACTGCCATCAAAGAGAAGCACCGCGCCCCCGCAGGGCGGGGACGCGGCGGCGATGTGGTGATTCAGGGCTTCTCGGGAGGCAGGTCCTCCTCGGGATCATCCTCCTCGGTGGTGGTCCCGGTGGGGCTGGCACTGGCCAGGGAGGCATTGACCCGCTCGGCTTCCTCAGCGGCATCCTCCTCAGCCTCGATCAGCGCTTCCTCGATCAGGTTCAGCACGAACTCCCGCTGGGTCAGCTTCCTGCCGGTCCGTTGGGTTTCCCGCTCCAGGTGAGCCTTAATCCGCTGGAAGAGCTCTTCGGGGATCTGGAAGGCCATCGTTCTCGTATTGCCGCTCATAGTTGCCGTACCTCCGTTTTTCTTTAAATTGTAGTATTCGATCAGCAGGTTCGTGATGTATTCACTGGTGGTCTGGCCCGCCGCCTCCCTGGCCTCGCAGACTTGCGCGTGGAGGCTGAGGGGCACCTGAGCGCAGAGGTTCTTTTTCTGTTCCATGCTGCCGTGCTCCTTCCCGTTTGTTGTAACGACAGTATAGCCGGAAAGCAGAACGAAAGCTATTACCAACACCACCGAAGAACGCTGAACACATGAAGCATAAGCAACAATGATGGGAAGGGTCCTCCCGAAATGGAAAACCTCCCTCGGAGCGGCTTGGTAACTCCGGGGGAGGTGTGTTTTTCTTTTTTAGAGAGAGGCGGAGAGTTCGAGTCGAGCAGACTGCTAAAAACTGCCAAAACCGCTGTTTTTGCATCTCTGGTGCGTTATTTTTATTTTACGTCCCCAAATTTTCCCAATCTCTTTTGGTTGTTCTTGTTTTCAAGCAAAGCACTCCATTTACACGCAAAAATCCCGCACTGAAGTGCGGGATTTTTGCGTGCATCTTTTTTGTCAATGCAACTTGGTCCGAGTGGCGGGATTTGAACCCACGGCCTCTTGGTCCCGAACCAAGCGCGCTACCAACTGCGCTACACCCGGATATCACTGTAACTAATTTGCTTTGTGGCCTTAAATAATATTACAAGACCGCAGTAAATTGTGAACTAGTCGAGTGATATAACATTTATTATTATACGGATTTTTTCTCAAATGTCAATCTATTTTTTAGAGCAGATTGTAATCCTAGAGTCTGTTTAAAACTTAGATATTGAGTGTAAAGCGCAAAGATGACAAAATAAAGTCTATGAAAAGACATGAAATAAGCGAAAAACAATGGAATAGAATAAGGGATAAGTTTCCGCCTGAAAAGAAACCGCAAAGAGGGCGGCCAGGAAAAAGCAACCGGGAAATGCTCAACGGGATCCTGTATTGGCTGAACACCGGAATACCATGCCGGTATTTACCAGATCGGTTCGGGCCATGGCAAAGCGTATACAGCCGATTTCGGGCATGGACAAAAGCTGGAGTATGGGAAAACATTCTCACAGCCCTGATTGAGCAGGATTTGGTGGACGGAACAACGCTGATGCTGGACAGCACCACGATCAAAGTCCACCAGCACACCAGTAGGGGCAAAAAGGGGGACATCACGAGGAAACCGGACGGAGCAGAGGGGGCTTAACCACTTCGCCACCAGATACGAGAAGAAAGCCCTTTATTTCCGTGCTGTTGTCTGTCTTGCCTGTATCCTTATCTGGTTACTTTGACGGTTTTAAAACAGGCTCTAGAGGGTGTCTTCAAACAAACGCAGGACAAAATAAGGAAGCAGCAGTAAAATA
>NZ_CANTJS010000074.1 GCF_947654275.1 uncultured Oscillibacter sp. | reverse complement strand
GGGGACGCCTTTTCACATCCAGCGGAGACGGTGCTCTGCCGGAAGATCAATTCAGCACTTCTCGAACACGGTGGCAACGCCCATGCCGCCGCCGATGCACAGGGTAGCCAGGCCCTTCTTGGCCTCGGGACGCTTCTGCATCTCGTGGAGCAGGGTGACAATGATCCGTGCGCCGGAAGCGCCCACGGGGTGGCCCAGGGCGATCGCGCCGCCGTTGACGTTCAGCTTGGCGGTATCAAAGCCCAGCTCACGGCCCACAGCGATGGACTGCGCGGCAAAGGCCTCGTTGGCTTCGATGAGGTCAATGTCGTCGATGGTCACGCCGGCCTTGGCCATAGCCTGACGGGAGGCGGGCACGGGGCCCACGCCCATGATCTTGGGATCCACACCGCCCTGGCCCCAGCCAATCAGCTTGGCCATGGGCTTCAGGCCGTACTTCTCCACAGCCTCGCCGGAGGCCAGGATGATGGCGGCAGCGCCGTCATTGATACCGGAGGCATTGGCCGCGGTAACACGCTGCTGGCCCTTGTCCTCGGTTTCCTTCTTGCCGGTCACCTCAAAGGTATGAACCACATCGGGGTTGGGGGACTCGGGGCCCACGGGGAACGCGCCGCGGAGCTTGGCGATGCCCTCGGCGGTAACGCCGGCCTTGGGGAACTCGTCAACCTTGAAGTCCACAACCTGCTTCTTCACCTTCACGGGAACGGGGACGATCTCGGCCTCGAACTTGCCGGCCTTCTGGGCGGCCTCGGTCTTCTGCTGGGAGGCGGCGGCGAACTCGTCCTGCTCCTGGCGGGTGATGCCCCAGATATCATTGATATTTTCTGCGGTGGTTCCCATGTGATAGTTGTTATAGGCGTCCCACAGGCCGTCCTTGATCATGGTGTCCACCAGCTTCTTGTCGCCCATCCGGGCGCCCCAGCGGGCATCCATGGAGGCGAAGGGAGCGGAGCTCATATTCTCGGTGCCGCCGCAGACCACGATGTCGGAATCTCCGGCCAGAATGGAGCGGGCGCCTTCAATCAGGGACTTCATGCCGGAACCGCAGACCATGCCCACGGTATAGGCAGGAACAGAATAGGGGATGCCGGCCTTGATAGAGACCTGGCGGGCGACGTTCTGACCCTGAGCGGCGGTCAGAATGCAGCCGAACATGACCTCATCCACATTCTCCGGCTTCACACCGGCGCGATTCAGGGCCTCCTTGACCACAATCGCGCCCAGCTCCGCAGCGGGAGTGTTTTTCAGACTGCCGCCAAAGGAGCCGATGGCGGTACGGCAGCAGTTCACGACATAAAGATCTTTCATGATAGTCCTCCGTTTTGTAATATTTGGCGGCTCGGCGGGCCGCCGAGGATACAACGGGCGGGACGGAACCCGGATTGCTAATTTTTTGACAACCCGGTAACCGTCCTTCTCTGCATATCATTATAGATAGTTTTTCTACTCCCGTCAATGGTGATTCGTCAGATTCTACAGTTTCGTTAAATCTTTGACAAAACGACCTGAGTTTTCGTCAAGGTGACGAATCTTTTTTCTGCCGGTCTTCCTTTGCGCGGACTCCGGTTTTCTTTCCGGTTCTACCGGGAAGGCTTCTCGGTGCGCAGCGTCCGCAGGGCCTGGTCGAAGGAGGCGGCGTCCAGCCGGTTATAGTCCGCCGTTGTCTGGATGAGGCTTTCCTCAGCCGCCTGCTGGAGCAGCTGGTCAAACCGGTCCCCCGCCGAAACCGGCGTCCCCGCCTCCGGCGGCAGCCGCCGCAGTATGGAAAAACCCTCCTCCGACTCCAGAATCCCCGTGCACTGCCCTTCCTCCAGCGCGGCCGCGGCCTCCTCCAGAGCCGGGGCCAGCGTGCCGTCTCCGGGGAGGAAGGTCCGGGGTCCGGCGGAATCGTCCCCCTCCGCCGCCAAAACGGCGAAGGCCCCGGCCTGGTCCTCCGCGCCGTTGAGCCGGGCAAACAACTCCGCCGCCCTCTGCCGGGCCGCCTCCCGGTCCTCCTCTCCGCTCCCGGCGGAGATCAGAATGCGGTCCACCACCAGGGCCTCCAGGTCCTCCTCCAGAGCCGCCAGGGGGCTGTCCGCCTCCTCATAGAGCCGGAAGAGCTTGCCGTACAGCAGCCCCACTGCCTCCAGAGTCTCCGCCCGCTCCCGGTTCAGCCCCATGCCGGCCAATTCCGCCATGTAGGCCGCCTCGCCGCCATGGGCCTCTGCCTGCTCCTCCCAGCGGGCGGAAAGACCGTCCTCCTCCGTCAGCGCGACGCCGAATGTCTCCGCCCAGTTCTCTACGGCGGCATAGAGGGCCGTGTCCGCCAGGGCCTGATCCTTGGCGTAGTCCCCCAGCGTGCCGCCGGTGACGGGAATGTTCCAGTCCAGAGTCAGACCGGCGTTTTCATACCGGGCCCTCACCTGGTCGCAGGTAAAGGCCAGCCAATAGAGATAGCGCCAGGCGGGAACCTCCCGCCCGTCCACCGTCAGCAAAACCGCCTCCTCATCCACTCCCGCCGCCTGACCCAGCAGTGACGGCCGGGGCGCGTCCCTCTCCCCTCCGCAGCCGCACAGACAGAGCAGACACACCGCGCAGCACAGGGCAATCCCCTTTTTCACGGTTCTCACTCCCCCTTCTCATGGTTGTCCGTCTCCCATACCTATGCGGTACGGCCGGGGGATATGCGGAGGAGCACCCGAAGGGGGTCCCTTTCGCGCGCAAAAAACATGAAAAAGCGCCCCCGCCCTGTCAGCAGGCGGAGACGCTTTTTTCGGTTTCCGGTTTCCGGTTTTCCCTTATGCCATTTTAGCCACCAGTCTGGTCAGCTGCCTGGGGTCGACATCGTCCTCGGTGACCACCTTGGCCTGTTTGCCCACCAGAACATAGAGCCCCAGCAGAGAGCGGGCGTCCAGCATCACCGTGCCGTCGTACAGCCAGACTTCATAGGGCGTTTCGCAGGCCAGCCGGTTGATCTTCTCCACCTGGTCCTTGCTCTTTATATCAATATCTCTAGTCATCGTAAAAACCTCCTTGTGTCATGCTCGTTCCTCAATCAGGAACGGGCATATTTTAGCAGGTTTTCCGAAATGCGTCAATCTCCCGTCTTATCAGAATTGCACAACTGATGTGTACCATTTTTGTGCAATACAACCATTCCAAACCAGTCTGTCTGACGCTCAGCCCTCTCCCACAGCCATGCGCAGCTCCTCCACCAGCCCCACGGCTTCCTCCAGGGCATCGGCGTCCGGCGGCAGCTTCAGCGACAGGGCCGGGTCCTCCCCGGCGGCCACGGTGAGTCGCTGGCGGTATTTTTTCAGGCCGCAGACCCGGACCACCGCCTCCGGGTGGAACCGGGCCAGCTGGAAGCGCAGAACGTCCTTTTTCTGGGAGATGTCCGAGACTCCCGCCCTGGCGGCGGCGGAGCGGAGCAGGGCCACGTCCAGCAGAGCCAGCACGGATTTGGGGGCCTCGCCGTAGCGGTCCAGCAGCTCGTCCAGAAGGTCCGATGCGTCGTCGCTGCTGCGGATAGCGGCAATGCGGCGGTAGAGGTCCATCCGCTGCTCCGAAGAAGGAACGTAGCGCTCCGGAATGTTGGCGTTTACCGTCAGGTCGGCGGAGCACTCGGTTTCTATCTTCCTCTCTTCCCCGCGCTCCTCCAGAACGGCTTCCTCCAGCAGCTTGAGGTACAGATCATATCCCACGCTCATGAGATAGCCGGACTGCTCCGGCCCCAGCAGGTTCCCCGCGCCCCGGATTTCCAGGTCCCGCATGGCAATGCGGAAGCCGGAGCCGAATTCCACATAGTCCCGGATGGCGGAAAGGCGCTTGGCCGCCGTCTCCTGCAAAATCTTGCCCCTCCGGAAGGTCAGATAGGCATAGGCCCGGCGGGTGCTGCGGCCGATGCGGCCCCGAATCTGGTGGAGCTGGGCCAGGCCCATTTTATCCGCGTCCTCGATGACCAGCGTGTTCACATTGGGGATGTCGATTCCGGTTTCAATGATGGTGGTGCAGACCAGTATATCCGCCTCCCCCTCCACCATGGACTGCATGACGGAGGACAGCTCCTGTTCCCCCATTTTCCCGTGGCCGGTAACCACCCGCACCTCCGGCCCCAGCAGCTTCTGAATGCGGGAGGCGGTGGCGTCGATGCTCTCCACCCGGTTATGGAGATAGTAGATCTGCCCGCCCCGGCTGAGCTCCCGGCGCATTGCATCCTCCAGAATGCCCCAATCCTGTTCCATGACATAGGTCTGGACCGGCTGCCGGTCCGCCGGGGGCTCCTCAATGGTGGACATATCCCGGAGCCCCGACAGGGCCATGTTCAGCGTCCTGGGAATGGGGGTGGCGGAGAGGGTCAGCACGTCCACCTGGCGGCTCATCTCCTTCAGCCGCTCCTTATGGGTGACACCGAAGCGCTGTTCCTCGTCAATGATGAGCAGCCCCAGGTCCTTGAACTCCATGTTCTTCTGGAGGAGCTTGTGGGTGCCGATCAAAAGGTCCACGCTGCCGGCGCGGGCGGCCTCCAGAATGCGCCGGGCCTCTCTGGGGGCCGTGAACCGGGAAAGGACCTCAATCTTCACGGGAAAGTCCCGGAAGCGGCTCAGGGCGGTGGTATAGTGCTGCTGGGCCAGCACGGTGGTGGGCACCAGAATGGCGGCCTGCTTGCCGTCCAGCACGCATTTCATCACCGCCCGGAGGGCCACCTCCGTCTTCCCATAGCCCACGTCGCCGCAGAGGAGACGGTCCATAGGCCGGGGCCGTTCCATATCCCTCTTAATCTCCGAGATGGCCCGGAGCTGGTCGTCGGTCTCGGCATAGGGAAAATTCTCCTCAAATTCCCGCTGCCACGGAGAGTCCGGCGAAAAGGCGAAGCCGGGGCGGCGCTGCCGCTCGGCGTAGAGCTTCGTCAGGCCCTGGGCCAGGTCCTTGGCGGCCTTTTTGGCCCGGGTCTTCTGTTTGGCCCACTCGGTGCCGCCCAGCTTGTTCAGCTTCTGCCGGGGCTCCCCGTCCTCGCCTCCGCCGCTGCCGATATACTTGCTCACCAGGTCCAGGGCGGTGGCGGGGACATAGAGGCAGTCGCCTCCGGCGTAGCTGATTTTAATATAGTCCTTTTCCACGCCGTCCACCGGCATCCGCTGGATGCCCGCAAAGCGGCCCACGCCGTGGTGGGTGTGAACCACCAGGTCGCCGGGCTTCAGGTCTGTATAGGACTGAATCTTCTGCCGGTTGGACTCCTTTTTCGGACGGGCCTTCTTCCGCAGCGGTGCGGTGAGCTGGCCTTCGGTCAGCACCGCCAGCCGCAGCGAGGGCCACTCGCAGCCCGCCGACAGGGCCCCCAGCGTGATCCGGGTCTCCCCGGGAGCGGGCATGGCCGCCCCCTTCAGGTCCAGCACGGCGGGAATCCCCCGGTCCTCCAGCATCCGCAGAAGGTTCCGGGCCCGTGTCTCCCCGGCGCAGAGCAGCAGCACGGAGCTGCCATTCCGCCGGTACTGCTCCAGGTCTCCCACGGCGGTCTCCAGACTGCCGCCATAAGAGCTGAGCTGCCGGGCGTCGATGCCCAGCAGACCCCGGGGCCGCAGGGGATGCCGGGAGGTGGGCAGCGCGTCGGCCATGACCACGGGGAAGTCCTCCAGGGCGGCGAAAAATTCCTCTCCGGAGAGAAGGAGTCGGGCGTACTCTCCCGCCAGTATCCCCGCCTCCATCATGGATTCCAGGTCCTGGCGGTTCTGGAGCAGGGTCCCCTTCACCCGGTCGTCCACCCGGCCGCTCTCGCAGAGGAAGACCAGGGCGTTCTCCGGCAGATAGTGGACCCCCGCCGCCGTCTTCGGATAGATTGCCGCCAGATACCGGTCCAGGCCGTCGGGAATGGAGCCGTTTTTCAGCCGCTCCCCGTCCTCCCGAATCCGCTGGGACGCCGAAAGGGTTCTGTCTTTTCCGCCCGTTCCGGCTTTTTCCGTCCCTTCCGATCTTTTCTCCTGTTTCTCAAGCCGCGCAGCCAGAGCCAGCAGCGTTTCGCCCAGGCCCTCCAGCCCCCCTTCGGCGCAGCGGGGCAGCACCTCGGCGGCAGGCAGCAGCAGGGCGCTCTCCGCGTTGGCGGTGCGCCGCTGGGTGCCGGGGTCAAAGAAGCCCATGGAGTCAATCTCGTCGTCGAAGAACTCACAGCGCAGGGGCTGGTCCATCAGGGGAGAAAACACGTCCAGGATTCCCCCCCGCAGGGCAAACTGGCCCACGCCCTCCACCTGCTGGCAGCGGGTGTAACCGGCGGAGAACAGACGGTCCGCCAGCTCCTTCAGGTCCGCCCGGTCCCCGGGCCGCAGGGTCAGCGCCAGGGACCGCAGCAGCTCCGGCGGCAGGGTCCGGGCCATCAGGGCGTCGGCGGTGGCCACCACCGCCTGAGCGTCCCCCCGGGCCATGGCGTACAGCGCCGCCAGGCGGCCCCGCTCCCAGTCCCGGGAGGCCAGAGCGCCGGGCCGGAGCTGCCATTCCCGGGAGAGCAGCAGCACCGGCGGCGCTTCCAGCAGCGTTTCCAGGTCCGCCGCCAGCTGGCGTGCCTCCCCTTCGTCGCCGCAGATGAACACGCCGGGCCGCCCGGCCCGGCAGGTCAGCGCCGCGCCCACACAGGCCCGCTGCACCGGCTGGAGGCCGGTGACGGCGGCGGGGCAGCCTCCTTCCTCCACCCGGCGGAGCAGCTCCGCCAGCTCCGGGATGGTCATGATCTGTTCCAGAAATTGTCTCATGAAAACTCCTCCCGCCTCCGGACCGGAGGGACAGAAACGCCTTTATTCCCCGCCTCTGCTCTCCGGTCCCTCAAACTCAGTTGAAATCGTTCATGGCCCTGGCGCAGCCCTGCTCAATGATGCACTCCGCCGCCAGTATAGCCCGCTGGAAGCTCTCCAGCAGCACCTTCCGTTCCCCCTGGGACGGGACGCCGATCACCCAGTCGATCATGCCCTCTTTGTCCTCCGGGGCCCCGGCGCCAATCTTAATCCGGGGAAAGTCCTGGGTGCCCAGATGGGCAATGATGCTCTTGATGCCGTTGTGCCCCCCGGCAGAGCCGCTGGGCCGGACCCGGAGCTTTCCCACGGGCAGGGATACATCGTCATAAATCACCAGCACATGGTCGGCGGGAATCTTGTAGAACTGGGCCGCCTCCCGCACCGCCTCGCCGGAGAGATTCATATAGGTCTGAGGCTTCATCACCAGACACCGGGCCCCGGCAAAGGTCATGATTTGATACGCGGCCTTGAATTTGACCTTGTTCAGCTTCACGCCCTTCTGCTCCGCCAGCAGGTCCACGGTGAGAAAGCCTATATTATGCCGGGTCTTCTCATACTTGGAGCCAGGATTCCCCAGCCCCGCAATCAGCCACTCCACAGAGGAGCTTTTATTTCCAAACAGCATGTTTCTCCTGCCTTTCCACAGGTATTTATGTCCATGTCCGTAAAGTTCGCAAAGTTCGCAAAGTTCGTAAAAAGCTCCGGACAGCCCGCAGAGGCGGGAAAACACCTTTTCCCCGCCTCGCACGGCAGGCCGCCTTTCCTGTCCGGAGAGGCGGCACGCCTGAAAGGGACCCGTCAGGGGGTCCCTTTCCTATCCTATTTTATTTACAATGCTTCCGCCTTAATCAGATTTTTCCAATCACGGCCTCCGGAGCGCTCCGGCAGCTTTCGCCTGGGCGCGGGTCATGTACAGAGAGGACGCCGGTCAGCGGAACAGCTTGGAGATGGAGACCTCCTGATAGATGCGCTCGATGGCCTCGCCAATCATGGGGGCCACGGAGAGGTATTTCAGCTTTCCGCTGCGGCTGGGGTCCACGGCGGGGATGGTGTCCAGCAGGGCCAGCTCCTGGATGGGACTGGCGTTGATACGGTCAATGGCCGGGCCGGAGAGCACGCCGTGGGACGCGCAGGCGTGGACGCTGCGGGCGCCGTGGTCCACCAGGGCCTGAGCGGCATTGCAGAGAGACCCGCCGGTATCCACCAGGTCGTCAAAGAGGATGCAGTCCTTGCCGGACACATCACCGATGACATTCATGACCTCGCACTGATTGGCCCGCTGCCGCCGCTTGTCCACAATGGCGAGATTCATATGCAGCTTCTGGGCGAAGGCCCGGGCGCGGGACACGGAGCCCACGTCGGGAGACACCACCATCATCTCCTCGCAGACCGCACCGAACTTCTTGGCGTAGTAATCCACAAAAATGGGATTGCCCGCCAGGTTGTCCACAGGAATGTCGAAAAAGCCCTGAATCTGGGCGGCATGGAGGTCCATGGCCAGCACCCGGTCCGCGCCTGCGGCGGTAATCATGTTGGCCACCAGCTTGGCGGTAATAGGGTCCCGGGCCTTGGCCTTCCGATCCTGCCGGGCGTAGCCGAAATAGGGGACCACCGCGGTGATGCGGCCGGCAGAAGCCCTCTTCAGCGCGTCAATGATAATCAGCAGCTCCATCAGATTATTGTTGACCGGCGTGCAGGTGGACTGAACCACAAACACATCGCTGCCCCGGACGGTCTCATACAGGGAGACGAAGATCTCCCCGTCAGAAAAGGTTCCTACCTCGGCCTCTCCCAGCTTTGTGCCCATCTGCTCACAGATCTCCTGTGCCAGCTTCCTGTTCGAGTTCCCGGCAAACACCTTGATATCCTTGCCATGTGCGATCATAACCAAACGCCCTCTTTCTTATATAAATTCATGTTTTGACGTCTCTTTCCCTCCGGCCGTACCGGCAGGCCGCGGATCAAACCGCCCTTCACTCTCCGCGCGTCCGCTCCAGCAGCTCTTCCAGCTCCGCAAGTGTGGACTGCCCGTAAACCGGCAGCCAGCCGGGCACCAGCTCCGCCGCCTGAACGGCGTTGGTCATCCGGACCTTCCATGCCTCCTGAAGCTCATAGCCCGCCGCGGCGTAGGCAAAGCCGGGTCCGGCCTCCGCCATGGGGAACGCCGCCCTGGGCAGCACCAGCACCTTGTCCGGCGTATTCAGAAAGGCCGTCAGATCCGCCCCCTGCTCGGAAACGGTCACATCCGCCTCCGCCGGGAAGCAGGCCCGGGCCTCCTCCGCGAAGCGGGGCCCGGAGACGACAAAAAACCGCTGAACACCGTCAGCCTGTAATTGCCTGCTCACCCAGGTCAGGATGGGACACGATCCTACAGCTTCCAGCATCAGCGGCTTGGCGCCCGCCGGGATGGCGGCGTCCTCTTCAAAAAAACACACGGCTCGCTGCAAGTGACTCATATCTTCCACTCCTCCGCGCGCACCCAGCGCTTATGATATCACAAATGTATTATATCAAACTTTTAGGGAAAATCCAGTGCTTTTCCAGAAATAGTTGTGAAATTTCTTCCAAATCTTCTCTGGTTTCCTGCATCTTTTTGTCACATGCCACAGAAAACCCTTCACGGGGCTTCCTCCGCCGGGGAAAAACCGCCCTCTCCGGGAAGCTTTTCGCAAAGTTTGTCTTCCCTTTCTGTTCAATTTCATAAAAATCGAGATTTTTTCGCAAAAAGCAGTTGAATTTGTCCAGGTAATGGATTACAATACAATTTATTCAGTTCAAAAAAGGAGAGGAGGGTTCTGTGCTTCACGTTGTTCTGGTCGAGCCGGAAATTCCTCAGAACTGCGGCAACATCGCCCGGACCTGCGCCGCCACCGGCTCCCGCCTCCATCTGGTGCGCCCCCTGGGCTTCGACATTTCCCAGGACGCCATCCGGCGGAATATGAAGCGCTGCGGCCTGGACTACTGGCATCTGGTGGAGGTTTCCGACTATGAAAACCTTGCCGCCCTGTTCCGCCGGCACCCGGAGGCCGCCGCCGACCTCTGGCTGGCCACCACCAAGGCCCCCCGGCCCTATGACCAGGCCAAATTTACGGCGGACAGCTGGCTGTTCTTCGGCAAGGAGACCGCCGGACTGCCCCAGGCGTTCCGGGAGCGGTTCCGGGAACGCTGCGTGCGCCTTCCCATGGTGTCCGAGGCGCGGAGCCTGAACCTGAGCAACTCCGTGGCCGTCCTTGTGTACGAAGCCCTGCGCCAGACCGGCTTTTCCGGTCTGCTGGAAGCCGGGGAAATGGCGCGCTCCTGAAGCCTCTCCGGCGGCAGCTTTATCAACTCCGGCGCGGCAGCGCCGAGAAATAAGTTTTTTTAGGAGGAGTCCTGAGATGAATTACAACAAAAAGACCGTCAAAGATGTAGAGGCAGCCGGCAAAAAGGTTTTGCTGCGCTGTGACTTCAATGTCCCCATGGCCAAGGACGGCAGCGGTGTCATCACCGACGACAAGCGCATCCGGGCCGCTCTGCCCACCATCCAGTACCTGC
>NZ_CANTJS010000073.1 GCF_947654275.1 uncultured Oscillibacter sp. | reverse complement strand
GGATGGTCACGCTGGTCAGGCCCGTGCAGTCTTCGAAGGCACTTACGCCGATTTTCGTGACGCCCGCCGGGATAGTCACGCTGGTCAGGCCCCTGCAGCCTTTGAAGGCACCCTCCCCGATTTCCTTGACGCCCTTCGGGATGGTGACGCTGGTCAGGCCCGTGCAGCCATAGAAGGCATACTCCCCGATTGCCGTGACGCCCGCAGGGATGGTCACGCTGGTCAGGCCCGTGCAGCCAGAGAAGGCCTCCCCCCCCGATTTCCTTGACGCCCGCGGGGATGGTCACGCTGGTCAGGCCCCTGCAGCCTCTGAAGGCCTGCTTCCCGATTTTCTTGACGCCCGCCGGGATGGTCACGCTGGTCAGGCCCGTGCAGTCTTCGAAGGCACTTACGCCGATTTTCGTGACGCTCTCCGGGATGGTCACATCCCTGTCAACTCCCTGATATGTCAGCAAAATGCCGTTGACAGCCGCAAAATCTCCCAGGCTTTTCAACCAGGGAGTCTCCGAAAAACTCCCATTACCAAAAGAGGTGATGCTCTCCGGGATGGTCACGCTGGTCAGGCCCGTGCAGTTAGAGAAGGCATGCCACCCGATTTTCTTGACGCCCGCAGGGATGGTGACGCTGGTCAGGCCCGTGCAGCCATAGAAGGCATACTCCCCGATTGCCGTGACGCCCGCAGGGATGGTCACGCTGGTCAGGCCCGTGCAGCCATAGAAGGCATAACCTCCGATTTCCGTGACGCTCTCCGGGATGGTGACGCTGGTCAGGCCCGTGCAGCCATAGAAGGCCTGATTCTCGATTTCCTTGATGCCCGCCGGGATGGTCACGCTGGTCAGGCCCGTGCAGCCTTCGAAGGCCCCGCCCCAGATTTCCGTGACGCTCTCCGGGATGGTCACGCTGGTCAGGCCTGTGCAGCCAGAGAAGGCATTCCACCTGATTTCCTTGACGCCCTCCGGGATGGTCACGCTGGTCAGGCCTGTGCAGCCTTCGAAGGCCTTGTTGCCGATTTCCGTGACGCTCTCCGGGATGGTGACGCTGGTCAGGCCCGTGCAGCCTTTGAAGGCACTCCACCTGATTGCCTTGACGCCCTCCGGGATGGCGACATCGCCGCTGGGGCCGGTGTACTTGGTCAAAACGCCGTTCTCAATGACAAAATTCTGCTTGCTTTTCATGGTTAAATACCTCTTAAAATAAAATTAAATTTCGTCCTTCTGCAAAATCAGCTTGATGGCCCAGACCGGCACCTCCGGCTGGCCGTATTCATCGTCGATAAAGACGAAGGCCGCGTCGTAGTCCGGCTTCTTCTCCGGGAAGGTCCCATAGCCGTCGGTGAAGTAGATCAGCCCCTTGAGGTTGTCGAACTCCTTTTTCCGCCGCAGCTCGTCCACATACTGGAACACCGGGCGGAAGTCCGTTCCTCCGAAGCCCTTGAGCGCCATGGTTTTGAGGAAGTCCTGAAATTCTTCCCAGGAGGTGACCTTGTGGTCCTCCTGGATTTCCGCGTCGCACTGGATGATATGGACGTTGATCTTGCTGAAAAAGCTCTCCTGCTGGGCCAGGATGTTATAGGTTTTCGTCAGAAAGGCCTGCACCAGCTCTCCCTGGACGGAGCCCGAGGTGTCGATGGCAATGACGAAATCCTTGATTTTTTTGACCTCCTTGTACTCCAGCGGCTCGATGAGGGGCACGTTTTGATAGAGCTGGAGACCATAGGTATAGAAAATGTAGTCAAATTCGTCGTCGTTGATCTGCATGTCTTCCCCCAGGACGGCAAATTTCCGCAGGAAGTCCGAATAGTCGTATTTCTCCCGGTTGACCTCCTGGACGTTTTGCAGAAGGTTCGCGGCCCGGTCCCCCCAGAAGGATTGGGAGGCGGTCTCCAAATCCACCTGCACCCGTTGGCTGATGGCTTGCCACTCGGCCTGAAGGCTGCCGCCCGCCGGTCCATCCGCCGGTCCATCCGCTGATCCGCCCGCTGATCCACCTGCTGATCCACCTGCCGATCCATCCGCTGAAATTTCAACGGTCATAGAGCCGGACGAAGCGGCTTCACCGCCCTCTGAACCGCCGCCCTGCCCGGCAGCCGCAAGAAAAGCGTTTCTCTGCTGCTCAGGCGGCGCGTACCAGGGGCTGTGCTCATCCCGGCGGAACAAATCACGGAGGCGCTGGTACTCCCCCTGGGACAGGGGTGCGTCCGTGAAGTGCTTATACAGCCGTTCCGCTGTCAGCTTGCCGCCCTGTTCCAGCGCCGCCAGCTCCACCGCCATGGCGGAGCCGGTCAGCGTCTCCAGCTGCTTCATGTTCAGCTCGCTGAGGATGCCCTCCACCGCGATGTCGCAGGACAGGTCCCACAGCTCGCGGTTAATGGCAGGGTTCACAAAGGGATGGCTGAATACGCAGTGGAAAATGGCGTGGAGGCAGCTGTGGTTCAGCTCCCCGCCGCCCTGCTTGTAAAGCTCAAATATGTAATCCGGGTTGAAACGGAGGTATTTCCCGTCTATGCCGAGGGTCTCCAGGCCACCCGCTTGCAGTTCCGGCTTGCACAGGGCCAAATCCAGAAACCGGAAGGCCACCAGCAGCTCGTTCCGGGCGTATTTCAAAATCTGAACCGCCAGCTCCTCCGCCCGCTGTTGTCTTTCCACGGCGTTTCTCCTCCCTTACAGCTCATAGTCCGTTTCCGTGATGCCGATGTGGGCATTTTTGTAGTCCATCAGATAGCTCAAAACCTCCGGCTTCTGGGCGGAGTTCGCCAGCTCGATGCTCTCGTCGATGTTCTCTCCGGTGAAGACCCCCAGCTCCGCCAGGGTGTTCAAGCCTGCCAGATCGTCAAACTCAATGACAACCGCCACCGCCCCGGCGGCGTTCTCCCGCAGCCAGTTCAGGTACTCGTCCCGGTACAGCGGCACCAGCTGGACCGCGGATTTCAGCCGGTCCGTGGCAATCAGCACCCGGTCCTTGAACTTCTGGATGGAGGGGAAGAGGCTGTCGTACTTCACGATATCGAACACGCCGTCCCGGTTGGTTCGGATGCAGTCCAGATACTGATTTCGTGCGCTGCATGAGTCATATTGGAATTCCGGGAAGTAAAACACCGCCCAGCTCTGGCCGTTTTCCGGCTGAGCGTACTCCAGGCGCAGCCGGAGCAGACCTCTGCACTCGTGGAAAGCGTCCTGGGCAATGTCGCGGACAGAGGACGGAATCCGGACCTCCTGCATCGTCCGGCAGTCGAAGGCCAGGGACTCGATTTCGGTGACGCCCTCCGGCACCGTTACTGTCTCGTCCTCTCCAAAGGCGGACATCAGGGACCAGCTCCCGTCCTCCTTTCGCCGGAGGAGGCAGTTGCCCTCGGTCCGGAAGTGCGGATTTTGGCCGGAAACCTGAATGCTCCGCAGGACAGCGGCTTCGTTGCTGTATTCTCTGCCAGCAAAGGCCCCGTCTCCGATGGCCGCAATCTCCGGCGGAAGCACAAGCTCCTCGATGACCGTTCCCCGGAACGCCTCTGCCCCGATGGAGCGCAGGCCATGGGGAAGCTGGATGCTTTTCAGCCTGTTACAGCCGCGAAACGCCCTTGGCCCGATCTCCCGCAGGGAATCCGGAAGCGTGACGGAAATCAGGCCGCCGCAGTTCTCAAAGGCCCCCCTGGCGATCACGGTGGTACCCTCCGCCACGGTATAGCGGTTCAGGACCGCCTCGTCCTCCTCGTCGTAATCCTCATCATCTTCATCGTAATCCTCATCATCTTCCTCGTAATAGTGATAGGTGGCGAACTGGGGGCCGTAGGTCCTGAGTAAGGTCTTTTCCCCGCCTTCCGTCTGATAAACCGCGTCCCCGTCCGCCTCGATGGGGCCGCCTGGGGCGATGCGCAGCTCCTGGGAGTTCACCCGGAAATCATAATAGTTGTAGAGGCAGTCAAAGCTGGCCTCCCCCAGCTTCCGCAGACTGGAGGGCAGGGAGACCAGGTGGATGGGGCAGCTGTGGAACGCATAGTCCCCAATCTCCTCCAGTCCTTCGCTGAACAGGACGCTGCTCAGGCGTTCGCAGTGGTAAAAGGCAGAGTTTCCGATGATGCGGAGGTTTTCGCCAAATTCTACACGCCGCAGAGAGGGACTATAAGAGAAGGCGTGCTCTCCGATTTCAGTCAAGGTGGAGGGGAAGGCCACATCCGTCAGGCCGGTCCGCGCGGAGAAGGCGTTGGGCCCGATCCGCTCCACGCCCTCCGGAATCTCGCAGATGCCCGTGCCAAAGAATGCGCAAAGGGTTCTGCCGCCGGCGGAGAACACAAAGGGGATCTCCGCCTTGAGATGGACGTTCTCTGGGTCAACGGTGATTTCCGAAAGGGCCTGGGGATGGTTGTTCCGTCCGTCCTCCAGGTCATAGGTCCGGAAGAAACAGCCGGGGTCCAGGGTCTCCAGCCTCTTGCCGATGTGGACCCGTTCCAGGGCGGTGTCCTTGAAGGTTTTTTCCCGAAGGGCTGTCACGCCGTCTGGAATATTGACCTCCCGCAGGCCGATACAGCCGTTGAAGGTGGTGTTGATGAGCTTGGTCATGGCGTTGGAGAGGTGAATTTTCCGCAGGCTGATGCAGCCCTCAAAGGCCAGGCCCTGGACGCGCTGGATGGTATCGGGCATGGTGACCTTGGTCAGGTTCCGGTTGCCGCTGAAGGCGCCCTTGGCGATCGTCCGCACCGGGACGCCCTGGATGGTCCTGGGGATGTCCAGCTCTTCCGCTGTGCCGGTGTAGCCGGTGATGGTAACGCCTCCGACGCCGGAGGTATAGGTAAAGTCCTGGCCGTCCGAGTCTTCCGGAATCTCCGGCGGGGTGTACCGGTAAGCGGAGCCCTCAAAGGCGCTTGGACTGACCCGGGGAATACCTCCCTGAAAATCCACCTCTTCCAAAGCGGTACAGCCGCCAAAGGCCCGGTCTCCCACCTTTTCCAGCCCGGCGGGGAGAATCACCCGGCGCAGATGCGTGCAGCCCTCGAAGGCCGACGCCTGGATTTCGGTCAGGCTCTCCGGCAAAACGATGGTTTCCAGTCCTTGCTGATTCTGGAAGGCCCCCTCCTGGATGAAGTGGATGCCCTGGGGAATCTCCAGGTCCGGGCGGCAGTCCGTGGCCCCGGTGATGCAAAACCGCGCGTACTGCCCCCTGGTGCATCCTGCCTCCAGCCCAGCCAGCTTCCGCGCCGCGTCCTCGAAGGTCCCGTAAAACCGGGGATTCAAGCCCAGGTAGAGGTCTTTCAGTCTGGCCGTGGCCGCGGGAGAGAGTCCGGCGACGGAGGCGGTCCCCTCCTGCCTGGCGGCGGACGCGGAGCGGCCCCGAGGGGCGCCCTTCTCCGCCATGACGCCGATGGAACGGAGGTATGTGACCAGCGTCATGCCCAAAAGCTCCTGGGCCTTGTTGGAGAGAGTCTTCAGCGGCCCTTTGTACTCCGGGTTCTCAAAGAGCAGCACGCCCATGGCAGTGGGCTTCTCCCGGTCCCGGTATTTTTCCGCCAGGGCATCCAGCATGGGCTGGAAGTCCTGGGCGGGCCGTCCGCCCACGGATGGCTGGTATGTATAGCCGTAGGCGTTCAGAAACTCCGCGCGGCTCTCGTAGCCCAGGAGGCGGTAGACCTCGGAGATATCGCTGGAGAGGGACTTGTGGTCCTGCTCCAGGCGTCCGGGAATCACATGGTCCGGATAGTATTGTTCCAGGCGGCGGAGGACGTTTTCGGTTTTCCGCTGGACAACATCGGTGGGATCCTCCGTGGAGCGCTTCTCCTGAATTGCGGAAGGACTCTGATAGCCGTAGGCGTCCAGAAATTCCTTCCGGCTGGCATAGCCCAGCAGTTTATAGAGATCGGTCAGGTCCCGGCCCAGCGTCTCATGAGCCTGGTCGATTCTGTCCTGGATAACGCGGTCGGGGTAGTATGCCTCCAGACGCTGGAGGACGCTGTCCAGGCGGCTTTGAAAATAGGACGAGAGCCCGGGGCGGGGCGGCGCTTTCTCCGCCGCCGTTTGGGCCTGTTCTGTCCGCTTTTCAGGCTCTCCCGCTTTCCGGGCCTGCGGTTCCCCTGGCTCTCCGGCGGGCAGCTGGTCCAGAAGAGCCAGCACCGCGTCCAGCTCCTCCAGGCTTTTGCTGAGCCGCCCGTGCTCCTCACGCAGGGCCTTGACCTCTCTGACGGCGCTCTCCACCAGCTGCCGGAGCTCCTGGAGCGAAGCTCCCGCTTCTCCCTGCCGCGCCTCCGCTTCGGCAAAATTGCAGCTGGCCCGCATACATACCTCCGTCTTTTTCGAGAGAGCGGCCTCTGTTTGCGCCAGCTCCCCTTTCAGCGCTTCCCGCCTGCGCAAAAGCAGGTTTTTCTGTTCCATAACTGTGCTCATAATCTCCGTTTCCTTTCCTGAATTCCATATAGCATCCGGCTCCTCCACGATGTCAGGGCCGCCGGGAAAGCTCAATACAGCGTCCTCTCGTTCTTCTCAAACAGTTTGTCGTTGACCTCCGCCAGCGGCGTGCCATGGGCGATGCCGTGCAGAATGATGGCGTCCCGCTTCAAACGCGGATACAGCGGCGCCAAACCGGCGCACTTCAAAAGCCGCTGGGTCTCCTCCTCCGTCGTCCCCAGGCCGAAGCAGATGCACAGCAAACGGTCCCGGGAGGGATTCCGCCGCCCGGAAAGCACCTGATAGAGATAGACCTCGCTCATGCCGCCGTTCCGCGACACCGCCGCTTTCGAAACTTTTTTTCGTCAAAGAACCGCATCAGCTGTTCCGTCAGACCCCAGTTTACAAACTGGTCCCCGTTCTCCTTCAAATACTCGTCCAGATGGGGCTGGCTCAAAAGCTCGTCCCGCAAATCGCCGGTTGTCTTTTCCATGAGATATTCTCCTTTACTTTTCTTTCAATATGCTGTATATTAAATAGCATCATACGCTTTAAGAATGAGAAAAACCATATGCAGTCTGCATAGGGTACGTGCTTTTTTAAGGAGGCGGTCTTTTATTTACGCTTGGCTCTCCAGCGCCATTCAGCTGGAATTTGAAGAGGTCCGTCCCCTTAAGGAAGGCCCGCGGGGCGGCGTTTTCCTCCTCCGCCACAAAAAAACGGGGAGGCTCCTGGTTTTTCGCCGCTTCTCCGGCAGCGGAGAGGTCTACCGAAAGCTGCTGCGCTACTCTTGCCCGAACCTTCCGGAAGTTCTGGAAACGGCGGAGCAGGAGGGAACGGTTCTGGTGCTGGAAGAATTCATCCAGGGGGACACCCTGGACTTTCTTTTGAAAGCCGCTCCCCTCTCCCCAAAGGCGACCCGGGAAATCATCATCCAGCTCTGCCAGGCTCTGCGGGTACTGCACTCCTTCGGCGCGGTCCACCGGGATATCAAACCGGAGAACGTCATCCTCCGGGAACGGGAGGCGGTGCTGATCGACTTTGATGCCGCCCGCCTCCACAAGCCCGCCCATGAAAACGACACCGTGGTCCTGGGGACCACCGGCTTCGCCGCGCCGGAGCAGTACGGCCTTTCCCAGTCCGGTCCCCAAGCGGATATTTACTCTCTGGGCGTGCTGATGAATGTGATGCTCACCGGGGAGCATCCCTCCCGAAAGCTGGCGGATGGCCGCCTGGGCCGGGTGGTCCAGCGGTGCACCCAGGTGAACCCGGAAAAACGCTATCGGAGCGCAATCCATCTGATGGAGGCGATTCAACTGTGAAAGCCTGTCCCCACTGCGGCGAGGTTCTTCCGGACGAGGCATCCTTCTGCCCCAGCTGCGCAAAAAGCGTTATTATCCGCGAAAAGGCCCGGCGCCGCAAACGCCTGGCCGTAAAGGCGGTGTTCGTCTTTTTCGCGGTTTTGGCGGCGGTCCTTCTGGCGGTCTTTATCTGGAGCCTCACGCCAAGGACCTATGACAACGGAACCGCAGAGGCCCTTTATGACACGAAGGGCCGGACCTATCAGCTCTGCATCGCCTGGGCTGATACGCCCACGATACCCTTCAGCGACCGCTACGCCTCCGCGGCGGTGAACTTTGACGGCCGGTATCCCTCTCTGCTTTTTATCAATGACGTGAGCACCGGGGAGGACGCCGCCGGGGACTTTCTGCCCCAGGTGGAACGCATCACCGCCGAGTTTGCCAGCCTCAACCCCGGCGGCGTACAGGACATGCGGCTCTCCTGCACCCCTCCTGTCCGGCAAACGGACTATGTCCCCCATGCCGCCGGTATCACGTATGTGGATTTTTGCATCTGGAACGCCGGAGACTACGAGGCCCAGCTGGTCTTCACGGTGAATATGAAAAACGGCGACACCATCCGGGTCCGGCAGGCCCATCACTTCCGCTCCATCAAAACCTATACCTACACTCCGGAGGACGCTCCCATGGATACATTGGAGGAGCTCCAGGCTCTGCTGGAGGAGATTGGCCGCACGGCGGAGCCCAACGCGGAAATCAACATTCATCTTCCCCCCGTGACCTATGAAGGAGAACTGGTGTTGAACCGCATGGCGGTAAACCTCTACGGCAGTCTCGACCGGACGGGCGAGCGCACTGCCTTTACCGGCCCTGTCCACCTCGTGTACTCCGGCGGCGTCATCTCCTGTTTCGAAGACATTGATTTCACGGGAAACGGCGGCACGGGCATCTCCGCCATGTCCCGCCTTCACCTGACGAACTGCCGCCTCTCCGGGTGGGACACCGCCGTTTTCTGTTCGGAAACCGCATGGGTCAACACGGACCAATGTACCTTCTCGGACAACGGCATTGGCCTCCACATCAACAACGCGGAGCCCAACATCTCGGACGGCCAGTTTGAAGGCAACACCTTCCAAGGAAACCAAACCGCCATCCTGCTGGAGCAGGTGGGCATAGAAACACCCTTGAAATTTCCCGGCACCCTCTTTTCCGGCAACGGCACGGACATTGACAACCGCTGCGGCCAGGAGCTGGAGCTGGAGCGGACGATTTTTCAATAGCCCGCATACAAACGTCCCCAGGCGCTCCAACGGTGTCTGGGGACGTTTCTTTTTACCCGGCCAGCTCCTTGAGCCTGATGTACAGCAGGGCGTTGGCCTGGGCGTCGCACCAGGCCCGGTGCGCGTCCGGCTGGTCGATGCCGAAGCGCTGCGACAGGTATTCCAGCTTGACATTCTCCCAGCCCTGGGCCTCTTTCAGCCTGCGGGCAAAGCGGTATGTATCAAAAAAGGGGTTCTCCAGCCGGATCCCCGCCCGCCGGGCAGCGCGGTCGATGTAGTGGAGGTCCGACTGCCGGATGTTGTGCCCCACCAGGACGCTGTCCCCCGCGAAGTCTGCGAACAGCCGGATGGCCTCCTCTGGCCCCGGCTGGTCCGCCACCATCTCGTCGGTGATATGGGTGATGCCGGCAATGCGGGGGAGAATCTTCCGCCCGGGATTCACCAGCTGGGAGAAGGTCTCCGTAATCCTTCCGTTCACCACCCGCACCGCGCCGATCTCCGTGATCTCGGCGGGGCTGTCGCCGTTGGCGGCCCCGTAGGTCCCGCTGGTCTCCAGATCGAAGCAGACGAAGGAGTCGAAGTCCGGCTCGGTCCGCTCCGGCATGGACCGGGGACGGCCGTCCTCCAGGATCTCGCAGTCCACGGCCAGTATGGACAGCACCTCCATCACTTGGGTCAGCTCCTCCGCGCCGCCGGTGAGCCGGAGGGTCAGTGACCCCTGGCGGCGGTCTGTGAAAACCGGGGCGGCGGCTTCCGGGGCGGCGGCCGCCGTGATCTGGCTCCGGAAGCCGGCAAGGCCCGCCGTGGAGAGGGTTTCCAGGTACTTGGCGGTCACGGCCCCGGCGTGGGGGCCGGCGGTGGTCCGGATGTTGTTCAGGTCCCGGGAGATGCGGGTGATCTTTTCATCCACGGCGGTCTGCCAGATCTTGGCGGAGGTGCTCCTGTTCAGCCACTTTTCATCAAAGAAGGCGGGGCTGTTCAGCACCTGCTCGGCCAGGCCGCCCAGGGCGCCGCTCCGCCGGAAAAAGTACACCGCAATTTCCTGGCGCTTAGCCGCCTTTTCCCGGCTCTCCATCTCGGAGATAAAGGCCTTGACCTCGCCCAGGGGCTCGTCCACCATGGCCAGCAGCTCCTTGACCTGGGCCTCAAAGTCCTGGTAGGGGGCCAGATACGCCCGTTTGATCTCCTTGCGGCGGCCGTCGATGTCCCCCCGGAGGCGGGTGAGCTCCTTCTTGTCGGCCTTGGCGTCGGCCAGGCGGTCCTCCGTGTAAACCATGCTCTGGTAGCGCTCCAAGACGGCGGCGAGGGCCGTCTTCAGCTCCTGAAAGTTGTCGATGGAAACCTGTCCCGGCTGCTGGCGGGAGAAAAGCTGTAAATTGTCCATGGAACATACCCCTTTCTGTTCAAACTCCGCTCGTGTACCCTTGATGATGACGCTGTATTCCATTTGGTAGCCTACGCTCATAATGGACCTCTTGCGAAAATAAAAAGTTCTGAACAAATGAATAGATAAAACCAAGCAAATCGGTAATCAAGCATCCCTGCTATGGTAAAGTCAATTTCGCAAGAGGTCTAATATATCCTCCTAAAAATTTTGATGGCAAATTTGTTGCTTCCCGCACCGCCGCGCAATTTCTTCCAGCTTCGCCCCGTCCGCGTTTTGAATCTCGTCTGCGTCCAGAATCATAGCCCCCAGGCCGGAAAACGCTCCGGCGCAAGCCTCGTCCAGCAGTTCCTTCCGCAAAGCCTCCGTGTCTCGTTCCATACGGTCCTCTTCTTCCGCGCCATAGCGCTGTTTTCTAACGTTACTCTACCATTTTTAAACAGAGAAAACCATATGCAGGCTGCATATGGTCTTTAAAAAATTTGAAACCCTATGCAGCCTGCATAGGGTAAATGATGGACCCGCATGGTATCCTACACTTGAAAAACTCCGTGCCGGCGGCTTGACAGACTTCTCAAGCCGTGACATCCTAGATGGCGTCTACTCGAGTTAAGTGCGTATGGCAGCCCAAATAGCGATACAACGAACATGTACCGCGGCGATAAAAGCA
>NZ_CANTJS010000072.1 GCF_947654275.1 uncultured Oscillibacter sp. | reverse complement strand
ATTTACAAGGTACACGTTCCTCGGCGGAACATTTGCTATCTTAGCACATCTGGTTCAGTTTGTCAAGTACTTTTTTCAAAACTTTTCAAGTTTTTTCGAAGCACTCGCTTTACTTAACCGGGTCA
The DNA here is from genome assembly GCF_947654275.1 of uncultured Oscillibacter sp. Classification (GTDB taxonomy): domain Bacteria; phylum Bacillota; class Clostridia; order Oscillospirales; family Oscillospiraceae; genus Oscillibacter. The sequence continues at coordinate 10,999 of NZ_CANTJS010000072.1, read as the reverse complement.
TAAGTTAGCTTTGCTATTGTAACACATCATTTTCTGTTTGTCAAGCACTTTTTTGAAATCTTTTCGGATTTCTTTCGGCGCTCTTTCCAGATTTTCCTGTGCCGCAAATCAGCTCCGCTATCTTAACACACTCGCTTCGGCTTGTCAAGTACTTTTTTTCGGGAATTTCGGAGGCTTTTCAAGTCCGTCCTTCCCTTTGTACCCGCCCGCCTTGCCTTCGTGCCGGACAGCTTTGTTAGATTACCATACCGCCCTCCGTTTGTCAACTGCTTTTTTCAAGTTTTTTCATGTTTTTTCTCTTTATGACTTTTTTCCCATTTCCTCCCGTTTTTATGGGTCGTACCTATGTGAAATCTGCAAAAGCATCTGGGCAAATCTCGGCTTTTGTGCTATACTGGCGTCACGCCGGTCCGCCAGCAAGCCGCGGCCCTCCGGCGTCTTTCTATACCTTATCTAGATATGATGCGATTTGAGGTGATTCCCCATGCTGATTCATCGTGCCGCCGCCGTCTTCGGCAAACTGGACCATCAGACCCTGACGCTGCATGACGGCCTGAATATTCTCCAGGCTCCCAACGAAACCGGGAAATCCACCTGGTGCGCCTTTCTCCTGGCAATGTTTTACGGGATTAACAGCCGGGAGCGGGACCGGGCCGGCGCTCCCTCCGGCAAGACCCTCCGCGCCCCCTGGTCCGGCGCCGCCATGTCCGGGCAGCTGGACTGCCGGACCGGCGATGGCCGCAGCCTGAGTCTTTACCGCTCCACCCGCCGCACAGCCGCACCCATGGCGGAATTCCGGGCAGTCTATACCGGCACCGCCGACCCCGTTCCGGAGCTGACCGGCTCCTCCTGCGGGGAAACCCTCCTGGGCGTCAGCCGGGAGGTGTTCGCCCGCAGCGCCTTCATCGGGCAAAGCGGCCTTGCCATCACCCAGGACGCCGGTCTTGAGCGCCGCATTGCCGCCCTCATCACCTCCGGCGAGGAGGACACCTCCTATTCCGAGGCCGCCGGCATCTTAAAAAAGGAGCTCAACCGCCGCCGCCATAACAAAACCGGACAGCTTCCGTCCCTGGAAGCAGAATTACAGGAGACAGAAGAGCGGCTGACTCTTCAGAGAGAGCTGGCCCGGCGTCTGGAGTCGGTTCAGGACCGCTGTGCCGCTCTGGCGGAGCGGGAAACCGCCCTGGAGGCGGAGCGGGCCGGTCTGGAGCGCTCTGCCCGCAGACAGGCGGAAAACCGGGCGGCTCAGGCAGAGCAGCGGGCCGAGTCCCTGGCCTGCCAGGCGCAGGAGAGCCGTATGCCGGAGATGGAGACCATCGGCCGCCTCCGGGGCGCCATTGTCAATCTGGAAACCACCCGCAGAGCCGCCGCCAAGGCCCGGGAACAGCGGGACGAGGCCAGGAGCGCCCTGCTGCGGGCCGAGGCCGCCGTCAACGAAAGTCCCTTCACCGGCCTGACCCCGGAGCAGGCGGAGCGGATTCCCCCGGACCTTCCCCCCAGGCCCCGTTTCCCTCTGTGGGCAGCTCTGCCGGCCCTGGCGGCGGGCCTGGGGCTGGGGGCAGCGCTGTATTACACAGACCGGGGAATTCCCCTCGCCTTGGGCTGCGGCGGTCTCGCGGCCGGGCTGATTCTATTGGTCTTCGCCCTTCTCACCAGAAACAGGCTGCGCCTCTGGGAGGACCTGGCCGCCCAAAAGCGGGCCCAGCGGCAGGATGCCCTTTTGCGCTATGCCGCCCAGTACCGTGCCGCCGATGAGGCCCGGAAGGAGAGCGCCGCCCGTTCCGCCGCCTATGACGGACTTTACAACGCCCTGACCGCCAACGAGCAGGGCATCCTGCTGGAGGTACGCCGCTTTGCCCCCGCCGCCTTCGACATCCCCGCCGCCGACGCCGCCCTCCGGGCCTTCGCCGTCCGCCGGAAGGAGCTCAGCGAGGCGGAGGCCGCCGCCCGGGAAGCCCGGCTTCGGCTGGAGCTTTTGGCGTCCTCTCCGGAACCGGAGAAACTCCCTGCCGGGACCTCTCCGGTTCCGCCGGGCCGGGACCGGGCCGCCATCGACCGGGAGCTGCGGGACGTCCAGGCGGAGCGGACCGCCGCCCTCAGCGAAGCCGGCCAGCTGACCGGCCGCCTTCAGGCCGCAGGGGACCCCCTGACCCTTCAGGCCGGCGCGGAACGGCTGCGGGATGAGATCGCCGCTCTTGAAACAGAATACAGCGCCCTGGAGCTGGCCGCCGAAGCTCTGGAGCAGGCCAATACCGCTCTGCAAGGCCGCTTTTCCCCTGCCCTGGGCCAGCGGGCCGCGGAGATTTTCGCCGGGCTGACCGGCGGCGCGTACCAGGGCGTCACTCTGGACCGGACCCTCCGGGTCTTCGCCCAGGACAGCGGCGGCGTCCCCCGGGAATCCGTCCTCCTTTCCGCCGGCACGGCAGACCAGCTGTATCTGGCGGTCCGGCTGGCTATCTGTCAGCTGGTGCTGCCGCCGGAGAACGCCGTGCCCATCATTCTGGATGATGCTCTGTCCAGCTTTGACGACCAGCGCTGCGCCGCCGCCCTCCGCTGGCTGCGGAAGGAGGCGGAACACCGCCAGATTCTCCTGTTCACCTGCCACAGCCGGGAAGCGGATTTCTTCCGGGACGATCCCGCCGTCTCCATCCAGCGGCTAGATCATATTTAAAAGAGGTGGTCCCATATGAAACGGCTTTTACTCTGCCTGCTGGCCCTTCTGCTTCTCAGCGGCTGCGGCCAGGCCGAAATTTTCGCACCCCGGCCCCCTCGTGGAGCCTGGCGAAGGACTGACGGGCCCCTCCGCCTGGCAGGGGCCTCCGGCAGGATGCCGGAAACGGACAGCGCCTCTGCCGAAGGGCGGCCCGTCAAACATCAATACGGAAGGAGACAATTTGATGAAAAAGCATTGGGGATGGATTCTTTTTTCCACACTTGCCGCTCTTTGTGTCCTTGGAGCATGGCTGATTTTACGGGCATCGGCAGAATATCCCGCCCTTGACGCCCCCGTCTCGTATCCTGTCAATCAGATTGACGGCTTTGAATTGACGATAGAAAAACCGTCGTGGTCCCCCTTCAAAGGGTATACGATTCGCTGGAAGGTTTCAGCAAATTCCGAAGACGTATACACGTTTTCCAAAGAAGGCGAGGGCTCAGGGTTTGAATATCTGGAACGCCTTGCAGACGGGCAGTGGTATCGGCTCGGATATACACAGGACGCATTCCCCTCGCATACGGCCGCGACAGAGTTCGGCCTCGGAGGCGAAGAGGGCTCCGGCCTCTCGGGCAGCATCGTTCAAAAGTACGCATATTATGGGACCCGCCTGGAACCGGGGACCTATCGGGTTGTATTGGAAATGAGGGCCAAGGATGGAACGCCCCATTATCTGGCCGCAGAATTTGAGGTTTGAGTCAGCCATCTATAGCAAACATCGAACTTCCCGACAAACGGACCGGCCAGGGGGCCGGCCCCTACGGAGGTGTGCAGGGGCCGCCGCCCCGGTAAGCTGTGCGCGGAGATGCGCCCTCGTATTTCTTCCTTTTCAGATTCATGCTGCTGAAAGCCGCTTCGTCAAACCGTTCATCAGAATATCAAAAACGGGCAGCCATCTGTTAATGGATGACTTCCCGACAAATCGAAATTTAATCATACATAGAATCAATCTCATTTGCAGGACATTTGCGCGCAGCCCATCCCGCAAAAAAATCGTTGAAAAACTTGCAGTATTTAGGTGTTATATATTTTGAAAGTAAATTTCCGCCGCTGGTAACAATTAAGGTATTACTGTCTCGCTCCTGCTTCATAATCAGGACTTCTCCGCCGCCACCCCATCCTACTGCAATATACTCTGGACAATATTTGTCCATTTCGTGCATTTGCCGTTCCTCCGGCAGTTCTTCCAATGAGCAAAGGCATATATCTCCATAACTCGTGCAATACTTTTGCGGATTATTACCAGAAATAAGCAAAAAATTTATGTAGCTTTCTGGTAATGTATAGTGATGCTCTCTTTCAAAGTCTTCAATTGTTTTTCTATCCATATGCGTTCCCCTTTGCTGAAAAACTCCGATTTGTTGACCTAATCATAGCACAGGACCCCCGCTATTTCAATAAATGCCTTTGAGGCAACCGCCGAAGCGATATCCCGGCGGCATTTCCCTTAAAAGGCCCCCCGGATTTCACGGAGTTGACGGCCCCGGGAAGAAGGTGTAAAATAGGGCGTAATCAAATCAGAGGGGCGGACGGAGGTCCGATTCCCTATTTCCGACGGAAAAAGGAGAATGATTATGAGCGAGTGCACCCACGACTGTTCCACCTGCGGCGAGTCCTGCGCCGAACGGCAGGAACCTCAGTCCCTGCTGAAGGAGTGTAACGCAAATGCCCGTGTGGGCAAGGTATACGGCATCGTCTCCGGCAAGGGCGGCGTCGGCAAGTCCATGGTCACCAGCCAGCTGGCGGTCACCATGCGCCGCCGGGGCCATGGCGTCGGCATTCTGGACGCCGACGTTACCGGCCCCTCCATCCCCAAGGCCTTCGGCCTCCACGGCCAGGCCATGGGCAGCGAGCAGGGCCTTTACCCCATGGAGACCAGGAGCGGCATTCAGGTTATGAGCACCAACCTGCTCCTGCCCGACGAGACGGACCCGGTAATCTGGCGGGGTCCGGTGATTTCCGGCGTGGTTCAGCAGTTCTGGACGGATGTGCTGTGGAACTGCGACTATCTCTTCATCGACATGCCCCCGGGCACCGGCGACGTGTCCCTCTCCGTCTTCCAGTCCGTTCCCCTGGACGGCATTCTGATTGTGGCCTCTCCTCAGGAGCTGGTCTCCATGGTGGTGGAAAAGGCCGTGAAAATGGCGGAAATGATGGAAGTCCCCATTCTGGGTCTCATTGAGAACATGAGCTATGTGGCCTGTCCGGACTGCGGCAAAAATATCCACCTCTTCGGCCAGGGCAAGACCCTGGACGCCGCCAAGCGCCACGGTCTGCCCCTGCTGGCGGAAATGCCCATCGACCCCGCTCTTGCCGCTCTGGCTGACGCCGGGGACATCGAGTCCTTCCAGGGCCAATGGCTGGACGCCGCCGCCGATCTTCTGGAGAAACAGGCATAACCCTTTGCGCCCTCACCCGCCGGAACCTGTTCCGGCGGGCGGAGGCGCGTTTTTGTTCTCCCGCCTCCCCGAGACAGCATTCCGTCCAGTCCCCGGCCTTATGCCCCGGCGGGGCAGGCGGACGCAAAAATTTGTACTGACCGTTCCGCCGCCGCCTCCTTCTTTTTGTCGGGAACGGCAATTGCAAAAACCGGCCAAATTCGACATAATAATAGTCAGCACAGCCGAAAAATGGTACATACCGGTTTTCTAACAGTGGCAAAGCGGCTGCCGGATAAACCCCCTGTGCCGGATATGAAGTCCACTGCAAGGCCGTTTTGCGGCCTGTGCGGTGCCTATAGAACATACCAAAAATCAGAAATTACAATATGACAGGAGGAATATCACCATGCAGGAACTGAAAGAGCGTATCGTTAAGGAGGGCAAAGTTCTACCCGGCAGCATCATCAAGGTGGACGGATTTCTGAACCACCGGGTGGACACCGTTCTGCTGGACCACATTGCCGAGGAATTCGGAAAGCGCTTCAACATGGACGAGGTCACCGTCATTCTCACCGCCGAGGCCAGCGGCATCGCCCTGGCGGCCATTGTGGCCCGGCACTTCGGCAAACCCATGATCTTCGCCAAAAAAGCCAAGAGCGACAACATTGAGGGCGGCCTGTACCAAAGCGATATCTTCTCCTATACCTACAAGAAAAAGGTCACGCTGCTGGTCTCCAAGGAGTGGCTCCACGCCGGGGACAAGGTGCTGGTGGTGGACGACTTCATGGCCAACGGCGAGGCCATGCGGGGCCTGTGCGACATTGTGGAGAAGGCCGGGGCCGAACTGGTGGGCATCGGCTGCGCCGTGGAAAAGGGCTTCCAGGGCGGCGGCGACCGTCTCCGTCAGGCCGGCGTCAATCTCCATTCCCTGGCCGTCATCGAGTCCGCCGAGCCGGGCCGCATCATTTTCCGGGAGGAGTAATTTTTTCCTCCCCACGAAACTTTCCCGCCTCTTTTTCCATCATGGCTTACAGACCATTTAAATTAAAAAGGAGGGTTTCCCATGAAACGAATGCTGATTCCCCTGTGCCTCGCGGCCCTGCTGCTCCTCTCCGCCTGCCGGGAGGCGGAGGCGGGCGACGCCAAGCCCGTGATCTACCTCTACCCGGAGAAGGAGACGGAAGTCTCCGTCCGCCTGGACTACGACGGAACGCTCACCTGCGCCTATCCCGCCTATGACGGCGGCTGGACCGTCACCGCCGCCCCGGACGGCACCCTGAGGGACGAGTCCGGCCAGACCTACAGCTACCTCTACTGGGAGGGCGTCACCCGGACGGAGTACAACTTCTCCCGGGGCTTCTGCGTTCCCGGAGCGGACACCGCCGCTTTTTTGGAGGACGCCCTCAGCCGCCTGGGCCTCACCCGCCGGGAGGCCAACGAATTCATCGTCTACTGGCTTCCCCGGATGGAGGCCAATCCCTATAACCTGATCGCCTTCCAGGCGGAGGACTACACGAATCACGCCCGCCTTACCGTCACCCCGGAGCCGGACAGCCTCCTCCGGGTCTTTATGGCCTGGAAACCCCTGGAGGCCCCGGCGGATCTCCCCGCCCAGGAGCTTCCCGCCTTTAAGCGCACCGGCTTCACCGTGGTTGAGTGGGGCGGAGCGGAATGCTCCTGACGCCTCATCAGGAACCATTTCCCTCTGTTTTCCGTCTATACCTATATACAATCAACGAACAGGGGGTATATTTATGAAGGTGAACCGCATCCTTGCCGCAGTACTGATTCCGCTTCTTCTACTCACCGGCTGTCAGACGCCGCCGGAGGACAGTCCCCTCCCGCCGGATGCCCCGGAGGAGACCGGCACGGCAGGCCGGGGGACCGGTGCGGCAAAAATCTCCGATCCATCCAATCCGCCGCCCCCCGGTTCCGGGCGGGACTCCCGCCCCCTCCGGCTGGCAGATGAAATCACCGTGGTCTCCATTCCAGAGACGCCGGACACCGCCAGCTTCTCTCTGACGTATTGGGACCCGGCTTATGAGGACGGCCAGGTGCTGCTGGTGCAGTCCTGCTATACCCAATCGGACCGGGACGCTCTGACGGAGGCCCTGCCGGAGGTCCGGGGCTGGGCCATTGAGGAGGACGGGCGGGTTTTGGTGAACGAGTCCCTGCCCATCTATGGTCTCCGCATCGAAGGCGTGGAGGAGGATTTTGAGGCCGTCTGTCAAGGCCGCCTCTGGCTGGACAACCAGGGCCATGTCCTGAGCCTCCGCGATGAACCGGCGCCGCCCGCTCTGTGGGAACGCTTCGCCCGGGAGCCGAGGGAGCGGGATCTGTATCTCCACAAGCAGAACCTGTATTTTCTGCCTGCCCTTCGGGAGCTGGCCCTGAGCTCCGGCACATGGGACCCCCGTTTTCTGGTCCCGGCGGACCACCCGGTCAGCGAGGCGGTCTCCATGGAGCTGACCTCCACGGAAAGCGGCCTGGACTGGACTGTCACCAACGGCCTAGGTGTGGAAATCCACCACGGCAACGGCAGCCACGCCGTGCCGGAGGTCCTGCTGGACGGCCAGTGGTACAAGGTCCCGACCTTTACCGCCAAGCACTATGCCTGGACCCTGGAGGCTTATATGACCCGGCCCGGCGAGACCTATTCCGGGACCCTCTGGCAGGAGCCCTATGGAATCCTGCCCGACGGGGAATACCGGCTGGCCTTCGACGTTTCGCCCAGCGCCGCCGGGGAGATCTGGGCCGCCGCTCCATTCTCCATCCAGAACGGCCAATTTCTCGTTGGCAAAAACTGACGCCGGCCTGCCTCGGATTTGGGGCGAGACCCGCTCATTCTGCCGCCCCGCCTCTCACCACGGGGCCCGCTTTGCTGGTCTGCGGCGGGGGTTTATCTCTTAACCCCTAATCATCTTCACTCTCCTGTCTGATAATAAAGGGAGGTTCAATATGTTCCATCAAACGGTCATCATTCTGGACTTCGGCGGACAGTACAACCAGCTCATCGCCCGCCGGGTCCGGGAGCAGGGGGTCTACTGCGTGGTCAAGCCCTATACCACCCCCGCCGCACGGCTCCGCGCCATGGACCCCATCGGCATCATCTTCACCGGCGGTCCCAATTCCGTCTACCTGCCGGAGAGCCCACACCCGGACCCGGAGATTTTCCGCCTCGGCGTGCCCATTCTGGGCATCTGCTACGGCTGCCAGCTTCTGGCCCATCATCTGGGGGGCAAGGTGGTTCCCGCCACGGCGGACAGCGCCCGGGAATACGGCAAGACCGAAACCGAATTTTCCACGGATTGCAGGCTCTTCCGGGGTCTCCCCGGAAAAAGCGTCACCTGGATGAGCCACGGGGACTATATGGAGCAGGTGCCGGAGGGCTTTCGGCTCTGCGCCCGCAGCGCCGCCTGTCCCAATGTGGCCATCGCGGACGAGGCAAGGGGTCTCTACGGCGTCCAGTTTCACCCGGAGGTCAACCACACGGAGCAGGGCGCGGCCATGCTCCGGAACTTCCTCTATGAGATCTGCGGCGCGAACGGCGACTGGACCATGGAGGATTACAGGAACACCGCCATCCGGCAGGTCCGGGAACAGGTGGGGGACGGCAGGGTGCTGCTGGCCCTCTCCGGCGGCGTGGACTCCTCTGTGGCCGCCGCTCTACTTGCCGAGGCCGTGGGGCCCCAGCTGACCTGCGTCTTTGTGGACCACGGCCTCATGCGCCTGAACGAGGGGGACGAGGTGGAAGAGGCCTTTTCCAGGTGGGACCTCAACTTCGTCCGCGCCAATGCTGAGGACCTGTTTTTAGCCAGGCTGGCCGGCGTCACGGAGCCGGAGGCCAAGCGGAAAATCATCGGCGGGGAGTTCATCCGGGTCTTCGAGGCAGAGGCCAAAAAAATCGGACGGGTGGACTATCTGGCCCAGGGCACCATTTACCCCGATGTCATCGAGTCCGGCGCAGGGGACGCGGCGGTCATCAAGAGCCATCACAATGTAGGCGGCCTTCCCGACTGCGTGGATTTCAAGGAAATCATCGAGCCGCTGCGGATGCTCTTCAAGGACGAGGTGCGGCAGCTGGGCCGGGAGCTGGGCCTGCCGGAGTATCTGGTGAGCCGCCAGCCCTTTCCGGGGCCGGGCCTTGCCATCCGCTGCATCGGTGAGGTGACCAGGGACAAGCTGGACCGTCTCCGTCTGGCGGATTTCGTCTTCCGGGACGAGATTGCTAGGGCGGGGCTGGAGGGCAGCATGGACCAGTATTTCGCCGTACTCACCAACCTCCAGAGCGTGGGCGTTCAGGGAGATGGCCGGACCTATGACTGCGCCGTGGCTCTCCGTAGCGTCACCACCAGCGACTTCATGACGGCGGACTGGACCCGCATTCCCTATGAGGTCCTGGACCGGGTCAGCACCCGGATTGTCAACGAGGTCCCCGGAGTGAACCGGGTGCTGTATGACATCACCAGCAAGCCCCCGGCCACGGTGGAATTTGAATAAGGAGTTTTCTAGTGGAACAGCTAAAGCAAGAACTGCGAAACCGCTATATTGACACCTACAATGCCTGCAAAAAGTTCCGATATACCCCGCGAGCATTTCTGGATATGGTTGTAAGCGATGAAGATATCGTTGATGTGACCCGCCGACTGATTCATAAAGATGGTGGAACTTCTGGCTTTACCACTCTATTTGAAAATGGAAGGCTGGACTTATCGGTGGAAAGGATTATCCTAGAACCGAAATACCGTATGTTATTCGCCGCTGAAGATTTGGCCACCGCTTATGAACGTTTGAAGGAATATCAATATTCTGAGCTTTCAGAAATTGAAGCTCCATAATACACAATACCAATCTAATAAATATACAAAACAGGAGGTAATCCCCATGGACAACAACGTACGTCCCGCCGACATGGCCCGCATCAACACCCCCGCGCTGGCCGACGCCTTCATTGCCGGCCAGGTGGCCCAGGTCCGGGCCCAGGTAGGCAGCAAAAAAGTGCTCCTGGCCCTCTCCGGCGGCGTGGACTCCTCGGTGGTGGCCGCGCTCCTTATCAAGGCCATTGGAAAGCAGCTGGTCTGCGTCCACGTGAACCACGGCCTCATGCGCAAGGGCGAGAGCGAGCAGGTGATTGAGGTCTTCAAAAACCAGCTGGACGCCAACCTGATCTATGTGGACGCCACGGACCGTTTTCTGGACCTGCTGGCCGGGGTGGACGAGCCGGAGAAAAAGCGGAAGATCATCGGCGGTGAGTTCATCAAGGTTTTTGAGGAGGAAGCCCGGAAGCTGGAGGGCATCGACTTCCTGGCCCAGGGCACCATTTACCCCGACATTCTGGAGAGCGACGGCGTGAAAGCCCACCACAATGTGGGCGGCCTGCCGGAGGACCTTCAGTTTGAACTGGTGGAGCCGGTAAAGCTGCTGTTTAAGGACGAGGTCCGGGTCGTGGGCCGGGCCCTGGGTCTGCCGGAGTCCATGGTGGAACGCCAGCCCTTCCCGGGTCCCGGTCTGGGTGTGCGGTGCCTGGGCGCCATTACGCGGGACCGCCTGGCGGCTCTGCGGGAGTCCGACGCCATTCTGCGGGAGGAGATTGCCGCCGCCGGACTGGACAAGCAGATCTGGCAGTTCTTCACCGTGGTGCCGAACTTCCGGTCCACCGGCGTCCGGGACGGCAAGCGGGCCTTCGACTGGCCGGTGATTGTCCGTGCGGTGAATACCGTGGACGCCATGACCGCCACCGTGCCGGAAATTCCCTACGAGGTGCTGAAAAAGATCACCGCCCGGGTTCTGGCGGAGGTGCCGGGGGTCTGCCGGGTGCTGTATGACCTGACCCCGAAGCCCGTGGGGACCATTGAGTGGGAATAACTGACAAAACCCGCAAAGCCTTGAAAACACTGGGTTTTTG
>NZ_CANTJS010000071.1 GCF_947654275.1 uncultured Oscillibacter sp. | reverse complement strand
CAAACCGATATGCCGGGAGTTCCGCTGACATGATTTTCGCGGCTTCCGCGCCGCTGTTTCGAGTAGATACAGGGGAGACGATGATGGAGCTCAAACCGATATGCCGGGAGTTCCGCTGACATGATTTTCGCGGCTTCCGCGCCGCTATTTCGAGTAGATACAGGAGAGACGTTTATGGAGCTCAAACCGATACAAGTGGAATTCAGCAACCGGGACCTGCGCCGGCTCATTGTTCCCCTGGTGATTGAACAGCTGCTGGCCATCACCGTGGGTCTCTGCGACTCTGTGATGGTTTCCCAGGTGGGAGAGGCGGCGATTTCCGCCGTGTCTCTGGTGGACACGGTAAACGTGCTGCTGGTGAACGCCTTTTCGGCCCTGGCCACCGGCGGCGCCATCATTGCCGGGCAGTATCTGGGCCGGCAGGAGCGGGAAAAGGCCGGCCACTCCGGGACGCAGCTGCTGCTGTTCATGGGGGAGATGTCCCTGCTCATCATGGTGCTGTTCTACCTGGGCAAGGGCTTTGTGCTGAATGTGGTCTTCGGACAGGTGGAGGCGGACGTGGCGGCCTACGCCAATACCTACTATATGATTGTGGAAGCGTCCACGCCGTTCCTGGCCCTCTACAGCGCGGGAGCGGCGCTGTTCCGGGTGATGGGCAACTCCAGAATCTCCATGTGGGTTTCCCTGATGATGAACCTCATCAACGTGACGGGCAACGCCCTGCTGATATTCGGCCTGGGTCTGGGCGTGGAGGGCGTGGCCATTCCCACGCTGGTGTCCCGTGCCTTCGCGGCGGCGGCCATGGTGATGCTGCTGCGCCGTCCGGAGCTTCCTTTGCAGGTGGAGCGCTTCACGCTCCGGCATGACCGGCAGGTGGTGCGGAACATCCTGCGCTTCGGCGTGACCAACGGGCTGGAGAGCAGCATGTTCCAGCTGGGAAAAATCCTGCTGCTGTCCACGGTGGCGGTCCTGGGCACTGCCTCCGTGGCGGCCAACGCCATCGGCAACACCATGGCGACCTTCCAGTGTGTGGCGGGGAACGCCATGGGTCTGGGCATCGTGACGGTGGTCTCCCGGTGCATGGGGGCCGGCAGCTGTGAGCTGGCCCGGTTCTACACCAAAAAGCTGTTGAAGTTCACCTATTTCTTCATGTTTCTCTGCATCCTGACGGTTTACCTGTCCCTGCCTCTGGTGCTGCGGCTCTACAGTGTTTCCGCCGAGGCGGAGGGCTACGCCCGTCAGATCATATGGCTTCACGGCTTCTTCGGGATGCTGGTCTGGCCCCTGTCCTTCACCCTGCCCCAGGCCCTCCGGGCCGCCGGAGACACCCGGTTTACCATGGTGGTCTCCACCGTTTCCATGTGGACCATGCGGGTGGGCTTTGGAATCCTGCTGGGCCGGTATCTGGGCTTTGGCGTGGTGGGCATCTGGATGGCCATGTTCGCGGACTGGTTCCTGCGGATTGCCCTCTTTGTTCCCCGGTTCATGGGCCATCGCTGGGAGAGCATGGGCCTGACGGAGTGATGGGACAGTTCAGCGATATAAAACGCCCCCGGCGTGACCGAATGGCCGCGCCGGGGGTTTTGATGTTTGCCGGGGAGGAGGAGATCAGACCTCCTCGTTTTTCTTCTTCCTGCCAAGCCGCAGAGCGCCTAGGCCCAGAAGAGCGAACAGGGCGGAGAGGCTCCAGGCTCTCGAGGCGTCCCCGGTCTCCGGGATTTCCATAGATCCCAGGGGTACCTCATCCTCCGGAATATAAACGTACTCTTCTTTTTCAGGGTCCCAGATTTTGACGTAGGTTTTGGGAACGCCCTCCTCCCAAATGGTAACGGTGGGCGGGCTGTCGGGATCGTTGGGGTCCGGCAGCTCTGGGTGACTGGGCGGCGTCTCCGGAGGCGTCTCCGGAGGCGTCTCAGGGGGTGTTTCCGGCGGGGTTTCCGGCGGCGGAGGCGTCACCGGGGGAGGCGTTACCGGCGGCGGTTCCGGGGGAGGCGTTTCTCCGCCACCACCACCGCCGCCACCGGGCTTGTCGTTGGTGAAGACCGCCATGTGGCTGCCGCTGATGGTTCCGTCCGAACCGCTGGAGCTGGTAGTATAGCCGTCCTGATTTGCTTCCGCCTCCGTGACTGTATACCGGGTCCCGGCAGGCAGGCCGGTGATGGTGACGGACTGGCCGTGCCGCAGGGTGATGGTCCCGCCGCTGGAGATGGAGCCGGTTTTGCTGCCGCTGTAGGGATAGCTGCCGCCGGTGCTGAAGGTCACCGTGAAGGTGAAGTCCTTCGACCTGTCGCCGCTGCCGGTGACGGTCTTGCTGATGGTGAGGGAGCCGGTTCCGGGAGCCGGTTTTTCCGGTTCAATATAGTTGCTGAAGGCTGCGTCGGCGCTGCTTCCATTGGGAATTGTCCCGGTTTCGCCGCTGGAAGTGGTGGTATAGCCGTCCGCTTTTGCTTCTGTTACGGTGTACTGCGTCCCCACCGGCAGGCCGGTGATGGTGACAGACTGGCCGTGCCGCAGGGTGATGGTTCCGCCGCTGGAAATCGTGCCCTCTTTCGCGCCGTCATAGGAGAAGGACCCGGTCAGTTCCGCTCCCGCCTTATCTTTCAGCGTTACGGTGAACGTGAATTCCTTCGCCCGGTCACCGCCGCCGGTGACGGTTTTGCTGATGGTCAGGGAACCGACATCCGGCCAGGGGGTTTTGCGGTTGCGGAACTGGGCGGAAGAGGTTTGGCCGTCGGCAATGGCTCCGCCCACCGTGCCGCTCTTGGGGAAGACATACCAGCCGCCGGGCGTTTCCTCCACAACCTCAAACCTTGTTCCCTCCGGCAGACCCAGGATGGTGATGCTCTCGTCGTGGTGGAGGGGGAAGGTGTCGCCGCTTTTCAGCGTACCGGCCTTGTCCGTGCCGTAGAACTGGTAGCTGCCGGAGAGGGGTTTCCCGCTGGCGTCGGTGAGGGTCAGCCTGAACCAGAAGTTTTGGGTGTAATCCGCCTCGTTTAGTCCAGTGCCTTCCACATGCTTGCTGATGGTCAGTCTGCCGGTTTTGGTGTCGGGGGTGGTCTGGTCCGTGACCACCACCACGTTCAGCAGGCTGAACAGATTGGTGAGATTGGTTTCTTTCAGATCGTCCTTGTTGGTGTCGGACACCACCGTGTCATAGATAGAGTTGGTCAGCGCCTCATAGTTCTGCCGGACCCTGGCCCGGATGAATCCCTCGTCGGTGACGAAGAAGGGCTTGAAGAACTGTCCGCCGTCCTGGTCGTGGAGACCGTAGTCCACCACGGCGTTTCGGCCGAAATGCAGATTCATGAACCGCAGAATTTTCTGGTCCACGGTGGTCTTCAGCCGCATGTCATCCCAGTCCTGGGGGAGCACGCTTGTGTTCCCGGAGGGCTGGAACTGCCCGAAGGCGGTGATATCCTGGAGGGTGATGTCCACATCGTTGCCCATGGCGTACTGGCGCATGGTTTGGGTCAGACGGCCCACGCCCGCCAGGACGCTGACGCCGTCTCCCGCCTTGCCCGCGTCGGCATAGATGGAGTAGGTGCCCACCACCACGGGAATTATGGTGGGATTCGGATTGCAGCCGTCAGGGGCTTTGATTTCCTTGAGGTAATATTGGGTCCGGCTGGAGTCCGCCCATGCCATGTGGGCGTTGCCTGTGCCCTCGGGCCGGGGAGAGAAAATCAGAATGCCTTCCTGTGAATTCTCCTTCTGCCCGGGACCGGCGATGTTCACCGTGGCGGTGGTTCCCTGAGAGACAGGACTGCCGGTGCAGTTCGGGTTGTCATAGAGTCCGAACACCGCGCCGTTGCGGGGATTGCCGTCCTGGTCGATCTTCTGGACCCACAGCTCCCGCTGCTCGTTGGGTATGTAAATCAGGGAACGGAAATTCCGGTTGAACTGGTCCGTGTTCAGGAAGCTGAAGCCCTTATTGCTGCCGGTATCACTCACAGATACATCCATGATGGCGTTCAATGTCTGCTCTACACCATGGTCGAGGACATACTGACTCAGGGCCTCGTAGCGCAGCTGAGCTGCCGTCTTCCCATCCTGACCCTCCGAAATTTTGATATCCAGCGCCTCCAGTGCGGCGGGCTCAATGATGCCGTAGACCATCCGCATGTTGCCGTTGGAGTCGTTGATCTGGTAACGGCTGGCCAGTCCCGGCAGATCCGCCAGGGTGCCAATGAGGCGCTTGTTTCCCTCGTCCCAGTCAAAATACCAGTTCGGGGTCTTTTCGCTGCTGGCCTGCTTCAATGCAGCCTCCAGAACGGCCCGGCGCCAACTGCCGGCATCGCCCTGCTGGGCGATCTTCACTGCCTCAAAGCCGCCCAGATTGCTGCCGTAGAGGGCTTCCCAGGTCTGGGCCTCCTTCTGGTAGAGCATGGGAACCGCGATGACCAGACCGCCGCTCTGCTTGGCCTCGCTCACCGGTTTCTTAGAATCCGGACTGATGTTGCCGCCTTCAAAGTGTCCATAGGTCAGCCGGCCCACGCCGGTAATGTTGGAGACGGAACAGGCGTAAGCGCCGGTGGTCCAGCGGTTGGCCACGGTGAGCATGGAGATGTCGTTGTCATAGCGCAGCACAAGGTCGATGGGCTGGCTGCGGTAGCCTGCGGGGGTTCTGGTCTCCCGCAGGATGTAATACTCGTCCTGCCGGTCGGCGAAGTTAAAGGGCTCGGTCTTCTTCTCGCCGTTCCGGCTGCTGATCTCCCGCTCAAACAGGGATGTGCCGTCCTCCTTGGTGACCAGAGTGGCAAGAGCGGTGGAACCGGATTTCTGCTGAACAAAGAAGGTATTTCCGTTATGGATGCTGCTGTCCGTGTAGAGGCATTCAATGCCGTTTCCGGAATCCGTCTCCCCCAGGTCTATTGCCGGGAAGAGCTGGAATTCCACGTCTTTCAGCGGCTCGCCGCTCTGGTCCACCTTTTTGATCTGCTGGTAAAGCTGGGGCTGGAGGTTGAAGCGCACCGCCAGGCTGGAGTCATAGTTGCCCCGCTCCAGGAAGAACATTTTCAGGGTGTGGTCCGTGTCGCTGGCGAAGGTGTCTTTGTTGTCACCCTCACCCCAGGCAAAATCATTCTCTTTCCCCGCCGCGGCAAACAGCGCCCTCAGCGTCGTCGTCTCGTCCTTGAGGGCGGCCTTCTCCAGCTCCTCCAGATTCAGGATTTCTTCGCCATCGTTCAGAGGGTCATCCATGTAGGGGAAGCCGTTGGTCTTCCAGCTCTGGCCGATTTTGACTGTACCGTCGGAGAAGTCAATGGTGCCGAAGATTTCGCTGTGAATGCCGCCCAGGTCCAGCACCAGCACGTCGTCGATGAACACCCACACATCGTCGTCGCCGGAGAACTGGAAGGACATGGGCTCCGACAGGGGCTTTCCCTGATTGTCAACACCCATGTTGATGGTTCCGTTCAGGGGCTGGCGGAAATCCACCGTCAGGGTCATGCCCAGATGGTGGTTCATGAAGGTGCCGCCTTTGTTCGTGTAGTTGCTGCTCTGAATGGTTTCATCGCTGACCAGATGGCCGTTCTCGATTCCGGTGAATACGTCGGCCCCCTTGTTGAAGGGGAAGAAGTTGCCGATGCTGCGGCCGCCTCCAAAGTCCTCTCCGTCAAAACGCTTGTCGGTGCGGTCCACCGCCGGGGCGTCATAGAGGATGAATTTGTTGTTTCCCTCATCATACTCGGCAAAGTTCCGCCGGATATCGTAGTAGTAATAGCCCCGGTTGTCCAGCTGGAACAGGCCCTTGACGTCCGTATAGCTCCGTTTATACTCGTTGGAGACATCCGGGTTAAAGAGATAGTCCAGGGAGTCGTCGCCATTCCAGTTTTGAATTACTGTGGTGCTGAGGTTCTGCTTGGGATCGGTGCTGTTAAGGGCTGCGCCGTTTTCGGCGGTGCCGGGACCGCTGAGCAGTTCGTCGCCGCAGAGCATCCAGTCGGTGATGCCCTCGTGGTCATGAATTTGGGAGGTCATATTCTCTGTGTTGATGGTAGGATAGCCATTTTCCAGCACCGGCTTTACAATGCCCTCCATTCCGGCGTATTTCTGACCGTAGGAGACCACCTTCGGATTACCCGCGCCGGCGCCCTTGTTCCAGAATCCGGCGTGGATGTTTCCGTCACCAAAGAGAAGCAGGCGGCCTTTGTTGATGCCATTATCCCAGTCTTTCACGGTCGTGCGTTCCTTGGGTTCACCAGCGGTATTCAGATGATAATCTGACTTGGTAAGAATGTCATTTCCCGTGCTTCCGTCGGTTTGGACCCAGTAGTCAAACAGATTGACGGTGGTCGCCAGCGGGTCCGCGGCGGGGACGGTGTGATCGTCCAAATGCAGGTCCCGGAATTTCAGAGTAACCTTTAGGGTCAGTAGATTTTTGTCCTCGCTGCTGTCGGGTTTTCCAGTAGGGGTGTCGTTTGAGTTAACAATGATGTCATATCCCTTTTTTGGGTCTGTTGCGGCAACAATGGAATATTCCAGGTCAAAAGCAAGCTCTGCCGGCAAACTGCTAAGGTCCCATTTGATGGGCATCTTTCCTATTAAGTTGGTTGAGCTGTCCTCTACGATAAAACCGGCGTTGACCAGATTGTTATTTGCATCTTTCGAGCCCCAGGCTCTGATATATTGAGGGAGACGGGCCTCCATCTGGCGGCGAATGGCGGAGGGACTGGAATTATTTGTAATCCAAATCTCGCATTGATTGCTTTTTGGAATCAATTCTCCATTAGCTGCCACAAACTGCCAATCATTTAAATATTTTTTTACTACTTCGACATACGTCTCCCCGCCGCCCAGGTCCGCCAGCACCTCCAGCCTGAGGGCGCTGTCTGTGAGCACATAGTCCCCGGTGAGGGAGGCGGTGAGGGTATAGCTGCCCTCAAAGGCGCTTTCGGGGAAAGACTCCAGGTTCCAGGCCAGCTCCACGGTCTGGGGCCCCGCCGCCGTTTCAGCGGTGACGGCCCCGGGCAGTGCCTCCGCCAGGGCCTCCCGGGTCAGGGGCTCCTCCTGGCTGACGCCGGGCAGGCCCAGTTCCCAGATGCCTCTTTCCTCGTCCCGGGCCAGGACGCCGTCCTCGTCCGCCCACTGCCACCCGGTGACGCACAGGGCGCACCGATAGCCGCAGGGCGTGGCTTCGCCGGCCTCCGCGTAGCCGCAGGCCTCGTCATGAACATGGCCGCAGGACGTGCCTTCAACAGGCGCGGTATAACCGCAGTCCTCGTCGTGGACATGGCCGCAGGGGATACCCTCCACGGCCTCCGTATAGCCGCAGGCCTCGTCGTGGACGTGGCCGCAGGGGACGCCCTCCGCCGCAGGCGTATAGGCGCAGCCCTCCTGATGGACGACCTCGCCGTCCTCGCCGGCTTCCTGACAGTCCATGTCACAGGGGATTTCCTCCACGGCCCCGGCATAGCCGCAGGCTTCGTCGTGGACATGGCCGCAGGGGATACCCTCCACGGTCTCCGCGTAGCCGCAGGCCTCGTCATGGATATGGCCGCAGGGGAGGCCTTCCCCGGCTTCGGTATAGCCGCAGGCCTCGTCATGGACATGGCCGCAGGGGATGCCCTCCGCCGCCGGGGCATAGCCGCAGTCCTCTGTGTGCTCCGTGTGGTGGGCGCACAGAGTGGAGCCGGGTTGTTCCTCTGCGTAAACGCAGATCGTGCCGCACAGCGGCGCTGTCAGGGCGAGCACCAGGGTCCAGGCCAGGGCCCTGGAGCAAAGCGACTGCCTCTGTCGGGTCCACCGGGACCGGCGCAGCCATTTTCCGCCTCTTTTCATAAAAGTGACCTCCTTGTAAGTGGGTTCGCGGGCGCGCGGGTGGGAAGCACTTCCGTGGACAGCGGCCCCCAAACGCGCCGCGTACCGGTTCCGGCGGCGTTTGGAGGGGGCTTTTCCCTGCGAGCCGAAGGCCTGCGGGGAGCGTATGGAAGAATTCCGTGAAATTACCTGCATTATACATCAGGGCGTTCGACAATGTAAAGGGTTTTTTTGTGAAAAACCCAAAAGCGGGAAGGGATTCAGGGTTTTTGGAAGGGGCGTTTTATTCCAAAATCTGCATGATATACAAAAAATTCAAAAAACTGTAAGAAAATGGCGGAAGCCCCTTGGGGGCTCCCGCCTGGAATGAGACCCGGTCCCGTGGAACGCTCCCGAAAGGGACGGAAGGCACGGGGGAAAGAAACAAACCTCAGTAGCCGCGCCGGCGGTCCACCAGCTGAGCCAGAGGCCGGCCGGCGGCATAATTCCGAAGGTCGGCGCAGAACATCTCCACGTTCACGTCACAGGTGTAGCCCAGGGTCATGTTGCCGGAGATGTGGGGGGTGAGAATCAGGTTTTTCGCGGTCCACAGGGGGTGGTCCGGAGGCAGGGGCTCCGGCTCCATCACGTCCAGGGCCGCGCCGCCCAGACGGTCGCTGTTCAGCGCCTCCACCAGGGCTTCCTGGTCGATGGCGCTGCCCCGGCCCACGTTGACGACAAAGGCCTCCCGGGGCAGCAGGGCGATGCGCTCCCGGTTCAGAATATGGCGGCTCTCCGCCGTGCCGGGAAGAGCCATGATGAGGTTTTGGCTCCGGGGCAGCACCTCGTCCAGCCGGGAGATGGGCAGCACCTGGTCAAAGCCCTCCCGGGGGCGGCCGCTGCGGCTCAGGCCGGTGATCCGGGCGGCTCCCATGCCCCGGAGCCGCTCCGCCACATTCACGCCGATGTTGCCCGTGCCCAGAATGGTGAAATTGGAGTCCCGGATGGAGCGGATGGACAGCTGGTTGTCCCAGCGCCTGGCCTGGACGATTTCCTCGTATTCCGGCATCCGGCGGAAGAGCATCAGCAGCACCATTACTACGTGCTCGGAAATCGTAACGCCGTAGCCGTTGGAGTTGGTGAGAAGACACTCCGGATTGGCGAACAGGGCGGGGTTTTGGCAGTAGGGGTCGACGCCGGCGTAAGAGCAGCAATACCATTTCAGCGCGGCGGGAGCGGACTGGAGCAGCTCCGGACTGTGGGCATAGAGGATTTCGCAGTTTTGCAGGCAGGCCCTGGCCTCCTCAAACTGGTCCGGGGTAAAGAAGTGAGGGACGAAGCCGGTTTCGGCGGCGGTTTTCTCGATCTGCGCCCGGTGGGCGCCGGTCAGGAATTCCAGGCAGATGCAGATTTGTTTCATGGCAAGCCTCCTGTGTAAATCGGTGGAAGGTGAAAAGAGACCCTGTCAGGGCAAGGATTCACAGCCGGATGAAAGAAGCAGCTCGGCACAGCGCATTCCGTCGGCGGCGGCGGAGAGAATGCCCCCGGCGTACCCCGCCCCCTCGCCGCAGGGATACAGCCCCCGAAGGGCGGACTGGCCGTTTTTACCTCTGAGGATGCGGACAGGGGAGGAGCTGCGGCTCTCCACGGCGGTGAGGACGGCGTCGGGGTGGTCATAGCCCCGGAGCTTCCGGCCCAGGATGGGCAGGGCCTCCGCCAGGGATTCCGCCACAAACGGGGGCAGGCAGTCCCATAGATTTGTCCAGACCACGCCGGGGCGGTAGCTGGGAAGGACCTTTCCCGGTCCCGCCGAGGGACGTTTCAGCAAAAAGTCCTCCACCCGCTGGGCGGGGGCCCGGCAGCCGCCGCCCGCCAGGGCATGGGCGTCCGATTCCAGTTTTCTCTGGAAGGCCACGCCTGCCAGGGGGGCCTCCGGCCCGCCGCCGAAGTCCTCCGGCGTGACGCCCACCAGCAGACCGCCGTTGATGTTCTCCAGGTCCCGGGCAAAGGCGCTCATGCCGTTGGTCACCACCTGCTCCGGCTCCGAGGCGGCGGCCACCACCTGTCCGCCGGGACAGACGCAGAAGGAAAACACGCCCCGCCCGCTGGAGAGATGACAGGATAGTTTATAAGAGGAGGCGGGCAGGCCGGGATGTCCGGCGAACTGCCGGTACTGGGCGGCGTCGCAGTCCGCCTGCCGGTGCTCAATGCGGACCCCTACGGCGAAGGGCTTGGCCTCCATGTCCACGCCCCGGCGGCGGAGCATCTCAAAGGTGTCCCGGGCCGAGTGGCCGGGGCAGAGAATCAGGTTCCGGCAGGGGAGCTCACAGGGCCCCTCCGGGCCCTCCACGGTGACGCCGGTAAGCGCGCCGTTTTCGACGCGCAGGTCTGTCAGGCGGGTTTCGAAGCGGATGGACGCCCCCAGGGACAGCAGCTTGCGCCGCAGGTTTTGCAGGGTGGTGTAGAGATAGTCCGTGCCGATGTGGGGCTTGGCGTCAATCAGGATGTCCGGCGGAGCGCCGCACTGGACGAACTGCTCCAGAATGAAGCGGTGCCGGGGGTCTTTGGTGCCGGTGTTCAGCTTTCCGTCGGAGAAGGCCCCGGCGCCGCCCTCACCAAACTGGACATTGCTGGCGGGGTCCAGCGTACCGGTGGACCAGAAGCGCTCCACGTCCTGCCGCCGGGCCTCCACAGGCCGGCCCCGCTCCAGCAGCAGGGGCCTCTGGCCCGCCTGGGCCAGCACCAGAGCGGCAAACAGCCCCGCCGGTCCCGCTCCTGTCACAATGGGGGGAATCTTCGGAGGCGGCAGGGGAGCGGGCAGGCGGAAGGCCGGGCCCGGTTCCCAGCGGCTGACCTTTTTACCGCGGCAGCGCCGGAGAATGTCCCGCTCCTGTTCCGCCTCCGCCGCCACGGTGAAAATCCATGTCACGTCCTCCCGGGCGTCGATGCTGCGGCGCAGGATTTCCAGATTTCGAAGGCGCTCCGGAGGAACCCGCAGGACTCTGGCCGCCGCCGCCCGGAGGGCGGTCCCGTCCCCACCGGGGGAGAGCCGGATGTTTTCAATGCGCAGCATGGGCAGGCCTCCTTTCACCGGATTTGCCGGTGGATGAGGCTATTTTACCACAGATTTCCGCCTGAGGGAAGCCTTTTATAGCAGCCTTCACAATTGCTTCCAGCGGGCCGCCGAGGGCGGCGTCCCCTACACACCGCTGTAGGGGTCGGCCCCCTGGCCGACCCCTTTGCCGGAAATTTTGACGCTTGCTATAAATAAAGAGTGAGCGTCCTCCGGCGTGTTGTACAGTCAGCACAGCTGAAAATCAGCAGATACCGATTTTCAAACAGCGGCAGAGCCGCTGGCAGGTAAATCCCCTGTGCTGACGATGAAGTTTACCGCAGTTGAAAAGAAGCCGATGCTTCTTTTCAACTGCGGTGACTATATCAGGAGGAGGTGACGGCCCTGCGCCTGACCCCTGCAAAAACGCCCGTAGCGGCGGGCCTCTGTGTCCGCCTGCTCTCCCGATTGTGCCGGGCTTCCGGCAGATGGGCTGGGACAGTCTCCGCGAAACACCTTCCAACGGGACGCGCCCCGCAGGAAAAACGCGCAGGAAAAACGCGCAGGAAAAACGCGCAGGAAAAACGCGC
>NZ_CANTJS010000070.1 GCF_947654275.1 uncultured Oscillibacter sp. | reverse complement strand
CACTCTGAGTTTAGAGGTGGAGCCCCCGATTCCGGCTTGTATCTCCACTCTCCACTCTCAACTCTCCACTCTGAGTTTAGAGGTGGAGCCCCCGATTCCGGCTTGTATCTCCACTCTCCACGCTCAACTCTCCACTCTGAATTTAGAGGTGGAGCACCCGGTCCCGGATTTCCTGGGTCCGGCCCTGGTTCCAGAACTGGGTCCCGATATAGCCGCAGGTCCGCCGGGCCACGTTCATTTTGTCCTGGTCGGTGTTGCCGCACCTGGGGCATTTCCACACCAGCTTGCCGTTTTCCTCCACGACCTGGATTTCCCCGTCCCAGCCGCAGTCCTGGCAGTAGTCGCTTTTGGTGTTCAGCTCGGCGTAGATGATGTTGTCATAGATGAATTTCATCACCTGGAGGACCGCCTCCAGATTGTTCTGCATATCCGGCACCTCCACATAGCTGATGGCGCCGCCGGGGGAGAGGTGCTGGAACTGGGCCTCGAATTTCAGCTTGTCAAAGGCGTTGATTTCCTCCGTCACGTGGACATGGTAGGAGTTGGTGATGTAGCCCTTGTCCGTGATGCCCTCGATGACGCCGAAACGGCGCTGGAGGCACTTGGCGAATTTATAGGTGGTGGACTCCAGAGGCGTGCCGTAGAGGCTGAAATCAATGTTGTGCTCCGCCTTCCACTTCCGGCAGGCGGCGTTCATGGTCTCCATAATCTGGAGGGCGAAGGGGGTGGCAGAGGGGTCCGTGTGGCTCTTGCCGGTCATGTATTTCACGCACTCATAGAGCCCCGCGTAGCCCAGGGAGATGGTGGAGTAGCCGCCGTAGAGCAGCCTGTCGATGGGCTCGCCCTTTTTGAGTCTCGCGCAGGCGCCGTACTGCCAGAGGATGGGGGCCACGTCGGAGGGGGTGCCCTTTAACCGCTCGTGGCGGCACAGCAGGGCCCGGTGGCACAGCTCCAGCCGCTCGTCGAAAATGCTCCAGAATTTCTCAATGTTCCCGCCGGAGCTCAGGGCCACGTCCGGCAGGCTGATGGTCACAACGCCCTGGTTGAACCGGCCGTAGTACTTGGGCTGATTGGTTTCCGGGTCCACATAGGGGGTGAGGAAGCTGCGGCAGCCCATGCAGGTGTAGCAGTGGCCTTCGCCGTTTTTGTCCACCTTCAGCTCCAGCATCTTCTTCTCGGAGATATAGTCTGGAACCATCCGCCGGGCGGTGCACTTGGCCGCCAGCCTGGTGAGATAATAATAGGGGGAATCCTCGTGTATGTTGTCCTCCTCCAGGACGTAGATGAGCTTGGGGAAGGCGGGGGTAATCCACACGCCGTCCTCGTTCTTCACGCCCTCATAGCGCTGTTCCAGAGTCTCCTCGATGATGAGGGCCAGGTCCTTCCGTTCCTGTTCGTTTTTGGCCTCTCCCAGGTACATGAAGACCGTGACAAAGGGGGCCTGTCCGTTGGTGGTCAGCAGGGTCAGCACCTGGTACTGAATGGTCTGCACGCCTCCCCGGACCTCCTCCCGCAGGCGGGTTTCCACCAGCTTTTCCAGGGCCTCGGGGGTCAGGGAGACGCCGATGTCCTCCATCTCCTCCGCCACGATTTTCCGCAGCTTCTGCCGGCTGATGTCCACGAAAGGGGCCAGATGGGCCAGGGAGATGGACTGGCCGCCGTACTGATTGGAGGCCACCTGGGCCACAATCTGGGTGGCGATGTTGCAGGCGGTGGAAAAGCTGTGGGGCCGCTCGATGAGGGTGCCGGTGATGACGGTGCCGTTTTGCAGCATGTCTTCCAGATTCACCAGGTCGCAGTTGTGCATGTGCTGGGCGAAATAGTCGGAGTCGTGGAAGTGGATGATGCCCTCCCGGTGGGCCTCCACGATATCGGCGGGAAGCAGCAGCCGTTCGCTGAGGTCACGGGAGACCTCGCCGGCCATATAGTCCCGCTGGGTGGAGTTTACCACCGGGTTTTTGTTGGAGTTTTCCTGTTTGGCTTCCTCGTTGCAGCATTCAATCAGGCTGAGGATGCGGTCGTCTGTGGTGTTGCTTTGCCGGACCAAAGAGCGGGTATAACGGTAGGTAACATAATTCTTGGCCACCTCAAAGGCGCCGTGGGCCATGATCTGGTACTCCACCAGGTCCTGAATTTCCTCCACGGAGGGAGAGCGGTTCATCTTCTGACAGGCCAGCTCCACGGACTCGGCGATACGCTGAATCTGCACCGGCGTCATGCGGACGCTCTCCTCAATGCTCTCGTTGGCCTTGGTGATGGCCGCCAGGATTTTGGTGATATCAAAGATGACCTCGGTTCCGTTGCGCTTGATGACTTTCATTCGTGTTCCCCTCTCATTTGGGTCCGCCCAAGTCGGACCAAACTATACCATATATATGTCAGCCTGTCCATCATAATACACAATATCTAGTTTAGCAAGTCGCATTTGCGACTAACCGAGAGAAAATTTTCAGCCTGTCGAAAAAGTCTTTTCGACAGGCTGAGCAAGTTTACAAAACTTCAAAAAAGTTTTGTAAACTTATTGATTGAACATGAAAGACACCCCTGATGGGTTTCTTTCATACTATCTTCCTTTCCGAAAACTGAAAGCAATCCGTTTTTTCGACAGTCTCATTTTCCCGCCCGGAGGGCGGGAAAAGGGGGGTGGAAAACCGCTGAAAGCACCGCCGCGCCAAGGGCTTCACTCCCCGTCGGACAGGCGGTAGCCCACGCCCACCTCGGTGAAGAGGTATTCCGGCTCGGCGGGGTTCTTTTCGATTTTCCGGCGGATGTTGGCCATGTTCACACGGAGAATCTGGTTCCCGCCGCCGGCCCGGGGGCCCCAGAGCTCCCTGATGATGGTGTCGTAGGTCAGCACCTTTCCGATGTGCTTGCCAAGCAGGGCCACAATGCGGAACTCGCTGAGGGTCAGCCGGGCGTTTTCTCCCCGTATGAGGACCTGATGCCGGTTGTAGTCGATGACCAGCTCCCCCACGGTGCAGGTGCCCTCCCGGGCGATTTCGTCGTTGCCGCTGGCGGTGCGGGTGTGGCGGATGGCGGTGCGGACCCGGGCCAGGAGCTCGGCGGTGCCGAAGGGCTTTGTCAGATAATCGTCGGCCCCGGCGTCCAGAGCAGTGACCTTGTCCCGCTCGTGGGACCGGGCGGAGACCACCACCACCGGCAGGCTGGACCAGCTCCGGAGCCTGGCCAGGACGTCCAGCCCGTCCATGTCCGGCAGTCCCAGGTCCAGGATGACCAGGTCCGGGCAGTGGGAGGAGATCATGGACAGGGTCTCTCCGCCGCTGCGGGCCAGAACGGTTTCGTAGCCCTGGCCGTTCAGGACGGCGGCGATGAACTGGGCGATGTTTTTCTCGTCCTCCGCCACCAGGATTTTTTCTTTAATCGTCATAGGGCAAGCCTCCTTTTGACGCCGGTTTCCCTGCGCGTGCCGTTTCCCGCCGGGCCGTGGGAGAGCGCCTGGTCTGATGGTTGATGGTAAAAATCCCCTTATCCGGCGTCCCCCGGCGATGCGCCCGGACTCCCGGGACAGGCCGCCGAGGCGGCGAAGCCGGAACGGGGGGTGCGGTCAGGCGGACAGGGGCAGGAAGAAGAGGATTTCCGCCCCCTGTTCCCGGCTGCGGGCCTCAATGGACCCGCCGTGGGCACGGACGATGGCCCGGCAGACCGAGAGCCCCAGGCCCATGTTCCGTTTGCCGTCGCCGCCGGGGCCCTGGCGGGGCTTGAGACGCCCGTCAAAGAGTCCGGGGAGCTGGCTTTTGGGGATGCCGCCGCCGTCGTCCCGGACGGAGAAGCGGGCTCGGGAGGAGGTTTTCTCCAGGGAGAGGGCGATGTGGGACGCCCGGCCGTGGACGGCGGCGTTTTCCAGCAGGTTGGCCAGAACCTGTTCCACTAAGATGGGGTCCATGGGTACCAGCAGTAATTCCTCCGGCACGGAGACCGTCACCGTCACCTGCGGAAAGCGCCGCCGGAATTTCCGGGCCGCCGCCTCCAGAACCTCCTCCGCGGCCTCGGGCTCCTTGGTGATGGAGGCCTGCTCGTCCCCCATGCGGGTGATGGACAGCAGGTTTTCCACCACCTGAATCAGCCATTGGGCCTCTTCCCGGGTGGACCGCAGCAGGGCCTGCTGTTCCTCCTGGGACAGGCCCGGGTTTTCCAGCAGGGCGGAGGCGGACCCCACGATGGAGGTCAGGGGGGTCCGGATGTCGTGGGAGACGGAGCGGAGCAGGTTGGCCCGCATTTTCTCCCGTTCGTTCTCCGCCAGAAGCCGGGCCTGCCGCTTGGCCTGGGCGGTGAGGGTGCAGGTAATCAGGGATACCATTAAAAGGGTGAAGAAGGTCAGGGGGTATCCGGCGAGACTCAGGCTGAAGGCCCAGTAGGGATAGGTGAAGACGAAGTTGACGCAGATGACGCCCAGAAGCACGGCGATGAGGCCGTAGAGATATCCGCTGGTCAGCCGGGAGATCAGCAGCACCGCCAGCACGAACACCGGCGGGGCAAAGCCCTCGATGACGCCTGCGTTCTGGAGGAAAAAGCAGAGGAGAATGGCGCAGAGCAGGATGGCGGCGGTGAGAAGAAAGTCCCTCCGGGAGGTGGGGAACAGGGGAGAGGCCCAGGGCTTTTGAAAGCGGAAACGCAAGACGCCGCCCTCCTTTCACGTTGGTCTGCCGTCAGGCATGGCAATAGTATAGCAGAAAATTTCCCGGGATTCAACGCCTTTCGCCCGTCCTGAGCCCGGGAGAATTGACAGCGCCGCCGGGGGAGGATATACTGGAAAAACCGAAAAAAGGAGGAAGTTGTCATGTCGATAGACTACGGCGATCTGGCCGTTGCCTTCCGGGGGAAGGCGGAGGATCTGCGGGCCCTGGGCCCGGCGGCGGAAAAGTGGCTGAAAAAGCAGGACACTGCGGACTGGGACCAGGCGCTGGTGGAGGAAATCCGGCGCTTCGCCGGGATGTTCGCCCTGGAGGGCCGGGACGGCGGCGAGGCGGTCCTGGTGGAAACGGGAACGTATTTTACCCATTATGTAGGCTGCAACCTCTGGTGCGTCAATGCGATGTCCAAGGCCTGCCCCGCCGTGGAGGTGGCCGCCGTGACGAAGGTCAGCAACTCCGTGACGGATAACCCCCAATGGCTCGCCTATTTTTCCCCTGCCGGGAAGAAGGGCATTGCCGGCGGAAATTCCCCTGATGATATCATTTGGAAGGGGAAGGCGTTGATGTGGCCTCAGGGAGGAGACGGAAAACGGTATCCCTTTCAATTCTGCCGGGTGGAGGACTATGAGGGGGCGGTCCATGAGCTGGATGTCTCCATGGCGCGGGGCAATTACAACTCCGGCTGTACGGCCCTGGTTCTGCGCTCCCCCAAAAACGTCTGGAAATTTGCGAATGTCCGCCTTTATTTCTGCGACTGGTACGGGGATGAACCGTATCCGCCCATCCAAGCCGATGAAAAAAGCTGCCGGGAGCTGGAAGAGCGGTTCCAGGGCGTTTATGCCTGCGCGGACTTTTTTGGCTGCGCGAAGGAGCCCGGCGGCGGTAAGTGGAGCTGGGAGGACAGCGAGCCGATGAAGGAGCTGCCGGACGGCGCGGACGAATTCATACTGGGTATTTTCAAGCTGCTTCTGCCTAAGGCTGACATCACCATCAAAAAGCGGGACGGACGGCGGTTCTATTTTGACGGGAAGGGAAACGAGTACTTCTTCCTGGGTAACGTGGACCGTTCCACGATCCAAACGGCGAAGGGCTATGTATGGGCGTTTCCCCCCGACGCCGTCTGGGCCATTCAATGGGCCGGGGACATTGGGTTTTGACGGCTCTTTTTTACCGGCTCCAGAGACAAAAATAACCTGAATAAACGATTGCGCGCCTCTTTTTCGCTGGACAAAGGAGAGCAGTTCTGCTTTTTTCGGGGGCGGTCAGGGCTCCGGTTCCGTAAAGGAAACGCAAAAAAAGACAGGATTTCCAGAAAAAAAGCTGTTCACAGACTGGACATTTTTGCGGGATGGGTGTACAATCAGCTTCAGTATGTGATGGTATGGCCCGGATTGTCCGCCCACGGGAGAGGTTTGCGTCCCGGCCGCCGTCAGGAGTAAAAAAATGAGGTGAAAAAATGGCACAAGCTTTCTTTGGCGGCGTTCATCCCCACGACATGAAAGCCGCGACCAATGAAAAGGCCATCGAGCAGCTGCCCGCCCCGGCGCAGGTGGTCATTCCCATGTCCCAGCATTTCGGCGCGCCATGCACCCCCCTGGTGAAGGCCGGGGACCACGTGAAGGTGGGCCAGAAAATCGGTGAGTTCCGGGGTCTCGGCGCTCCCATTCATGCCAGCGTCTCCGGCACGGTGAAGGCCGTGGAGCCCCGTCCCTATTCCATGGGCGGAAACATTCTGTCCGTGGTGATTGACAACGATATGCAGGACGAGGTCAGCGAGGAGGTCCAGGCCCCCGCGAACCCGGACGCCCTGAGCGTGGACGAGATGGTGGAGATCGTGAAAAATGCCGGCATCGTCGGCATGGGCGGCGCCACCTTCCCCACCCACGTGAAAATTTCCGGCGGCATCGGGAAAGTGGACACCGTGATTATCAACGGCGCGGAGTGCGAGCCCTACATCACCGGAGACCACAGGGCCATGCTGGAGCGGCCGGAGGAGATCATCGGCGGCGCCACCTACCTGGCCAAGATGTTCGGCGTGGAAAAAGTCGTCATCGGCGTGGAGGTCAATAAACAAAACGGCATTGACAAAATGAACGAGGTCATCGCCGCGAAGCATGCCCCCGTGGTGGTGGAGGGTCTCCGCTGCCGCTACCCCCAGGGCGGTGAAAAACAGCTCTGCCAGGCCATCACCGGCAAGCAGGTGCCTCCGGGAGGACTGCCCAGCAACATCGGATGCGCGGTCTTCAATGTCAATACCACCTGCGCCATCTACAGAGCCATTACCACAGGCATGCCCGTGGTGAAAAAGGTGGTCACCGTCTCCGGCTCCGGCGTGGTGGAGCCCAAGAATGTGGAGTGCCCCATCGGCACCCCCGTCTCCCTGCTGTTCGATTTCTGCGGCGGGCTGAAGGACGGTACATACAAGCTCATTGCCGGCGGCCCCATGATGGGCATGGCCCAGTACACCGCCGACATTCCCGTGGCCAAGGGCACGGGCTGCATGCTGGCCTTCTGCGAGAAGGAGGAGCAGACCGTAGCGAATCCCCAGTGCATCCGCTGCGGCAAGTGCATTGCCGCCTGCCCCATGCATCTGGAGCCCCTGTTCCTGTATCAGTACGCCTCCAAGGGTCTGGTGGATGAGCTGAACGAGGCTCACATCATGGACTGCATGGAGTGCGGCGCCTGCGCGTACACCTGCCCCGCCCGGCTGCACCTGACCCATATGTTCAAAACCGGCAAGCAGCTGGTGAAGGACGCCGCGGCCAAGGCCAAGGCCGCCGCCGAGGCGAAAAAGGCCGCTGAGGATGCCAAAGCGGAGAAGAAGGAGGTTGTCAACAAATGACGGACTATAAAAACTTAAAGCTGATTGCCACCTCCTCCCCCCATATCCGCGGCAGCGAGCGCACCCAGACCATCATGCTGGATGTCATCATCGCCATGCTTCCGGCGCTGATTTTCGCCTGCTTCAACTTCGGCCTCCGGGCCCTGTGCCTCACCGCCGTCTCCGTGGCGGGCTGCATGTTCTTTGAGTGGCTCTATCAGAAGGCCATGAAAAAGCCCTCTTCCGTAATGGACCTGAGCAGCGTGGTAACCGGCATGCTGCTGTCCTTCGTCTGCCCGGTGCAGATGCCCTACTGGATGATTCTCATCGGGGACGCCTTTGCCATCATCATTGTCAAGCAGCTCTTCGGCGGCATCGGCAAGAACTTCGTCAACCCCGCCCTGGCGGGCCGGGCCGTTCTGCTGGCCAGCTACGCCGGCACCATGACCAGCTGGGTGGACCCCGCCGTCAACAAGGCCGCGGCCTTCGGCTCCAATGTGGACATCGTCACCGCCGCCACGCCTCTGGCCTATATGAAGGGGCCTGACGCCGCCTCCATCGCCGCCAGCTTCGACCAGCTGAAGGGTACCTACAGTGTCAGCAATATGTTCCTGGGCCAGATCGGCGGCTCCATGGGAGAGGTTTCCGCCCTGCTGCTGATTGTGGGCGGCGTGTACCTCATCTGGCGCAAGGTCATCAACTGGCAGACCCCGGTGGCCTACATCGGCACCGTGGCCGTCCTGACCTTCCTGTTCCCCCGGGCGGGCACCGGCGTGGAATGGATGCTGTACAGCCTGTTCGGCGGCGGCCTGATGCTGGGCGCGTTCTTCATGGCCACCGACTATGCCACATCCCCCGTCACCAAGAAGGGCCAGCTGGTCTTTGGAATTGGCTGCGGCGTGTTCACCGTGCTGATCCGTTATTTCGGCTCTTATAATGAAGGCGTGTGCTATTCCATCATGGTCATGAACCTGTTTGTGGCCCTCATCGACAAGTATACGAAGCCTGTCCGCTTCGGCACCGTGAAATCCGACAAGAAGGAGGCGTCCGGGAAATGAGCAACGATGTGAAGACCAAGGAAAAGGTCCATATGGACCCTCAATACATCATCAAGCTGACCGTCACCCTGCTGGTTACCTGCATGGTGGTGGCCGCGGCCCTGGGCGGCGTCAACGCCATTACGGCGGACAAAATTGCCGCCACCAACTGGGCGAAAACCGTGGAGGCCATGAAGAAGGTGGCCCCCGACGCCACCGATTTCTCCGACCCCCTGCCCATTACCGAGGACATGACCGCCGCCGCCGGCAGCGTCGCCCTGGACTCTGTCTATGAGGCCCAGGCCGGCGGCCAGAGCGTGGGTTACGCCATCAAGGTTGTGGCCAGCGGCTCTCAGGGCAAGATTGAGATGATGGTGGGCGTGGACGGCGAGGGCGCCGTCACCGGCGTGTCCATCGTCAAAAACTCCGAGACCGCCGGTATCGGCTCCAAGGTCATGAACAACGAAAACACCGCCAAGGGCGTGGGCGTCCTCTCCCAGTTCGAGGGGAAGACCGCCGCCGACGGCGCCCTGACCGTGGGAAGCAATGTGGACGCCATCTCCGG
The DNA here is from genome assembly GCF_947654275.1 of uncultured Oscillibacter sp. Classification (GTDB taxonomy): domain Bacteria; phylum Bacillota; class Clostridia; order Oscillospirales; family Oscillospiraceae; genus Oscillibacter. The sequence goes on along the minus strand of NZ_CANTJS010000070.1, from coordinate 2,780 downwards.
CGCCACGGTCTCCACCAGAGGCGTGACCAACGGCGTCAGCGCCGCGCTGGCCGTGGCCGGCGTCATGGGCTGAGAAAGGGGAGTGACTGAATCATGAATATCGGCAGACAGCTGAAAGAGGGTCTGATTACCCAAAACCCCGTTCTGGTGCAGATGCTGGGCCTGTGCTCCACCATGGCCATCACCACCTCCATCATGAACGGCTTAGGCATGGGCGTATCCGTGCTGATTATCCTGACGGCATCCAATGTGGTTATTTCCGCCATCCGCAAGATTGTCCCGGACAAAATCCGCATCGCCATGTTCATCGTGGTCATCGCGGGCTTCGTCACCTGCGTGGACCTGCTGCTCCAGGCCTTTGTCCCGGCCATTGCCGAGTCCCTGGGCGTGTTCATCCCGCTGATCGTGGTGAACTGCATCATCCTGGGCCGGGCGGAGTCCTTCTCCTATAAAAACGGCGTGGCCGGCTCCTTCTTTGACGGCATTTTCCAGGGCCTGGGCTATACCCTCGTCCTGCTGGCGATGTGCTTCATCCGGGAGCTGCTGGGCGCGGGCACTCTGGCGGGCTTCCGCATCATTCCGGAGCAGTTCCCTATCGGCGTGCTGACGCTGCCGGTGGGCGGCTTCCTGGTGCTGGGGTTCCTGATCGCCGCCATGCAGTGGGCGCTGTCCAAGTCTAAGGAGGGCAAATAAATGGATCAAATTACGAAACTCCTGGCGATTACGCTGGGCGCTATCTTGGCGAACAACTTCATTTTCTCCCAGTTCCTGGGAATCTGCCCCTTCCTGGGCGTGTCCAAGAAGGTGGACACCGCCGTGGGCATGGGCATCGCCGTGACCTTCGTCATGGGTCTGGCCTCCGCGATTACATACGCAGTCAGCAAGTTTGTGCTGGTTCCCTTTGAGCTGGAATACATGCAGACGGTGGCCTTCATCCTGGTCATCGCCTCTCTGGTGCAGTTCATCGAGATGTTTTTACAGAAGTCCATGCCCTCCCTGTATACGGCTCTGGGTGTGTATCTGCCTCTGATTACCACCAACTGCGCGGTGCTGGGCGTGGCCCTGCTGAACATCCAGGAGAGCTACAACTTCATCGAGTCCGTGGTTTACGGCATTACCGGCGGCATCGGTTTCCTGGTTGCCATTGTGCTGTTTGCCAGCATCCGGGAGCGTCTGGTGTTTGCCGAGTATCCCAAGAGCTTTGAGGGATTCCCCATAGCCCTCGTTACCGCCGGTTTGATGGCCCTGGCGTTCATGGGCTTCTCCGGCCTGAAGATTTGGTAAGGGGGGCAGTGAAATGGTAACAAATATCATCGCCGCTGTCGCCGTCCTGGGTATCCTGGGCGCGGTGTTCGGCCTGGTCCTGGCCGTTGCCTCCAAGATTTTTGAGGTGAAAAAGGACCCCCGTGAGGAAGAGATTCTGAGCCATCTGGCCGGCGCCAACTGCGGCGGCTGCGGCTTCCCCGGCTGCGGCGGCTGCGCCGCGGCCATCCTGGCGGGTACGGCGCCTGTCACCGCCTGCGCCCCTGCCGGCGCGGAAAACGCCGCCGCCATCGCCAAGATTATGGGCCTGGAGGCTCCCACCGGGGAGCGTCAGGTGGCCTTCGTCCGGTGCACCGGCGGCGTCAACGCCAAGAAGCGCTTTGACTATGTGGGCGTACAGGACTGCATCTCCGCCACCAAGGTGGCCGGCGGACCGCTGGAGTGCGCTTTTGGCTGCCTGGGCTTCGGCTCCTGCGTGAAGGCCTGCCAGTTCGGCGCCATGTCCATTGGGCCGGGCGGCACCGCCGTGGTGGACCCGGACAAGTGCACCGCCTGCATGGCCTGCGCCTCCGCCTGCCCCCGGCATCTGATTACCTCCGTCCCCGCCTCCAAGAAGGTGCACGTGGGCTGCGCCAACCAGGACAAGGGCAAGGCCGCCATGAGCGTCTGTTCCACCTCCTGCATCGGCTGCGGCCTGTGCCAGAAGGAGTGCAAAAAGGACGCCGTCCACGTGGTGAACGGCGTGGCCGTCATCGACTATGACAAGTGCGTGGGCTGCAAGCTCTGCACCAAGGTCTGCCCCCGTGACGCCATCCTTCCCGCGGCGACCGCCGAGGAAAAGGAAAAATACAAGGCCATCAAGAAGGCCCAGGCTGAAAAGGCCAAGGCCGCCGAGGCGAAATAAGCAAAACGCCGGACAGGGCCCCGTATCCTCTGGATGCGGGGCCCTGGGCTTCATTGGGGGCGGAAGCGGTCCCGAATGGATGCCGGTACCGCCGAAAGCACCGGGGGGAAGGCCCCACCGTCGGGGAACATTCAGCACCTGGGAGGTCTCAGATTTGAACGGAGAAGAACGTGAAAGATTTCATATCTGGCGGGATGCGCTGATTAGAACCAGGGCGATTGCGCCGTTAGAATTTGGAATGCTGCAAGAGGCGGTGGCCGCAGTGCTGGGCCGGCCCGATGCAGTGTCGACCATGAAGCGGGGCGGCAGACCGCAGATTCTGAAATACGAGGATATCGAGCTTCATTTTGACGGGGGCCGCCCGGGACTTTTCCTGGTTTACAGCGATTCCCGCATGGAGCTCAGCATTTCCGCGGAGCCAGCGGAGGAGGACTGAGGACCGTTGGTAGGACGGGCGGGCCCGGAGGCCCGCCCCTACAGGCGTAATTGTGGAAAGCAGGCGGCAAAGCCCGCTCCCTCTTACAGATAAAATATGTGAGCGGATACGCCTCATTTTGATTTCTGTAGGATTGTCAAACAAATTGGACAAGGAACTCGGTTGGGGAAAGCCAAG
>NZ_CANTJS010000069.1 GCF_947654275.1 uncultured Oscillibacter sp. | reverse complement strand
TTGAGGAAAACATCGGCCTGGCCCTCTCCCTGAATCACCAGGACCCCGGAACGGTGCAAAACCGGGTGCGGGAAATGGCTGGAAAACTGGGCATCGACGACATCCTTGAAAAATTCCCCTATCAGGTTTCCGGGGGCCAGAAGCAGCGCACTGCTGTCGCCCGGGCAATGGTGGCGGGGCAGTCCCTGCTGCTGGCGGACGAGCCCACCGGGGCCCTGGACTCCAAGGCGTCCAAGAATCTGCTGGAAATCATGACCGCCATGAACCGGGATATGGGGGCCACTATCCTCATGGTCACCCACGACGCCTACAGCGCCAGCTATGCCAAGCGGGTGCTGTTTCTGAAGGACGGCCGTGTATTCAATGAACTCTTGCGGGGAGAACGGGGACGGCCTGTGTTCTACCACGAGATTCTGGATGTGCTGGCCGCACTGGGGGGTGACGTCAGTGACGTTATCTGAGCTCTCCCTGCGCAACGCCAAGCGGCAGGCAAAGGACTATCTGGTCTACTTCGTCACGGTGGTCATGGCGGCGGCGCTGCTGTACGCCTTTAACGCCCTGGCCTTCTCTCCGGGCGTTCGGGAGCTGTCCTCCCGGATGGCTTCTCTCAACGTGACCATTCCCCTGGCCAGCGCGGTGGTGGTGTGTATCTTCGGGTGGCTGGTGAGCTACACCACCCGTTTCATGCTCTCCCGCCGGAGCCGGGAGCTGGGGACCTATCTCCTCATCGGCCTGGAGAACGGTCAGGTTGCCCGGCTGTTCCTCCTGGAGAACCTGGCGGCAGGGGCCGCGGCGCTGGTGCTGGGACTGGCGTTGGGTGATCTGCTGTTTCAGCTTCTCTGGGCCGTGGTGCTGTCTCTGTTCGGGAAGCCCTACCGCCTCAGCTTTGCCCTCTCCCCTGCGGCGGCGGGGCTGACCCTGGTCTATTTTCTCCTGATCTATCTCTTTGCCCAGCTGCGGTGCCGCAGGCGCATCCGGCGGATGAAGATCTGCGGCCTCATGGCCCTTGACCGGCAGAATGAGGAAGCGGTGCTGCAAAGCGGCAGAGGCCGGCGGCGGCTCTTCACCGTGTCCATTCTCCTGGGCGTGCTCGGAACGCTGCTGCTGATGGTGGGGGACCTGGTTCCCGGCATTGTGGGAACGGCTCTTGTCATCGCCTTTCTCTATGGCTTCTTCGCCAGCTTTTCCTCCGGCGTGCCCGCCTACTTTGCGCGCCACGAGGCAAAGAAGTACCGGGGCCAGACCCTGCTGGTGTTCCGGACCCTCTCCGCCAAGCTGTCCACCATGGGTGTGGTGATGGCCACCGTCTCCATGCTGTTCACCGCCACCCTCATCGCGGAGGGGTCCGGCATGATCTTCCAGAGGCTCTTTGAGAACCGGGCGGAGCGGAACGCCTGCTTTGACTTCCTCGCCAGCACGGGGGACCCGGAAAAGCCGGAGTTCACCGGGTTTGTGGACTATGTAAAGTCTGCCCTTCCTCTCCGGGCCTCCCGGGAGTATCCCCTCTATCGGGCGGAGACGGCGGCGGTGACGGATTACGTGTCGGAAAACTCAGAATACTACACTTACTATGACACCGACATTCTCATGCGCTGGAGTGACTATATGGCTTTGCGGGAGATGCTGGGCTACGCGCCCGTGACCCTGGAACCAGACCGGTATCTCATCCACTGCGAGCCCTATGTGGCGGCGGCCCTGCGGAACTGGAACCAGTCTTTGATCCTGGGCGGGCAGGAGCTGGCTCCGGGCGGACTCCATACGGAGCTCCTCGCCCAGTATCTTTATAATGTCAATGGCCAGGGCTTTCTCCTGGTGGTCCCGGACGAGGCGGCGGAGGCCCGGCCGGTAAGCCACACGATTTTCGCCGTTCTGACAGAGGACCCTGTAACCGAAACTCAGTACGAGGAACTGTGCACTCAGCTGCGGAATATGGGGCCCATGGGAAGCGGAGCCATGTCTCTGGGGGACTTCGACCTGCTGCTCTACTGCAAAACCGCCGACCTGGCGGAGGCCGCCTCCATGACGGCCTTGGTGGTGTTCCCCCTGTTCTACCTGGCCATGGCCCTGACCATGACCGCCGCCGCCATCCTCACCGTCCAGCAGCTCAGCGAGACAGACCGGCTCCGGCGGCAGTTTGAGCTTCTCAGGAAGCTGGGCATGGACCGCCAGGACATGGAGCGGACCCTGACGCGGCAGCTGGCCATCTACTACGCTCTGCCCGCCCTGCCGCCGGTGCTGGTGGCCGTGCCCTTCCTGCTGCACATGGGCGGTCTTGCGGAGCCGGGGATCATGACGGGGGCCAGCCATCCCCTGGTCATCGCGGCAGAGACGCTGGCGCTGTTCTTTCTGATTTACGGGGTGTATGTCCTGCTGGCCTATGCCAGCCTGCGGCGGAATGTGCTGCCGGAATGGGAGTAGGAGGGAGGGCCTCCTGTTCCCTGCCGGGCTGTTTGACCCATAACTTGACTCAGAACAGGAAATTTCTTTGCGGAACCAACGGGGCGGATGGTAAAAAAGGGACTCTATCAGCTGAACAAACAGTGCCAAACAAGGTTGAAAGAGGCTGCCGCCATTCCCCAGACAAGCTACGGACCAGAAGGCCGGGGGTTCGAATCCCACCCGCTCCGCCAAGTTTCGTTGGCAAACGAGATGCAAGCAAAAATCCCGCACTTCGGTGCGGGATTTTTGCGCAAAGATAGCGAGTTTTCCTATAAAGCAAGAACAATATAGAAAGATTAGGAAAATATGGGTTTGTAAAATAAAAATAACGCACCAGGGATGCAAAATCGGCTGCTTTGGAAGTTTTTAGAAGAAGGCGTGACTCAACCTCTCCACCCACCAAATAGAAAGAAAAATCTGCCTCCCCTGAAGCTGTCCGATGGATTCGGCCGCTCCAGGGAAGTTTTTTCGCTTCAAAGGGGCATCCCTCTCCATTATTGCTTACGTTTCATCTGTTCGACATTCTTCGGCAGTCTTGGTAATAGCTGTCCCAATGCTTTCCAGCTATACTGTTGTTACAACAAACAGGAAGGAAAACGGCAGTATAGAGCAAAAAAGAAGCTCTGCACTCAGAATCTGTATTCACAACCATTGAACGCTGTCTGAACGGTCTTTTCCCCGCCATACCGCGTCGGGTTCCCTTGCAATCCGTCAGGATTGCCGCGGGCGCGAAAGATCTTCTTGTCTGACGGGGAAAATCCTCGTCCATCCAACATCCCCCGGCTATGAATACAGGTTCTCAGGCGCCCATCAGCCTCCACACGCAGGTCTGTGACGCCAGAGAGGCGGCGGGCCAGACTGCCGGCGAGCACCTTCCGAACCTGCTGGCCGAATGCTGCAATCTGAAGAAAAACAGAGGCACAACGATGAGCCGTGAGATAAGCACAACGGCCTTCCGGGTTTCTGAGTACCTTTCCCGGCAGATCAAGGCCCGCCTGGAGCGGGAAACCTGACAGCTCGGATTCGCTGCGCCGGATTCCGGGCCGGGAAAGACGGCGGCCAGGAAAAGAACGCCCCGGCTTATCAGGCGAGACGCTATGCCCCGGAAAAAACAGGGAAATACGGCGCGATTTGGTTTGAACGCGAAGTCCTCCGCTTTTCGGCCGGTGCTGCCCGAAAAGCGGAGGCCTTTGTCAACTTACTTCAGGACCGCGTCCAGATCACGGGTGGCCGTGCCGTCCTCCAGGACGAAGCAGGGAATTCCGATGCCGCCGTTCTCCCGGATGTCGGCATAGGCGGGGCTGTTCTGCCGCAGTTCCAGATACACCTTCAGGTCCGGCAGGCTGGCGGACAGGTTCTTGAAGTCAATTTCCGCCTTCGCCTCGCTGAGGCGGTTCAGCGCATACAGGGTGTCGGGGCACAGGTGGCTTCCAATAACAGTGATTTTCATGATGATATTCTCCTTTTCAAATGGTAGTTGATGATTGATTTATTTGACGGCAATTGCTTCAATCTCGCACAGGACGCCCTTGGGGAGCTCCTTCACCGCCACGCAGGAGCGGGCCGGCTTAGAGGTGAAATACCGGGCGTAGACCTCGTTGAAGGCGGCGAAGTCTCCCATGTCCGCCAGGAAGCAGGTGGTCCTGAAGACCCGATCGAAGCCGGTTCCGGCGGATTCCAGAATGGCGCCCACATTTTTGCAGCTCTGCTCCGCCTGGGCCGAGATGCCCGCGGGAACCGTGCCGCCGGCGGGGTTTACGGGGATCTGGCCGGAGGTGAAGATGAATCCGTTCACCTCATAGCCCTGGGAATAGGGGCCGATGGCCCCGGGTGCTTTGCTGGTTTCCAATACGTTCATGTCAATATCTCCTTTACAAAAGAATAACCGTACAATCAAGTCCTCTCACCGGCGGAGCGGGTTTTGCTGAGCCAGTCCCTGCCCTCCACCAGACGGGTGACCATCATGGAGGCGATGGTGTCGCCGGCGGCGTTGAGGCAGGTGGCGGCGGGGTCAAACAGGAACCCCAGAGTGGCGATGAGGGGGAAGGCCTCCGTCGGGAAACCGAACATGCTGACAATCAGCATCTCCCCCACCAGTCCGCCGCCAGGCGCGCCGGAGAGGACGAAGGCGCTGAGAATGGCCACGGCAATGGACATGGCATAGGTGCCCGCGCCGGAGAAGGGCATATCAAAAATGCCGAACAGGAAGGCAATCTTCACGATGGAACTGAGGACGGAGCCGTCCATGTGCATGGTGCAGCCCATGGGCAGCACCAGGTCGCTGACGTCCTTGGGCACGCCGATGGCGTCGCAGGCCTCCTTATTCACCGGCAGGGTGGCGGCGGAGCTCTGGGTGGCGAAGGCGGTGACGGCGGGGGTGAAGATGTGCTTCAGCATCCGGCTGAGACCGGCCCTGCCCCCGGCGAACAGGGCGTACAGGGGGAAGAAGATGACCACATACAGCAGGCACAGGGGATAGTAGACCACCATGGAACGGCCATAGTCGCTGAGGAGCTGGGGGCCGAACTCACCGACGAGGTTGGCGAAGTACGCGCCCAGACCCAGGGGGGCGATGGTCATAATAACCCCCACGAACTTCATGATGATGTCGTTGAGGTTGGTCAGCAGCTTTCCCACGGGGCTGTTCTCTCCGCCGCAGGAGGCCACGCAGAAGCCGGTGATGATGGCGAAGATGATGAGGGGCAGCATGTGGGACTTGCTCCAGAGGTCCGGGAAGTCGCTGACGGTCAGGGACCCCACAATCATCTCCGCGGCGGTCTGAGCCTCTCCCACCTCGGCGGCGGCCAGCTGGATGTTCGTTCCGGCGGAGGGGCTGAAGAGATTCACCCAGATCAGCACACAGGCGGCGGCAAAGGCTCCCGTGCCCAGGAAGACGGCCACGGTGCCGCCCAGAATCTTCCCCAGGCGGTTCATGTTGGCCATGCTGCCCACGGCGCAGGCAATGGACACAAAGACCAGGGGCACCACAATGGTGAAGAGCAGATTCAGGAAGATATCGCCGATGGGCTTCAGGGTCTGGCCCAGGCCGGGGGAGACGATGCCGATGATTGAACCGGCGGCGATGCCGCCAAGAAGGAGGATGGGGGTCTTGTACTGCTGCCAAAGGGACTGCTTTTTCATTTGAGTCGCCATAATCACATCTCCATTTCTTGTTTCTCAGGTCTCTATCTAAATCTCCGCCGGGGAAGGGAGTTACAGACTGTTGACGGCGGCCTCCAGCTGATGAAGGGCCCGCTCCAGCACGCTTCTGGGACAGGCGGCGTTGAGCCGCATGTAGCCGTTCAGGCTTCTCCCGAAGGCGCAGCCGTCATTCAGACCCAGCCGGGCCTTTTGAATCATGAAGTCGTGAAGCTCCCGGTTGCTCAGACCCAGGTCCCGGCAGTCCAGCCACATGAGATAGGTGGCGTCGGGGGCATAGGTCTTGATTTGGGGGATGTGCCGCTTACAGTAGTTCACCACAAAGTCGAAATTGTCCGAGAGGTAGGGCAGCAGCTGGTCCAGCCACTCTTCCCCCTGCCGGAAAGCCGTCTCCATGGCGGTGACGGAAAAGGCGTTGTTCCGGTGGATATCCATATTCATCCAGAAACGGTCGAAGTTCTCCTTCATGTGCCGGTTGGGGAACACCACCGTGCTGGCCTGGAGGCCCGCCAGGTTGAAGGTCTTGGTGGCGGAAATGCCGGTGACCACATTGGCGGCAATCTCAGGGGAGAGGGAGGCGGTGGGGATGTGCTTCTTCCCGTGGAAGATGAGGTCCGAATGGATTTCGTCGCTGACCACCCATACACGGTATTTCAGACACAGCTCCATCATGCGGCGGAGGTCCTCCTCAGGCCAGACGATGCCCACCGGGTTGTGGGGACTGCACAGCAGGAACAGGTCCGCCTCCTGGAGTTTCGCCTCGAAATCCTGCCAGTCCACCGTCCAGACTCCGTCCCGCTCCGCCAGCTGGTTTTCAATCACCCTCCGCCCGGCGAACTCGGTCATGTCGTAAAACTCGCCGTATACCGGGGTTTGAATCAGTACGGTTCCCCCCTGGGGCGTGTAGAGCTGGACCATGGCGCTGAGGGTCTGGACCACGCCCAGGCAGAAGCTCATGAGAGAGGTGTCCGGGCTCCAGCCGTTGCGGCGCTTCTGCCAGTCCTGAACAGCCTGGAAATAGCTGTCGGGCCGGGCTGTGTAGCCCCAGATGCCCTCCTCCGCCCTGACCTTCAGGGCGTCAATGATGGGCTGCGCGGTTTTGAAGTCCATGTCCGCGACCCACAGGGGAATCACGTCGCTGGTTCCGAATTTCTTTTCCCGCTCGTCGTACTTGGCGGAGAGATTCCCGGACCGGTCTACGATTTGGTCAAAGTCGTATTTCATCGCTTCGGGTTCCTTTCTCTGTAGATTTGAAAACGGCTTGCGTTGGTTCGACTGACTATTAAAGCAAAAGTCGTGCCAAAACAGACAATCCTGTGGTCCAGCGGAGAAAATTCCCTGTGTTTTGGGAGAACAGACAAAATCAATGGGACCGGTTTTGGCAGATTACCAAGACCGGTCCCGTTATTTTTTCGGAGGCCTCCATGACGGCGGCTGAATCCGCTGCCGTCAATTGGTTAAATCAATAGAAATGGTTAAAACAATTTATCTTTGACCGTTTTCCCAAAGGGCCCGGCCTGCCGGCGTCAGTTGACTGCCGCCCCGTCCCCGGCTGATGCGGGCAAGGCCCCTCTCCGCCATGTCGGAGAGAATGGTCCGTATCTCATGCTGAGAGAGGGGCATGTGGGCCTCCCGGGCCTTTTGCAGCAGCTTGTCCCGCCCCATGGGGCTCCGGGCCTCGGACGCCTCATACAGCTGGCCCAGGACGAACCGGAAGGCGTCGGAGGCGGCCGCTTCCCCCGGGGAGGCCGGAGGGGCGGCCCGGGGCGGCGTCTCCTGGGAGAGAAGCAGCGTGGGCGGCAGGTCCTCCATGGTGATTTGCTCATGTCCGGTATAGATGAAGTATTCCACCGCGTTCCGCAGCTCCCGGATGTTCCCCGGCCAGGAATGGCGGCGGAAGAACTCCCGCACCGGTTCCGTCAGCTGGAAGGACCCGCCCAGCTCCCGGCGGAACTGCTCGGTCAGGAGGAAGATGTCGTCTCCCCGCTCCGTCAGCGGCGGAATGATGGCGGGGAGGGTATTCAGGCGGTAGTAAAGGTCCCGCCGGAAGGTTCCGTCCCGGACCTTTTGCTCCAGGGCCTCGTTGGTGGCGGCGACAATGCGGACGTCCACATGGATGATCCGGTTGCCGCCCACCCGCATGACCTCCCGCTCCTGAAGGGCCCGGAGGAGCTTGATCTGTAGGACGGGACTCATTCCCTCCACCTCATCCAAGAAAAGGGTTCCCCGGTGGGCCAGCTCGAAGAGGCCGGGCCGCCCGCCCTTCTTTGCCCCGGTAAAAGCCCCTTCCTCATAGCCAAACAGCTCGCTTTCCAGCAGGTTTTCCGGAAACGCCGCCACGTTGATGGCCACAAAAGGCCCGTCCGACCGGTGAGACGCCTGGTGAACCGCGTGGGCAAAGAGCTCCTTTCCGGTGCCGGTCTCTCCGATGAGCAGGACGGGGCTCTCGCTCAGCGCCATGCGCCCCAGGGTCTCCCTGGTTCTGCGGATGGCCTCCGACCGGCCCACCACGTCGGCAAAGCTGTACTTTGCGCAGAGGCCCTTGTGGAAGAGCTGGCCCCTTAATTCGTTCTGCCGGGCCTCCACGTCGTTGAACCGCTGGAGGAGGGCGAAGGCGCCGATGCAGGCGTTCTGCCGGATGACCGGGACCACCTCCACGCTCAGGTTGACCCCGTTGACCCGAACGGCCTTGGCGGGCAGGGTCTGTCGGTTTTGCAGGCACTGGACGAAGGGAATAAAGGGAAAGACCTCTTCACACCGCTTCCCCTGGACCAGCGGGGCGCTGACGCAGGCCATCTCCTCCGCCCGGCGGCTGCATGCGAAAATCTCCCCCTTCTCGTTGACGCCCACCACGCCGTCCTCCAGGCTCTCCATTAAAATATGGAATTGGCTCTCCAGACGGATGGACCGGGCAAACATCCGGTCAAAGCTGTAGTTGCTGGTGGCCACGCTCTGTGCGTACTCCTGAAACGCGGGGCCCTCCAGTACGGACTCCAGCCCCAGCCGGAGGGCAATCTCAATCATCATGCCGGAGGTACAGACCCGCTGGCCCAGGTCGATGACCGTTTCCATCCCCCGGGGAACATAGCGAAGCTCGTCCGGCGTCACGGCGATGCGGACCCCCGGAACCTCCGGCGCACCGGGGTAGAAGGGAATCCAGTGGATGTGCGTGATGCCGAACTGCTCCAATTGGGCAATGGCCTCCCGGGCCATGGTCTGGGTCATGTTGACGAACAGCACCCGGCTGCCCGCGGGGAGCTCCTTGAGCTTGCGCAGCTCGCTCCAGCGGAAGGAGACTTCCACGGCCATGGTCTGGCTGTCGATGGGGATGTGGCGCATCAGCTCCTCTGGGGAGCCGTAGGCGTCGGTGGAGGCCACAAACAGGTCCGCCCGGTCCAGGACCCCGGAGGCGCTGCCGTCCAGCATGGAGAACACGGAGATGTCCGCTACTTCTCCAAAGAGCCTGGCGATGTCGGAACGGTAGGAGATTCCCGCCCTGGGGTCCAGGGCGATGACGGATATTTTCTTTTTAGCGGTCATACTCACACCCTCTTCAACCATTTTCTTTAACCAGTTAATCACAGCCGGAGCCGGTTTGCAAGGGGGTTTTGGGTGAATCGGTCGAAAAATTTGGTGGTATGAAATTTGCTTATATCAATTTGCAGCGGAAAACGACGAAATAGAAGATATAAGGAGGAATATGGATATGATTACGAAGGAAGAGCTGCTGACCCTGCTGCACCAGGAGGTGGTCCCGGCCCTAGGCTGTACGGAGCCGGTCTGCGTGGCCCTGGCCGCCGCCGACGCCTGCCGCGCCATTGGCGGAGACGTGGTCTCCGTCAAGATGGAGGTCAATCCGGGCATCTATAAAAACGGAATGAGCGTGGGAATTCCCGGCTTTCCCCGGGTGGGCCTGAAATACGCCGCCGCCCTGGGCGCCTGCCTCCACAACCCGGAAAAGGGACTTCAGCTGCTGGAGGATATCAATGAGGACGTCACGGTCCAGGCAATCCGGATGGTGGAGGATTGCCATGTGGTGGTGATGATTCAGCATGATGAAGCCCAGCTTTACGCCCGGGCGGAGGTCATCACCACCGCCGGAATCGGCGTCAGCGAGATTCGGGGGACCCACTCCAACATCATTCTGACCAAGCGCAACCACGAGGTCCTGTTGGAAAAGCCCTGGTCCGCCGCCGCGGAGGACCAGATTCACGCGCGGCTGAGGACCATGACCGTGGCGGAGATCAAGGCCGTCGTGGAACAGTGCTCCGGGGAAGAACTGCGCTTCATGCTGGAGGGCGCGGAGATGAACCAGCGCCTGGCGGACTTCGGGCTGGAGAACAACCCCGGCATCGGCATCGCCGGCGCGCTGAAGCGCCAGATCGAGTCCGGCAGCATGGGAGACAATCTGTTCAGCCGCACAATGACCCGGGTCGCCAGCAGCGCCGAGGGACGGATGAGCGGCTGCCCCTACGCCGTCATGAGCAGCGCCGGAAGCGGAAACCACGGCCTGACCGCCGTCATCCCGGTGACGGAGATGGCCCGGCACCTGGGGGCCTCCGACGAGCGGCTGGTCAAGGCCCTGGCCTTTTCCCACACGCTGAACGTCTACATCAAGCTCTTCACCGGGAAGCTGTCCGCCACCTGCGGCTGCGGCGTTTCCGCCGCCACGGCCGCCTGCGCCGCCATGATCTGGCTGATGGGCGGCACGGACGAGCAGATTGGCTGGGGCATCATCAACATGAGCGGAAACCTCACCGGCATGGTCTGCGACGGCGGCAAAATCGGCTGCGCCCTGAAGCTGGCCACGGCCTCCAACGCCGCGCTGATGTGCGCCTATCTGGCGATGGACGGCGTGGTGCTCCAGGCCAGCGACGGAATCTGCGGCGCGACGCCGGAGCAGGCGATTCAGAATATGGGCCGGGTCAGCACGCCGGGCATGGTGCAGACGGACCGGACCATTCTGGAGATTATGATGGAAAAAGAGAACTGAGTACGGCCTGCCGGTATTGTTACCAGGACCGCGGCTGAGCATATATTTAGAAATACTGCCCGCACCCTGGCGGAGAATTCCGCGGCAATCCGAAAGGCCCGTCAGACAGCAGCAAAAGCCGGCTGAGTACAGCCGGCTTTTGCATTGTCAGCACAGCGGGCGTCGTTCCGGGGACGGGGGCCCGGAGAAACGTCCTGCGCTCTTTTAAATTTTTTATGGAAATACCGCTTTCGTTCAGCACACGGCGGCGTCCTGCCCCGGTTTTTCAGGCAGTTATTTTGCGCCCTTCCGCCTGTACAGGGCCCATGCGAAAAAATACGCAGTCAATATTGCGGACAACACAACGGCGTCGCACATCATGACCCTGCGAATCACAGACAGAGGAATCAAAGCCTCCAGCCAGCCTGAGCAAAACCAGAAATCGTTGGATTGATAGGCAATCACGAGAACAAAGCCCAGGGCGATGGATATTCGTTCGGCTGTTTTCGCGAGTCTGCTCCACTTCATATAAGCGTCTCCTTCCCGCCTGGTATGACGGCAATCCGGATGCGCGCCCATCACCGGCCTGCATCGAAGGCGCAGGCGGAACCCGCGGGGCGCCTGTCTATCCGCCGTATTTCATTTTCAGGAGAACATCCTGGATTTTTCCATACAGGACTGCGGTTCTGGTTTTTTCGTAAGACCGTGTTTGGGTATTATAGGTTTCAGCGTCTGCCATATATCCGGCCCAGTCCAGGATGTTCCCCCCGCTGGATGAAAAGGAATTCGTGTACTTCGTGCTGCGGGTACGCCCCCAGGTGCAAATGGGAATGTCATACTTCAGGGGAATCAGTACCAGGTCGCTGTCTTTGCCAAGGGCGTTGTAGGAAACATAATCCTTATCGCCCTCGTCCAGAATACCGTATTCGCAAAGGTGGTCAATAAAGGTCATATATTCCCTGTATGTCATATCGTTGGGGTCAAAGGATTCGGTCAGCGTCTTCAGCTGCTCATGGGTAATCTCATATTTCCCGCCGGTCCTCCTGTATTCTTCCATAAACGCCGCTGTATCGGCGATGTCTTTTTCCCTCTGTTCCATTTGGGCTTTGGTGAGCTCGCCTGCGAAGCTCTGGATGAGAATGCCGTTTCGGTTTTCTGCCCACGACGGGCAGGAACTGGAATATGCAGGGCGCACCGTAGAGCGCACAGCTGGAATCATGGAAATCATCCTTTCTGATTTTGATAGGCCCGGATGTTCAGATTTGCTCATTCACAGGCCGCAATGGGAGGCCCAGGCACCGGCAGGACATGCGCCGGCATCAGAATTTCGTCAGTTCCTTTATGATATGAGACACCTTCTGACAGGAGCTGATCTGGGTGTTGATCGGTGAAAAATCCTCGAATTTGGGGGAACCGTCTGCCGCCCGCTCTCTGGCCATGTCGCTTCTCCAGTCATACAGCGCGGACACCCAGGCGTCCAGATACTCCAGAGGATCGCCGGTCCAGCCGCTGCCGGACAGCCAGGCTTCCGAATTGCCGGCTGCGGAGCTTTGCGGCATTCCGGAAAGCGTGTGCAGCTTTTCGGCCAGCATAGGCGGCGTGTCGTACTTAACAAAAGTCCCATTCGCATTATAATAGCCAATGGGAATCAGGTGGCCGTCTGCCCTGGTGTAGTCAAAGTCGCTCTGGGTGAGTACGCCCGCGTCCTTCAATTCCCTGCAGAGGTCCATCCATTCGTCCTTTTTGATGTCGTTCTCCTCTGCCTTCAGCCGCTCCAGCACATTTTTGGA
>NZ_CANTJS010000068.1 GCF_947654275.1 uncultured Oscillibacter sp. | reverse complement strand
GGACCAAGCAGGGCTATCAGGCGGCCGCTCCCGGCGACAGCGTGGACCTGGGCTACCCCGGCAGCAAAACCAGAGGCGGCAGAGTCAGCAAGCTGGCTCATGACGCCGCTGGCGTCCAGGGCATCGTAGAACGGGGCGGGCGCATCCGCCGCCTCATGCCCAGGGAGTGTCTCCGCCTCCAGGGCTTCGCGGAGGACCAGATCGACTGCCTCCTTGCCATCACTTCGGACTCTCAGGCTTACCGGCAGGCAGGGAACAGCGTTACGGTCAACGTAATCGAGGCTATAGGCCGGCGTATTCGTGCTGTAGATGACGAACTGCGGAGGGAGAAAACGGTATGATCGGGATGAAGGAACAGTGTTACGGCGCGGAGATCGAGATGACGGGAATCACCCGAGAGGAGGCCGCCCAGGCTCTGGCGGATTACTTTGGCACAACGCCCGAATATTTGGAGGGCACCTATGACGCTTGGATCGTAACGGATAAAATGGGAAAGAAATGGGAGCTCATGAGCGATTCCAGCATCCACCCGGAGTGTCCCTCTGCGGACGGATATTTGTGGCTCGATAAGAGCTCCCCGGAGGGCTATCCATATAAGGTGGAGATGGTCACCCCCAAGCTGACCTATGACGAACTGCCGCATCTTCAAGAGTGTATGCGGCGGGTAACAGCCATCGGCGCGAAGGTGAACGACTCCTGCGGGCTTCACGTCCATGTAGACGCCTCCAACCACAACCGCCAGAGCCTCAAAAACCTGATCAGCATCATGTATTCCAAGGAGGACCTCCTCTTCAAAGCCTTGCAGGTGAATGAGGCAAGAGCCATAGAGTGGTGTCAAAAGGTGCGGGAACCCATGCTGAAACAGGCTCGGACCTTATCTGCGGAGGAAACGTCAGACTTGACCCAGCTGGAGGATATCTGGTACGAGGGCTTTGAAAATGACGGCAGGACCCGTCATGACCACTATAACAAATCCCGGTACTATGCCCTGAATCTTCACTCTGTCTTTTACCGAGGCACCGTCGAATGGCGGTGCTTTAATTCTACCCTGGATCCCGCCAAGGCGGCGGCCTATGTGCATCTGTGCCTCGCCATGTCCGCCCAGGCCATCGTCCAGCGGAGCGCCGTCATGCAGAAAACCCGCAGTGACAACGAGCTGTTCACCTTCCGGGTCTGGCTGGTCCGCCTGGGTCTCAACGGCGACGAGTTCAAGGAGACCCGAGATATCCTTCTCGCCAACCTTGACGGCGACCGGGCGTGGCGCCACGACAAGGACAGCTACGAGGTCAACAGAAGGAAAAAACGACACCATGAAAATGAGAGGTGATTTTAAATGAAAATCAGCATTGACGCCAGAACCTATGAGGGAACCGGGACGGAGATTTTGGAACAGCTCCGCCTGACCGCCTTCGACCCCACCGAGTTCCCCGACGCCGAGAGCTACCTCTGGCAGCTCCGAAGCAATTTCATCCGGGCCACCGATCTGGACTGTCCCCTGCCGAACGGCAGTCTGGAGCGGCAGGCCCGCGCCATGTTCGCCCTGCTGGCCAAGGCCGGGGCCCTGGAGGTGCTGGAGGATGGCTGACGGAAGACTGTATTTCGCCTACGGCAGCAACATCAACCTGGAGCAGATGGCCTGCCGCTGCCCGGACGCCTGTGTCGTTGGGCCGGTATTTCTGGAGGACTATGAACTGCTGTTTCGCCGGGGCGGCTTCGCTACCATTGCTCCCAAAGCGGGCGGCAGGGTCCATGGCCTGCTGTGGAGCCTCACGCGGTCGTGTGAGCGCTCCCTGGACCGGTATGAGGGCTATCCCCGCTTTTACGATAAGCGCACGGTGACTGTCCGGGACGGCCTGGGCCGGTCTCTCTCCGTCATGGCCTACATTATGGATGAGCGGTTCAAGGAACCCATGCTTCCAAGCACCGCCTACTATAACGGTATCCTGGAGGGATACCGATGCAGCGGTCTTCCGGCCGCCGCTTTGAAGGAAGCGTGGGACCACGCTGTGGAGGAGGTCCATGCGGAGACAGAGCGAATCAACAACGCCTTTATCAAACGCGGCAGACCGCTGAAAGGAGGAAATTCTCATGAGCGGTAAAAAGATTTCGCTATCCGGCGAGGTCCATATTTCCACTGGCAGCGTGTACACCACTGTGGACGCTCTGGAGACCCTGAAATGCGTTGGCTTGACCTATGGCCTGTACGACCGCGCCGAGGATATTCGCGGCGCCCGCGTCATGCTGGAGGAGGGAGATAAGCCCGCCCTGGTTGTTCAGTCGGATATCAGCCATCATGGGTCCCCGCTGTGGGAAACAATTCGCGTCATTACAGATGACCCGGAGCAGATTCACCGTTATTTGGCTTTTCGGGAAGTTGTGAAAATGATTCGGCAAATGGAGATTGGGCGGGAGCACGGTCCCGCTCCGGAGAAACCCTTGTCTCCCAAAAAGAAGGAGGCGAAGGGCCATGAGCGCTGAAGCCTATCCGCTCCAGGGGCTTGACAAGGATGAGGAATTGCTGACCTTCTCCGGCTACGCCGAGGAACAGGCTTGCATCGGTCACCTGCGGGGAGATTTTGCCCAGGGAACGGAGTTCTGGACCACATGGTGGGTCCACCAGGAGGAACTGGTGGACCAGGATTTCAAGGATGAGCTGGACAGCGTGGTCAATGCTCTGCGGAAGAACGGGCCCCTCAAAAACCTCAGCGCCATGCAGAGCTTCTGCTGGAAGCATAAGCAGGCCCAAATGAGCCCTGAATCCGGCAAAGATTATTACGGCTTCCGGGTGGATACCCCTAAGCGCCGCTACTATCTGCGCTTCCTGCCCCTGCGGGGAAATTACAACTTTTACATTTACTGCTATCAAACAGACAAGCTGGAGAGGGCGGCAGAGCTGCCTCCCAGGGAAGAAAGAATGAGCAAACAAACGATTAAGGTCCTTGTGGTTGAGCCGATGAAGCCCTGCGAGGAGCGGGAGGTCCCCCATGATTACAAGTCCTTGCAGGGAATCGTCGGCGGAAAAATTGAAATGGCTTCTCCTTTTACGGAGTCTGCCGCCATTATCTGCAACGCCGAGGGCAAAAACCTGAATTTGCCTTCCAACCGTCTGCTCTGCGACCGGCATGGCGACCCGTATGACGTTCTCTGCGGGACCTTTCTAATTGCCGGAGTGGGCGGCGAAAACTTCGTTTCTCTGACCGATTTCCAGCTTCGTTCTTACAAGGAGATGTTTGATCATCCCCATCTGCTTGCCATTCCGTTGGAAGTGCCTGATTCCCCCGAAAAACCCACAGAACAAAAAAAGAAAAGAGGAAAGACCCATGAGAGATAAGTACATCCTGACCGCCGAGTCGGTCATCGAAGGCCACCCGGACAAGCTCTGCGATGCCATCGCTGACCGCGTTCTGGACGCTTGTTTGAAACACGACCCCACCGCCCGCGTCGCCTGTGAGGCAATGGCCACGGCAGGAAAGATCATCGTGGCCGGGGAGATCACCGCCCGGCAGCTGCCGGACATCCCCGCCATCGTCTGCCGGACGGTGCGGGAAACCGGCTATTCCTGCGATTACGAGGTGGAGGTTATCACCCACGATCAGAGCGGCGACATCGCCGGGGCCGTTGCCCAGGACGTACAGATGGGAGCCGGCGACCAGGGCATCATGTACGGCTTCGCCTGTTCGGAGACGCCCCAGCTCCTCCCCCTGCCCGTGGTCCTGGCCCACCGGCTGACGCTGATGCTCACCAATGCCCGCAAGCTGGGGACCATCCAGGGCCTCGGCCCGGACGGCAAGGCCCAGGTGTCCGTGGAATATCACAAAGGCAAGCCCGCCCGGATCGCCGCCGTGGTCCTCTCCTGCCAGCACGACGAGGAAAAGGACCCGGAGGAGCTGCGGAAGGAACTCACCCGCTCCGTGATCGTCCCCGCCCTGCGGGAGCTCTACCCCGACCATGAGACGGAGGTCCTCATCAATCCCTCCGGGCGTTTCGTCCTGGGCGGCTTTGAGGCGGACACGGGCCTGACGGGCCGGAAGCTGATGGTGGACACCTACGGCGGCCTCGTCCCCCATGGAGGCGGGGCGCTCTCCGGGAAGGACGCCAGCAAGGTGGACCGGAGCGGGGCCTACATGGCCCGGTATATCGCCAAGAACATCGTAGCCGCCGGTCTGGCGGAACGCTGTACCGTTGGCCTCGCCTACGCCATCGGCAGGGCGGAGCCGGTAGCCGTGGACATTGACCTCCATGAGACCGGGCGATACCCGGAAGCAGTTCTGGAACAGGTGGTCCGGCAGGTGTTCGACCTGACTCCCGGCGGTATCATCCGGGCCCTCGGCCTGAATCAGCCTATTTTCGCTTCGTTCTGCAATTACGGGCATTTCACCCACCAGGACGCGCCCTGGGAGCAGACGGACCGGGCCGCCGCCCTGGCGGAAGCCTGTGAAAGGGAGGCGCGATGAACGGCGATACCCCTGTCAATGTATTTGGTGTTCTGGCTTTCCCGAACGAGGCGGACGGCGGGCTGGTCCGCTTCATCGACAGCGATTACAACACCCTGTTCCATGTACCGGACGGCGAGAACATCATCCTCACCACCTTCGGTGATGACCGGAGAATCCTCCCCTGCCGGTACATTGACGCCACCCACGCCCGGATCGGCGGTGAAACCTTCCACATCTGCCAGTTCGCTGAGATCCAGGAGCGGAATGGGGCTGTTTATGCTCCCGAGCATCCCAAAGAGGGCGACGTCTGCGACACATACACCATCTACCAGATCAAGGACATCAGAGCGGCGCCCTATGCCTTCATGCCCTACGCGCAGGCGAAAGTCAAACTGCGGATGTCCCATTACCAGCGGGTCTACCGGGGCACGCTGGCTTCCAAGGTCACTTTGGATGATTTATACCTCAAGCACAATCAGGACAATCGTCCCTTCGCCCGGCAGATACGGTCCTTTCATATTTCCCGCTCCGGGGTTCTAGACCGGATGTGGTTTTTAGCCTATACGTTGTGCAATGGTGGCTAGAATCTCATTACACTCACGTTTTGCGAAGTTATACGAGTTTTTCAGCTTGCCATTGGCATCCACACTGAAAAGGCAGGACAGAGGCCCCTTCTTTTTCGCAGCGTCTTTCGTAATCTCCTCATCAAAGTGGGTATAAAAATACTGGAAGTTTTTCCACCAGCGGAAAAATTCATCTAACTTCCCAAGAATCGCTCTGTTTAAAATAAAGTCATAGGTGTCTTTCAGCCTCTCAAGCGCCTTCACCTTTTTCCACATCTCATCCTCTGAACCACTGGGATCCTCCATCCCATTACCCGTCCGCTTCAATTGAACAAGCCAGGTTTTAATATCCAGCAATTCGCTGTAGATCCGTTCCAGAGCCCGCCGCTCCTCCGCACCAGGAGGTTCTGAAGCTTGATCTGTTTCCACATCTTCTGTCTCCTCCTGATATTCGCAGCACGGCTCCACCTCCTGTCCGCACAGTGCATCCAGCAATTTTTCGTATTCCTGCATACTTCCGTTTCGCAGGTCCGCTCCAAGCTTGCCGTTTGCCCAGACCGGCATGGAAGCATCCCAGTTTCCGTCAAAGAGTACAGGGATAAATTTCGTATCGTTATGACTTCTGTACAACTCTCCTGTAATCACATTGGTTTCGTATCCCACACCACCATCTCTTCCATCCGCTTTCAGCTTATAATTCGGCGTACAGATGAACAAAACCTGATCGCACTTTTGAAGTTCCTCCTCCATAAAGGAGGGAATCCGCCTGCCCAGTTTCAAATCTTGATCCCAGGACACTTTGATACCGCTCTTCTTCAAAAGTTTAATCAACTGCGCAACTTTTTCAATGTGTTCATCGGAATCCCAGGAATAAGAAATAAATACCATATTCAATCCCTCCGCTCATAAAGCCGTTTGTGTTTGGAATTATTTTCATTTTACCACTTTCAACTATAAATGTCCAGTTTCCTCCTTTTTGTCCACAAAAGAAGGTCGTGTCTTTCCGTTTTCTTGCGAACAATTTCAGCCCGGAGGCGGTGCAGGCCGTATATGACTCCATCTCCTGTGCCACACTCCTGCCCTCCGAAATGGTTGCCGCCGCTGTGTATATGCAAAGCGGCAGTACGGCGGAACAGATCGCCGCGCTGGCGGATCAGGGCTGCCTGATGTGCTTCCACACACCGGGGTCAGCGGACGAGAACAGCCCCCTGGCCCTGCTTACGGTCCAGGAGGGTAATAAATCGAAAACCTTCTACACCGTGGACTTCGGCTGCTTCCATCCGGAGATGGCCCTGCTGCGGGCCAGAAACTTTGCCAGGGAACACGCTGTCCCTGTGATCAATGCTGTCTCGCTGCTGTGGAACGACAAGAAGTCCTGCCCCGCCAAGACGGACGATTCCTCTCACCGGCTGTTTATAGGCAGCGATCCGGAAATGACCCAGGCGATGACTATGATTTTCAAGACCTGCCCTGCCGTCGCCGCCCACATTACTTTTTGGGCGGAGGAAAACCGTGTCCAGACAGAATACAACCCCCTCTGGCGGGAGCTGGCGGAGCGGCGGTTTACGGAGGCGTTCCGCCAGGGCAAGCCGCTTCGCCGGAAAAGGGGCCACAAAAGACGGGAAAAGCCGAAGGACAGGTAGCCCGCCCCTGTTGATTTTGCCGGGTTTCCGCCTGTTTCTTTGTGGAGTATCGTGATAGCCTTTTCACCATAAAAATAGTACTGTTTGGGGCTGACCCAAAGCACAATTTTTACAGAGGAGTTGATGTAAACGAGCAGTAAAAAATTTGAGATCACCGATATCGCCCACGAAAAATATCCCTTTCTCCACCGCATCCGCGCCCTGCGAGACGTCGGCGTTGAGGTGAGGGCCGGGGATCTGGGCGGTTTTGTGGAGGCGGAATGCAACCTCTCCCAGGAGGAGGGCGACGTCTCCTGGATTTTCGGCGACGCCATCGCCGCCGGGTCCGCCTCTGTGGACAAAGATTCCTGCCTGCGTGACGGGGCCGTCGCCTGTGACCAGGCGTATGTAACGCAGCGGAGCACGTTGTCCGGCCACGCCAGGGCGGAGGACGCCGCGTACATTCGGGGCGCGGTTCTGTGCGAGGAGGCCAGGGCCTCCGGCTCCGCCTTGGTCCTTGACGCCAGGGACCGGGGAAAATTTCCGAAGCTCAGCGGCCACTGTACTGTTTACGGCACAGTGGCGGGAGCCGTAGAGGTTACCGGAACCGCCGTAATCCTCTGGGAAGAAAAAATCCGCAACAGCACACCGGATACGCTGATACTGGATGGGCAAAGCCGCTCTATTGTCCGGAACCCGGCCAGGGATGAGCTGAAGCCCTCCCGCTCTCCCAAAAAGCAGGAGAAAGCGCCGAAAGGGAAGGAGCTGGAGCGATGAATTTCTTTGAAGGAGAACTGCGGAAATTGCTTGGGGACAGCGATGTTATCTCCGACCCCAGCTTCGCGGGCCGGGCCTGTTTGGGAACGCTGGGGAAGGACCTGCGGGTCCGGCTAGAGTTCGTCACCACCGGGATGGCCGACCACTATAACGCACTGAAAATAAAGGTGCTGAACCGCACAGAGGGTGAGGTGGATACACTGCTGCTGAGATTCCAGGACGTTTGGGAAAAGAAGCCTGTCCCCGGAAATCCAAATTTCCGCGGCGGCGTATCCCCTCATATTTGGATCTGCGACGGTAAACCGGAGTGGTACGCCTGGAGGCCCGCCCCCGCAGACCGGGAGCTGCTTCTCCAGCAGGTCCGGCAATACCTGGAGCCCTTCCGGGAGCGGATGCCGGAGCGTGGTCATGACGGCCCCAAGCTGGTGTATATCTGCGCCCCGCTCCAGGGAGATGTGGCTAACAACATCGAGTTCGCCCGGCAGAAGGCCCAGGAGGTATTCCAATCCGGCGACATTCCCGTCTGCCCCCACATTACGCTTCCCTCCAACGCCGATCCGGCTTGCTCTGTTCAGGACGAGGCGGCACGGGAGATGGGCCTTCGCCTGCTGGAGTCCTGCCATCAGATCAACCTCTATGGCTCCACGATCACCGAGGGGATGCGGGCAGAAATTCGCCGTGCTCAGGACCAAGGCATTCCGATCGTCTTTGGGCAGGAACCGCCTCAGCGTGTCCGGCCCCGCAAACAGATCGTTCGAAAAGGAGGTCATGAGCGATGAGTCAGGACCAAAACGCAATCCTGCAATTGCGGCTGGACCAAAACTACCAGGACTACCTCGCCCAGCTCCGGGAAAAGCCCTTTGAGGAAATCATCCGGCTGGCCCCGGAGATCACCGCCGCCCAGCAGCTCTGCGACGAGCTGGCGGCTGTGTGCGACGACGACGAGGTGGAATACCTGCTGGGTCTCGACAATCCCCTGGAAGTGGTAAGAGGCTATTGGGAGCAGGAGATCAGCGGCTATGACCACGGGGAGGAAATGGGCCATATGCTCTGGCATCTCCGCGGCTGCGGCAGGGAGTCTCCGGCAGCCGGTCTTGCTTCCAAAGCGAAACAGAAAGGAAAGAATACTGCACATGAGCGATAACATTACAAACATCACCACAGAAGATCTGCAGACAATGAGCGGTAAGGAGGGTCTCATCCTCCAGGGCTGCGGCGGCCCTTTGCGGGAATGGCTGAACGGCGTCAACGGACTGCTCACCGAAAGCGGTATCCTGCTGGACGGCAGCCGCTTCGAGCGGGCCTCCGTCTTCCAGCACGACGGCCTGACAAACCTGCTGTTCCCCTTTGAGGGTGTGAAACTGGACATGGGAAAGCTGGCCATGTGGCGGCTCCAGACCCATGACCAGTTCGGTGGAACGTGGCTCTCTGACTACGTCCCCAACCGTCTGGAAGGATTTACTCAGGCATATTCCCCGCAAAAGCCGAAGATGGACCTTGCCGGTATGGATGGCAACATCTACGCCATCCTGGGCAATGCCTCTATGCTGCTGAAGGAAGCCGGGATGCGGGAACAGATCGACGAGATGTTCAAGCGATGTGAAACCTCCGGCAGCTATGATGAAGCCCTCAGCATTATCAGCGAGTACGTGGACACTGAGCTGTCCGCGCCTCCCATCGAACCGAAAAAAACTCACAAAAAGAAAGGAAAATCTGCCCATGAAAGATAAGTGGACCATCATCCAGGGCGACGCCCTGAAGCTGTTGGGAGACTTCGCCCCCGGCACCTTTGACGCTATCATCACCGACCCGCCCTACGCCTCCGGAGGCCGGACGCAGAGCGAGAAGAACAAATCCACCGCCAAAAAATACTCCAGTATGGGAGACGCCGCCCCTCCGCCCTTTGAGGGAGACGCCAAGGACCAGCGGTCCTGGACCCGCTGGGCGGCGGAGTGGCTGGCGGACGCCCGGAAGCTGTGCAAACCCGGCGCGCCGGTGTGTATGTTCATCGACTGGCGGCAACTCCCCGCCGCTTCCGACGCCCTCCAGTGGGCGGGCTGGATCTGGCGGGGCACCGCTGTCTGGGACAAAGGCAACTCCCGTCCCCAGAAGGGCCGCTTCCGCCAGCAGGCGGAGTACATCGTCTGGGGCTCCAACGGCGATATGCCCATCAGCCGCCCCGTGCCCTGCCTCCCCGGCGTGTTCAAATATGGCAATCCCCAGAACCGCATCCACCTGACGGAGAAGCCCCTCCAGCTCATGCGGGACATCGTGAAAATCACCGAGCCGGGCGGGCACATCCTGGACCCCTTCGCCGGGTCCGGCACCACCGTCCTGGCCGCCGTGCTGGAGGGCTACACCGCCACCGGCATCGAGGTGACGGACGAGTATGCCCGCCTTGCCAGGGAGCGGATTGAGCGGGAGCTGGCTGAGGCGGCGTGAACTGTCTGCCGATTCTTCTGGATATGGCCGGGACATGCTGGTATGATGTGGGCTACCAAATAAAAGGAGGGATACCGAGCATGAAAGTTCACATTTCCTTTGACAAAGCCGCTGTAGAGCGGCAGGGCCGCAGGCTGGAGGACGTCCACCGCACGGTCAAGACGCTGTTCGCTGTTCACGATCTCCCCTGCGCAGATGACAGTGACGCCCTGGTCTTCCAGGACAGGGGCCATGGCGACGATTTCGCCGTTATGTGGGACGTCATCCTGTCCCTGCTGCGGGCGGACTGGTTCCTGGACTGCGCTGCCTCCTGCGTCTGGCAGGACGAGAACGGCGAGGAGGATGTGCTTGCCCAGGCCGGAAAGGCGGGTGAGAAAACATGACGGATGATTTTCCTGGCGGATGGCGCAAAGGAGATATCTGCTATCTTATTACAAGCAGAGCCAAGGAGAAAAGGGGCTGGACCGATGATCCGTGAAGAAAGCACACAAGGAGATTTAATATGGGGATGACACGAAAGCAGATCAGCTTCGATCTGAGCCAGGATGCGCTGAAGCGGTATTATCCTCACAAGGAGACAGGCCAGGACTCGCAGTTCTTCAAGCGGGCCTATAAGGACATCCGGCGCTTCATGGAAGCCAACGGCTTTGAGCGGCGGCAATACTCTGTGTATGTCTCCTTGCAACAACGGACCTCGCTGGACGTCGCTCTCCTGGCCCAGCGGATGGGAGAGGCCCTCCCCTGGCTGCGGCTGTGCGTCAAGGACATAACGGTTACGAACATCGGAGCGCGGCATAACTATGGGGCCCCCGACGCAACCCAGCGAAGCGGTTGCGGTGGGGAGAGGAGGAAGGAATGGAGCGGGTGGAGTCCTCGCCGTAAGGCGGGGACGGAACAGAGCGGAATTTCTTCCGATGAGGGGCTGCTGCGCTCCGATGCGCTGTCCGCCGAACTCCTGCCGCCTGTTTCCAAAGTGCCTCATAAAAAGAGAAAAATGCCGGAGCGATAGACGGGAGAAGCGCTATTCAACGGCGGAACCGGATATCAGCTTTTCCCGCAGTCCCTTCGTGTACTGGACTTCATATGTGCCATGGGCCAAGTCAAAACACGCCAGCTTTCCACTGGCGTCAATGTAGACATAGTGGTAGGAGATTGGCGCTTTATTCTCTTCGCACAATGCTTCCAGCAGCGGTTCCAATTCGTGATTCTCCAGAGTGTGCCGGTCCGAGTAGAGGAACAGGTCGTAGTGACCCAGAAACGCATATCCGGCATTCAGTTTTTTCAGCTTTTTGCGAAAAGGCTCAATGAATCCGGCGGCAGGGAGAGGGTTGATGACAAAGGTCTGCCATGCGTGATACTCAATGCCGCATTTTGCGCACAGCTCCAGGATTCTGTCCGACGGAACCTGATATGGCTGGCTCATGGCAATTTCCGTCACAAGCCGCTCAAAGGTTTCTCCGTTCACAGAGGTAACCTCTATACCGGCTTCTCCGTCCGCGGTCTGAAGGTCCGGTTTATCCCGCAGGAGCAGCGTTCCGTAGCGGCCGCCATACACCGCCTCCAATATGTATTTTGCGTATACCTCATACGGGCTGGTGTGTCTGGACACAGCGCATCCCCCCTATACCATGATGAAACATTATACTCCAACACCATTACATTTCATAGTCGAAATTCTAAAATCAACAGTGAAAGCTGTCAGAAGATTTTGCAGAGGAGGTGTGCAGCTATCAACTACTACATCATCAACGAGGAGCTGGCCCGCCGGGCTAAGGAGATGAACAGCTATTTCGACTACAAAGCGGGCAGCGCAACGGCGGAATACCGTCAGTCTGTGGACAAGGCCGCTCAGATCGCGGAAGCCCAAAAGCGGAAAGTGGACCTCATTCATCATGAGAGGATCGACCGCCTGCTGGATACCTATGCCCGCAGACTGGCCGAAAACACCAACCGGCAGAACGCCATCGCCGCCCGTGTGCCGTCCACTTTGATTGCCGGGGGAAGCAATTTCCCTGTGCGGAAGAAAGAAAAGCAGAATCAGGCTTCTGACACGGCCATGGCGGAGTGGCGGGAGAGCCAAGGAATCCTGGACAAAATCCGCGGCACAGGCAAAGGCGGCATCAGCGCCGACGACCCGGAGGCTGTCCAGAAGCTGAAAGCCAAGCTGGAGGCCCTGGAGCGGGACCAGGAGTCCATGAAGGCCGTGAACGCCTACTACCGCAAGCACAAGACCTTGGAGGGCTGTCCTGGTTTGGACCCGGTTCAGATCGAGAAGCTGAGGGCTTCCATGACTCGTGACTGGCATCCGGAACCGAAGCCCTATCCGAGTTTCCGCCTCACCAATAACAACGCCATGATCCGCCAGACGAAGAAACGGATTGAGGAACTGTCCGCCAAAAAAGAAGTTGAATTTGAGGGCTGGGCCTTCGAGGGCGGCGTGGTGAAGATGGATGTGCAGGCCAACCGGCTCCAAGTGTTCTTCGATGAAAAACCGGATCGGGATACCTGCTCGGCCATGCGGCACGGCGGTTTCCGATGGGCGCCCAGCG
>NZ_CANTJS010000067.1 GCF_947654275.1 uncultured Oscillibacter sp. | reverse complement strand
AAAAACTACAAAATTTCTTCGGCGTTTTCTTACAATTTCATATCGGCGTTGACACTGGCGTACTGGTCAAGGCCATCGAGGTCCTGAAGCAAAAGGCGGACGGCGAAACGCCGGTGCCCAAGGAGTAAGACATGAAGGCGACCGGGTCCTCCACAGAGAGGACGATCTGGAACTTTCTCAGGTGTAAAGGCATGAGCCCTGCCGGTGCGGCAGGGCTCATGGGCAACCTTTACGCCGAGAGCGGGCTCAACCCTCAGAACCTCCAGAACAGCTACGAGAAGCGCCTGGGCTTCACGGATACGGCCTACATGGCCGCCGTGGACTCCGGCGCTTATTCTAATTTTGTCCATGACAGTGCTGGCTACGGCCTGGCACAGTGGACCTACTGGAGCCGCAAGGAGTCCCTGCTGAACTTTGCCCGGAAGACCAGCGCGTCCATCGGCAGCCTGGAGATGCAGCTGGACTTTATGATCCGGGAGCTGAAGGGCTACGCGGCCGTTTGGGAAGTTCTCCGGACGGCCAGGACAGTGAGGGAAGCGTCGGACATCGTGCTGACCAGGTACGAACGCCCGGCAGACATGAGCAGCAGCGTCAAGGCCAAGCGGGCCAGCTTCGGCCAGGCTTATTTTGACGCCTACGCAAATAAAAGCACCGAAAAGGAGGACAACATCATGGGCAACAGCCCGCTGGTGACATACACCAACATCACCAAAAACCGCACCAGCCCGCGCAATCACGCCATTGACACCATCACGATCCATTGTATCGTGGGCCAGTGGACAGCAAAGCAGGGCTGCGACTACTTCGCGACCACAGACCGCGAGTGCTCCGCCAACTATGTCGTGGGCAAGGATGGCAGCATCGGCCTGAGCGTGCCGGAAGCAGATCGCTCCTGGTGCAGCTCCAACCGCGACAATGACAACCGGGCCGTCACCATCGAAGTCGCCAGTGATACCAGTCACCCGTATGCAGTGACCGACGCGGCCTACGCGGCCCTCATTGAGCTGGTGGCGGACATCTGCAAGCGCAACGGCATCAAGAAGCTGCTCTGGAAGGCAGACAAGAGCCTGATCGGCCAGGTGGACAAGCAGAACATGACCGTCCACCGCTGGTTTGCCAATAAGGCCTGCCCGGGCGACTATCTCTACCAGCGCCACGGCGCCATCGCGGACGCTGTCAACGCCAAGCTGGGTACCGGCACCGAGCAGATCGTCAGCAGCTTCCCGGCCACGCCCTTCACGGTCCGGGTCATCATCAACGACCTGAACTATCGCGAGGGTCCGGGCATGAGCTACGCCGTCAAGGGCCAGACCGGCAAAGGCGTCTTCACCATCACAGAGGTGCAAGATGGCTGGGGCAAGCTGAAAAGCGGCGCAGGCTGGATCTACCTCGAAAACCCTGCCTACTGCACCATCCTGGACGATGGCCAGACCGAGGCCCAGAAGGCAGCGGAAAAACTGGCCCAGGACATCGCGGCCCAGCTGAAGAACTCCGGCTGCGATGCTGCAGCCGTGCTGAAACGAGTCAGCGAGATCCTGGCATAAGACGAGAGCCCCCGGCAGCTGCCGGGGGCTTTTTTTGCGTTTATATGGCGATCGGGAGAACGATGTACCCGTCAACGACAAAGGGCTCAAAAGTTCGAGTACGACTCCGCGACCTCCGGGAGATGGTTCACTATGTCAACAGTATCGGTCCTGAGCTGAAGAAGGGCGTCATTCCCCCGTTTATTGCGGAGAAAGACGCTGTAACCACCTACGCCAGACAGCGCGGGGAGCCGGAGGGCATCCACATCTACCGGGACGGGGAGCATCACTACAGCTACACCTCCCGGCGGGACCGGCGCAGGCGGACGGTGTTGGCGGCGGCCATCCTGGAGGACACGCCTGCCGGTTTCGTTTCCGAGCAGGCCCATGCCATCAAAGGGATGTATCTCTATTGCCCGGAGGATGTTGGGATACCGCTGCCGGAGCATCCAGAACATATCAAAAAATATCGTGAAAAGAAAGGGGTGGAGCGATGAGCAAGCAGCAGCCCGCGCGGGCGGCGGGGCCTCCCAAGCCCCTCCTGCCCCCTGCGGCAGAGGACGAGATCATGGACGTGCTGTCCGGCAATATGCGGATCAGCTCCGGGGAGATTGCCGCCATTTTGAAAAAACATGGCGTGTCCGGGGATGCGGAAGCCCTCCAGAACAGCTACCGAAAGCGGCTGGGCCAGCGGCTGATGTCCAGCATCCGGGATGAGAACGGCAGACGGGAGGTGCTGGCCCGCGGCAGCGAGTACATCGTGATAGAGTGCTGCAGCGACCGGCAGGACCTCAAAGCCATCCGTTACCGCATCCGGCGCCAGATGAAGGGGCTGGACGTATCCTCCGGGAAGGTGCGCTGCCGCATCCGTGTGCTGGATCAACTGCTCTCCCGGTTCCGAAAGGTGGGGTGAGGATGGGACTGAAAGACATCATCCGGGCCATCCGGGAGTACCCCGCCGCCCGCGCCGAGCTGGAGACCGCCCGGTCTGAGCTGCGGCAGGCCCAACAGGAGCTGGAACAGAGCAGGGAAACGTGCGAATCGCTGTGGCTCACATTGGATGAGCAGAAGGACTACACGAAGTTTCTGTCCAGCAAAGCGGAAGCGCTCCAGGCTGCCCTGGATGCGTTTTGCCCACGGCTGTCCACACCGGAGGAGCTGAAACGGTTTTACGATGCCATCTCCCCCGACATGGACCCCAGCGGCTTCACGCTGTACCGCATGGCGAAGGAGTTGACGGGGATCGATGTGCCGTCCTGCTTCCCTTACGAGGACAACCGGGGACTGTTTGAGGAGATGAGCGGCCACAGCCTCTTGGACTGGCTGACCGCCGTTCACTTCCAGGCGGTGGAGTGGGACATTATCCCCGGCAGCACCTATGAGTCCGCCACGCTGCGGGAGGTGGATACCTCCACCCCCGAATACCATGCGTTTGAAAAGCAGCTCTATGCGAAGGTGCTGGAGCGCATGGGCTTTCAAAGCCTTTTAGAGCCGGAACAGGAGGCGGGCGCTATAACGGAACTGAAGCAGCACAGCCCGCAGCCAAAACGGGGAGGTGAGACACGGTGAGCAGTATCAGTGAGATCAACAAGGACACCTTCTGGGAACTGATCGCCCAGGCAAAGGAGCAGTGCGGCCAGGACCAGGATGCCTTCTGCCAATGGCTGGAGGACCGGCTGATAGAGATGGGGCCGGAGCAGGCCCTGAATTTCGACTATGCCGCTTTTGCGTATCGGGCGGCGGCATACAAATACGGCCTCTGGAGCGCCGCCTCTGTCATGTTGGACGGCTGCACCGATGACGGTTTTACCGACTTCCGGGGCTGGCTGATCGCCCAGGGCCGGGATGTGTACATGGCCGCGCTGAAGGATCCGGACTCATTGGCGGATGTACCTGTCTATGGGGACTGCTGTTTTGAAACGATCTGCTATGTAGGTAGTTACGCTTATGAGGAACTCACTGGACGGAACACTTACGAAGATTTTGACCCCGCCGTATCCCGTGCATGGTCGGAGAAGATCGAGCCGGATATTGTGTATGGCGAAGGGATCGGGTATCCCTATACCTGGAGCGAGACTGCCGCCTACCTGCCAAAACTATGCGCTAAATATTTGACGCCGGAGGAGTTGGCACAGAGAATCAGGCAGCGTGACGATACTTGGAACCTCACCAACCCGGAAATCAAAATGGTTCGTGCCACAGAAAAAAAGAGCAAAAAAATCAAAAAGGATCGGGGTGATTCCAGATGAGCGACACCATCACCATCGGGGTGGATCACGGCTACGCCGCCATGAAAACCACCCACTGCGCTTTCCCCACCGGGCTGGTGGGGTACGACAATGAACCCTATACCCAGAAGGATGTGCTGGAATACGGCGGCAGGTTCTATGTGGTGGGCAGCGGACGCCAGCCGCTCCAGAAGGACAAAACGGCCACGGAGGACTACTACCTGCTGACCCTCGCCGCCATCGCCAAAGAGCTGGCCCACCGGGGCGCGGAACCCACCGCCGCTGTCCATCTTGCGGCGGGCCTGCCCCTCACCAGCTTCGGGCGGGACAAGAAGAAGTTCCGGGCCTACCTGCTCCGGGACGGCCAGCCGGTGTCCTTCCGCTACGAGGGCATCGCCTACACCGTCACCATCGCGGAGGTGTCCCTGTTCCCCCAGGGCTACGCCGCCGTGCTGACCCAGCAGGAACTGCTGGACGAACCCTCCGTCATCGTGGCGGACATCGGGGGCTGGACAGTGGATCTGATGCGGCTGGACAACCGCACCCCCAACGCCGCCACCTGCCGGAGCCTGGAGCTGGGCATGATTCGCTGTTTGGATGAGATCGCGGAGCAGGTGCGCCGCGCCCTGGGCCTGTCCATGACGGCGGCGCAGATCGAAAGTGTCCTCCGGGGTGAGGCTGGCAGCACCGGCGAACAGGCCAGGGAGATCATCCATCGGGAGGCCGGGGCCTACGTCCGCCGCCTGCTGTCCGCCATCGCGGAGAGCGGGCTGGATGCCCGTGCCATGCCCGCCGTCTTCCTGGGCGGCGGGGCCGCGCTGCTGAAACGCCACGTTGGGGCCATAGACGGCCTGTGCCGCCCGCTTATCCTGGATGACGTATGTCTGAACGCCAAGGGCTACGAGCGCCTTGTGGGCCAGTTGTCGCGGGGTGTGAAGGGTGGCGGATAAGCGGCGGGTGAACCTCTCCCTCAACCTCTCCGCTCCCCACCAGCGGGAGGCGTGGGGAATCATCCGGGCTATCCCCGCTGGACAGCGGACGGACGCTGTGTGCCGGATGATCTGCAAGGGCTATAAACGGGACGCTCTGCTGGAGGAGATCCGCGCGGTCATCCGGGAGGAACTGCACAGCGTGGAATTTATCTCTGTAAAAGAAAAAACCGAGCAGCCGCAGGGGGCCGGGGACTTGGATGACAATGTCCTCGGCTTTCTGCTTGCGCTGCAAAATGATGGAGGTGACGAATGATCTGATCCGCTATTTTGATATGTTCGCGGGGATCGGCGGCTTCCGGGCCGGACTGACCCGCGCAGGCGGTTTCCAGTGTGTCGGCCACTGCGAGATCGACAAGTACGCCGACGCCAGCTACCGTGCCATCCACGATATTGGGAAGGAGGAAGTATACTATCCAGACGCAACCAAAATCGACCCCGGCGGAATGCCGGACTTCGACCTGCTTTGCGACGGATTTCCTTGTCAATCTTGGTCAGCAGCAGGAAATCGACTTGGCTTCGCTGACCCCCGAGGAACTCTCTTCTTTGAGATTGTCCGACTGGCTGAAGCAAGGAAGCCTGCGTATTTGCTGCTTGAAAATGTTCCCCGAATTTTACTCCACGACCAGGGACGGGCGTTTGCGACAATCCTCTCCACGCTTCATGAGCTGGGGTATGGTCTCGAATGGAATGTGTGCAACAGCGCAGACCACGGGACTCCTCAATCGCGGAAAAGGCTGTTCCTTGTCGGATATCTTGATCCCCGATGCGCCGGCCAGGTATTTCCTCTCCCCGGAAATGACGGCAAGGCTCTTATACAGCTCATCGGAGGAGCGCAGGGATACCGGGTCTACGATATCGCAGGAGTCGCCTGCACCCAAACCGCAGGCTCAGGCGGCACCGGAGCCAAAACCGGACTGTACCTGATTCCGCCTGACGCCGCCTTTGTGGATCTGTCTGTTGGGGAACCCCGGCGGACCGATACCGCCCGGTGCCTCACCGCCCGGTACGGGCAGACCACCCTTTCCAACCACAGAGCCGAGCGATCCGGGGTGCTGCTGATCAAAGAGGGAACCAAACAGGGCTATGCGGAGGCCGCCCCCGGCGACAGCGTGGATCTGGGCTTTCCAAACAGCAGAACCAGAGCGGGCCGGGTGAGCAAGCTGGCCCATGACGCCGCCAGTGTGCAGGGCATCGTGGAACGGGGCGGGCGTATCCGCCGCCTCATGCCCAGGGAGTGTCTCCGGCTCCAAGGCTTCGCAGAAGATCAGATCGACCGCCTGCTGGCCATCACCTCGGACGCCCAGGCGTATAAACAGGCGGGCAATTCTGTCACCGTCAATGTGATTGAGGCCATAGGCCGCCGAATCCGGGCGGTGGATGAACAGCTCCGAAGGGAGGATGCGGCCGCATGAGTGAGATCGGCATCAAGGATCAATGCTTCGGTGTGGAAGTGGAGATGACGGGCATCACCCGCAGGCAGGCCGCCGAGGCGCTGGCCGCGTACTTTGGGACGGAACCCCAATACCTTGGGACCTATTACGACACCTGGGGTGTAACCGACCCGGAGGGCAAGGTGTGGAAGCTGATGAGCGACAGCAGCATCCGGGTGGAGCGAAAGACTGCGGATGGATATGAAACCGTGGGCAGAGGGGAATATCAGGTGGAGATGGTCACGCCAAAGCTGACCTACGCCGAACTGCCCAAGCTCCAGGAATGTGTGCGCCGGGTACGAAAGGCCGGGGCCAAGGCCAACGGCTCCTGCGGCATCCACGTCCATGTGGATGCTTCCAATCACAACCGCCAGAGCCTGAAGAACCTGATCGGCATCATGTATTCCAAAGAGGATATCCTGTTCAAAGCCTTGCAGGTGAGCGAGTCCAGAGCAGAGCGCTGGTGCAAAAAGGTGCGGGAACCCATGCTGCGGCAGGCCCGGACGCTGTCCTCGGACGAGACTAATGACCTCACCCAGCTGGAGCGGGTCTGGTACGAGGGCAATGTAGAGAACACAGACCATTACAATTGGACGCGCTACTACGCCTTAAACCTGCATTCTGTCTTTTACCGCGGCACCGTTGAATGGCGGTGCTTTAATTCTACCCTCCACGCTGGGAAGGTGGCCGCATACGTCAATCTGTGCCTCGCCATCTCCGCCCAGGCCATCGCCCAGCGCAGCACCGTCATGCGCAAGACCCACAGTGAGAACGAGCTGTTCACCTTCCGGGTCTGGCTGGTGCGGCTGGGGCTGAACGGAGAGGAGTTCAAGCACACACGAGACCATTTACTCGCCCACCTGGAAGGTGATAGGGCGTGGCGCCACGATAAGGACAGCTACCCGGTCAATCAAAAGAAGAAAAAACGCCGTGAAAGTGAGCGATGACAATGAAAATTTGCATTGACGAGCGCGCCTACGAGGGCAGCGCCGTGGAGATCATGGAGCAGCTCCGACAGCAGACCTTCGACCCCACCGAGTACCCGGATACGGAGAGCTACATCCACCAGCTTCGGAGCAACTTCATCCGGGCCACCGATCTGGACTGCCCCCTGCGGTCGTCCGGTGTGGAGGGGCAGGCGCTGGCCATGTTCGCCCATCTGGCCAAGGCCGGGGCGCTGGTCATTTTGGAGGAGTGACTATGGAAAATACCTTGTATTTCGCCTATGGGTCCAATATCAACCTGGGCCAGATGGAGTACCGCTGCCCGGATGCCTCGGTGGTGGGGCCGGTTGTGCTGGAGGGATGGGAACTGCTGTTCCGCAGGGGCGGCTTCGCCACCATCGCGCCCAAGGAGGGCGAGACCGTCCAGGGTCTGCTGTGGAGCATCACGCAGTCGTGTGAGCGCTCCCTGGATCGCTACGAGGGCTATCCCCGCTTTTATGACAAGAAGATGGTTACCGTCCGGGACAGCGAGGGCCGCTCCCTGTCTGTTATGGCCTATATCATGGATGACCGCTTCCGGGAACCCATGCTGCCCACCGAGTCCTACTACAACGGTATCCTGGAGGGCTACCAACAGAACGGACTGCCGGTGTCTGCGTTGAAAAAGGCATGGGAACACGCTGTTCAGGAGGTGCATCAGGAGACGGAACGGATCAACGCCAGCATTTTTGACCGCCCCAAGCCGCCGAAACGGCGGGGCAGTCATGACCGCTGAGGTCATGATGGGAGGAGAAACACTATGTCCAGTAAAAAAATCTCTTTGACCGGCGAGGTGCATATCAGCACCGGCAGCGTCTATACCACCGTGGACGCGCTGGAGGCCATGAAGGTCATTGGCGTGGCCTACGGCCTCTACAGCCACGCTGAGGAGTGCCGGGATCAGCGGGTCATGCTGGACGAGGGCGGGGACCACCCTGCCCTCGTTGTGCAGGAGGATGTCAGCCACCACGGGAGTCCCCTGTGGGAGACGGTCCGCACCCTGACAGATGACCCCAGACAGATCCAGCGGTATCTGGCTTTCCGGGACACACTGAAGATGCTGCGGGAGATGGATCGGGAGCAGGAGCGCCCGCCTGTTCCCCAAACGCCGGCGCGGGACCCCAAAAAAGACAGGAACAAGTACCATGATCGGTGAAAAATATCCGTTTTTCGATGTGCCGGAGGACGATGTCTCTCCGCTGTTCACGACCAAGCTCCAGGAGGCCGCCCATGTGGGCTGCCTGCGGGGTGTGTTTGACGGCAACGGGACAACAACCGATTGGATCAGGGGAAACGATGCCCTGAAATCCCCCGCTTTTGATACGGAACTGCGGGATATGGTTGAAACGCTGCGGCGTGACGGACCGCTGAAAAATTTCCAGTCTATGCGGCAATTCTGCCAAGAGCATCCCCAGGCGCGGATGTCCGGCAGGCAGACCTTCTACGCTTTCCGCATCGACACCCAGCGGTACCGCTATCATTTGCGGCTTTTCCCTCAAAAGGGGAAATTTCACATCTTCTGCTACCAAGCCGATCAGATGAGGGCGGACCTGCCCAGGCCGGATTTCAACTATACCTATCGAAAGAAGGTAAAAAAGAAGAAAAATCGAGGTGAACGATCATGAAAATTTTAGTGGTGGAACCGATGAAGCCCTGCGAGGTGCGGGAGACCCCCGACACCCTGGAGGCCATGCAGGCCCTCGTGGGCGGATACATCCAAGCTGTGTATCCCTTCCAGGAGGAGGTGGCTGTGATCTGCAACGAGGAGGGCCGAAACCTGGATCTGCCCTATAACCGTCCGCTGATGGATGAGAGCGGCCTGCCCTATGACATCGTATGCGGGACATTTTTCATGGCTGGTGTCAGCGGGGAGCATTTTGTCTCTCTGACAGAGGAACAGATCCAACGCTATAAGGATCTGTATGACAACGTCATGATCGTTACCGCGGTCAAGGAGCAGCCTCCCCAGGAAATGCCGGCGGAAAAGAAGAAAAAGCCCAAGTCCAGGGGGGAACGGTGAGCGCCGTTCCCCCTTTTTCCAAAGGAGAAAACCTATGCCCAACTATGACCTGTCCAGCATCGCGGCGGTCTCAGCATCCGCAGAGCTGGCCCATATCCGCGCCAATCAGGAGCCGAACCAGGACAGCTACAATGCCGCATGGCTCCACGGCTACGCCGACGCGCTGACCAAGGCGGCGGAATCCCTGGAACCCCAGCGGAAACTCATGGAGGCCATCATCGGCTACATGGGAGAGCGGTATGACAGCGCCGAGCTGTACGGCATCCTCCATGACACCCTGGAAATGTCCGATCAGGAGATCCGCTCCCTGGGCTTTGATCTGCCGCAGTGCAAGGAACCGCTCCAAGCCCATCAGGGCACAAAATCTGCAAAAAGGAAGGGAATTTACCATGAGAGATAACTACATTCTGACCGCCGAGTCGGTCACCGAGGGCCACCCGGACAAGCTGTGCGACGCCATTGCCGACAGCGTCCTGGACGCCTGCCTGAAGCACGATCCCGCCGCCCGTGTGGCCTGTGAGGTCATGGCCACCGCCGGGAAGATCATCGTAGCCGGGGAGATCACCGCCGCCGAGCTGCCGGACATCCCCGCTATCGTGTGCCGGACTGTTCGGGAAACTGGCTATGGATCGGACTATGAGGTGGAGGTCATCACCCATGACCAGAGCGGCGATATCGCCGGCGCTGTGGCTCAGGAGACCCAGATGGGTGCCGGCGACCAGGGCATCGTGTATGGCTTTGCCTGTTCGGAGACGGCGGAGCTGCTGCCCCTGCCCGTGGTGCTGGCCCATCGGGTGACGCTGCTGCTTACCAACGCCAGAAAAACGGGGACCATCCAGGGCCTGGGGCCGGACGGCAAGGCGCAGGTGTCTGTGGAGTACCAGGACGGAAAGCCCTGCCGGATCGCCGCCGTTGTGGTCTCCTGCCAGCATGACGCGGACAAGGATCTGGACGAGCTGCGTCGGGAGATCACCCGGCACGTCATCGTCCCCGCCCTGCGGGATCTATATCCCGACCCGAAAACCGAGGTGTTCATCAACCCTTCCGGGCGGTTTGTGCTGGGCGGCTTCGAGGCGGACACCGGCCTGACGGGCCGGAAGCTGATGGCGGATACCTACGGCGGACCGGCCCTCCATGGCGGCGGGGCGCTGTCCGGCAAAGACGGCAGCAAGGTGGACCGCAGCGGGGCCTACATGGCCCGCTACATCGCCAAGAACATCGTGGCCGCTGGGCTGGCGGAACGCTGCACCGTCAGCCTCGCCTACGCCATCGGCAGGGCCGAGCCGGTGGCGGTGGACATCGACGCCCACCAGACCGGGAAGTTCCCGGAGGCTGTGCTGGCGCAGGCTGTTCTGGCTGTGTTCGATCTGACTCCCGCCGGGATGATCTCCGCCTTGGGGCTGGATCGTCCCATCTTCGCGCAGATCTGCAACTATGGACACTTCACCCACCAAGATGCCCCTTGGGAGCAGACTGACCGGGCCGCCGCATTGGTGGACGCTGTGGGAGGTGACCGCTCCAATGGATGACGGAATGGATTATGATGTTCAGACCACAATACATTTCCGGCTGGACTTTGACGGTTCCGGCGAATTCAATATGCTGCTTCTCCCGGATGTGCAGAAGCAGTTTGTGCAGCACGTTAAGGAAGTCTATGAGCAGGACAATACCCTGGGCAGCGGCTATGTCTCCAGCGATCTCAATTTCCGCTTTAATGGCCGTATGGTGCATCTGGAATATACCTTTCACTGCCATGACGAAAACGAGGCTGAAGCGGAGAGCTTCTCCACCTACAGTGTACAGTGTGTTCAGGAGGCGCTGGAGGAGTTTGGCTGCAAGATCAGGAAAATCGAATGTAAAGCTGAGGAAGCGGACATGACGTGGCTGGATCGGCTGGAGGATGCGATCTTCGGCCCAAAGGACAAGGCACAGAAGCAGCCTCCAGCAAAGGATAAGTCTGGCCAAAAGACCGCTTCCAAGAAGAAAGCGCCCAGACAGGAGCGGTGACAGTGGAGCCGCCCAAGTTTATCGCCTCATGCTCATTCGGGAAAGATTCGCTGGCCACCATTTTGTTAGCGAAAGAGCATGGTGAACCTTTGGACGAGGCGGTCTACTGCGAAGTGATGTTCGACAAAGACATTTCCGGCGAGGTGCCGGAGCATCGGGACTTCATCTACAACACCGCTATTCCTGCATTGGAGCGGATGGGGGTAAAAATAATCGTTCTCCGCTCGGAAAAGACCTATGTGGACCTGTTCACCGGGCGGGTCACCCGCGGCCCGAAAAAGGGCATGGTGCGCTCCTTCCCCATCTGTGGAAAATGCGCCGTCCAGCGGGATTGCAAGGTCCGGCCCATCCAGCGGTATCAAAAAACGCTGCCGCCAGGGACGGTCCAGTATATCGGCATCGCCAAAGATGAGCATGAACGGCTGCTCCGTCTGGAGGGCGGCAGGCAGGTGTCCCTGCTGGCGAAATATAATCTCACAGAACAGGACGCATGGCAGCTCTGCGAGGACGCGGGGCTGCTTTCTCCTGTCTACGCCTTCACCGACCGGGGCGGGTGCTGGTTCTGCCCCAACGCAAAGCTGCCGGAGCTGCGCCACCTCTACGACCACCACCCGGACCTGTGGGCCAGGATGCTGGAATTACAGGCTATCCCCAATAAAGCAACAGAGAAATTCAACCGCACCCAGAAGTTCTCCGACATTGACTCCATGTTCCGGCAGGAGGACGGCATAGCGGCTCTCAGGCAGGCGGCATAGCCGGGGATTGTTGGTATTGCTGGGGATTGACAGCGGATTTTTGTTGGGTATCGTGAATGGCTTTCTCTCTCTGGTTTGGGTATCGTTGTGGCTGTGCCAACAGCGCGAAAGGAGATGCATACCATGAGCAAATACCAGGATTTTGACTCGGAAATATTCGAGGTCACAAAAATCATGATCGGGTTCTCCCTGACGGACGGACAGAAAACCGAGCTGCTGAAGATCGCCGATGAGATCGAGGCCGCCTGTCAGGACGGCAGCCTGAGCGCCGATGAGCGCCAGCGGCTTCTGGAAACCATGGCGGACTGCGGCCTGGAACTGCCCCAGGCATCCACGGAACCGTGTGTGGACGAGACGAAGCTGCAGGAACGTCTGACCCAATATATGGAACTGGACCTTTTTCATATGGATATCGGCGCTTTGATCAATGACTATAAGTCCCAGGGACTTCCGATGCCAACCATGGAACAGCTCCGGGCGGAGGTCATTGCCGAAGCCCGGAAGTGTCTGGAGACAATAATGATCTGCGAGGCTAAAGGCCATCTGTGGAAAGAAACAGCGGACCCAGAGAACGGGACCAGCACCCTGTCCTGCCGCCGCTGCGGGGTAGAGGAACACCTGCAATGGTAGGAGGTAAAAACACGATGAACACAAAATACGAGAT
>NZ_CANTJS010000066.1 GCF_947654275.1 uncultured Oscillibacter sp. | reverse complement strand
GGCCATTATTGACGCAGTAAAAACCCCTGTCATTTTGTACAACAACCCCAAGTACTCCAACTTTACCGTCAACGGCGACCTGCTGGCCGAGCTGGCCGACATGGGTCTGGAAGGCGTGAAGGATTCCTCCGCCGACATCGCCCTGTTTTATGACTTTATGGCCAAGGTCAAGAAGCCTGGCTTCCTGTTCCTCATCGGCTCCCAGACTCACTTGCTGCCTGCCGTCGTAGCCGGCGCTCACGGCTGCGTCTCCGGCCTCTCCAATGCGTTCCCCGCTTTCATCAAGGAGATCTATGAGGACTGCAAGGCTGGCAAGTACGCCGAGGCCCGGGAACTCCAGCTCAAGGCCAACCTGCTCCGATCTGTCACCGGTTCCGGCATCCCCGTGCCCTTCTATCACGCGGTTCTGCCCATGCTGGGCATTGACATCGGCGTGCCCAAGAAGCCCTTCCTGCCTCTGGACGCCCCCGAGGTGGAACGCATTGGCAAAGCGCTGAAGGAAACTCAGATGATTATTGGCTGACTGCGTTCAGCCCAAATGCGGCACGGCCCACGATCCGAACTTTCGATCGTGGGCCGTCCTGCATAATTCAAAAGTCAGGAGGAAGCACAATGTTTCCCAAATGCCAGCTTCCCTCGGTCGCCCAAAAGAAATCTCCGCCGCCTGCGGAGGGCCTCCTATGAGCGGCGGCGCCAATCTGCCCGAAGGCGTGATCGGGCCGGTCCGCATGGTCTTTTTAGATCTGGACGGAACAGCATTGAATGATCAGGAGCAGCTTTCCACTCAAACCCTGAAGGCACTGGATCTGCTGCGCACCCATGGCATCCCCTATACCTTTACCTCGGCAAGACCTGCTTCCATGATGAGTCTTTACTGCCAGCAGGCCAAGATTGCCGGACCCATTATCACTTTGGAGGGGGCTGAGATCCGTATCTGGAAAACAGACAGCGTCCTCTGGAGCACCCCCATCGAAAAACGGCTCGCTGTGGAACTGATGGAATTTTGCCATTTGCTGAATGTGGACTATACCTTCTACACTTCCGAAGCCGCTTATTTCCGGCAGGACACCACCAGACTCCCCCGCTTCCGCAGCTATAACGAACAGGCGGATAAGCTGGCTCTGCTGCCGGTCTCCTGCCACTGCTATCAGGCATATCCGCCCCGGTTTATCGCCTCCCGGCAGCTGCTGAAGGTCTGTGTGGTGTCTCAAGATGCTGAAGCGTTGGAAAAGCTGATGGCCTTTGTCCAACGGCATCCTGCTCTGCAGGCGGAGCTCTCGGAGGCTTCCACCGTTTCCATCGTATCCAGGATGGCGTCCAAGGCGGCGGCGGTCCGCCTGTTCTGTGAGATGCAGAATATCCCCCTCCAGGATATCTGCTGCTTTGGTGATTATCGCAACGACATCGGAATGCTTCAGCAAGCCGGATACTCCGTAGCTATGGGAAACGCGCCGGAGGCGGTAAAGGCGGCGGCCCGCTATGTAACCTGCTCGAACAAGGATGACGGCGTCGCGTCATTTATCCAGCAATATATCATATCTGCAACGGGATATAGTCATCGCTGATAATAAAGAGCAAATTCCCCCATGGGTTGAATACACCCTTACGGAAAAAGGACAGTCAGTCGGGCCTGTTTTACAGAGTATCTGAAAATGGCCTGGGGTATTTTATAAAGAAGATATTGAAAATACGATGTTCCACTGTCAGAAATGCGATTGTCGCTGATTCTGAATAAAATTCAAACTGATTTCAATGTTAAGGATATTTTTTGACAGCAACAGATACAGAATAGCCACCGTTTGGGGTGAAAAAAGTGTAAGCACAGCATGGCCGCCATACCAATGCCGGTCATGCTGTGCTTATAACGGGGGTGTTTTTTCGCGGATCTACTGAGTCCGTTTTGACAACGGAGATATCAGACCCGCTCTATCATATTGGTAAGCATCATGGAAACAAATGCAGTGAAAGTCCCCTAAAAAAAGTTCGCGTATTTCGCAAATGTACGCAAGTAAGGAGTCGCAAGCCATAGTCAAGCAACACATTACGCCCCTGTACCCTAGAGGCTGTTTAAAAGCCAGCGGAATGCCGGATGGGGGCAGATTGTTTACCCAATGGGCATGTGATATCCGTAAGGCGGCAGAGCCGCCAACGGCTATCCAATCGTCAGACAAGGCGATTGGACCCGGGAATCCTGACGGATTTCAAGTCCAATCAACGCAGTCTTGGCAGAAAACCTGGCGGAATAAGATACCCCAAGACGGCGTTTTGACGGTTTTCAAACAGACTCTAGGGTGAAGGCCGGGTGAAAGAAGGCCAGAATCTTCTGGTAGGTATCCACCGCCGCGTGGTGGGCCTCATCCACGATCAGATAGTCAAAGGCGTCCTCCCGGAAGCAGTCCAAATGCAGCGCCGCGCTCTGCACGCTGCCGCAGACCACATGGGCTTCCGGCTCCTTCACATTCTCCATGTAACGTCCAATGGTGACGCCGGGCCAGAGCGTTCGGAAGGTCTCCGCGGCCTGACCGGCCAACTCCTGGGTGCGGGCCAGGAACAGCACTCTGCCGCCGCGGCGCTTGGCGTCCATGACGTGCCCCACAATTCTGTTTATGTATGCGTCGCAGGCTGGATTGCGTCCAGGTTTTCCACAATAAACCGCTGTGCCGAAATATCGTAAATGACCGCTTGATAGGGTCCCCTTTCACCGGTCCGCTCTACCACGGAAATGCCCATTTTTATGCCGGCTTCCGTCGGGCGTCTCGTGCGTTTTCCGTCGGGCAGCGCAACCCATTCCATCATTCCCAGAGTTATGAGCCATGCGAGGATATCTGAATAGGAACACTTTTGCATGGCCTCGGTATCCACCAGCGCATTGAGGCGTTTCCCAATTTCACTGATTGAAATCGGCTCCTCAGAATAGGCAAACCGGCTCCTTTGGTCAATCGGAAGCTCAAACGGACATTTTGGGGGCTTTGGAGGTCTGGGAGAGACTGGAGCCGGCCTGATTCCGCCGTTTTCAATCACCTGCCGCAGCACATCGGATACAAAGAAAAAGCATCTTGACAGATGGACCTGATTGATGATATCCCCCTCCGGCGCCACGGTATCGTCAATGGGGTTGATCCCATTTGCCAATTTTTCCATATACATTTTTGCCCGCTCAATTTTTTCCAGCTCTGTCATGAGACATCCTCCTTGCCACGCTGCCGAAGCTTCGGAACAG
Organism: uncultured Oscillibacter sp.; assembly: GCF_947654275.1. Taxonomy (GTDB): domain Bacteria; phylum Bacillota; class Clostridia; order Oscillospirales; family Oscillospiraceae; genus Oscillibacter. The sequence goes on along the minus strand of NZ_CANTJS010000066.1, from coordinate 10,622 downwards.
GGCGGTCGGCCCCGGAAGTTCCCTGTTTGCTCTTTCGGCCTTTTTGTGCTGTTTTATTCAGTATACCACATATTCCCCCCTGGGGGAAGGGTGCAATGGAGGCACATATCATGATTCAAGACATTATGAAGGACGAACCCTTTCTCTCCCAAAAAGCGGAGCCCGCCACGCCTGACGGTCTGCCTGCGGCCCAGGACCTGCCGGACACTCTGACCGCCCACCGGGGCGGCTGCGTGGGCATGGCGGCCAGCATGATCTGAACAAAAAATCAAAGTGCGGCAATCGAAATTGATTGCCGCACTTTAGCCGTGCTCTGAACAGGCGTTTGTTGTTATCCTTATGCCGAATGGCCCTTGCCCCCGGCTCTTTTACTGTCTTCCGCGTTTCTGCGCTTATGCGGCCGGTTCTCCCCCGTTCTCCGGCGGCGCTTCCGCCTCGGGGTCTTCTGTTTCCTCCGGCGGTTCCGGGTCCTCCGGAGGCAGGACATTCTCCGCGCCGCCCCTGCTCACCAGAAAGGAAAAGCTGCCGCTGACCTGCTGGCCGTGGGCCAGAACGGTGTAGTCCCCGTCTTTGGGAATGACGGTGGTCCGGACCTCATTAAAGAGGGTTTCTTTTAGAAGGAACTCCCCATCCTCATCGCGGATTTCCACCGCCAGCGAGCCCCGATGCGTGCTGACGTGGGACTCCAGCGCATCCCCGGCCTCCAGGCGGAAGGTGTGGGAGTCGAAGCCGTCAAACCACCCGTAATCCATGCGGTAGCTGGTTTCGTCGGCATAGCGGGAACAGTTGGAGGCGTTGAAGTACTCTCCATTGGCAAAGTACCAGGCGGCGGCGTACATGCTCAGGGCCGCGCCCACCAGAATGAAGCAGAGGAACATGCCCAGCCAGTCGTATTTCACCCGTCCGCCGCCCCGGGCGGCCAGCAGGGTTTCAATACCCAGGAGAATCAGAATCACCGGCGAGGCGCTGAGCATCCACCGGACGTCGGCCTGGGGCCAGAACATCGCGGCCAGCATCCCGCCGCCCGCCGCCACCAGCACGACGCCCAGGGTGAAGGTACCCACCCGGCGCGGGGGCGCTTCCCTGACCTCTTTCAGGTCCTTAATCTTTTTCCCTCCCAACACAGCGTTTCCCTCCTCCCCGTCTTACCGTTTGTCATGACGGTCTTCCTGCTTTTTCTCTGTCTCTTCGGCCTCCTCCGTCTCGAAGCGCTCCACGTCGAACTCGGATTTCCACTCCAGAATCACCGGCTGAGGCTCCTTCGGAACCTCCGGGGCCTGGGGCTCCGGCTCCTCATGGAATGTCTTCTCCGCCTCGGTCCAGGGCGTGGCCTGCATTCTGGGGGACGGGCCGGTCTTGGGAGGCGTATAGGGGGGCGTGTCGTCATCGTCACAGACAACCCTGGGTCCCCGGATGAACCAGAGTCCCAGCGTAAAAATCAGCACCGTGCCCACGATGCGGGGCGCGTCCCAGACCAGCAGACTGTAGAGCCAGTCCAGCCAGGGGAACAGATTGCTCAGTGTTCCCAGGATCCGCCGGGCGAAAATCTGATAGAGGTTGTACAGGCCCACCACCACCAGAATCCAGCCGATGAGGCTGTGCCGCTTGCCGATAATCTGGTTCAGCCGCCGGGAGTCCATCTCGGACATGCCGAACATGAATTCGTCCTCCGGGGCCATGCCCTCCCGAATCTGCCGGCGGAGGTTGAAGCTGTCAAAAAAGGAGAACAGCCACAGCGGCGCGATGAGCACCGCCAGCACCCCCATTTCCAGAAATACCGCGATGAAAAGCAGGGCGGTGGCGATTATGGTCTGGGAAATCCCCCGCTTCATATACCCCTGGCACATCTGGCCGCAGCCGGGGACGCAGGCCCAGCACAGGTGCCAGAAGCTCCCCATCAATTTCCGAATGCCTTTCATGCCTTGTTTCCTCCTTCAATCAACTGACGGGCCGGAACCCGTTCAAAAAGTCTGAAATGCCGCCTACGGCCCCCCGCAGGGAATCGTTGAGCTCTCCTGTCAGCCCGGTGAGCTGCCGGGAAACGCTGGTGCGCTCTTCCGCCGGAAGCGGCAGCGACGGTGTGAAGTCCATCCGGGGCGAGCCCCAGAGCATCGTCAGCGCCAGGGCGACGGCGGCCGCGGCGGTGGCGTACCGGCTGACAGCGTTCCGGATGGCCCGGATACGGATATGGCTCCACAGGGTTTTTTCGCAGCTGCGGGCCGGGACCAGCAGCGGCCCGCCCTCCAGCAGCTCCATGTACCGATGCAGACAGTCGTCACAGAACGCCAGGTGTTCCGCTGTTTCCAGCCGGGTCAGCTCCTCGGGAAGGAGCTCCGGGCTTTGAACCAGAACCATCAGCATTTCATTGGTCAGATGTCCGTCAGCGCGGAATGCTTCCATGGGTTCCACTCCTTTCTAACTGCTCCCGCAGCAGGCGCCTGCCTCGGGAAAGCTGTGTATACACGGTTTTCGGGGGCCGGCCCAGGGCCAGGGCGGCCTCCTCTACGGAGCGCTCCTCTAAAAGACAGAGGCGGCACACCTGCCGGTAGGGCTCCTTCATAGCCTGAATGGCCTCCCGAATCTCCGCCGCCGCGCTCCTGCGGAGGGCGGTCTCCTCGGCGGGCGGAGCCAGCCCCCGGGCCAGCTCCTGGTCTCCGGGCAGAACGGTTCGCCGGTTCCAGGCGCTTTGCAGATGGTCCTTGGCCTTGTTGGCGGCGATGCGGCCCAGCCACTGCCGTTCATAGCCCTCCGGCAGGGCGTCCCGGTGGAGATAGGCGGAGAGAAAGGTCTCCTGGGTCAGGTCCTCCGCCGCCGCGGAGTCCCGGACCAGCTGAAAGCAGATGGTGTACACCAGGCGCTCGTATTGAACCACCAGCGCCGAAAAAGATTCCCTTGTTATATTCGCCACACCGGCCTCCGCCCCCTTCCCTGCCGTTCCGCCTCCCGGCTGCCGACATGTATCATACGGCGCGGCTGACCAAAATTCTTCAAAAATTTTCTAAGAATCTTCAAAAAATTTTTTTAGTTTCTGCCGGAGAAAAAACGCCGGCAGCCGGAGACCCCCCAGAGTTCTATTCAATTCTGAATAGGATGTATTCATAATTGAATAAAACCGCCGTTTCCAGGCTTGGCCTATGCACTTTTCACAGAGCCGCCCCGGCTGCTTGCGGCGCTTCGCACAAAGCCGCCTGCCCTCTGTTCCGGAACGCCTGCGTGCAGCTCTATTCATTTTTGAATAGAGCCCCAAACTCCCGCCGGAAGCCCTCTGCCGTCTCTGGACAGACTGCCGAATTTTCATAACTATTTTTGGTGATCTCCACAGATTTTCCGCAATGCAGCCAGAAAATACGCCTTGAAAAACTGGCATATAATTTGCTAAAATAATCAGGCACAAGAGTTGCGGGATGCACTCCCGCCCAAAATAAAGGAGGATGCTACTTATGTATCAGACCGTTCGTTATGAGAAAAAGGACAACATCGGCATCGCCACCATCAACCGGCCCGAGGCGCTGAACGCCCTGAATTCCCAGGTGATTGCCGACCTGGAGGCGCTGATTGGCGAGGTGGAGCAGGACGCCGGGCTCCAGGCCTTCATTCTCACCGGCGAGGGCCGCTCCTTCGTGGCCGGAGCCGACATCGGCGAGCAGAAGCCCATGGATGTGGCCCAGGGCCGCAAGTGGGGCCAGCGGGGCAGCGCCCTGTTCCGCCGCATTGAGAAGCTGGAGATTCCCACCATCGCGGCGGTGAACGGCTTCGCTCTGGGCGGCGGCTGCGAGATTGCCATGAGCTGCGACATCATTCTGGCCGCCGGCCCCAACGCCGAGGGCAAGGGCGGCGCCAAGTTCGGCCAGCCGGAAGTGGGGCTGGGCATCACCCCCGGCTTCTCCGGCACCCAGCGGCTCCCCCGCCGCGTCGGCATCGCCAAGGCCAAGGAGCTGATTTTCTCCGGCAAGGTCATTGACGCCGCCGAGGCCAAGGCCATCGGCCTGGTCAACGACGTTGTTCCTCTGGAGCAGCTGATGGACGCCGCCATGGCCATGGCCAGGTCCTTCACCGCCAACGCCCCCATCGCCGTGAAATACTCCAAGGCCTGCATTGACCGGGGCATGCAGATGGACATTGACGACGGCATCGCTCTGGAAAACGAGCTCTTCGCCATGTGCTTCGCCACCGAGGACCAGAAGGAGGGCATGGGCGCCTTCCTGGAGAAGCGGAAGGAAAAGCACTTCCAGAACAAATAACGTACTTTTTCTCGAGAGAAAAAGTAAGCAAAAAGAGCTTTCGCTCGCTCCGGCAGTCTGACATCAAACCAAGCCGGAGCGACGGCAGCGAAAAATCCTGTGCCGGGGTGAAGCTCTCATTCAGCCCTATTCTATCACAGAAAAAGGAGTTCGGAAAGCATGAAAAAGGTTCGCGTCATTACCGCTGAGGAAGCGGCGCTGATGGTCAAGGACGGCGACACTGTCACCACCGGCGGATTCGTCAGCTGCGCCTGTCCCGAGGCGCTGACCAAGGCTCTGGAAAAACGCTTTGAAGAGACCGGCCATCCCCGGGACCTGACCCTTTTCTTTGCCGCGGGCCAGGGCCACCGGGACGGCACCGGCGGCGACCACTTCGGCGGCGAAGGCATGTGCAGGCGCGTGGTGGGAGGCCACTGGGACCGTGCCCCCCGGCTGGGCGATCTGGCCCTTGCCAACAAGATTGAGGCGTACAACCTGCCCCAGGGCGTCATCACCCACATGTTCCGGGACATTGCCGCCCACAACATCGGCACCATTACCCATGTGGGCCTGTATACCTTTGCCGACCCCCGGAACGGCGGCGGCAAGCTGAACGAGTGCACCAAGGAAGACCTGGTGAAGCTGGTGAACATCGAGGGGGAAGAACGGCTTCTGTATAAGCCCATCCCCATCAACGTCTGCCTGATCCGGGGCAGCTATGCCGACGAGTACGGCAACTGCACGGTCCACCGGGAAATCGGCCCCCTGGACGTCACCGCCCAGTGCCAGGCCACCAAAAACTCCGGCGGCATCGTTATCGTCCAGGTGGAAAAGATTGTCCAGGGCGGCACCCTGGACCCCAGGCTTGTGAAAATCCCCGGCATCTACGTGGACGCCATTGTGGTGGGCTCTCCCGAGGACAATAACCAGTGTCTTGGCATGCCCTATGACGGAGCCCTCAGCGGCGAGTTCCGCATCCCCGTGGACGACATCCCCTCCATCCCCCTGGACGCCAAGAAGATTCTGGCCCGCCGGGCCGCCATGGAGCTGCCCCAGGACGCCATTGTCAACCTGGGCACCGGCGCGCCGGAGAAAATCGCCAACGTGGCGGCGGAGGAGGGCATCTCCGACAAGATGACCCTCACCGTGGAGGCCGGCTCCATCGCCGGCGTGCCCTACGGCGGCACCCAGTTCGGCGGCGCGGCCAACTCCATGTCCATTCTGGACCACAACGTTCAGTTTGACTTCTATCAGGGCGGCGGCCTGGATGTGGCCTTCCTGGGTCTGGCGGAGACGGCCCCCAACGGAGATTTGAACGTCTCCAAGTTCGGCACCCGTCTGGCCGGCGCGGGCGGCTTTATCGACATCACCCAGAATGCGAAAAAGGTGGTCTACTGCGGCACCTTCACCGCCAAGGGCCTGAAAACGGAGTGCCGGGACGGCAAGCTGGTGATTACCCAGGAGGGCGCGAAGAAGAAGTTTGTCAACCAGGTGGAACATATCACCTTCTCCGGTACTTATGCCAACAAGGTGGGACAGCCGGTGCTGTACGTCACCGAGCGGGCCGTGTTCGAGCTCCGGCCCGAGGGTGTGACTCTCATTGAGATTGCCCCCGGCATCGACCTTCAGACCCAGGTGCTGGACCAGATGGAATTCATGCCGCAGATCAGCGAGGACCTGAAGCTCATGGACGAGCGGATTTTCCGCGACGAGCTGATGGGACTTGCCAACGACTAATTAGGAATGAGAAATCAGGAATTTTCCCTGACTGAAGCGGAGACCCGCGTTACAAGAGGAATTCCTCATTCCTAACTCCTAATTCCTGATTCAACAATAAGGAGGAACAAAAAAATGGCCTTAATGACCGCTCAAGAGTACATCGAGAGCCTGCGCAAGCTCAAGACCCGGGTTTACATGTTCGGTGAGGAGATTGAGAACTGGGTGGACCACCCCATGATCCGCCCCTCCATCAACTGCGTCGCCATGACCTATGCCCTGGCTCAGGACCCCCAGTATGCCGACCTCATGACCGTGAAGTCCAGCCTGACGGGCCATACCGTCAACCGCTTCACCCACCTGCATCAGTCCACCGAGGACCTTATCAACAAGGTGAAAATGCAGCGCCTCCTGGGCCAGAAGACCGCCAGCTGCTTTCAGCGCTGCGTAGGCATGGACGCCTTCAACGCCGTGTTCTCCAGCACCTATGAGATCGACGAGAAATACGGCACCCACTATCACGAAAACTTTAAAAACTTCATCACCATGGTCCAGGACAACGACCTCACCGTGGACGGAGCCATGACGGACCCCAAGGGCGACCGCTCCAAGGCTCCCAGCCAGCAGGCGGACCCGGACATGTACGTCCACGTGGTGGAGCGCCGGGAGGACGGCATCGTGGTCTGCGGCGCCAAGTGCCATCAGACCGGCTCCATCAACTCCCACTGGCACATCTTCATGCCCACCATCTCCATGGGTGAGGCGGACAAGGACTGGGCCGTCAGCTTCGCCTGCCCCACCGACGCCGAAGGCATGTACATGATTTACGGCCGTCAGTCCTGCGACACCCGGAAGCTGGAAGAGGGCGCGTCCATCGACGTGGGCAACGCCAAGTTCGGCGGCCAGGAGGCCCTGGTGGTGCTGGACCACGTGTTCATCCCCAACGAGTACATCTTCCTGAACGGCGAGTATGAATTCGCCGGCATGATTGTGGAGCGCTTCGCGGGCTACCACCGCCAGAGCTACGGCGGCTGCAAGGTGGGCGTGGGCGACGTGGTGATTGGAGCCACCGCCCTGGCCGCGGAGTACAACGGCGTGGAAAAGGCCTCCGCCGTCAAGGATAAGCTGATTGAGATGACCCACCTCAACGAAACCCTCTACTGCTGCGGCATCGCCTGCTCCAGCCAGGGCTTCAAGACCAAGGCGGGCAACTACCAGATCGACCTGCTGCTGGCCAACGTCTGCAAGCAGAACGTCACCCGCTTCCCCTATGAGATCGTGCGGCTGGCCGAGGACGTGGCCGGCGGCCTGATGGTCACCATGCCCTCTCAGAAGGACTTCGAGAGCGATACTGTGGTGGGCCGGAACGGCGAGACCATCGGGGACATCTGCAAGAAGTTCTTCGCCGCCCGGGAAGGCGTCTCCACCGAGGACCGCCAGCGGGTCATGCGCTTCCTGGAAAACATGTGCCTGGGCGCGGCTGCCGTGGGCTACCGCACCGAGTCCATGCACGGCGCGGGCTCTCCCCAGGCCCAGCGCATCATGATTGCCCGCCAGGGCAACATCCAGGGCAAGAAGCAGCTTGCCAAGGACATCGCAGGCATCCAATAAGCGCGGGACTCCCGCTTGAACCCGGCGAAGAGCGGGAAATCGCCGTATATCGCCGGTATCCAGTCATTTTCCCATTGCCCGGAACAGGCTCCGGGCCCCCGGAGCCTGTCCAGATAAACAAGCAGACTGCCTAATTTTTTAAAGGAGAGAACATCACATGGATTTCAATTTGAGTCGTGAACACCAGCTGATTCAGAAGATGATGGCGGAATTCACCGAGAATGAAGTGAAGCCCATCGCCGCCGAGACCGACCTGAACAGCGAATACCCCAGAGAGAACATTGAAAAGCTCTTCCAGCTGGGCGTCATGGGTATGTGCGTACCCAAGGAATACGGCGGCGCCGGCGCGGACCCCCTGGCCAGCGCCATCTGCATCGAGGAGCTGAGCAAGCAGTGCGCCTCCACCGGCGACATTGTGGCCACCCACAACGGCCTGTGCTGCGATCCCATCCTGACCCACGGCACCGAGGAGCAGAAAGCCAAGTATCTCCCCATGCTGACCACCGGCCACAAGGTGGGCGCTTTCGCCCTCACCGAGCCCAACGCTGGTTCCGACGCCTCCAAGGGCCAGACCGAAGCCCGGCTGGAGGGAGACCATTATGTGATGAACGGCTCCAAAATCTTTATCACCAACGGCTATGTGGCCGACGTGTTCGTGGTCTTCGCCATGACCGACAAGTCCAAGGGCACCAAGGGCATTTCTGCCTTCATCGTGGAGAGCGGTTTCCCCGGCTTCTCTGTGGGCAAGCATGAGGTGAAGATGGGCCTCCACGGCTCTCCCACCGCCGAGATTGTATTCACCGACTGCATCGTTCCCAAGGAAAACATGCTGGGCAAGGAGGGCAAGGGCTTCTCCATCGCCATGCAGACTCTGGACGGCGGCCGTATCGGCATTGCCGCCCAGGCCCTGGGCATCGCTGAGGGCGCTATGGAGGAGGCCATCAACTACACCAAGGGCCGCGTCCAGTTCGGCAAGCCCATCAGCAAGTTCCAGAACACCCAGTTCACCTTTGCCGACATGAAGATGGGCTGCGAAGCCGGCCGCCTGCTGACCTATCAGGCCGCCGTCCTCAAGGGCCAGGGCGTCCGCTACACCAAGGAGGCCGCCATGGCCAAGCTCTGGTGCTCCGAGCACGCCATGAAGACCACCACCAAGGCCCTCCAGATGTTTGGCGGCTACGGCTACACCAAGGATTATCCTATGGAGCGCATGATGCGGGACGCCAAGATCACCGAGATCTACGAGGGCACCAGCGAGGTCCAGCGCATCGTCATTTCCGCCAACATGGGACTGTGATGCTTTCTTGAAAGACTGTAACGACACTTGATTTTGCGAAGTAAAATCTTAGTGGAGTACGTCCCCGACGGGGAAAGTATCCAAAGAACTTTAGCGCGCTCTGACAGTCTGGCGATGAATCGGACCGAAGCGACGGCAGCCAGGCCTCTGCGCGTTTTGAAAACAATTTGGAGGATAAACAAGTATGAAGATCATTGTTTGTGTCAAGCAGGTTCCCGACACCTCCGGTAAGGTGGCCGTCAATCCCGACGGCACCCTGAACCGGGCTTCCATGCAGACCATTACCAACCCCGACGACATGAACGCGGTGGAAGCCGCCCTGAAGCTGAAGGACGAAACCGGATGCAAGGTCATCGTGGTCACCATGGGTCCCCCGCCTGCCGCCGGCATGCTCCGGGAGCTGATGGCCATGGGCGCGGACGAGGCCGTTCTGGTCTCCGCCCGGGAGTTCGGCGGCTCCGACACCTACGCCACGTCTCAGATTCTGGCCGCCGCCATTGATACCATCGGCGTGGAGAAGGACGACATTGTGATGTGCGGCCGCCAGGCCATCGACGGAGACACCGCCCAGGTGGGTCCCCAGATTGCCGAGAAGCTGGGCCTGCCCCAGGTCACCTATGCCGCCGACATCCACAAGGACGGGGACACCGTCACTGTGCAGCGGATGCTGGAAGACGGCTATATGACCATCAAGACCCAGACTCCCTGCCTCCTCACCTGCATCAAGGAGCTGAACAGCCCCCGCTACATGTCCATCGGCGGCATCTATGCCACCTACACGAAGCCCCTGGAGACCTTCGACTATGAGAAGCTCAAGGATCACAAGCTGATTGACGCCTCCACCATCGGCCTGAAGGGCTCCCCCACCAACATCTTCAAGAGCTTTACGCCTCCCCAGAAGGGCGTCGGCGTCATGCTGGAGGGCAGCGGCAAGGAGACCTGCGAGGAGCTGGCCGCCATCCTCATCAAGAAGCACATCATCTGACCTGCTTTTTCTTGAACTTTCTTGACTTTCTTGAATTTTCTTGAAAAACTGCGCAGCCGTCGGCGGCTTTGCCGCCGGCAGGCCTCCTTCACAGGGAAAGCAGGAAATTATAGTTTGCTCTGAGCGCCTGGTTATTGGTTATTTACCGGACCGGAGCGACAGCAACAGGGTCTGTTCTAACTTAATAGTCTGTAGAGAGGTGTAAAAAAACTTATGTCTACTTTCAATAGCGCGGATATCGCCGCTTTCAAGGACGTCTGGGTCTTCTGCGAGCAGCGCGAAGGCAAGCTGATGCCCACCGATTTCGAGCTGATCTCCAAGGGCCGGGACCTGGCCAACGAGCTGGGCGTGAACCTCTGCGGCCTGCTGCTGGGCGGCGAGGGCATCGAGGCGGCCGCCAAGGAGCTGGGCGGCTACGGCGCGGACAAGGTCTATGTCTGCGAGGACCCCATGCTGGCCGTCTACAACACCGACGCCTATGCCAAGGTCATCTGCGACGTGATTGAGGACCTCAAGCCCGAGGCCTTCCTGATTGGCGCCACCAACATCGGCCGCGACCTGGCCCCCCGCTGCGCCGCCCGGCTGCACACCGGCCTCTGCGCCGACTGCACCCACCTGGACATCGACGTGGCCAACTACATCCAGTTCCTGCGGGAGGCTTCCACCATCGACGTGGACAGCCAGAAGTGGGACATGGAGGACCGGAACCTGAAGATGACCCGTCCGGCCTTCGGCGGCCACCTGATGGCCACCATCATCTGCCCCCGCTTCCGTCCCTGCATGGCGACGGTGC
>NZ_CANTJS010000065.1 GCF_947654275.1 uncultured Oscillibacter sp. | reverse complement strand
GGAGACCCACGTTCTCACCCACACCTCCCAGGGGGCCATCGGCATGACCACCCGGTCGGGGGATTCCCTGAAATCCTTTCAGGACACCATTCTGGCCCAGAAGCAGCTGACGAACCTGGGCATCATGAAGTCCCCCGGCACCGGCAGCATGATTCTGTCCATGTACTATCCCATCTTCGAGGGCCGGCGGTGCATCGGCTATGTGGGGGCGGGCGTCTATGCCAGCCACCTGATGGATTCGCTGCTGAATCTGAATATCAAGGGCCTGCCCGACAGCGAGTATGTATTCCTGAACGTGGACACGGGGGTGTATCTTTACCACGAGGACGACGCCCTGCTGAACACCGAGACCGCCGACGCCGGGTATCAGGAGATTCTCCGCCGCATTCAGGCCGACGGCGGCACCCAGGCCAATACATATTCCTACCGGGACGAGACCGGGGTGGAACAGCTGGTGGTCTACAAGTTTCTGAAGGACCGGGGCTGGGTCTTTATGGTCCGCGACAACGCCACGGAGGTCTACGGCACCGTGACCAATGTGCGCATTCTGGTGGGCGTGCTGTGCACCGTGACCGCCGCCGCCGTCATCCTGCTGACCCTGCTGCTTCTGCGGCGGGAGGGCCGGGAGCTGATTGTAGTGGAGCGGGCCATCGGCCGCCTGCGGGACCTGAATCTCTCCACCGACCAGGAGCTGGAGGCCTTTTATGGCCGGTCCGACGAGATCGGCATGATTGCCCAGACCACACACCAGGTCTGCGATATCCTGCGCAAGACCATTGACGACGTGGGCCGTATTCTGGGGGAGATAGCCGGGGGGAACCTGGCCGTGGACGTCACGAAGAACGAGTCCTACTACATCGGGGACTTCAAGGTCCTCTCGGCCAGCCTGCAGTCCATCCATGCCAATCTGGTGAACGTAATCCGGGATATCTCCCAGGTGGCCGGAGAGGTGGGCGCCAGCGCGGGCCGCGTGTCTGCGGACGCCCAGGCGCTGGCCCAGGGGACAACGGAGCAGTCCGCCTCGGTAGACGGACTTGTGACCAATGTCACCGCCATTACCACCCAGATTCAGACCAGCACCGTGCGCTGCGGCAGCGCCAGCGACCTGGTGAGCCAGGCCACCAGCTTCGCCGCCGAGGCCGACGCGAAGATGGAGCAGCTTACCGCCGCCACCCGGAATATTGACCAGTCCTCCACACAGATTGGAACCATTATCAAGACCATTGAGGACATTGCCTTCCAGACCAATATCCTGGCCCTGAACGCCGCCGTGGAGGCCGCCCGGGCCGGCAGCGCCGGAAAGGGCTTCTCCGTGGTGGCGGACGAGGTCCGCAACCTGGCCGCCAAATCGGCCCAGGCCGCCCAGAACACCAACGAGCTGATCAGCCGGTCCATCCAGAGCGCCAAAAGCGGAACGGAGTCCACCGATCTGGCCGTCTCCGCCATGCAGGACATCGACGGCTGCATTCAGTCCATCAAAACGCTGATGGACGAAATCGCCGCCGCCAGCGTCCAGCAGTCGGAGATGATTGCGCTGGTGGAGACCGGAATCAGGGAAATCTCGGCTGTGGTTCAGAACAATTCCACCGCCGCCGAAAAGAGCGCGGCGGTGTCCAAGGAGCTGTCTCAGCAGGCCCTTACCCTGAACAGCCTGATCAGCCGCTTCCGCATCTGACAGGACCGGCGGAAAGCCGGACGAAAGGCGGCTCATACTTTAGCAAGCGTCAAAATTCCCGACAAACGGGTCAGCCAGGGGGCCGACCCCTGCAAAGGTGTGTAGGGGCCGCCGTCCTCGGCGGCCCGCTGGCAGCAATCATGCGTATCAGAATCAGAAGAGGTCCAAAAGGCCCCCGGAGCCTTTCCGGGGGCCTTGCTTTGTGACTTCCGGCGCTGCCGAGGGGGCGATGGGAACCAGGGGTTGGCGGGAACCGGGAAGTGGCGGGGCCGCGCCGCCGTCCACTGGGGTGTGTTCCGGTCGCTTCAGAGACGGTCCGTTTGACCGCCGGCACACCTGAACGCCGGTGCGGACCGATGTTCAGGCGGCGGGGGCTGGCCGGATTTCTCTGCGTGCTGGCGATGAGGTCTGCCGGGGGGGTGAACAGAGGCTGCCTCTGTTCAGCTGCGGCGGCTCTAAACCGGTTCCCGCAGCGCGGGCAGGGTGGACCCGCCATAGGGCATGGCCAGCACCGAGGCCCCGGGGCCCAGCTTCCGGACGGCGGCGTCGTAGGCCTCCTGGACGCTGTGGAAGGGCTTCATAAACAGCCGTTCCACCAGGGCGTCCTCCAAATCGGAAACCAGATAGATGTCCGCCTCCTCCAGCACCATGGCAATGGCGGCGGCCTTGTGGCCCCCCAGGCGGAACTCCCGGCGGATGCGGTCAATGAGGGAATGGGCCGTGGGGGCGGAGGTCATCCACTCCTCAAAGGTCTTCTCTCCCAGCCCCTCGGCGCAGGAGCCCATAAGGACAATGACGCCGCCGGGCCTTACGGCGTGCTTGGCGTTGTCCAGGGCCTTCTGGGTCTGGTAGAGGTTCAGGTCCTTGGGGGCCCCGCCCTGGGACACCAGCACGATGTCCGCCTGCCGGGGGATGGGGACCTGATAGAGGGTGTCCAGAAAGGCGCAGCCTGCCCGGTGGGCGGCGGTGACGTCTCCCGCTGCGGCGTGGATGATCTCCTTGTGGGCGTCCAGCACCACGTTGAGGATGAAGTCCACCCCCACCATGGCGGCGGCCTCCTCGATGTCCTCCCGGACGGGGTTGCCCTCCAGCTTTCCCGCGTGGGCGGCGGGCTGGACCATGCGGCTGTGGTTGGCCTGAATGGCCGCCCGGGTGGAGACGCCGGGCATGATGGCCTTGGCTCCGCCGGAGTACCCGGCGAAATAGTGGTACTCGATGTTCCCCAGGCAGACCCGGCGGTCCGCCTCCGCCACGCGCCGGTCGATGTCCACCGGTGTGCCCCGGCCGGTGACGCCGATGTGGACGCAGTCCGCCGGGGCCAGGTCCACGCAGGCAATCTCCCCCCAGGCCCGCTCTCCTGCCAGACGGCGTTTTTCCTCCTCCGTGTGGCCCCGGTGGCTCCCCAGGGCGAAGACCAGGGTGACGTCCTCCCGGCGGACCCCTCCGGCATAGAGCTCGTCCAGCAGGGCGGGGAGGACCTTCCAGGTGGGCATGGGCCGGGTGACGTCGCTGGTGACAATGGCCACGGTCTCGCCGGGCTTCACGATGTCCCGCAGCCGGGGGGAGCCGGTGGGCCGGGCCAGGGCGGCGCGGACCCGCTCCTCCTCGCCGGCGGCGGGAAGCTCAACGGCGTTGGGCTCCAGAACGCCCAGCAGGACTTCCGCCGGGAGGCGGACCTGCTGGGTCCGGGTTCCGATTTTGAATGTAAGCGTCTGTTCCATGGGTTCCTCCTTTGAGCGTTCCGCTGACGCGGAACCGAACGGGTTTGTGTTTGATTTCCTGATGACGTCAATCTGGGGACGGTGCTCCAAGGGCAGATAACGGTGAACGCTGTCAGCGGAAGCGGCCTGGTTCCGCCTTTATTTCACTCTCTCTGCCAGTTCGAGCTCCGGATGTGTCAGAATGTGATTGATTCCTGGGTCTGGATATTCTGCGAATAACGCGGGCTGTACGTTGCGCCTGTTTCTTCAGACAGCGAATTCTTTGGAAAAAATCTTATGATCGGGCATGGGCAGCTGCCGGAACAGCTCCTCATCCCACAGGCAGGCGGCAAGCTGATATAATCCATGTGCAGGCACAAAAAGCACTTTGTCGGTATCAGGATCAAAGTCTGACCGCATTGCTCCCTTGCACAAAAGTTCTAATTGCGCCCCCGCTTCTTCCGGGTTTTTATCATATAACGCAAGCAGGTAAGCGACGGTCGCCCGGTCCCACTGCGGACTTTTTCCAGATACAAATTTTTTTGCTCCTGGAACGGCAGAATCCAAAACGCTGCTGTCCCTGCGCCATAGTCCGATCAGCATATCGGTGGCAGGCCGGTATGTAGAATAAATATGTGTTACCCGTTCCGGTTTGTGGGGGACAAGCAGGTCCAGCGTTTTCATATTCCCCACAGCGAGAGCATCCAGCATATCAAGAAAGGCCTGGTAATGAGAATCTCCGGACAGTAAAGCGCAAAAGCTTCTGAAACAGTTTTCCTGATAAATCAGGCTGTTCAGCCTGTTCCAGTCCTTTTCCCTCAGCACCTTCCCGAGACATTGCGCATAGGGAAAAAATCCAATCTTTGTGAGAATGCTTCTGAATACCGACCCTGTTTCATGATACCGTTCCATCATCAGCCGGATGTGCTCCTCGATGACCTGTGGCAGTTCGCCCCATTCGCTTTGAGAGGGTTCCGTCATTCTTTTCCCTTCCTCCACAAGACTCAGACTTGCCGGGTTCATTCTATCATACCTGCCGGCTTTTGCGCAAGATGCAGGCGGAAAATTGCCAGGGCTATGAGCCGCCGGCGCGGACGGCAGAAGGAAGGCCCCCTTACAGAGAAACGGCGCCTGCCCGGAGTGCCGGGCAGGCGCTGTTCCTCTTGTTACTTGATTTCCGGCAGGCTGGCGGCGGCCATGGACTGGCCCACCCGGCGGAACTTCTCGTCGGGCAGCTCCGGGACGATTTTCCCGGTGAGCTCCGGGTACTCGTCGGCCAGGACCTTCCTGGCGGTGTCCAGGATCAAATCGCCGCCCTTGCCGCTCATGACCCGGCCCAGCAGCAGCACGTGACGGCAGCCGTAGAGCTCGTAGTAATAGGCCAGGGTGTGGCCCAGGTAGACGCCGATGGACTCATAGACCCTGGCGGCCCGGGGATCGTCCTCCGCCATCAGGGCCTGAACGGCCTTCAGCTTCTCGGCGGGGGAGGCGCTCTCGTCCAGCTCAATGCCCGCCCGGGGGGCCAGCTTGATGACGCCGTCCTGGGAGAAGTATTTCACGCCGCAGCCGATGTCGCCGCTCCACTCGTCCCGCATGGCGCCGGGCTGGGCGTCCACGGGGACGAAGGCCAGTTCGTTGAGCCAGCCGGTAATCCGGCCCTCCTCGTCCACATAGCCCACGGCCTCGCTGGTGCCCATGGCGATGCCCAGGACGCTGTTGTCGCTGAGGCTCATGGCTCCCGCCAGGGCGGACACGTCGCCGTCGTTAATCACGCAGTAGGGAACCTCTCCGAAGGTGTCGCGGATGGCCCGGATGTAGATGTCCTTGACCTTCTCGTCGTAGATTTCCCTGGGCACCTTGAGGAACAATGAGGCGTTCATGGTACGGTTGTTGATGTAGATGCCGGCGGAGCTGACGCCCACGGCGTCCACCCGGGGCATGTGCTCCGCGGCGGATTTCAGGGCGGAGACGATGCCGTCATAGTGGTAGTCCGGGTCGGCGTTGGTCTTGGGGAACCAGACCACCTCCTCGGAGTAGACCGTCTCGCCGTCGATGACGGCGGAGACCTTCCGGTCGGACCCGCCGGCGTCGAAGCCGATGCGGCAGCCCTCCAGGTGGCCGCCGATGGCCTTGGGGTCGTCCTTGGCCTGGGGAATCTCATCCACCAGAACCACCTCAAAGGGGTGCTCAAACACATTGGCCATGTAGTCCCAGTCGAATTCCTGCTGTCCGCCGGGTCCGTACACGGATTTCAGATAGCTGTAAATGCCCTCGTCGCCGCTGACATAGACCTTGAAGCCGCCCTTCATCCATAAAATGGTCTTCACCAGCCGCTCGATGTAGTAGCAGTCCGCCTCCTTCATCTCCGGCGTGCCGTGGATGAAGGTGCGGCAGGCGGCCATCTGGCCGTTGGAACGCTCCACGGCGATGCCGACGGGCTTTTTTGCGCCGTCCAGGAAGGCGCGGTTGAAGCGCATGAGGGGGATAAAGTCCGGGTCCAGGGAGGGGACATGCCTGAGTTCCACTTGGATGCCAAATCGGTTCATAGCGATTCTCCTTTATCTTTATCCTTAGAATCTGAGTCCACAGCCGGCGGGGCTGAAGGAATCCGGAGGATTTCTTTCAGGGGATGCCGTATCGAGGCGCTGGCGACCCCGCGGGGGCGGTGGACTGCGGTGACTTTACAATCAATATACCATGATTCTACCAAAATTACAATTGGGTTAAATAGCAATTTTGTACGAACCATACAACGAAAGGGTACGGCGGGGGGACGGATGCGGGAACGCCCCGGCCAAGACCGGAGCGGCGGTGGGGATTTGGGGCGGAACAGAGCCCGTCCGAAGCCGCCGGGGGCGGAAAACAGGCCGGCTTCCGCAAATCGTCTGTAGGGGCCGCCGCCCTCGGCGGCCTCTCTTCCGGAACCGGGAGATGTCCCGTTCGGGGATTCTGTGCAGGGGACGGGCTTTGTCCCGGTCTGTCTGCCGGGAGCCCGGCATGATTGGAAGAACGGGCGGGCACAGAGGCCCGCCCCTACAGGCGTTACGATAGGTGTAGAGCCTGTATTCACAGTCGGGGGGTGCTGGATGGACGGGAATTTTTCTTGTCAGACAAGGAGATCTTTTGCGCCCGCAGCAATCCTGACGGATTGCAAGGGAAATCGACGCGGTATGGCAGGAAAAAGACCGTTCAGACAGCGTTCAGCGGTTGTGAATACAGGTTCTAAAGTGCCCGCCCCCTACGCTGCATCCTCCGGAACAAATGCGTGAATAGACACGGTCAAAAAAATACGGGCCTCAGCCCGCGTCGCCCGTTCTTATACCGCCGCAGACCCGGCGAATCGCGGCGGAACAGGAAAAATTCCTGGCATACCGGCATAGTTTAAATTTTCACCCGTAGACGGGGAACAAAAAAGACACAGGCCTCAGCCCATATCCCCGTCCCGATACCGATGCGAACCCAACAGAGCGGTTCGCGGCGGAAAGCGAAGAAATTCCCACCGCAGTGCAGTTTTCGGCGGAGCCGGAAACGGAACGAAGGTGGGAATTTCTGAGCTGGTGCGCGAGGCGGGACTTGAACCCGCACGTCCGTAAAGGACACTAGAACCTGAATCTAGCGAGTCTGCCAATTCCACCACTCGCGCGCATCGTATGAACTTGGACCGGCGGAAAGAACTTGGACCGGCGAAAAAAACCGGCGCGGGGGAGAGAAAGAGAGGGGCCCCGCTCCGCCGGAGCGGAGCCCTCTGGTGCGCGAGGCGGGACTTGAACCCGCACGTCCGTAAAGGACACTAGAACCTGAATCTAGCGAGTCTGCCAATTCCACCACTCGCGCATGGCATGGCGCCCTTCCGGGAAGGGACTTTGGTGCGGCTGACGGGACTTGAACCCACACGTCGATACGACACCAGCACCTCAAGCTGGCCTGTCTACCAGTTCCAGCACAGCCGCAAATTGCATTGTTCCCCGGAAAAGACTGCTTGATCATTATAGCCAGAACCGGCCCGGTTGTCAACCCAATTTTTGATTTTCTCCAAAATTTTTTCTTTTGCGGCTTTACCGCCCGGAAGCCGGCGGCGTCCTTTCCGCGTACCGGAATTTGCCGCGCCGCCGGAGCCTTGCCCTGCCCGAAGGGCGGACCCTTCGGGCAGGGGGCGTTCAGCGCATTTCCAGGGGCACATAGGAGCGGTGTTCCTCCACGCACTCGTAGCGGGGGCGGATCAGCTTGCCGCCGGCGCTGAGCTCCTCCATGCGGTGGGCGCTCCATCCGGCAATCCGGGCCACGGCAAAGAGGGGGGTGTACAGCTCCATGGGCAGGCCCAGCATCTCATAGACAAAGCCGCTGTAAAAATCAATGTTGGTGGAAACGGCGTCCTTGTGCCGCCGCTGCATCAAAAGCTCCTTACCGATGCGCTCCACGCTGGCGTACAGGTTCAGCTCCGGCTGGCGGCCCTTTTCCGCGGCCAGGCGGGTGACATAGTCCCGGAAGACCTCGCACCGGGGGTCGCTGCGGGTGTAGACGGCGTGGCCCAGACCGTAGATCAGGCCGCTGCCGTCGAAGGCCTCCTTGTCCAGAAGCCTGGTGAGATAGTGCCTGACACAGTCCTCGTCGGCCCAGTCCCGTATATGCTCCTTGATGTTGTCCATCATCTCCATAACCTTGCTGTTGGCGCCCCCGTGGCGGGGGCCCTTCAGGGAGGCCATGGCCGCCGCGATGGCGGAATAGGTGTCCGTGCCGGAGGAGGTGACCACGTGGTTGGTGAAGGTGGAGTTGTTGCCGCCGCCGTGGTCCGCGTGGAGCACCAGGGCCACGTCCAGGGTCCGGGCCTCCAGCTCGGAATAGCCCCGGTCCTCCCGGAGGAGGCGGAGGAAGTTCTCCGCTGTGGACAGGTTTGGCTGGGGCACGTGGATGAAAAGGCTCTCGCCGTTGTTGTACCGCCAGGCCTGATAGGCGTAGATGGCCAGCACCGGCATGTTTGCCGTCAGCTGGAGGCACTGGCGCAGCACGTTTTCAAGGCCGGTGTCGTTGGGCTTGTCGTCGTAGCAGAACAGGGTCAGAATGCCCCGCTGCATGGTGTTCATCAAATCCTTGGGGGGCGTTTTCATGATGACGTCCCGGAAGAAGTTGGTGGGCAGGGTCCGGTAGGAGGCCAGCTGGATGCAGAAGTCCTTCAGCTGCTCTTCCGTGGGCAGCTCGCCGAAGAGCAGGAGATAGGCCGCTTCCTCAAAGGCGAAGCGTCCCCGCTGGGCGGAGCCCCGGACCAGCTCCCGGCAGTCGATGCCCCGGTAGTACAAAATGCCGTCGGCAGGGGTGATGTGTTCGCCCTCGGGGCTGTCGACCACATGATAGGACTGGATTTCCGCCACCCGGGTCAGACCCGTCAGCACGCCCCGGCCGTCCTCGTCCCGAAGACCCCGCTTGACATTGTACTCCCGGTACAGCCGGGGGTCGATATAGTTCTTCTTCTCCCACTGCTCCTTCAGAGCCAGAATGGCGGGGGTGATCTCGCAATAGGCGTTTTCCCGGTTTTCGGTCCAAATCATGGCGGAGCTCCTTTCCCATTGGCCTGTATGTTGGTAATAGTGCAATTTTACCACGATGGACTTTCATTTTCAACGGCAATTCGCCAGAAAAACCGAGGCAGGAAGAAAAATTTTGCATAATCCATACAACGGCCTGCATTTTCGGCCTGCGGCCGCCCCGTTTGGCGCCCCGGGCCGCCGGGCGGTCCGCTTTCGCCCCGGGCTCCGGAGAGCGCCGCGCCCCCCGGGGCCCTGAAGGCCTCGGGGGGCGGCGGTTTTTTTGAGGGGTTTGCCTGTCGGGGGAACGGCGGCGGCTGGGCGTGTCCGTTCATGCGTTTTATCGGGATAAGGAGGCGGGAGATACGCCAGTCGGGGGAACGGGGGCGGCTCAGGGCGTCCCGTCGTAGACCAGCCGCCAGGAGCCATATTCCTGGTCCGCCCGGAGGCGGACGGCGGTTCCCTCCGCAAAAATATCGGCAAAGGATTCACTGACGGTTTCCCCGTCCTCCGTCTGGAAGGAAACCGTATAGACCAGGCTTTCCTCCTCCGGCAGGGTGAAGGCGCAGAGCTGGGTGTCCGAGATGGCCGCCTCCGAGGAAAGGGTTTCTTCGCCGCAGATCACCGTGATGTGTGAGATGGATTCGGAGCTGTAATTGGTGAGAATCAGGTTTCCCTCCACCGTCTCCTCCCGTCCGCCGCAGGCGGAGAGGAGGAGCAGGAGGACCATTGCCATACACAGTCGTTTCATCCTTCCGCCTCCCGCAAACGCTCCACAATGGTGTGCTTCTCCACAGACCGGCAGACGCACAGGGGAACCGCGACCCCCAGAATCAGGAACACCGGCAGGATAACCGCGATGGGCAGGAGGGTCAGCCGGTAGGAGAAGAACCAGAACAGGCCGCTGAAGGTATCGCCCAGCAGAGGCCCGGCGCAGACCGTCATCACAAGGGAGGCCAGCAGGGCCAGGAGCGTGTAGTAAAGACCCTCGAACACCAGCATGGTTTTCAGCTGCTTTCCTGTCATGCCCACGGACTGGAGCACCGCCAGCTCCCGTTTCCGGGTGAGGATGCCCGTGAGGACGGCGTTGACGAAGTTCAGCACGCCCACCAGGCCGATGATGAAGCTCAAAGTCCCGCCCAGAATATAGAACATGTTCCGGAAGCCCTCGAACTCGGCAATATAGCTGGACCGGCCCTCGTAGTCATAAAGGGGCTGGACGTTTTCCGTGTAGTCCGCCAGAAAGGCCTCCATCTCCGGTTCCAGCTCATCGGTGGTGTTGAAGCACCAGTGCATAATGGAGTCCGTGCCGGTAAACTGCTTGAAGACCTCCGCGTTCATTACATACTGGTTTGCGCCGTAGAACCGGTAGTTGACGGTCTGCCGGACCACCACCCGGGCGCAGACGGTAAAGGTCCGGTCCTCGTAGACCTTGGGGATGGAAAGATAGCGGCCTCCGGTTTCATAGAAGGCGTCGATGTCCTCGATGATCTCGCCGGTACCGGCGTCGCGGTATTCATATTCCGCCACACTCCGCAGAGTGACCTGGTCGCCTACCCTGGCCCAGTGGGAATCCGGGTAGGGCTCGCTGTAGTCGTTTTCCATCAGCACGGCGGCGACGGCGTTCTGACCGGGGTCGTAGAGGGCGGAGATATCCCCTTCCACCACGGTGAGAAGATCCAGGGGCAGGTCCTCCATGCCGTAGACCATGGTCCGGTCCATCAGGAAGCCCCGGTCGTCCCGGACGGCCTCCTTCACCGACAGCTCCACGATCTCCGGCGGGTTCCAGGCTCCGATGCTCAGACGGTACCAGTCTTCCGGAACGAACTGCTGCACGTCCGTCACCTGGCCGTAGGTCCGGCCGCTCTCCGTGATGCCCGCGCCGCCTTTTTCCGCCACATCCGCAATGATCTCTTCCGGCAGGGCGTCGCCGGCGGAGCGGAACATTCTGTTGACATTGAAGTAGCTGCCGTCTCCCAGGATGAAGTCCACGTCGGCATTCCGGGTCAGGTACTTGTCCATGTCGAAGCCGGTGGCAAAGGTGTAGGTCATGGTGGCCAGCACCACCGCCAGGCTCAGGGAGAGGACCGTCACCACGGTCTTGCTCCTGCTGCGGCCCAGGTTGGCCCAGGCCATACGGGGCAGTGACGCGCCGCCCCGGACCCGGCGGACCTTCTCCCGCCTGCCGGGCTTTTTCGGCGTGCCGCCTTCGGTGTAGCGCACTGCCTCCACCGGGGAGACCCTGGCCGCCATGCGGCTGGGCCGGGCACAGGAGAGAAAGACCGTGACCAGGGCAAACAGCGCCGCCCCAAGGAAAATCAGGGGGTTGAAGGTGACGAAGGCGCGCTTGTAGCTCAGCTGGGCCATGATGATGGGGGTGAGCCGGTTGCCGGTGACGAAGCCCAGCAGGAGGCCGATGGGGATGCCGATGAGGCTCAGAAGCAGGGCCTGCTGGCGGACAATGCGCTTCAGCTGCTTTCCGGTGGTGCCGATGGTTTTCAGCAGGCCGTAGAACCGGATGTCGTTGGTGACGGAAATCTGGAAGACGTTGTAGATAATGAGATACCCGGTGAAAATCACCAGGAGGGCCAGAACTGCCACCGTCAGAACCGCGCTGATATCCATAGCCTGGGTAAACTTGGCCCCGGTGTAGCCCCAGTTGACGCCGATGTCGATATAGTTGTCCGCCGCGGCGTCCTCGGACTGATACCCATGGGCTTCCAGAATGGCGTTCAGGTTTTCCTCAATGTGCATGGCGTCCCTGAACATCACATCCAGATTCCACTTGCCGGTCATGGAATAGGGGTCCCCGCTGCTCAGGGCGCAGAGCTCCTCAGCGGCGGAGCGGGGCAGGAGCACGTGGCTGGCCACCACGGCGCTGTCGTACTCCCACCAGCCGGAGAGGGTGAAGGTCCGGGTGACGGGGATGGGATGGCCTGTGAGATCGTCCAGATTGAAGGTGATGGTGAATTCCGCGCCGATTTCCGGCTCTACCCCCAGCAGAGACAGCACCCGGATATCCGTTGCCGCCTGATTGGTCCCCTCCTCCGGCAGGGTCCCCGCCACGGGGTCGCAGAAGTAATGGGGGGCGGCGGCGGGCTCCAGGTAGGAGACCTCTACATGGGACTTGCTGAAGGGGGGCTCGGAGGGCATACCCACAAAGAGGCGGGTGAAATGCTCCGCGATCAGGGGATGGGTTTGCAGCTCCTCCACCTGCGCCAGGGACAGCTCCTTGAAGGTGCCGTGATAGTCGCCGCCGGCCTGGCGGAAATTCTCCTGCTGGTAGGAGGCGTTGATGGACCCGGCGATGGTGAACAGGGATGTGAACAGCAGCGTGGTCAGGGCGATGGCGAGAACCGCCACGATGTTGCGGGTCCGGGCGGCTGCCATGGAGCGCAGCCCCAGGCGGCGGATACAGCCCTTGTTGGGAACGTTCAGCATGGCTCTCACTCCCTTCCGCCGGTCTTGCGGGAGGAGCGGATGGTTCCGTCCTCGATGCGGATGATGCGGTCCGCCAGCTGGGCGATTTCCTCGTTGTGGGTAATCATAACAATGGTCTGGGCGAATTTTTCGCTGGTGATTTTCAGAAGGCCCATGACGTCCTGGCTGGTTTTGCTGTCCAGGTTGCCGGTGGGCTCGTCGGCCAGGACGATGGCGGGCTTGGCCGCCAGGGCCCGGGCGATGGCTACCCGCTGCTGCTGGCCGCCGGAGAGCTGGCCGGGCAGGTTTTGCAGCTTTTTTTCCAGGCCCAGGGTCTCCACGATCTGGTCCACATAGGCGGTGTCGGGCTTCCGGCCGTCCAGCTGGATGGGCAGGACGATGTTCTCATAGACGCTGAGTACCGGCACCAGGTTATAGTTCTGGAAGATGAAGCCCACCTTGCGGCGGCGGAAGATGGTCAGGGCCTCGTCCTTCAGGGAGAAAATCTCCTGCCCGTCCACGGTGACGGACCCCGAGGTGGGCCGGTCCAGTCCGCCCAGCATGTGGAGCAGGGTGGACTTGCCGGAACCGGAGGTGCCCACCACCGCCACGAACTCGCCTTTTTCCACCGACAGGTCCACGCCGTCCAGGGCCCGGACCTCGGTGTCCCCTGCGCCGTAAATTTTCCGCAGGCTGTTTGTCTTCAATACGGTCATTTCTGATTACCTCCACAGGAAAAGTCTGTACTGCCTTTCGACAGTACAGACTTTATCACGGGAATCTGTCCAGAATCTTTCTAGAATCTAACAGTTCTGAAAGATTCGTGGTTTCTGCCCCTGACAGGGCGGCGGCGGAAAAAACCTCAGCCCCGGGTGTGCTCGTGGGCGAAGATATGGTCCTGGCAGTAGCAGTGATAGCCCTCGCACTTGGAGCAGTAGCGGAATTCCAGGTCCGGCCACTCGGTGTCCGTTCGGCCGCAGACCTCGCACTTGTAGCGGTAGCCCTGCCGGGCTTCCTTCTTTTTCTGCTGGCGGGCGGCGGACTTGAACTGAATGGTCTGACGGGAATTCCTGTGCCTGGCAAAGGCCCGCTGCCGGTCCGTCAGGTCCACAAGCTCGCACCAGAAGAAGACCAGCACATTCAGCAGAGCCACCACGGGCAGCAGGGCCTTCAGGTAGTTCCCCGCAAAGAGAGACCCCAGCATGTCCACAGCGAAGAGGGCCAGGTCCGCGATGGCCAGCCATTTGGCCTTGACGGGAATGATGTACAGCAGCATCAGCCGGGCGTCGGGGTACAGGGCGGCGAAGGCCAGAAACATGGACATGCCCACATAATAGGCGCCCAGGATGGTCCCGCCGCCGAAGGCGTAGTAGCCGATGACGCCGGTGAGGACGGTCAGGGCCGCGCCGGAGAGGTAAAAGAGATTGAACTTCGGCGTGCCCCACTCCCGTTCCAGCATGGAGCCGATGAAGTACATGAAATACAGGGACAGAATCAGCGTAAAGGGTTCGGTGCTGTCAGGCACGAACAGGAAGGTCGCCAGCCGCCAGACCTCCCCGTGGAGCACCTGCCCCCAGTTGAAGCCCAGATAGCTCAGGGCCGCGAACCGGGTCAGCCGCAGCAGAAAGAACACAATGACATTGCCGGCGACGATGTACCGCATGAGATTTGGAATTCCGAACCGGG
>NZ_CANTJS010000064.1 GCF_947654275.1 uncultured Oscillibacter sp. | reverse complement strand
AAATCTACATTTTTTCCTCGGCGTTTTCTTGCATTTTATCATTGGCGCTGACACACGGGAGATGTGTGAAAATAGTGCCATAGGTGTTGTTTCCAGGGCAGATATGAACCCCTTTTTTGTCAAACCACATGGCATATTTCATTTTGGCAACCGTCAGGCCCTTGCCTCCGACCCCATATTCCTTCTCCAAATATGCGGCGGCGTCCTCGTTGTTGGGACTTTTCTGGATGAACGCGACAATGCGCTCAATGCTGTGCCTGCCGTTGCCGCCGCTGGTAAGGATGTGGTCCACCACCGCATCAGATACACTGTGTATGGAGGAAGCGTCAATCTCCGGCTGCCGCTTTTCTTCCGCTTGGGCCTCAGCGATGGCCTCCACCTGTTCCTCCACCGTGGGGAACAGGCTGAACCGGGCCAGTCCCGGTGCGGGAGCGTCCTCCGGCTCCGGGGACACAGAAGCGGCGGGCCGTTCGCCCGCCGCTTCCTGCTGCTCCTGATTTACTTGTAGACGATCTCCGCCAGCACCATTTCCTCCGCCTGATGGGTGAAGCTGTTCACCGCCTGCACCCACGCCATCTGATCTCTGGCCTTCAGTTCCTCGTTCACGCCGCAGTTCTTCATCAGGTCCCTCACGATGCTGTCCACCTGCTCCTGTGCCTGCCTGTCGATCTCCCGCAGGTGCGGGGTCAGCCTGCCCGTCAGGAGCATGGAGGTGTACGTCCCGCTGTGATGTTCCTTCAGAAAGTCCTCTCTCAGCATCCCGTACTTGCCCAGCGGCAGTTCCTCCAGTTCGTCCTCCCCGTCCATCATCAGATCGGGCACCAGGTAATCGCCCACCTTCGTGTAAGTCAGCTCCATGATATATGCTCCTTTCTTCACTTTCTCGCTTTACAGTGTTAAATTGTCCTCTGGTTGTAGTATAACCGGTTTGAGGTTCTTTTGCAAGAGGTTTTTCGGAAATTTTTTGATTATTTTTTACCTGCGTCTGGTCGTACTGCCGAATGGCAGTTCCAATCTCCATCAGGGCTTCCATAGAAACCGCACTGGCGGCGCTGCCCAGGTGATGGAGGACGGTGGGGGTGGAAAATTCGGAAATGCCCGCAAAATCCTCATCGTCCAGATAGTCCATGGGGTCCAGGCCGCAGCGGGTCAGGAGGGTGTACTGGACGCTCGCGGTCAAAAGGCGGCGGAAACGCACCTCCAAATTCAAATCGTCCAGTTCCTCCAGAAAACTGTCCTTTGTGTCATAGGCCAGATCACGCAGACGGTCACGATAGACCTCATCCACGGCATGGACGGCCATATCCATAAGCTGGTCGCCAATGTCCCCGCCCGTATCGGGGCCATACCGTTTTCTCAGGGCGGCGAGGACGGCAGGGTGGTGTTCCTTCCGCATCTGCCACAGGTACGGTTCCCGCGCCCCACGCACAGGGCGGGTGTCCCCATAGTCGTAGACATACTCCAGACCAGGCTTACCCCGCCTGTCCTTTCGGATGATTGCGATGCCCTTGGAACGGGGCTTCACCCAGCGCCGCATGGTATTGTTCCACAACTCCATGCTGGCGCAGGCGGTGGCGTCGGGCCGCTGGGCGTAGATCAGGAGCTGTTCGTCAAAGGGATATTTGTAGAGCCGGGAGGCCGTGTCCAGGTACCGCATCCAGCCGTTTGCGTCCTGCGTGACGGCTTGGGCGGTTTGGTTTGCCAGCTCGGATATTTTTTGCAGTTTATACGCCATAGGCTTCCTCCTTTATTCACAAAATAAAATGAGCCGAAGGAAACGGTCATACACCGCTCACTTCGGCTCCTGGAAAACAGTGTTCAGTTGAGATCGTCCGGCTGCTCCCATGGGGAAAGCCCCATTTGCTCCCAGGTCACACCATAGGGCGCACCGCCGGAGGTATAACCGGCGATGAAGAAAAACTCATCATCCGAATTAGGAAAGCGGTCATAAAAGTCTTGCAGTTCCTTTTCCTCTTTCTCCCGGCGCAAATGTTCCTGCCGGATCACTTCGGCCTGCCGCTTTATAGTCAACTGTTCTGGCGTTAATGCTCCAATCTCGTCCAGGTCATTGAGGGCAACTGTAACATCGACTTTGAATTGTTGACGGTAGGCTTGGACGATATGCTTTCCGGTCCCTTTGTAGGTGGAAAGCCATTGCCTTGCCAAACGGATACGCGCATCATGGCGGGCTTTCTTATTTCCCTGCTTTGCCCACTTTGGCGTGTTTGCGTATTTATCCTTCTTTTTCTTCTTCTTTTTTGGACGCTGTTTCGGTGCTGCCGCTGGCGGCATCCCTTCCAGTGTGGTTTCCTTTACTGGCATGGCTTCCTCAAACAACAGCTTCACCCCCCTGACGGGGATATTCTACCACAGCGGGCCAGTATGGGCAAGGGGCGGGAGCGCCGCCTATCTCCCCAGCCGCTTTTGGGTCATCCGGGCCAGCACTTCCAACTGCGCCGGGGTAGGCTTGCGGGGCGGCGATACCTTCAGCCACTTCTTGGGCAGTTCAAAGGTCAGCCCGCCCCAGCCGTTGGCGGCAGTCTGGCACACCTGCTCCGGGTGGGTCTGGCACAGCTCCAGAAGCTGACGTTTCAACGCCTCATTGTGGGTGTAGATACTCGCCGTGCGCTCTGCCTCATTGAAATTGATAATCGTTTCTTTCTCAATGCTGGTTAGTTTCATGGGCGTCACCGTTCCGGGTCCCGGCTGGAACCCGGAGGAACATCCCCGCCCTGAGATTTCCCGGTTTCCTCCTGATACTGCCGCAAAGTTTCCCGCAGGGAGGGCTTGGGGGCCTCGTTGTTGATAACGCCGTCGATCTGATTATAGTTGCCCTCCGCGCCCATTTCTACAGCCGCTAAGTGGTTCGGTTTTGCTTCCTGGGCAGCCTGCACCTTATATTTGGGCTTAAACCGATCCACTTCCCGATAAAGTTCCTGACGGCGTGCGTCATTGATTAGCCCTAACTGCTGTGCCATGTCAAGAGAACCGATATAAGTCCAATACCATGCCAACTGCGCTTCCGGGCGGGCATCCTTCTTTGTGATTTCACGGATGGTTTCCTGTTTCAGCCCCTCAATGACTTTTTCCACATCGCGCATTGCTTCACCCCTCCATTTCGCTGGGCGCGGTCTTTCTCACGGATTCTTCAGCAACTCGCAGGAGATCGTCATACACGCCATTGATGGCGGCAATCACAGCGCAGACGGCATCATCCACCGCCGTCAGCACTTCCTCGCTCTCCGAAGCGGCCAGCTCCAGAAGGGCCTCCACCGTTTCCGGGGACAGCCCCAGCTTTGCCGCCAGCCCCTCGGTGTCGGGGATTCCGTCCCCATCCTCCAGAAACCAGTCATAAGGCATCCCAAAAAAGTGGGCAATCTCCCGGAACTGGTACACGTTAGGGGTGCTGATACCGTTGAGCCAACGGCTCACGGTGGGGACGGACACGCCCAGGTGACGGGCCAGTTCCCCGCGCTCTACGCCGCTGACAGAGAGAAGCTGTTTCAAGCGGCGGTCAAATTTGTCAATGCTTTGATTCATTCTCACGTTCCTTTCCTTGGTTTATTGTTAAATTCCAGCTTGTAGTGGACATATTTTCCGCCATCATCATCCAGTACAATGGTGGCGTCATATAACACGCCCTTCTTTTCGGAGAACAGGCCCGTGACCTTGACGCGCCCATTTTTCAGCAGGGCGGCGGCGATTTTTTGGGTCAGTTCCTTCCGCTTGCCGGTAAAGAAGCGGTCATTCTTCCACATGGCGAAGCCGCAGGAGGGGGTGTCATGGTAGCCCTCACAGAAAAAACTCTTTTTACCCTCCACCACGTTTTTCCCGCAGCGGGGACATACGCCTACACCTGTCCGGCCGGTGCCGGACAGAGCGGCGGAGGCCGCCTGCGTCCCGGCATAGGCTTTTACAAGGCCCGTCAGCATTTCCGCAATCCCGGCCATAAATTCGGAGGGGGCAAGCTGGCCCCGCTCCACCTCGCCCAGCTTTTCCTCCCATTGGGCGGTCAGCTTGGCGGATTTCAGTTGGTCAGGCATGACATGAATCAACTCCATACCCTTTTGTGTAGGGACAAGGCGCTTCTTCTGCCGTTCCGCAAAGCCGGAGCGCACCAGACGCTCAATCATCCCGGCACGGGTGGCGGGAGTACCCAGCCCGACCCGCTCCACATCCTCCAGCTTGGCAAAATCCTCGGCGCTGGCGTGTTCCATAGCCGCAAGCAAAGTGTCCTCGGTGAACCGGGCAGGCGGGGCCGTAGCGCCCTCATGGAGCGCGGCGGCAGCACTGTCAAACCGCTGCCCCTCGGACAGTTCCGGGAGCGGCGGGGCCTGTTCCTCCTGTTTCGGCTTTCGTTTCAGCGTAGTAAGATACGCACTCTCCACCGCTTTCCAGCCCTGCGCCAGTGTTGTCCGGCCCTTGGCAGTAAAGGGAGCGCCGCCGCACTCCAGTACGGCGGCGCTCTCGGTGTAAGTATGGGCCTCGCCCACGGCGCACAGCAGACGGACGGCGATCATTTGAAGAATATTCCGCTCTCCTGTGGGAAGGGTGGCGAGGTCGGCCCGTCCCGCCTCCACCGTGGGCAGAAGGGCATGGTGGTCGCTCACCTTGGCGTCGTTCACCACCTGGGCGGCGTTGGCGGGGTATTCCCCGGAGAGGCCCAGCACCCCCGCCGCCACAGCACACAGATCAGGAACCTTTTCCACCATGTCAGAGGTCAAATAGCGGCTGTCCGTCCGGGGATAGGTCGCCAGCTTTTTCTCATAAAGGAGCTGAACATAGTCGAGGGTCTGCTGGGCGGTATAGTCAAACAGGCGGTTGGCCTCCCGCTGGAGGGTGGTCAGGTCGTAGAGCTTCGGGGGGCGTTCGCTCTTTTCCTTTCGCTCCACAGACCGCACAACGGCGCTCCCGCCGTCACAGGCCATACGCAGCTTATCCGCGTCCGTCTTTTTGGAAAACCGATCACTGACTGCCCGGAAGTCCCCGCAGTCCAGTTCCACCGTGTAGAACTTCGTCCGTTTGAAGCCGGTAATCGCTTCCTCCCGCTCCACCAGAAGTGCCAGCGTGGGGGTCAGCACCCGGCCCACATTCAGCGTCCGGCCCTGATAGAGCGTAGTAAAAAGCCGGGTGGCATTGATGCCCACCAGCCAATCCGCCTGAGAGCGGCACAGCGCCGCCGCATAGAGGTTGTCATAGCTGGCGCTGTCCGCAAGGGTGTCAAAGCCCCTGCGTATCGCGGATTCCTCCATGGAGGAAATCCACAGCCGTTGGACGGGCTTGGTACACCCGGCCCTCTGATAGACCAGCCGGAAGATCAGTTCCCCCTCGCGCCCCGCATCGGTGGCGCACACCAAGGATTCCACATCAGGCCGCTTCATCAGTTCTGCCAGCGTGTCAAACTGCTTTTTTGTGTTCGGCAGTACGCCGTACTGCCACTGGCGGGGGATAATGGGCAAATCCTCATAGGCCCATTTGGAATAGCGGGGGTCATAGGCGTCGGCGTTGGCAAGGTCCACCAGATGCCCCACGCACCAGCTCACCAGCCAGCCGCCGCCCTCGGTATAGCCGTCCCGCCGCGCTCCCGCCCCCAGCACCTTCGCCAGATTCATAGCGACGGAAGGCTTTTCCGCAATCACAAGCCGCATAATGCCTCCTTAATATTCATCCGGTTCTTCCGGCTCATCATCGTAGTAAACCGGATAGTCCGGTTCCTCCGGCTCCTTCGGTTCCTGGCGTGTCCGTGCCTCCGGTTCCTCGTCCTCGTTGACCATCTGCTCATCCCCGCCGCCTGTCAGCTCGTCAAAATCCTCGGCATCGGTCATATCGTGCTTGGGCTTATAGATTTTGAAGTACCAGCCCGCGCCGCCCACGGCCAACATTGCCAGCAGAACGATCACGATTGTCCCGGCGTTACTGCCCTCCTTTGGCTGCTCCGGCTTTTCGGGTTCCGCGGGAGCGGGGGCCGTACCTGCGCAGTTATTCATGGAGAGGATACAGACCGGGCAGGCGGTATTGACGGCCCCCGCCTCGCACTTGTCCTTACAGATACAGACTGGGGCAGGATCAGGGACTGCCGATGTGCCGGAGTTGTCCCCATTCTTCTCCGCCAGCGCCATCAGGTCATTCTCAGTGACGGCGTTCAGAAAATAGACATTCTTACTGTCCCGCTGCCTGTCAATGACCAGATAGAAAGTGTTTTCGCTGGGGGTGGTGAAGGTGAAGAACTCCTTGCCGTCCTCGTCTGTCACATTGTCCATGACCGTTCCCTGACCGTCCGGCGTCAGCGCCGTGGGGTTGCGGGGCGTCGTGTCCGGCTGGCTGTCCGGGTCATTGGACGAGGAAGCGGGCGGAGTTGGAGTAACATCAGCGGCGCCGCTGCCGCCGCCTGTCGTCGTGCCAGCGGGCGTGTTGGAGGGGGCCTGCCCGTTGCAGGGATTGTCCTGCGTTCCGCTGGGCTGGACGATCTGCGTCCCATGCTCAAAGCAGTTGATGTAGCACATCTTCTCATAGACCTTACCATCGTACCCGGTCACTTTCACGGTGACGGCGCAGTTGTCGGTGATCGTGACCCGCCCGGTATAGCGGCTCTCCCACTGTTCCAGAGCATCCGTCACGTCCCGCCATTCGCCGTCCAGCCCCAGCTTGACCTTTGCCGAGGCAAAGCCGCTCCCGGCGGTGTCCGTAATAGTAAACCCCACCTCGGCGCTCTTGGCGGCATAGCCAGTGGGCGGCGCGATCTCCACGGTAACGCCGGAAGTAGAAACTTCACCGGAACCGTCAAAGGCAAAGGCCCTGCCAGACAGCAGCAGGGACAGCCCCAGACACAGGGCTATGCACAGCAGCAGCGGAAGAATGGGCCGTTTGGGTGCTTTTGCTTTCATGTTGAATACCTCCTATCAGATATTGTTGTTATCGGGGCCTGCCTGGGGCGGCTCTTTCGATGCCCGCAGCATATCCAAAAGTCCGCGAAGTTCCTCCGGGGAAGCGGCGATACCGCGGACGGTCTGCAAAATCTCCATGTTCTCACAATCGGTGATCTGCTTCTCAATATCCCGCACCCTGGCCTGCCACTCGCTGGACTTTTTCTTTGCCCGTTCCAACTCGATTTTGAGTTTTTCGATTTTGGTCACGATGATTTCCTCCTTCCGTCAATGTAGTCCTCAAACCGGCTTACCGTGTAAAAAATGCGCTTGTTGTTCACCCACCTCTGGAGTTGAAGCGTGATCTTTGGGGCACTGGGCCGGTTGTAAATCATGACATAGGGCGTATAACCCATAGCCCGCAGGGTTTCCACCCGGTACAAATCCTGCTCATGGGTACTGCCATAGTTGGTCAGCACATAGACTGTGCGCCGCCGCTTATCCCGAATTTTGGTCAGCTCCAGAAAGCGCCGAAAGCAGGGTATTAAATCGTCATTGGGGTCATCCCAGGCAAAGTGAACCGCCTTTGTCTTGACCTGGTTCAAAAGTGCGGCGTTGTCCGGGGTAATCAGGCGCACATCCAAGCCTTGGGTGAAGTCCACCCACGCATGGCTCTCCGCAAGCTGGCGCAGAAGCCGCTCGTGGTCGGGGCAGGCCAGAAGGTTGGCGTCCAGCAGTTTGATTTCCTTCTGCCCGTTCCAGAACTCCGCAAGGTCGGCCACAGCCACAGACCCGCGACCTTCCTTCTTACTCACGATGCAGAAACCACACGCTCTTGGGCATCCCCGGCTCAGAAAGCCGTAGGCGGTGGACTGAAACTCTGGATAGATGCTGTAATCGGGATAGGTGTGTTCCACCACGTCCGGGAGGCGGTTGTCCAGGCCGTAGCCGGTTCCGCCGCAAATCACCTGATCGGCATTGTCCACGATGATGGTGTCCTTGGAGTACAAATCCGTAAAGACCCGGCTTTTGTAAACGAGGTCATAGCGGCCCTCCGGCGTCCACCACTCCACAATATCTCCCCGCGCCTTATGGTAGGCGGAGAGTTTCATCAGGCACAGGTTGGGCCACCGATGGCCGTCCACGTCACAAAGGGCCACTCTCACAGCGCACCGTCCTTTTTCAGCACATCGGTAATGCCCTGCATGATATAGGCAACGCAGGGGACGGCGATGCTGTTGCCGAGCATGGAATACCGTTTACTGTCGCTGATTTCCTTGCCGTCACAGCCGTATGCCGTCCAAAAATCCGGGAACCCCATCAACCTCTCGGCTTCGGTGGGGGTCAGGCGGCGCACATGGCAGCCGATACGGACGGGGTTTTGATAGTTCAGCGAATAGCCGCCCGATTTGCTCTTGGCTTGCAGCGTACCGCTGATCTCAGGGTTTTCCCGGTGGTTGCGGCAGTCAACAGCGGCGACCTCCATAGGCGCCTCGCCGCCGGGAACCTCGACAATGACCGTCCCGCCCTGCTGACAACAGGGGTTGCCCCCGTTCAAATCCAGCGTCCGGGAGGTTTCCGCCTCATAGATGCCGCTGTGCGGATTGTCCGACAGCATCCCCCCGGAATAGTAAGCGCCGATCACATAGGCTTTCAGCACCCCGCTCTCCTGTCCGGCAACCAGCGTTGGGGCGGTTTCCTCCTGGTAGCCGATGCTCCCCGACGCGGCGCTGGCCTTGTGCTTGAAGCCCGCGCTGACGATACAGAAATCCAGTTCGCTCCCCATGCCCGCCGGTCTGGAGAGGCCAGCGCCGGAGGCGCATAGCGTCCCGGCAAGCTGGGGGTGGATCAGAAGGGGCCGCTCATGGGCGGCGGTCAGGGTAGGCGACTGATCGTCCAAAATGGCGGCGTTGGCCTGCCCGGTGGCCATGCACACAGGGCGGATGATTACATGGGGATTGCCCGTGCCGCAGAGGGTGGGCTGGACGGGTTTCAGTGAGGAACGGTTGGTTTTGCTGGTAATCTGCTGGAGGTCAAAGCCAGCCGCCACAATGGGCAGATTGCCGTGGGTCTGGCTGCGGAGGGTGGGGGAAAGCCCCCCGCGCTCCACCGTCATGGAATCGCCGCCCTGATCGTTGAGGATTTCTATGACCGCGCCTGCTGCTCCAGCGCCGCTTTCAGTAAAGGCGGTAATTCCTTGCCGCGGCGTTCCGCCCGCCTCAAAATACCCGCGCAGGCTTTTGGGGACAAAGAGTATTTCTCCGGCGCGTTTTCCTCTAAAATCTGCGACAAGAAACAGGCGGCGCCGCCGCTGGGCAGTCCCAAAGTGCTGGGCATCGTATATGATCCAAGCGAGATCAACGCCTCGCCCTCGCGCCATTCCGGCGTTGGTCCATCGTCCAGATTCAGGCATTGGAACTTTGGCGCCTGTGAACGCCTCAAGCACGGCTTGATAGTCACGCCGTCCATTGGACGACAGAGCGCCGGGGACGTTCTCGAAGATTGCGAATTGTGGGTATTTTCCATGTGTCGCCTCCTGCATTTCACGAATGATTCTGATGGCCTCCG
Organism: uncultured Oscillibacter sp.; assembly: GCF_947654275.1. GTDB lineage: Bacteria > Bacillota > Clostridia > Oscillospirales > Oscillospiraceae > Oscillibacter. The sequence goes on along the minus strand of NZ_CANTJS010000064.1, from coordinate 4,659 downwards.
TAAAGAGGCCGCTGCGCTCATCGGCCAGCCCCAAACGGCGGCCAGCCAAACTCAACCCCTGGCAGGGACTTCCAAAGGTGAGAATATCCACAGGCGGGATTTTGCCGCCGTGAAGCCGGGTAATGTCCCCCAGGTGAGCCATGTCCGGGAAGTGCCGCTTGGTAACGGCTGCGCACTCCGGGACGATCTCGCTGGCCCACAGGGGGCGGATTCCATAAAAAGAGGCGGCATAGGGAAAGCCCCCTATGCCGTCAAACAAAGAACCTAATGTAAGCTGTTTTTTCTCAGACAATGTTTATTATCGCCTCCTACATTGTTTTTGCTATTGCGCTGGCATTCTGCCGAAGGAATAAAAGTGCTGTGTCCAGTAGTTCGTATTGATATTTGCGTAAGAAATCGGGTCGCCGCAATGGATCATCTGCCCGTTGCCCACATAGATGCCCACATGGGTCACGCCGTTGGGGTTCGGCGCGTCATAGGTGTGCCAGAAGAACACCAGGTCGCCGGGCCGGACATTTGCCGCAGACACGGGCGTACAAATGTTATAAAGCCCCTGCGCTCCCAGCCGCCCATAGTTCCAGCCGCTGTGATTGACCACCCAGCTTACAAAGCCAGAGCAATCAAAGGAGGTAGAGGGGGAACTGCCGCCCCAAACATAGGGATAACCGAGGTACTTCTGCGCTTCCGTCAACATAGCGGCATAGGTTTCATCCGTTACCGGCTCCCCAGGGTAGGCGGGTATCTCCACGCCGCCCGGTGCGCCGGGGATCGCGCCGCCCGTGCCATCATCGCCGGTGTCCACAAAGTAGTAGGGGTTCAGATACTCGCCGTTCAGCATGGCCTCCAGATGGAGGTGCGGCCCCGTGCTGCTGCCAGTGCTGCCTACGGCGGCGATCACGTCCCCGCGCTTGACCTCCTGCCCAGCAGTCACGGAGAGGCTGGAACAGTGGGCGTATCGGGATTGATACCCATTATCGTCCTCGATCACCACGCACAGGCCGTAGCTGCCAGCGTCCCCGGCAGAAATCACTTTCCCGTCATGGATGGCCTTGATCGGCGTTCCCTGAGCCACAGCAATGTCCACGCCCCGGTGCAGATTTTTCCCGCCGTCAATGGGATGCACCCGGTAGCCGTAGCCGCTGGACACATAGCCCAGCCATGGGAAGTCAAAGGGATTTCCGTATGCCTGCCGGTTGCCGAAGGTCTGCATATACACGCCGTAGCGGTCTGTCTGGCCGCCGGGGGTCAGGTTTGCGGCCACCACTTGGGAGAGCGGGCGCACGGTCAGGGTCGTTTGCAGGACTGTCCACTCATACGGTTCCTCGTTTTCGTCATAGCGGATTTCGGTGATCGGCGTTCTGGTGAGGGTGTACTGCTGTCCAAACAGCCGTTCAATCTCCGGCTTTACCTGTTCAAAGGTAAAGGCGTCATAGGCGGCGGAGAGGTAGCCCATCAGCACATAGGGGTTATGGCTGATCTCCCCGATGTTGTAGCGGTATTCGTCATAGCCGGGATGATTGGTTTCGGTATCGTTAATGTCGATCTGCAAATCCGTTTCCAACTCGGTGTAATAGAGATCAGAGTTGCAAATATCCTGCTCATTCGCCAGATAGGCAGCAGAAATATAGGTGGATTGGAGGCCGGAGAGCATAGCCGTACAAGAGGAAAGGCCCGTGGAAAACAGCATAATAACCAACGCCAGCAGCGCGATAAAAACCAGCGCCGTTCTGTGCGCCGATACCGTCTGCGCCACGGCCCGGACGATCTTACCGGTGGTGGTCAGGACATTTTGCGTCTGCTGGGCGGTCTTTTGGGCCTCCCGCGCCGCCTGTGCGTATTTCCGCTTGATTTTCTGCTTTTGATACCACTTGGACAATGCGTTTTTCCGCTGTAACTCAGGGTGATCCCGAAGGGCAGTCTGCCACGCAAGCCGGGTCTGCTCTGTTTGCAGGCGGCTCTGCGCCTGACGCACAGCCCGGTAGGGCTTGGAGTGCAGACGGTTTTTATTCCAGCGCAGAAAACGGCCCGTGCCGCGCTCCGCCATAAACTCGACCTTGTGCGCCGCCTCCACGCCGGTGTTATCCCGTTCCGCTTCCCGCAGTTTTTGGTGGGCTTTCAGCACCGCCGCCGTCTGCGCCGTCCGTACCACCGCACCGCCAACCTGCTTGGGGAGGGCGGGTTTTGCGTTTTCTGGAACCGGCTCCTTCTCAAACCGTAAGCAGCGGCGTACCTTGCCGCTTGCACTGTCATACTGCTTCTCCAGATGTGCGCGGCGTTTGGCGGGTATTTTCTCTTGGGCCTTTTCCAGCTTCCGGCCCGCCTGTTCAACGCGCCGTTCTGCCTTTTCATACCGTTTCTGCTGGCGGCGAGGCAATTCGCTACCATCTTCCGGCGTGGATGCGTCCTCAAAATGAAGCCGCTCCCGCGGGGGCGGCTCCGCCTTTGTGTCCGGGGGTTTGCTGTGTTCGTCTGAACCGCTGGCATCTTCAGGCCGCGCTTGGCCTGTTTTATCCACCGGGAGCGAAGGACGCCCCTGGCATTTCTCTGGTGTTCCGCCAGTGGGAGCGGGGGCGTCCTCGGCCTCAGAGCGCAACCGTCCCCGCTGCCGTGGTTCCTGACTGTTGGCGGGTCCCGGCGAAAGACCGCCGGTATGCCGCTGACCTTCCCGCCGCCGCTTGGGTATTGGGTGGTCAGAGGCAGGCGGGGCAGGGCCGCTCCGTGTATCCCGGATAACAGGAGTCTCGTTTGATTCCGTGGCGCCTTCCTCCGTATGGGGTCCCAGCGGTTTCTCCAAGCCCTCCGCAGGTTCTACGCCCCCCGCAGGGGGCGCGGTCTGGCCCATATCCGGTTTTAACGTCTGCAATTCAGACCTGACAGAGCGTTTCTTGGACCGTTTGGAAGTCTGCCGTCCCAACTGCTGGTCTGGCTTGCGCTCCGGGCCAAAGGATATATCCGCCGTCCGCTGGCTGACCCGGCGTTCCTCGCCGGTGGCCTTGTTCTGTTCCACCAGCCCATCCCGGCCCAGCTTCTGGACTTTTTTATCCCGCGCCCGAAACTCCCGCCCTCTCATAGAGCGGCCTCCTGTTTCTTCACCTGATCCGGGGCGGGGACGGACTTGGTGGCAATCTCAGCCTGATTTTTCTGGAGCGCCTGACGGATAGAGGGCTTTTTCTCCAGACGCTTACCCGGTTTCTGCGCTGCCCGTTCCGCCTGGGCCTCCCGTGCGGCCTCTGCCGACAGTTCGAGACTTTCCAGACCACCGATAGCGGCGAGGGTGCTATTACGCATATCGCCCAGCACCCTTTGGACGGTACGCATAGGGGCCAAGATAGCCGATTGAAAGCGGCCTTCCTCAATTTTGGGATCGCGGTCTAACTCCTTATTGGCGGCAATGCGGCCCGCATTGGCGATATTCCGAAATCCTTTGCGCAGTTGAGTCCCCATTTCTTCCGCTTTCGCAAGGGTATCCGCCAGACTGACAAGAGAGTTTTTCAGCCCTTCCTCCAGGTGCTCCAGACCCTTTTTGACGCCCATAGCGGCAATGGCTCTATCCAACGCCGACACCCCAGTGTCTTTGAAGCGGTCTACCGCATTTTTCGTACACTCCATGATCCTGTTCTGGAATATTACCAGCCGATCTCGTGCCTGCTCCACTTTTCCCTCCAGCGTCTCCACCATTTTTACAAGGAAAGGCTTGGTGGACTGCTGTTCTGTCACTTGGGCGAGTTCCGACTTTACGCTCTGTAATTCTTCCAGAACGGAGTCAAGCTGATGTTCCATGCCATCCAGATACCATGCTAAAAGGGACAAGCCTCGTGCCTGGTCCTCCCTGCCGTTTTCGTTCAGCAGCTTCAATAACTCTTGAAATGCTGGAACCTTTTCCAAATCCATATCGGGCCTTCACCTCCTGTCAGTCCTGACCCGCCAAATCTTCCAAGCGGGTGGTCATAATGCGGTAGAGTTCGGTGTCCTTGGGAAAGTGGTCCACGAAGGGGATAATCACATTCCCATAAAACAAAAGCCCCTCACCGGCGTTGCTGTTCGTCACATACGAAAGCTGGTGAGGAGAGATATTGAGCTGTTTGGCAAGGATTTGCCTGTCGCCGCCCGCCTGATTGAGCAGGTAGAGGAAATCGCTGTTTTCAAAGATATTTTCGATCTCGCGGGAGGCCAGCAGGTCGTAGGGTAGGGTAAAGGCGCCTTGCCGCCGCTGGCGGCAGGTTTCCTACACCCTCCCTCGGAACCGGACTTACTCCTCTCGAAGTATCCGGCTCCCCATTAGTAATTGACGTATTGATTAGTGTCTGTGTATTCTTTCATGGCACTTGCTGCAAACAACAAGCGTTTTTCTCCGCTTCTTTTTCATCACGGTTTCCCAATCAGAATTACCCAACTCGTTTAAGTTCCGTATAACGTGAACTTCATACAAATCGGCTTCTTTACACCCACATAATTCACAAACTCTGGCATTGAGCCGTTGTCTGATAGTGGTTTTCCAGCTAAATTTCTTTCTCTGATAAATAATGTCACTCGCTTCGCCACGCTTGCAGTCTGCGATTTTAACAGGGCGAACACGTTTAGTCCCTGCTTTAGTTTCATAAGGGACAGACCATGTTTTCCCGTCTTTATACTGGCGAATGATTTTGCGGATACTGGTTT
>NZ_CANTJS010000063.1 GCF_947654275.1 uncultured Oscillibacter sp. | reverse complement strand
CTCCTGAATCCCTCGGATATTTGTACTATTCTTGAAAATTGATTTCCCTGCCCCGCCGGCATAGAATCTTGACAAACCGCATACGCTACGCTATAATAAAATAACTCTTTGCACTGCATTACATTCTGTATGGAATGCGAGATCAACAGTACAAACTGAGCAGGCGATGACCTCGGGGTCATGGGGCCGGGCCGCCGAAGGGCGGCAGCAGATTGCGAACAGCGCGTCTGTGGGACAGTTGTATGTTCCACAGATGCGTTTTTTTACACATTTGGGAACAATTCATCTCAAGCCGGTGCCATTAAGAGTAATCATCACTGCCGCCTCCGCGGCAGGACAGGAGGATTATCCTTATGACAGCCAACAAAGAAAATCCAATCAAAAGCGTCCCATCCAAAGCGGAAATCAGGGAAAACGCCATGATCCGGCGCATCTCGACGGTGGGAATCGTGGGGAATGTGGCCCTGTCTGCCTTCAAGCTCTTTGCCGGAATCGCGGGCCATTCCGGGGCCATGGTGTCCGACGCGGTTCACTCCCTTTCCGACGTCTTCGCCACCTTGATTGCCTGCCTCGGCGTCCGCATGTCCAAAAAGGCGGCAGACCCCAGGCACCCCTACGGTCACGAGCGGTTCGAGTGCGTTGCCTCGCTGCTGCTGGGCGCCATTCTGCTGGTTACCGGACTGGGCATCGGCAAGGCGGGCCTGGAAAAGATTCTGGCGGGCAGCTATGAAACGCTGGCCGTTCCCAGCATGATCGCCCTGGCAGCCGCCGTGATTTCCATTGTCTCCAAAGAAGCCATGTACTGGTACACCCGTCACTATGCCAAAATACTGAACTCCCCGGCCTTTATGGCCGACGCGTGGCACCACCGGTCGGACGCCTTTTCCTCCGTGGGCTCCCTGGCCGGCATCGCGGGGGCCATGCTGGGGTTCCCCATTATGGACTGCATCGCCAGCGTCGTCATCTGCCTGTTTATCCTGAAGGTCTCCTATGACATTCTGAAGGACGCCCTTGTGAAAATGCTGGACACCTCCCGGGGCGAGGCCTACGAAAAGGCTCTGGCCGCCTATATCGCCGCCCAGGAGGATGTGGTACAGGTGGATGTGCTTCACTCCCGGATGTTCGGAAACAGGACCTATATCGACATGGAGCTTCAGGTCGACGGCGATCTGCCCCTCCGGGAGGCCCATGCCATTGCGGAGCGCATTCACGACGATGTGGAGGCGCAGTTCTCAGACGTCAAGCACATCACCATCCATCTGAATCCCGCCGGCGCTCCATGAGCTCATCAAAAAACCGGCGGCGCGCTTCTCTTTTATAAACCGGCTTCGGCGGAGGGGGATTTCCCCCTCCGCCGTATAAATTTCCCACCTGTGCGGAAAACTGGAAGCATCATACACAGGAGGTTCATGCAGATGGTGAAAGGCATTTCCAGAAGGGTCGTGGTGGTGGATTCTCCCGACCAGCGTTTTTTTGAGCAGGCAATCTTTATTCTCCGCAGCGACGCCGCCGGGGAGGGCGTCAGCGCCCGGCAGCTGGTGGACGAGGCCAGGCAGGTGGCCCGGAACTACGGCGGCGGAGGCCGGGGCCGGTTCAGCCGCCTTTGGGGGGACCTGAATCCGGCGGTCTATACCCTGATGGGAGCGGGGGCCACGGGCCTGCTCTGGATGATTGCGGCACTGGGATAAGAAAAAGGCAGACGCTGTTTGCGTCTGCTTTTTTTGTGATTTTTTGTGATTTTTTGTGCCGGGTATGATCTTTGAGGCGCTTTTCCGCCGTCGCCGCTTTACGGAAGCGGCTCGAAATACCGCCGGGTGGTCTCGGCGTCGGCGGCAATCCGGGCCCGGAGGGCCTCCAGGGAGTCAAAACGGATCTCGTCCCGGAGATGCTGGTGGAACTCCAGCCGAAGGGTCTGGCCGTAGAGGTCCCCCTCGAAATCCAGGATGCAGGCCTCCACGGTGACATCCGTGCCGCTGTTCACAGTGGGCCGGGTGCCCACGTTGGTGACGGCGGGACGGCTCTCCCCATCGGTGAAGAAGACCCGGGTGACATAGACGCCATAGGCCGGGATCAGCACATGGGGAGGGATGACCAGATTGGCCGTGGGGAACATGAGGGAGGTCCCCAGGCCCCGGCCATGGCGCACCGCGCCGGTGAGTGTGTGGGGATGGCCCAGGAAACGGGCCGCCCGGTCCACCTGCCCCATCTCCACCAGGCGGCGGATGTAGGTGGAGCTGACGGTGACGCCGCCGATGGACACCTGGGGGATGATGTCGCAGCCCAGGCCCAGCGCCCGGCACTTCTCCGCCAGCAGCTCCGGCGTGCCCTGGTTCCTGTGGCCGAAGCGGTGGTCATGGCCCGCCACCAGATGGACGGCGTGCCAGCGGCCCACCAGCAGCTTTTCCACAAAGTCCTCCCAGCCGGTGGTCATCATCTCCCGGTCAAAGGGGGCCATGATGACGTCCCGGATGCCGTACAGCCGCCGCACCAGCTCCCGCCGGTCCTCGGGGGAGTTAATCAGGGGGCAGGGCACCCCGGTAACCACCTCCTTGGGCGGGCGGTCAAAGGTGAAGACGGCGGGGGTGCAGCCCCGTTTCTCCGCTTCCTCCGCCGTCCGGCGAAGGAGGGCGGCGTGACCCAGATGCACCCCGTCGAAAAAGCCCAGGGCAATGACCCGTTTTGTTTGACTGCTCATGGTGTAAAATCCTTCCATTCCCCGTTTTCCAGAATCTCGTACTGTCCCCACTGGGACGCGCCCCGGTCCCGGCCCTTGACCCGGACCGGCAGGGGACAATCATGCTGACACCCCGGCAGAGGGTCCCCCAGCTCTGTCAAGCCCTCCACTTCTCCGGCCCAGTCCTCCAGCGCGTCTTCCAGGGTGGAATAGTGGCAGTCAAAGGAACAGAACAGGGCCTCCGGGCCGGTGTAAAGATAGGCGAATACGCCCTCCCGCCGGGTTTCGTGGAGCATAACCTTATACACCAGTTCCTGCCGGTTCGCCGCAGAGGGGTTTTGAGAAATCCGTACATCCGCATTGGGAATTTTCCTTAAATAAGTTTTTGACCGGGGTCAGCGTCCCTGCTGCTGCGCCGCCGGTGACAAGGGTATGAAATCCAGCCGGACCAGACTCTTTCCGCCGGGCAGGGGACATTCCTCTCTCCGGACCAACCGCCAGCCTCCGGCGGCCAGGGCGGCCTCCAGACCCCGTGGCTCCACGGTATGATGGACGGCCTCCAGGCCGTCGAAGGCGTGGAGGTAGGGGGAATCCGACACCCAGGCCTCCGTAGGGTTCCGCTGGAGCACGCAGGATACATACCGGGGCCGCACCTGCCGGAGCACGTCCAGCAGGCACGGGTATCCGATGTACTCCACAATCAGATTGGCGATCACCAGGTCCGCCTCCGGCAGGCGGTTCCAGTCCTTTGTCAGGTCTGCCCGCAGGCACTCCAGCGTGCCCGACAGCGCCGGATACCTGCGGCCGGTCTCCGCCAGATAGGCGGCGTTCACGTCCACGCCGTACACCCTCCGGAACCGGCCCGGCTCAATCAGGTCCAGCCCGTTGCCGCCGGCCACCCCCAGAATCATCACCGTGCCGGCAGGGGCGGCCTCCAGCTGGTCCCCCATCATCCGCCGCAGGGTCTGAAGCTGCCGGACGGAGTCCAGGGCCATGTGGGCCTCGTAATCCGCCAGAGAAATTTCCTCCCAGGGATGGCCCATATCCGGCCCTCCTCTCCCGATTAAAAAAAGTTCTTGACCGAGGTCAGCGTCCCGTCCCTGGCCTGGGACAGGCACAGGAATTCCCCGGCCTGCCCGTAAATCCGATAGGTACCGTCTGCGGTCCCGGGGAGGGTGATGGAATTGCCGCAGCGGACCCGCTTTTCCTGCCCCGGGGACCGGACCGTCAAAGCCGGATACTGCTGAAAAAGACTGTCCAGAGGCCGCAGAAGAGCCTCGCCCTGTTCCTGGACCTGCTCCAGAGTCACAGCCTCCGCCAGGGTATAGCCCGCCGCCAGCGTCCGCCGGAGGGAGCTCATGCAGCCCCCGCAGCCCAGGGCCTGACCGATGTCGTGGCACAGGGTCCGGACATAGGTCCCCTTGGAGCACCGGACCCGGAGAAAAAAGAGGTTGGGATGCTCCGGCTTCGCCGCCCTGTCGTTCCAGTAAAAGCCGCCCCGGGTGGCCTCCAGACGGTGGATGGTGACGGGGCGGGGCTTCCGCTCCACCTCTTTGCCTTTCCGGGCCAGCTCATAGAGCTTTTTGCCGTTGATCTTGATGGCGGAATACATGGGGGGTATCTGCTCAATGGGGCCCCGGAAGCGGTTCAGAACAGCCTCCAGCTCCTCCTGAGACACATGGACGGGCCGTTCCTCCAGCACCTCGCCGCTGGTGTCCTGGGTGTTTGTGACAACTCCCAGCAATAACCCGGCGATATACTCCTTTTCGGAATCGGCAGCAAACTCCACAGCCCGGGTGGCCCGGCCCACAAACACCGGCAGAACGCCGGTGGCCATGGGGTCCAGAGTGCCGCCGTGACCCACCCGCTTCTCGCGGAGGATGCCCCGGATTTTGGCGCAGACGTCCATGCTGGTCCAGCCCTCCGGCTTGTCTATAATCAAAATGCCGTTTGACATATGTTCTCCTTTAATGAGGAGTTAGGAATGAGGAATCAGGAATTTTTTGCACCGGAGGCAATTCCTAATTCCTCACTCCTCATTCCTAATTGCTCGAAAAATCCGGTACAATCTGGGCAATTCCACTTAAAATCCGTTCCTTGATCTGAGACAGGGTCCCCTCAATGGTGCATCCCGCCGCCGCCGCGTGGCCGCCGCCGCCGAAGAGGGCGCAGACCTTCGTGGCGTTGACCCGGGGGCCGGTGCGCAGAGAGAGCTTCCAGACGTCGGGCCGCAGCTCCCGGAGGGTCACGGCGCAGTCCACCCCCTCAATCTGGGGGCCGAAGGCGGAGAGGTCCTCGGCGTCATAGGCGCTGGCCCCGACCCGCTCCATCAGGGACAGGGGCACGGAGAGGAGGGCCGTCCGGCCTTTGTCGTGAAACTCGCAGCCGTCCATCATGGCGGCCTCCAGCTGGAGGCGCTTCCGGGTCTTGGTGCGGAAGAACACCTTGTTCACCCCCCGGACGTCAATGCCGGTCCCCATCAGCGCGGCGGCTGCGGCGTGGGTAGAGGCGGTGGTGTTGTTATAGGCAAAGCAGCCCGTGTCGGTGGAGATCGCCACATAGAGGGGCAGGGCGGCCTCTGCCGGAATTGCGGTGCAGCCCAGGGACTCCAGAATATCAAAAACAATCTCCCCGCAGGCGGCGGCCTCGGGCCGGACGCATTTCTCTTTGCCAAAGCCCTCGAAGGAGGGGTGATGGTCAATGGCCAGGTCAATCCGCCCGGCGTAAGCCCTGGCGTTCTCCGGCAGCAGGGACAGGGATGCGATGTCCACAGAGACCACCCGCTCCGGCGTGAAGCCGTCGGGGGCGTGATAGGGCAGGGCATAGGGGGCGGTGGACTCCGTCAGCTCCGGATTGGGCAGCAGGTAGGCCGTCTTTCCCAGAAGGGACCGAAGTCCGGCGCAGAGCCCGGCGGCAGAGCCGATGGTATCCCCGTCGGGCCGGACGTGGGTGAGAATCAGCACATTGTCAAAGGACCGCAGCAATTCGGCGGCCTGGTTCACGGTGAGCATGTTCATTCCTCCTCCGTTTTGGGGGCGTTCCTCCGCTCGTCCTCCCGCAGCAGCTCCAGAATATGAGCGCCATGGGAAATGGAGTCGTCGCCCAGGAACTGAAGCTCCGGCGTATAGCGGAGCTGAAGGGCATGGCCCAGCTCCCGGCGGAGAAAACCGGCGGCGGATTTCAGCCCCTTGAGCACGTCCTTCTCCTGGTCCTTGTTCAGGGCGCTGACATAGACCCGGGCATAGCGCAGGTCGTTGGTGGTGTCCACCCGGGTGATGGAGACCATGCCCACCTGGGAGACCCGGGGGTCCTTCAGCTGGCGGAACAGGTCCGACAGCTCCCGCTGAATCTCCTCGTTGATGCGGTTGATTCGATTTGAAGCCATAGTTGTGTCCTTTCCATATAAAGAGAAAAATCTCTAGCTTCTTTTGAGGACGGTAAAACTTTTTGACAGTCTACCGGAAATAACGGCATTTTCTCGTTAAGCTGGTAGACGTGCAAGATTCTTCATTTGGCCTGCACAAACGGCAGTGAAAAGAGGAGGGAAGTCCTTTCGGTGACCGCCAAACTCCCGCTTGCACCGCGCCGCGGGCATTTACTTTCGTATTTGAGGCTGGAGAGCTCTTGCGCGGACGTCTTTCTCTCTCTTGGACCGTCCACGGCCCGTTCTTTCTCTTTCTTCACTAAGAAAGAGAGAGAATGGGGGGTGGAATGAACCAGCTGACATGTCAGCTGCTGACCACCCCGCACGTCAGCGCAGGGAAATTCCAAACTTAGAAAAAATATTCACTCCCGCTTATCGGGATAAACAGAACAGGGGCGGCGGCACCGCCGCCGCCCCTGTCCTGCGCTTAACGGGGAATTTCCTCCATGGTGTAGCCCTCCACGATATCGCCTTCCTTGATATCGTTGAACTTCTCGATGGTCAGGCCGCACTCGTAGCCGCTGGCCACCTCCTTGGCGGCGTCCTTGAACCGCTGGAGGGAACCCAGTACGCCCTCGTGAATCACGATGCCGTCCCGGACCAGGCGGATGGAGCAGTTCCGGACAATTTTGCCGTCCTGGACGTAGCAGCCCGCCACGGTGCCCACGCCGGAAACCTTGTAGGTCTGCCGGACCTCCGCGTGGCCCAGCAGGGCTTCCCGGAATTTGGGGGCCAGCATACCCTTCATGGCGGCGGTGATTTCGTCGATGCAGTCATAGATGACGCGGTACATCCGCATGTCGACGTTCTGCCGCGCCGCGCCGTCCCGGGCCGCCGCGTCGGGCCGGACGTTGAAGCCCACGATGATGGCGTTGGAGGAAGAGGCCAGCATGACGTCGGACTCGTTTACCGCGCCCACGCCGCCGTGGATGACCCGGACGTTGACCTCCTCGTTGCTGAGCTTTTCCAGGGAGGCCTTCACCGCCTCCACGCTGCCCTGAACGTCGGCCTTGACAATCAGGGCCAGCTCCTTCCGCTCACCGGCCTGAATCTGGTCGAAGAGGTTTTCAAGGGAGACCTTCTGCACCGGCGCGGCGGCCCTGGCCCGCTCCTCGGCCTTGCGCTGCTCCACCAGGGTCCGGGCCATGCGCTCGTCGGTGACGGCGAAGAAGGGAGACCCGGCGGTGGGAGCCTCGCTGAGGCCCGCCACCTCCACGGGCACGGAGGGTCCCGCCTCGGAGAGGCGCTCGCCCTTGTAGTTCAGCATGGTGCGGATGCGGCCCACGGCGGTGCCGGCGATGATGATGTCGCCCTGCTTCAGGGTGCCGTTCTGGACCAGCAGCGTGGCCACCGGGCCCCGGCCCTTGTCCAGACGGGCCTCGATGACGGTGCCCTGGCCCGCCCGGTTGGGGTTGGCCTTCAGCTCCGCCATTTCAGCGGTGAGGGTCACCATCTCCAGAAGGGTGTCAATACCGATGTTTTTCTTGGCGGAAATTTTGCAGCAGATGGTCTCGCCGCCCCAGTCCTCGGGGACCAGGCCGTGCTCCGTGAGCTGCTGCATCACCTTGTCCGGGTTGGCGTTTTCCTTGTCGATTTTGTTCACCGCCACCACGATGGGGATATTGGCCGCTTTCGCGTGGCTGATGGATTCGATGGTCTGGGGCATGATGCCGTCGTCCGCCGCCACCATCAGGATGGCGATGTCCGTCACCATGGCGCCCCGGGCCCGCATGGAGGTAAAGGCCTCGTGGCCCGGAGTATCCAGGAAGGTGATGGGCTTGCCCTTGACCTGGACCTGATAGGCGCCGATGTGCTGGGTGATGCCGCCGGCCTCTCCGGAGGCCACGGAGGTATTCCGGATGGTGTCCAGCAGGGAGGTCTTGCCGTGGTCCACGTGGCCCATGACCACCACCACGGGGGCCCGGGAAACCAGGTCCTCCGCCTTGTCCTCGGATACGTCGATGAGTTTTTCCTCAATGGTGACGACGACCTCTTTTTCCACCTTGCAGCCCATTTCCTCGGCCACGAAGGCGGCGGTGTCAAAGTCAATCATCTGGGGCAGGGAGGCCATGATGCCGTTCTTCATCAGGCACTTGACCACCTCCGCGCCGGTTTTCTTCATCCGGCTGGCCAGCTCGCCCACGGAAATCTCGTCGGGAATCTGGACCTTCACCGGGGCCTTCTTGGCAATTTCCAGCTGGAGCCGGCGCATTTTCTCCGCCTCGTCCTGCCGCCGCTTGTTGGAGAAGCCCGGTCCGCCCCGGCGCTGCTGGTTGGTGCGCACCTTCTCCCGGCCGCTGCGCTGCTGGCGCTGCATCCGCTCGCCCTGCTGGCCGCCCAGGGTCTCCAGCCGCTCGTCGTACTTGGCCAGGTTCACGTCGCCGCCCTTCCGGGTGTCCACGATTTTCTTCTGGGGAACCCGGCTGGCAGGTTTTTGTCCGCCTTGTCCGCTCTGTCCGCCCTGCGCGTTTGGACCGCCCTGCTGGGGCGTCTGGCTCCCCTGCTGCCTGGGGGGCTGCTGGGGCTGCCTGACAGGCTGCTGGGGCTGTTTGGCGGGCTGCCCGCCCTGACGCCTGGGCTGCTGGCCGGCCGGCTGGGCAGGCTTCTGCTGGACAGGCTCCTGGACGGGAGCCTCCGGGGCCTTGGGGGCCTCCTGGTAGGTATCCTTGAAAATCACCTGAATGTCGGACACGGGATGGCGCTGGGTCAGACAGTCGAAGATGATGGAGAGCTCCCGGTCCGTCAGCACCTGCATATGGTTCTTCGGCTGGGACGCGTACTTTGTCAAAATCTCCATAATCGTTTTGGTGGGAACGCCGAAATCCTTTGCCACCTCATGGACTCTGTATTTTTCAATAGCCAATCAAAACACCTCGTTCGTTTCCTCTCCGGAAGCCCGTTTGAAAAACGGCGAATCCGTTTCGCCGCCTTTCAGACGGACTCAGGAGTGGTTTTTGTTGCCGTTCCGCCGGCGCGCCCCCGACACGGGGAACGCCGCCCGGAACTCTTGTTTCGCCCCGCCGCGCCTCCGCCGCGGGGCCCTTCTATGAAAACGCAGACAAAGCCGGTGCGCTTTTCTGCGGGCCAAACACAAACCTGCGGAACCACTTCAGCTTCCTCCGCCGCGCGGTTTCGCTCCGCCGGACGGCCCTTTGCCGCCCAGGGGCTTCGCGCCTCCGCTGCCCGGATGGCGGAACCGGCGTTCCGTCCCGCCGGGCCGGCCTTTTTGCGCCTCCCGGCTTTTTTGCGCTCCCTGCCTTTTTTGCGCTCCCTGGCTTTTTTGCGCTCCCTGGCTTCTTTGCGCCTTCCGGCCTCTCTCGCCGCCTCCCGGCGGTCCCGCCTGCCGGCCCGGCTTTTTAGTGTTGTCTGACGATCTCCTTCCGCCGCTCGAAGGTTTTTTTGTGCTGTTTAACGAGCTTCTTCCGCCGCTTGATGGTTTTTTTGCGCCGTCCGCCGAACGCTTCCCGCCGTTCGTGGGTCTCTTTCCGCCGTCCGCCGAACGCTTCCCGCCGTCCGAAAATCTTTTTCCGCCGTCTGCCGGGCGTTTTCCGCCGCCGGGACGGGGTTCCCGCCGCTCCGGAGCCGGAGGCTGACGTCGGGGGGCGGTTTTCCGCTCCTGGGCCCTGCGCAGCTTCAGTTCCATCCGCTGGGCAGTCTCACCGTAGCGCTCCTGGTCCAGGGCCGCCAGCTTCTGCGCCAGGGCGTTGGCCAGGCCCAGATCCGTCAGCGCCAGAATGGCGGCGCTGCTCCGGCCCAAAGCGCCTCCCAGCTCCGTCTTGGAGAAGGGAAGGGTCAGGATGAGGCAATTGCCCTCCTCCGCCAGATGCGCCCCCCGGCGGAGGGTCTTTTCCCCTGCGTCGGAGGCCAGCAGAATCAGCCGGGCCTTTCCGCCCTGGGCCGCCAGGGCCGTGGACTCGTCTCCCGCCGCCAGCCGCCCGCCCCGGAGGGCCAGCCCCAGCAGGGAGAGAATATTCCCGCCGCTCATGTCGCGCCTCCCAGTTCCGCCTCCATGGCGTTGTATACCTCGTCGGGAATGGCAGTCTCAAAGGCCCGTTCCAGAGCCCTGGATTTCCGGGCCTTTTTCAGGCAGGCCGCGTCCGGGCAGACATAGGCCCCCCGGCCGGGCTTCTTGCCGGTAAAATCCAGACTGACCGCCCCCTCGGGGGACCGGACCACCCGCAGCAGGCTTTTCTTGTCCTTCATCTCCCGGCAGCCCACGCACTGACGCTGGGGCGTTTTCTTCACCTTGGGCACCTTTCAGACCACCTTTCTCCATCCCTTGGGTATTGTACATCAGGAATTTTCAGCATGCCGGAGCCGAAAACGGGCCGGAAGCCCTCTCCCGCTCCTCATTCCCGATTACTCCTCGCTCCCGCCGGGGGCCGTCTCCGTTCCGGCGGCTTCCTCCGGGATTTCCCCGCTGGCCTCCTCCGGAGCGTCCTCTTCCTCCTCCGGCTCCTCATAGTGCTCCGGCTTGATGTCGATTTTATAGCCGGTAAGCCGGGCGGCCAGACGGGCGTTCTGGCCCTCCTTGCCGATGGCAAGGGACAGCTGATCGTCGGGCACCACACAGCGGCAGGCCTTGCCGCCCTCCTCCATCCGGACCTCCACCACGTCGGCGGGCGCCAGGGCGGCGGCGATGAAGGCGGCGGGGTCCTCGCTGTATTTGATGATGTCGATTTTCTCCCCCCGGAGCTCTTCCACGATGCCGGCCACCCGCTGGCCCCTGGGGCCCACGCAGGCGCCGATGGGGTCCACGTTCTCGTCGTTGGACCAGACCGCCATTTTCGTCCGGCTGCCGGCCTCCCGGGCAATGGCCTTTACCTCTACGGTGCCGTCGAAAATCTCGGGGACCTCCAGCTCGAACAGCCGCTTCACAAGACCCGGGTGGGTCCGGGAAATCAGCACCTGCGCCCCCCGGTTGGAAAGGCGCACGTCCACCACGTAGACCTTGATGTGCATGCCCTCCTCCAGGGTCTCGTCGGGAACCTGCTCACCGGGAAGCAGCAGCGCTTCGGTGGACTCCGTGCCGGTGCCAATCCGCAGGGACACCGCTCCGTTCCGGGGATCAATGCGGGTGACGACTCCGGTGAGAATCTCATGCTGCTTGGAGTTGAACTCGTCGTACACCATGCCCCGCTCGGCCTCCCGCAGGCCCTGAATGATAACCTGCTTGCCGTTGCCCGCCGCGATGCGGCCGAACTCCATTCTGTCCACGGGAATGCGCACGGTGTCCCCTATCTGATAGCGGCCGGAAAGGGTCCTGGCCTCCTCAAGGGGCATCTCGTTGGCGGGGTCCACATAGTCCTCCTCGTCCACAATGACCTTTTGGACGAACATCCGCAGATCCTTCCGCTCCTCGTCCACCTCCACGATGATGTTTTCCTCCTCCACGTCCTTGTGGTCCCGCTGATAGGCCGTGGTGATGGCGTGGACGATCTTCTGCATCATAAAGGACTTGGAAATGCCCCGTTCCTGTTCCAGCATCTCCAGCGCGGCGAAGATCTCCGCAGGATTCATCCCGGCGGGCTCCTTCTGCTTTTTACCTCTCATTTCTGCCGATTCTCCTTATTACAGATATTACATGATCTATTTGAACCGTTTATACATCATAGTCTCTCAGTCTCTTCCCCCGGGGCCCCAGATGCCGGAAAGCGCCGGAAAACACAGCCAGGGATATGGGGGCCGCCGGTTCCGCCGGGCGGCCTGTTCCGGTCCGCGCCTCCGGTCAAAGCCCCTCAGAACTCCACCCGCAGGCGGACCAGAGCCGTGTCCTTCTTCTCAAAGGTCCGGGAGACGCCCCCGGCCTCCACAGTGACGGCGCCGCTTTCCCCGTCATAGCCCGTCAGCACGCCGGGAATCTCCTTCTGCCCGTCCAGGCTGCGGTAGAGCTTTACCAGAACGGGGCTGCCCATGAACTGCGCAAAGTCCCCGGGCCGCTTCAGCGCCCGTTCCGCTCCGGCGGAGCCCACCTCCAGGGTATAGCTGCCCTCGATGGGGTCCGCCTCGTCCAGCAGGTCCGAGAGAGTCCGGGACACGGCCTCACAGTCCAGGATGTCCACGCCGCCCTCCTTGTCCAGCAGGACCCGGAGATACCAGACGCCGCCCTCCTTCACATATTCCACATCCCAGAGGGTGCAGCCGGCCTGGGCAATGGCGGGGGCCGCCAGCTCGGCGGTGAGTTCGGTGATTTTCTTCATGCTCATATTTTCTCCAATAGAAACCTTATAGAATTTTGAAAAATCCCGGAAAGGAAGCAGGAGGGGGCTTTCGTTTTTAATCCCTTCGCTGTTCGACAATCCGACGCGTCAAAAAACGACGCTCTTTTTGCCGGCCCCGTTCTATGGGAATGGAACCAACAAAAAGAGCGGACCCGCGGCCCACTCCCTCACCTTACACTACCAGCATACTCTAATATAAGCAATATATCACAGCGAACGGAAAAACGCAAGGGGTTTCCGCGAAAAAACCCTCTGTTTTCAGGGATTTCGGGACCGGGGGAGCCTTCGCACCCCCAGTCCCGGCCTGAAATCAATAGGCGACGCCCCAATAGATGTCCGTGGCGCACTTCTTTCCGCACACAGGGCATACGCCCTCCTGGCCGCTCTGTTGGAGGGGCATGCAGCGGGAGGAGACCCCGGCCTGCTCCTTCATGGCCAGCTCGCATTCCAGAGAGCCGCACCACTTGGACCGCAGGAAGCCGCCCTTCCCTCCGGCAATGGCCCTGGCCTCCTCGGGGGTCCGGATGTCAAAGGTGTTGTCCTCCCGGTTCTTCAGCGCCTGGGCATACATATTGTCGTGAACCGCGTCCAGCAGCTCCTTCACCGTCTCCTCCAGACGGGCCAGAGGCACGAAGACCTTTTCGCCGGTGTCCCGCCGGGCAATGACGCACTGCTCTTTTTCCATATCCTTGGGGCCGATCTCCACCCGCAGGGGCACGCCCTTCATCTCGTACTCGGCAAACTTCCAGCCGGGGGTATTGTCGGAGTCGTCCATCCTGGCCCGGATGCCGGCGGTTTTCAGCCGGTCCCGGAGGGCCGCGGCGGCGTCCAGAACGCCGGGCTTGTGCTGGGCGATGGGCAGGACGACGGCCTGAATGGGGGCGACGCGGGGAGGCAGAACCAGGCCGTTGTCGTCGCCGTGGGTCATGATGATGCCGCCGATCATCCGGGTGGACACGCCCCAGCTGGTCTGATGGGGGTGGTGGAGCTGGTTGTCCTTTCCGGTATAGGTAATCTCAAAGGCCCGGGCGAAACCGTCTCCGAAATAGTGGCTGGTGCCGGCCTGGAGGGCCTTGCGGTCGTGCATCATGCACTCCACTGTATAGGTCTCCTCGGCGCCCTTGAATTTCTCCTTGTCCGTCTTCCGGCCCCGGATGACGGGCATGGCCAGGAAGTTCTCCATGAAATCGGCATAGATGTTCAGCATCCGCATGGTCTCCTCCCGGGCCTCTTCCTCGGTGGCGTGCATGGTGTGGCCCTCCTGCCACAAAAATTCCCGGTGGCGGAGGAAGGGGCGGCTGGTCTTCTCCCAGCGGAGCACGCTGCACCACTGGTTATAGAGCTTGGGCAGATCCCGCCAGGAGTGAATAATGTTGGCGTAGTGCTCGCAGAAGAGGGTTTCGCTGGTGGGGCGGACACAGAGCCGGTCCTCCAGCTTCTCGTTGCCGCCCATGGTAATCCAGGCGCATTCCGGGGCGAAGCCCTCCACGTGGTCCTTTTCCTTCTGGAGCAGGGATTCGGGAATCAGAACGGGGAGGTACACGTTTTCGTGTCCCGCCTCCTTGAAGCGGCGGTCCAGCTCCGCCTGAATGTTTTCCCAGATGGCATAGCCATAGGGCCGGTAGATAAACATGCCCTTGACGGAGGTATAGTCAATGAGCTCCGCCTTTTTGCAGACGTCGGTATACCACTGGGCAAAGTCCGCGTCCCGTGCGGTGATGGCGTCTACCTGTCTTTTATCCTGTGCCATAAAGCCTCAATCCTTTTCGTATGTTGTTCGCGCCCCGGCGCGGAAATCGTGTCCTGATATTGTATCCCATTTCCGGCGGAGTTGTCAACTGTTGGGCCGCAGGGACAGGGAAATCAATTTTCAAGAATAGTACAAATATCCGAGGGATTCAGGAGACA
>NZ_CANTJS010000062.1 GCF_947654275.1 uncultured Oscillibacter sp. | reverse complement strand
GATTTCCAGTGGTATGATGCCAGTACATACGCCACCCAGATCCCCATGATGATCCCCCCCGCCTCCTACGGCGCATGGAAAAAATGCGTCACCGAGGGCACCAGCCTGGACATCTCCACCGCCAACGAGATTGCCGAGGCCATGAAGCAGTGGGCCGTGGAAAAGGGAGCCACCCACTTCACCCACTGGTTCCAGCCCATGACCGGCGTCACCGCCGAAAAACACGACAGCTTCATCAACCCCATCGGCGGCGGCAGAATCATGATGGAGTTCTCCGGCAAGGAGCTGGTCCGGGGTGAGTCGGACGCCTCCTCCTTCCCCTCCGGCGGTCTCCGGGCCACCTTCGAGGCCCGGGGCTACACCGCCTGGGACCCCACATCCTTCGCCTTTTTGAAGGAGGGCACCCTCTGCATCCCCACCATTTTCTGTTCCTATTCCGGCCACGCCCTGGACAAGAAGACCCCCCTGCTGCGGTCCCTGGACGAAATGAGCCGTCAGGCCATTCGGATTCTCCGCCTCTTCGGTGACACCCAGACCCGCCGGGTCATTGCCCAGGTGGGCCCCGAACAGGAGTACTTCCTCATCGACAAGCAGCTCTATGCCCGGCGGAAGGATCTGCGCATGGCGGGCCGGACCCTCTTCGGCGCAAAGCCCCCCAGAGGCCAGGAGCTGGACGACCACTACTATGGAGCCATCAAGCCCCGTGTAGCCGCCTTTATGAAGGACCTGGATGAAACCCTCTGGTCCCTGGGGGTCCCCTCCAAGACCAAGCACAACGAGGTGGCCCCCTCCCAGCACGAAATGGCCTCCATCTACACCGACGCCAACACCGCCTGTGACCAGAATCAGCTGGTCATGGAGGTCATGAAGAAGGTGGCGGACCGCCACGACCTGGTTTGCCTGCTCCATGAAAAGCCCTTTGCCGGCGTCAACGGCTCCGGCAAGCACAACAACTGGTCCCTGGGCACCGACACCGGCAAAAACCTTTTCCGCCCCGGCTCCACCCCCAGCCAGAACGCCCAGTTCCTGCTGTTCCTGGCGGCCTTTGTCAAAGGTGTGGACGAATATCAGGACTTTCTCCGCACCACCGTGGCCACCGCCGGAAACGACCACCGTCTGGGCGCCCAGGAGGCCCCTCCCGCCGTCATCTCCATCTTCCTGGGAGACGAGCTGAACGCCGTGGTGGAGTCCATCATCCAGGGCACCGAGTACACCGACGCCAGCAAGAAGACCCTGGAAATCGGTGTGGACGTCCTCCCCGCCATCCGCCAGGACACCACGGACCGGAACCGGACCTCCCCCATGGCCTTCACCGGCAACAAATTTGAGTTCCGGATGCTGGGCTCCTCTCAGTCCATCTCCGGGCCCAACATCGCCCTGAACACCATCATGGCTGAGGAGCTGAAGCAGTTTGCCGACGAGCTGGAGCAGTCCACCGACTTCCAGAGCGACCTGCAAAAGCTGATCCGCCGGGTCTTCACCCAGCATCAGCGCATCATTTTCAACGGCAACGGATATGACGGGGCCTGGATTGCCGAGGCGGAGCAGCGGGGTCTGAGCAACCTCAAATCCGCCGCCGACGCCCTGCCGGCCTATGTCGCCCCCAAGAACGTGGACCTTTTCGTCAGGCACGGCATCTACATCAAGGAGGAGATTCAGGCCCGGTACGAAATCCATGTGGAAAACTATGTCAATGTCCTGAAAATTGAGGCCAGCACCATGATTGACATGATCCGCCACGACATTCTCCCCGCCGTCTCCCGGTACGCCGCCGACCTCTGCACCCGGGCAGACAGCAAAAAGCGCATGGACGTCCCCTGCGCCTATGAGGTCAACACCGCCAAAGGCGTGGCCAAAATCACCGACGATCTGATGGAGGAGTGCCGCGTCCTGACCTCGGACCTGGAGGAGCTGCCCGCCGGGCTGGAGGCGGCCATGCGCTACTGCCACGACGTTCTGGTCCCCCACATGGCCAATGCCCGGACCTCCGTGGACGCTCTGGAGGTTCTCACCGCCGCCGAGTACTGGCCCATGCCCGTGTACAGCCAGCTGCTGTTCTCCGTCTGATGCCGGCGCTTCCCCGTTGCCGCAAAAGGCCCCCTTCCCGCACGGGAAGGGGGCCTTTTCATGTATCCTGTCCGGCTTCCGGCACGGCCGAAGCCCCTGCCTCTGTCCGGCCGCCCGGGGCGTCTGTTCCCTCTTCTCCGCGTCCCGCCGCCGGTCAGTACCGCCCCGACCAGTCCGACACCAGCAGCACCGGCAGGGTCCACAGCAGCAGAAACATCTCCAGGGCCAGGGGATTCAGCAGGTCATAGGCCCCCAGGGACACCAGGTAGAAGCTCAGCAGGGTCCCCGCCCAGCTCCCCAGCAGGGACAGCGCCGCCGCCCAGCGGACGGCCCTGCACAGCCGCAGGCTCCCCGCCACCGTCTCGGCATAGGGCAGAAGGCCCTCCCGGAGCAGCAGGGCGCGGGGCAGATCCCGGTCGTTCTCCGCCTCGCTGAGGGCCACCCGCTCCGACAGGTCCGGGTACTCCAGCCGGACGCCTCTGCTGAACTTCCGCCGGAGCAGGGCCGGGGTGATGTTGGGGTCCCGGGAGGCCAGAATGGGCAGAATGCGGCTGCGGCGCATCATATTCAACGCGAAATCCACATTGTCCGACGGGTTATACTTCACAGCGAATACGGCAGCCAGGGTCTTGTCCACCGCCAGAAAGACGCCGGTCCGCAGATTCACGTCTCCGGGCATCCGGACGCCCATTTTCCGCAGGAAGGGTCCGGTGCCCATCAGCACAGATTCCCCGCGGATCATGCCGGAATACCCGCCTTCCTCGTAAAAGCTGAAATCCTCCACTTCCTCATAGGACCCGCCCTCAGCCCGGAGCAGGCCGTCAAAAAACCGCTCCAGTCCGCATCCGGCGGCCCTGGCCACGGAGGCGGCGAGGGAGGCGGCCCTGCCCAGCTCCTCGCCATAGAGCCTGTGGGCCTTGAGCTGGATGGTGCCCGGCGGGAAGAGGTCGCTGTCCGTCACAATCATGCAGCGTTTCCGGCTGATTTTCTGGGCTCCGGACCAGCCCGCCACGGCGGACCCGGACTTTTGCAGATGCCCGGCCAGCCTGGACCAGGGCAGGGGCCAGCACAGGGCCAGGGAGAAGGTGCCCGCCGCGGATAAGATGGCGGACAGATTCAGGAAGAAGTCCGCCTTCCGCCCCTGACCGAAGGAGCTGAGCCCCGCGAACACAAAGGCCGCCGTGCCGAACACCGGCAGCAGCGCCGTCTGCCACAGCACCGCCGCGTTGTCCCGGGCCGCCGTGGTATAGAAGCCGGGGACGGAGCCCCGCTGCTTGCAGGCACCCCTCTGGGTGTCCGTCACCAGATAGGGCGGCTCGTCGTCCATGGCGGCGGTGCGGAACATGTCGTAATCCCCCCGGCTCTCCCTCCGGACGCCCCACTGGGCGAACACCAGGGCCAGGCAGGGAATGGCGGCGTAGGGCATCACGGCGCTCCGCTCCTCCAGCCGCAGGCGGACCACGCAGTCCGCCGCCGCCGCCAGAACGGAAACGGCAATCAGCAGCTCGCTGACGCAGCGCCGCCGGGCCAGCATCACCGCCGCCTTCAAAAACACATACCGGCACAGCAGCGCCGTTACGCCCAGGCAGGCCAGCAGCGCCAGGCTCTGAAAATGGGGGTCCCCGGACCAGAGGGGCACCGTCAGCCCCCTCCGCTCCGCCAGCAGCGCCGCCGTGGGCGGCAGCGCCGCCAGCAGCGGCGGCAGCAGGGACTTTTTACGGGACAGATACCGCTCCCGGCAGTCCTGGGCCACGTCCCGCAGGTCCGGCTCCGGACCGATGGGCTCCGGCACATACTCCGGTTCCGGCTCCGGCGGGCCCGGCAGCTCCTCCGTGTCCTCCATCCGCCTCCGGGAGAACAGGCCCCGGCGCGGGGACAGGATGGGCTCCTCCGCCTGCTCCTCCATCACCGCCTCCACGGTGCTGTTCACCATCTCCTCAATGGAGATGGACCGAGCGGACAGGGGTTCCCGCAGCACATCCGCATCCTCCCGGGAAACCGCCGGCGTCCCGGCTCCCGTCTCCGGCACCTTTTTTGCTCCCGCCTTCGGCGGTGCCTTCTCTGGAGGTTCTTCCGTTCTGTGTTTCGGCGGCGCCTTCTCTGGAGATTCTGCCGTTTTGGCTTCCGGCGGCGATTTCTCCGGAAGTTCTGTCGTTTTGGCCTTCGACGGCGCTTTCTCCGGAGGCTCTGCCGTTTTGACCTCCGGCGGCGTCTCCCTGAAAAGCTCTGCCCTTTTGACCTCCGGCGCTCTCTCCGTTTCGGCTTCCGGCGGGGCTTCCTCCCTCATCCGGGCGGCCTCCAGCAGAATCTGCTCAAGCGTAATGTCCGTTTCCCCGGCCTCCGGCGGTGTTTCCTCAAGAGGCTCCTTCTCTTTGGGTTCTGCCTCCTTCGGAGTCTCCGGCGTTTCCTTTGGAGGCTCTGCCTGCCGGGGTTCCGGCGGCGTTTCTTTCGGAGACTCTGCCGTTGTGGGTTCCGCTTCCTTCGGAGGCTCCGCCTGTTTGGGCTCCGGCGCTTCCTCCGGAGATTCCGCCTCTTTGGGTTCCGCTGCCGATTCCGCCTGGCGCAGCAGCTGCTGTTCCAGACTCCCGCCGTACTCCGCCAGAATCTCCTCCAGGGAAAACTCCTCGTCCGAGGCGGGCACGTCGGTATGGGTCAGGGTATGATCCAGATTTTTGATGCTGTGCTCTTCCGCCATGTCTCCCCCTCGCTTTTCATTCCATCCGCTGGCGGACCGCCTCATACAGGAGAATGGCCGCCGCCGCCGAGGCGTTCAGGGAATTCAGCTTCCCCCGCATGGGAATGCTCACCAGCACGTCGCAGTGCTCCCGCACCAGACGGCCCATGCCCTCCCCCTCGCTGCCGATGACAATGGCGGCGGGGCCCTTCAAATCGGCGTCATAGAGCCGGGTGGCTCCGTCCGCCGCCGTGCCGAAAACCCAAAGGCCCTGTTTTTTCAGCTCCTCCAGCAGGGCGGGCAGGTTCGGCACCCGGGCCACCGGCACATGGGCCACCGCCCCGGCGGAGGTCTTGGCCACCACCGCCGTCAGTCCGGCGCTGCGCCGCTTGGGAATCACCACTCCATGGGCTCCGGCGCACTCCGCCGTCCGGATCACCGCCCCCAGGTTGTGGGGGTCGCTGAGCTCGTCGCAGACCACAATCAGGGGAGGCTCCCCCCTGTCCGCCGCCGACCGGAGAATCTCCTCCACCGAGGCATAGGCCCGCACCGCCGCCAGGGCGATGACGCCCTGATGGGCATGGGTGCGGCTCATGGCGTCCAGCTTCCGCCGGTCCGCCTCCACCACCACCGTGCCGGCCGCCCGGGCCTTGGCGGCGATGTGGCCCAGGGTCTTGTCCGTCTCTCCCTTCTGGAGATAAATCTTGTCAATGGCGGTCCCGGCCCGCAGGGCCTCGATCACCGCGTTGCGGCCCTCAATAACGCCGTCGGCCTCTTCGTTTCTCGTCTTCCAGTCTTCCATCATGGTCGGTTCCCTCTCTGTCGGTTATTTGGTCGAATACATGGAACAGTATACCATAAAGCGGCGGGACAATAAAGTGGGAATTTGCACAGGATGCCCGCGGAGCCCCGGAGCCGGAAACGTATTTCATCAGGCGGATGAGGTGCAGGGGGCGGACTTCATGGGACGCTTCTCTGGGGCTGTCAGGGTTTATTTACAGAAATTTCATGAAAAAAGAGCCGCTTGTCCTTGTGACCGCCGGGTTTCTGTGTTATACTGCACTATACTGGTCAAAACACCTGAAAACCGGCAGACATTTTTTGAGGCGGGCAACGGCCTGCGGCGCGCGAACCGCGCCGGGGCCTGACCATGAGGCAGCCGCAGGGCCGTTTCACGGTCATCAGGGACGCGTACGGGTTCCTGAGTTGACCGCGCATCTCTTTCTTTACAGGGCTCTGCCCCCTGGCGGCGTCCCCCGGGGAACAGATGCTTCGCTTGTTTATCAGCCGCGGCGGCTATTCTCTGCTCATTTCGCGTTTCTCTGAAAGGAGTCTTCCATAAATGGACCAAAACAATAAAAACAACAAGCCGGGAGACGGCAAAAACACCAACAACAACTGGCGGGGCTTTATTCACCTGATCTGCTGGGCCCTGCTGCTGACCGCCGTCGTCAGCTACGCCACCAACTACATGACCAGCGCCGGGCACCGGGCTTCCTCCGTCGAGATGGAATACAGCCAGTTCCTGGATATGGTGGAAAGCGGCGATGTGGATGCGGTGGACTTCGACACCGACGAGGCCATCCTCCTGATTACGCTGAAGGAGGGCAAAACCTACACCGACCCCCAGGGTGTTGTCTACACCCGGACCATCGTCGAGAAAACCGAAACGGACCCCGGCTTTGACGGCTATGTCTATCAGGACATCCTGGGCCAGGAGCAGCGGGTCACTCTGGAGCTCTTCACCGTTCAGATTCAGTCCAACGACGCCACGGTGGACATGCTGCTGGAGCAGGGCGTCCGGGTCAACGAGGACTATCGGGCTCCCATCAGCCCCATTCTGCTGTTCCTCATCAACCTGCTGCCCTTCCTGGTCATTATGCTGGTGTTGTCCTTCGGCATGAGCTGGATGGCAAAGAAAGGCATGGGGGGCATGGGCGGCATCGGCGGCGTGGGCAAGTCCAACGCCAAGGTCTATATGGAAAAATCCACCGGCGTCACCTTCAAGGACGTGGCCGGTCAGGACGAGGCCAAGGAATCCCTGACGGAAATCATCGACTTCCTCCACAATCCCGGGAAGTACACGGAAATCGGCGCCAAGCTCCCCAAGGGCGCTCTGCTGGTGGGCCCTCCGGGCACCGGCAAAACCCTGCTGGCCAAGGCCGTGGCCGGAGAGGCCAGCGTGCCCTTCTTCTCCATCTCCGGTTCCGACTTTGTGGAGATGTTCGTGGGCGTGGGCGCGTCCCGGGTCCGGGACCTCTTCAAGGAGGCCAGCAAGGTGGCCCCCTGCATCGTCTTCATCGACGAGATCGACACCATCGGCAAATCCCGGGACAACCGCATGGGCGGCAACGACGAGCGGGAACAGACCCTGAACCAGCTGCTGGCGGAGATGGACGGCTTCGACCCCACCAAGGGCGTCATCCTTCTGGCGGCCACCAACCGCCCGGAGGTGCTGGACCAGGCTCTGCTGCGTCCCGGCCGCTTTGACCGGCGCATCACCATCGACCGGCCCAATCTGGCGGGCCGCATCGCCACCCTCCAGGTTCACACCCGGAACATCAAGCTGGCGGAGGACGTGAACCTCAAAAAGGTCGCCCTGGCCACTGCCGGCTGCGTAGGCGCGGACCTTGCCAATCTGGTCAACGAGGCCGCCCTCCGGGCCGTCCGGAAGGGCCGGAAGCTGGTGACGCAGGAAGACATGCTGGCCGCCTTCGAGCTGGTCATCGCCGGCACGGAGAAGAAGGGCAGCGTCCTGACGGAATTCGAGAAAAAACTGGTGGCCTATCACGAGGTGGGCCACGCCATGGTGGCCTATAAGCAGAAGAACACCGAACCGGTGCAGAAAATCACCATTGTTCCCCACACGCAGGGCTCCCTGGGCTACACGCTGCTGATGCCCGAGGAGGACAAGACCGAGCTGCGCACCAAAGACGAGCTGATGGCAAAAATCACCGTCTCCATGGGCGGGCGGGCCGCTGAGGAGGTGGTGATGGACACCATGACCAACGGGGCCTCCCAGGACATTCAGGACGCCACCAACGTAGCCCGGAACATGGTGGCCATGTTCGGCATGAGCGAGGAATTCGGCATGATGGCTCTGGCCTCCCGGCGGAACCAGTACCTGGACGGGGGCTATGGCATGGACTGCGCCCAGGACACCGCCGCCGCCATGGACAAGGCGGTGAAGGTACTGCTGGACGAGTGCTATGCCAGCGCTGTGGAGATTATCAAGAGCTGCCGGGAGGACATGGACAAGGTGGTGGCCTACCTGCTGGAAAAGGAGACCATCACCGGCGGCGAGATGGTGGCCATTATCGAGGGCCGGGACCCGGAGCAGGTGGAAAACCCCTATGCCTCCACCCGCCCGGCGGAGATTGAGGCCCCGGCCCAAAAGGTCCACATGATTTCTCAGAAGATTGAGCCCCCGGCGGATCTTCTGGAGAAGGACGAGGCCGGTGCGCCGGAGGACCCGGCCGAAGCCGGGGACAGCGGCAAGAAAAAAGCGGACGGCGAAGAGCCCAAGGACCCCGCCGGACACTGAGCGCCCAGCCAAAACACAGAACTAAAAAAAGGGGACCGTCTTCCCTAGACACTCCGGAGTCCTAACCGCGTGCTCCAGATATCCGTGAGCGCCTGACTGAAACGCGTAACTAAAAAGACGCTCCGGAGTCCCAGCCGCGTGCTCCAGACATCCGCAAACACCTGACCAAAACGCGGTACTAAAAAGAGGGGGTCCGGGGGATTCCTCCCCCGGAAGAGAAAGAGGTACCATTATGTTTCGACTTGCTGAAGCTGCTGATTTGACACAGATCGGCGAAATCTACGAGGCCATTTTCGACCGGGAGGACCAGGGCCCCGTCTACACCAACTGGCTTCGGGGGAGCTACCCTACAACAGGGGATGCACGGCAGGCACTGGACGCCGGGACGCTTTATGTGGGAGAGGAGGACGGCGCTCTCTGGGGCGTGGTGAATCTCAATGGCCAGCAGCTGCCGGAGTACGACCGGATTCCCTGGTCCATTCCGGCGGAGGCGGACCAGGTGGGCGTCATCCACACCCTCTGCATCCATCCCGCCCGGTCCGGCAGGGGGTATGCCAAGCAGATGGTGGCCTTCTGTGAGGAGACCGCCAGAGCCCAGGGTAAAACTGTCATCCGTCTGGACACCTGGGAGGGCAACGTCCCCGCAAACCGCCTGTATCCCTCCCTCGGCTACCGGCTGGCCGGGGCCACGGAGTTCTTTTTCCAGGGCTACATCCACGAGATACTGAACTGCTACGAGAAAAAACTGTAATCTGCGGACAAAAGCCAGGACCTGAAAAGGTCCTGGCTTTTTCGTGGAGTGCCTGCCGTCAGGGGGTCCGGGCTCACAGGCTGAAATAGTCCCTGGCCGACTGGAACAGGCCCAGGTCATAATCGCCGGGAACATTCCGGTACAGGCCGGGGCCCACCCGTTCGGCGTGGCCCATCTTGCCGAAGACCCGCCCGTCGGGGGAGGTGATGCCCTCCACCGCCCAGACAGAGCCGTTGGGGTTGAAATCCGGGGCCATGGAAGGACAGCCGTTGAGGTCCGCGTACTGGGTGGCAATCTGGCCGTTGTCCGCCAGTTTTTGCAGCAGGTCCGGCGGGCAGAGGAACCGCCCTTCGCCATGGGAGACAGGAACGGCGTAAATCTCGCCGGGCTTCACCCGGGCCAGCCAGGGGGAGCGGTTGGAGACAATGCGGGTGCGAACGATTCTGGACTGGTGCCGCCCGATGACGTTAAAGGTCAGGGTGGGGTCCTGCTCTCCGCAGTCCACAATCTCGCCGTAGGGCGCCAGACCCAGCTTGACCAGGGCCTGGAAGCCGTTGCAGATGCCCAGGGCCAGGCCGTCCCGGTTCTTCAGCAGGTCCATCACCGCCTCGGAGGTCTCCGGTCCCCGGAGGAAGGCCGTGATGAACTTGCCGGAGCCGTCGGGCTCGTCGCCGCCGGAGAAGCCGCCGGGCAGGAAAAGAATCTGACTCTGCCGCAGCTTTTCTGCGAAGGCGGCGGCGGACTCCGCCACGTCGGCGGCGGACTGGTTGTTGATGACGAAGATTTCCGCCTCCAGCCCCGCCCTCTGAGCGGCCCGGGCGCTGTCGTACTCGCAATTGGTGCCGGGGAAAACGGGGATGAGGACCCTGGGCCTGGCCGCGCCAATCCTGGGGACGGGCCGGGTGAAGGCGGGACAGGGCAGCTCAGGGGCCTCGCCGGAGACAAAGGCCCGGGTGGGATACACGTCCGCCAGTACGGACTCATTCAGGTCCAACAGCTTATCAACGGAGTAGCGCTCCGGCTTTCCGAACCGGCGGTGCTTCAGCGTGATGGTGTGTTCCGCCACGGTCTCACCGATTTTGGAAATTCCCCATTCCTCGGGAACCTCCTCGGACAGCTCGGCAATGATGGAGTGGGGATTGCTGATGGACCAGAAATAGTTCTCAACCTTCTGTTTGACATTTTTCACGTCGAAGCCGATGCGGTTGCCGAAGGACATCTTCATCACCGCTTCCGCCGCCGCGCCCTCCGTCAGGGCCCAGGCGGCTTTCACCTTGCCCGCCTGGCACAGGGCGTGGTACCGGTCCCAGCACGCCTTGATATCCTCGGTCTTTCCGCCGCCGCAGAAGAAGTACACGGGATGTCCCGGCTCCTTGAACTCCGGCGTGATGAGCTCATGGGCCCTGATGGGGGCGATGGCGAAGGAGACCAGCGTCGGGGGCACGTCCATATCCAGGAAGGACCCGGACATGGAATCCTTGCCGCCAATGGCCGCCGCGCCGTAGTCCATCTGGGCCTCCATGGCCCCCAGCAGGGCGGCAAAGGGCTTGCCCCAGCTGGCCGGGTTCGTGCGAAGCTTTTCAAAATATTCCTGGAGGGTGAGGTAGACCTTCCGGTAGTCCGCCCCTGCGGCCACCAGCTTTGTGATGGAGTCCTCCACGGCGGTATAAGCGCCGCAGAACGGGTCGACGGACATCTCCTCGGGGTCGCAGGCCCAGGACATGACGCTGGCCTGCTCCGTCTCCTGCCCCGGCAGAACCGGCAGCAGCGCCGCCATGACCTGGGCGGGGGTTCTCTGGAATCTGCCGCCGAAGGGCATCAGCAGACTGCCCGCGCCGATGGAGCCGTCAAAGCGTTCCACCAATCCCCGGCGGGAGGCGCAGGTGAGGCTTGCAGCCATATCCTCGAAGGAGTCGAATCGCTCCTCTCTCAGATGGAAGCCCGCGTCGTCGTCATGGGGGGGCACGTAAACGGTGGCCCGCTTCACCGCGCCGTTGGAGTTCAGGAATTCCCGGCTGAGGCTGACAATGGTTTCCCCTTGCCACCGCATGACCATCCGGGGCTCCGCCGTCACCACGGCCACCTGATACGCCTCCAGATTCTCCGCCCGTGCGGCGGCGATGAAGGCCTCCGCGTCCTGGGGCGCCACCACCACCGCCATGCGCTCCTGGCTCTCGGAAATAGCCAGCTCCGTGCCGTCCAGGCCGTCGTATTTTTTGCGCACCGCGTCCAGGTCGATGGTGAGGCCGTCGGCCAGCTCGCCGATGGCCACGGACACGCCTCCCGCGCCAAAGTCGTTGCAGCGCTTGATGAGGCGGGTGACCTCCCCGTTCCGGAAGAGGCGCTGAATCTTCCGCTCCTCCGGGGCGTTGCCCTTCTGGACCTCGCTGGCCATGGTCTGGAGGGATTTCTGATTGTGGCTCTTGGAGGAGCCCGTGGCTCCGCCGATGCCGTCCCGGCCTGTGCGGCCTCCCAGAAGGATGACCACATCCCCGGGGGCGGGCCGCTCCCGGCGGACGTTCGCCGCCGGGGCCGCGCCCACCACTGCCCCCACCTCCATGTGCTTGGCGACATATCCCGGGTGATAGAGCTCCGCCACATGGCCGGTGGCCAGACCGATCTGGTTGCCGTAGGAGGAGTAGCCCGCCGCCGCCGTCTGGCAGATTTTCCGCTGGGGGAGCTTCCCCGGCAGGGTCTGCTCCACAGGGGTCCGGGGGTCGCCGCAGCCGGTGAGGCGCATGGCCTGGTGAACATAGGCCCGGCCCGAAAGAGGGTCCCGGATGCAGCCGCCGATACAGGTGGCCGCGCCGCCGAAGGGCTCAATTTCCGTGGGGTGGTTGTGGGTCTCGTTTTTGAACATCAGCAGCCAGTCCTGCGTCTCCCCGTCCACCTCGGCGGGAACATGGATGGAACAGGCGTTGATCTCCTCGCTCTCGTCCAGCTCCGGAAGCAGGCCCCGCTTTTTCAGGGCCTTGGCGGCGATGGTGGCGATGTCCATCAGGGTCTCCGGGCGGTCCTTGGCCCTCTCGCCGTAGACCTCCCGGCGCAGCTCCCGATAGTGGGCGTAGGCGGTCTTTACGGTCTCGTTTTCAATATTCGCCTCCAGAATGTGGGTGGAGAAGGTGGTGTGGCGGCAGTGGTCGGACCAATAGGTGTCCACCACCCGGACCTCTGTGATGGTGGGGTTCCGTTTCTCCGTGTCCCGGAAATAGGCCTGCAAAAATTTCAGGTCGTCCAGGTCCATGGCCAGGCCCAGCCGGTCCAGCAGGGCGGACAGGGCATCCCCGTCCATAGCGGTGAAGCCGGAGACGGTCTCCACACGGTCCGGGACCGGGTGCTCCCGGACCAGGGTGTCCGGCTTCTCCAAAGAGGCCTCCCGGCACTCCACAGGGTTGATGAGGTGCCGCCGGATCTTCTCCAGGTTTTCCTCCGTAAAGGGGAAGGGGCCCTCTCCGGCGCTCTCAAAGAGGTATTCCGTGGCGGCCCGGACCAAAGGCCGCTCCCCGCCGGTCATGAGCTGGACGCACTGGGCGGCGGAGTCCGCCCGCTGGTCAAACTGCCCCGGCAGGGCCTCCACCGCCAGGGACCAGTGCGGGCAGTCCCCGGCCACGGGAACCGTCTCGTCCCATACCACGTCTGCCTGGGGCTCGGAGAACACCGTCCGCCGGGCCTCGGCAAAGGCGGCGTCCTCCAGATGCTCCACGTCATAGCGGTGGAGAATCCGGACGCCGGTGATGCCCTGAATGCCCAGGAAGTCCCGCAGGTCCGCCAGCAGGCCGCCGGCCTCGGGGCTGAGTCCCGGGCGCTTTTCCACATACAGTCTCCGTACCATAGTTATCCCTCCAGGGCCCGCAGGGCCCTCTGTCCGATGTCGCGGCGCATGTATTTCCCTTCAAATTGGATAGCGTCCGCGGCGGCGTAGGCGTCCTTCAAGGCCTGTGCCAGCGTATCGCCTGCGGCGGTAACCCCCAGGACCCGGCCGCCGCTGGTGACGAGGCGGTCCCCCTCCAGCCTGTCCCCGGCATGGTAGACCGTCACATGTTCCGGCAGGTCCGCCGGGATGGCGATTTCCTTCCCCTTGGGGCAGCTGCCGGGATAGCCGCCGGAGGCCAGAATGACGCAGGCGGCGGCCCCATCGGACCACTCCACGGTCAACTCCCCCAGGGTTTCCTCCTCCACGGCCCGCATCACCGTCAGCAGGTCGGTTTTCAGCAGGGGCAGAACCACCTGGGTCTCCGGGTCACCGAAGCGGCAGTTGTACTCAATGACCCTGGGGCCGTCGGGGGTGAGCATCAGTCCGAAGTACAGACAGCCCTTGAAGGGACAGCCCTCTGCCCGCATGGCCGCCAGGGTGGGCTGGAAAATGGTCTCCATGCACACCGCCGCAATCTCCGGGGTGTAGCAGGGGTTGGGGGCCACGGTGCCCATGCCGCCGGTGTTGAGGCCGGTGTCCCCGTCCCCCGCCCGCTTGTGGTCCATGGAGGAGACCATGGGCGCAATGGCCGTGCCGTCGGTAAACGCCAGGACGCTGACCTCCGGGCCCGTCAGAAATTCCTCAATGACAATCTCGTTTCCGGAGTCGCCAAAGGCCTTGTCCTCCATGATGGTTTTCACCGCCGCCTCGGCCTCCTGGAGGTTCTGGGGAATCAGCACGCCCTTGCCCAGGGCCAGGCCGTCGGCCTTGATGACGATGGGGAAGGAGGCCCCGCGCAGGTAGTCCAGCGCCGTCCCGGGGTCGCTGAAGACCTCGTAACGGGCGGTGGGAATGCCGTATTTTTTCATCAGGTTTTTGGAAAAGACCTTGCTGGCCTCGATGCGGGCCGCCTTGGCGTCAGGGCCGAAGCAGGGGATTCCGGCCTCGTGGAGCCGGTCCACGCAGCCCAGGGCCAGGGGGTCGTCCGGAGCCACCACGGCGAAGTCCACGGCGTGGGTCCTGGCAAAGTCCACGATTTTTTCGATGTCTTTTGCGCCAATCTCCGGCACGCAGACGGCGTCCCGGGCGATGCCGCCGTTGCCGGGCAGGGCGTAGATGGTTTCCACCGAGGGGTTTTCCTTCAATTTCTTGATGATGGCGTGTTCGCGGCCGCCACCGCCGACGACAAGAAGATTCATCTAAGCACAACCTTTCTATGTGAGAGTGGAGAGTGAAGAGTGGAGAGTGAAGATGCTACTTAGCCGTCCGCATCGTGGCAGACAGCATTTTGCGAAGCTCCTCACAGTCCGCAAGAAGGGAGCTATTAAGCACAACCTTTCCGTGTGAGAGTTGAGAGCGGAGAGTGAAGAGTGGAGAGTGAAGATGCTACTTAGCCGTCCGCATCGTGGCAGA
>NZ_CANTJS010000061.1 GCF_947654275.1 uncultured Oscillibacter sp. | reverse complement strand
TGCCCGCCACGCAGTAGGCCAGCAGCAGGCCCAGGCCGGGGCCGGGGTTGGACTCAATCATGAAGAGGATGGACTTGCCCAGCTCGGCGGCCTCTTTCGTGCCGATGGGGGTGAATACACCGTGGTTGATGGCGTTGTTCAGGAAGAGGACCTTGGCGGGCTCCACCAGAACGGCGGTGAGAGGCAGCAGGCTCCGGTCCACCAGGAACTGAACGCCCTGGCCCAGGATGTCGGTGATCTGGACGCACACCGGGCCGATGACGAAGATGGACAGCACGGACAGGATGCCGCCGATGATGCCCACGGAGAAGTTATTGACCACCATCTCGAAGCCCGCGGGGATATGGCCCTCCATGGCCTTGTCGAACTTCTTGATGAACCAGCCGCCCAGGGGACCGCAGATCATGGCCCCGATGAACATGGTGCTCTCCGTGGCGGCGATGGCGCCCAGGGTGGCCAAGGCGCCGGTGACCGCGCCCTTCTGGCCGCCCACGGCCTTGCCGCCGGTGTAGCCGATCAGAATGGGAAGCAGGAAACGGAGCATGGGACCCACCATGGAGTTGATTTTCTCGGCGGGACCCCACCAGCCCAGCCAGCCGTCGGGGATGAACAGGGCCGCGATGAGGCCCCAGGCGATGAACGCGCCGATGTTGGGCATGACCATGCCGCTGAGGAACCGTCCAAATTTTTGGACTCTTTCTTTCATTGCGTTTCTTCCTTTCTCATATCAATTTAGAACCTGTATTCATAGCCGGGGGATGCTGGATGGGCGAGGATTTTTCCCGTCAGACAAGTAGGTCTTTTGCGCCCGCAGCAATCCTGACGGATTGCAGGGGAAACCGACGCGGTATGGCGGGAAAAAGACCGCTCAGACAGCGTTCAGCGGTTGTGGATACAGGTTCTTATAATCAGCCGGGCCCTTTTCAGGGGCCGCGGCCTGATTCCCGTTAAAATGCGTTCAGCAGGGCCCGAATCTCCGGCCCTGTGGCCAGCCGGTCGGAAAAGGCGGTGGCGGAGCCGGCGGCGGCCCCCATGCGGTGGGCGGCCTCATAGGACCCGGACTCCAGCCAGCCGGCCAGAAAGCCGGCCACCATGGAATCCCCGGCCCCCACGGAGTTGCGGACCTGCCCCGGGGGAACCCCCAGACGGCGGCTGACGCCGGTTTCGTCCAACAGCAGGGAGCCGTCCCCCGCCATGGACACCAGCACGTTCCGGGCCCCCTGGGCCTGAAGCTGCCGGGCGCAGGAGAGGACCTCCGCCTCCTCCGTCAGGGGACCCCCGGCTCCGAAAAACTCTCCCAGCTCCAGGCTGTTGGGCTTCACCAGAAAGGGGCGGCAGGGCAGCGCCGCCCGCAGCGGCGGCCCGGCGGCGTCGATGACTGTCAGGATGTCCCGGCCCTCCAGCCGGGTCAGGAGGCGGCGGCAGACGTCCTCCGGCGAGGGAATGGGCACGGAGCCCGCCAGCACCAGAATGTCCCCCGCCCTCAGCCGGTCCAGCTTCTGAAAAAGGGCCTCCAGAGCCGAGGGGGGGATGGGGGGGCCGGGGTTGTTGATCTCCGTCTCCTGACCGGCCTTGATTTTCAGATTGACCCGGGTATAGCCCTCGTCCAGCCAGATAAAGTCCGTCCGCACGCCGGCCCGGCGGAGCCCCTGGTCCAATGCCTGACCGGTGAAGCCCGCCAGAAAGCCCAGGGCTGTCGTTTCGATGCCCAGATTGTGCAGGACGATGGATACATTGACGCCCTTGCCGCCGCACTGAAATTCTTCGCTTTTGCTGCGGTTCAGCGCGCCGGGGCGGAAGGTACTCATGTGCAGCACATAATCCAGGGCGGGATTGAATGTCACCGTGCAGACCACAGCCTAAACCTCCCTGATCTCCGTATAGTTTCGGTACTGCTGATTGGGGAGCCGGTCCGTGATGACCCGGGCCGCCTCGATGGGAAACATGGACGCCGCCGTTACCCGGCCGAATTTGCTGGCGTCCGCCAGCACGTAGACGGTCCGGGCCCGGGAGGCCGCCAGCGTCTTCACCGCCGCCTCCTCCGGGTCCGGCGTGGTGAAGCCCTGACCGATGGTGATGCCGTTGACCCCCAGAAAGGCCTTGGTGAAATGGTAGCGCCGCAGGCCCTCCATGGCCTCCGCTCCCGTGACGGCCATGGTGCCGGGCTTCATCATCCCGCCCAGCACATAGGTCCGCAGATTCCGCTCCAGCAGACGGCAGGCGCACTCCGGACTGTTGGAGAGGAACAGTGCGCCGGAGGGCTGAAGATGCTCCGCCATGCGCAGCACCGTGGTCCCCGCGTCCATGAATACAATGTCGTCGTCCTGCACCAGTCCGGCGGCATACCGGGCAATCCGGTCCTTTTCTTCGGTGTACAGCTGCCGCTTGGTCTCCATGTCCGGTTCCTCGCCGTAAAACTCGCCTCCCGGCAGCGTTGCGCCGCCGTGGACCTTGCTCAGCCTGCCCTGACGGGCCAGGGCGTTCAGATCCCGGCGGATGGTGGCCTCGGAGGCCCCTGTCACAAGACAGAGATCCGTCACGCTGACCGTCCGCCGCGCGCTGAGCTCCGTCATAATTTTTTCCGCCCGCTGTTCCGCCAGCATGGACTTCACCTCCGGTTTCCTCTTCATTCTGTGCGCTCAGGCTGGGCTGCGTGGAAATGATTGGATTTGTTGGCTTGCCTTTATCATACAGCCAATAACAATCAAAGTCAATCACTTTCGGTCACGTGGTCATAGAAAATGACGGTTCCCCTTTGTGCAAAAGAGCGAAGGAAAGGGACCGGCCCGGTTGGTTCTGAACGCGGGAACGCACAAGGCCGCCTGGAAACGGCGGGGGCCTATGCCGGCGGAGCCTCTTCGGAGGAGAGGGGGCGGCAGGTGGCCCGCTGGATGATGGAGGGCGTCACCAGCTTGCGGGTGTAAACGGCGTCCTCGCCGCTTTCAATCAGCTCCATCAGCAGCCGCACGGCGGACCGGGCCAGCAGGGGCGTGTTCTGGGAGATGGTGGTCAGGCGGATGTTGGGCAGGGCCGCGTATTCGATATTGTCGAAGCCCAGGACGGACAGCTGTTCCGGAATGGCAAGGCCCAGCTCGTCCGCCACCTGGATGACCCCCAGGGCCACCGCGTCGGAGGCGGCGAACACGGCGGTCTGACAAAAGCCGGGCCGCCGGAACAGCTGCCGGGCCATGCGGCAGCCGCTTTCGATGGAGGAGGAGGGGTCTGGGTTTTCCACCACCTCCACCGCCATGCCCAGGGTCCGGGCGGCGGTGAGAAAGCCCTGGTTCCGCAGGGTGTGGGTGGAGCTGCCGGGCCGCAGGCCCAGATAGGCCGTGTTCCGGTGGCCCAGCCGGAACAGGTATTCCGCCGCCATGTAGCCGCCCATGAAGTTGTCCACGCTGACGGTGTTGGTCCGGGCGGTGGTGCTCTCCGCGGCGCAGGCCCCCAGCACGACGCAGGGGACGCCGCCGGGGCCGTTTTGCGGCAGGGCATAGGCGCTGTCGCTGGTGCTGGCCATCAGAATGCCGTCCACCCGCTGGCTCAGCAGAAGGTCGAAGGGGCTTTTCATCTGCCCCTTCTCCGGCCGGCCGCAGCAGAGCATGATCTGATAGCCCAGTTCCCGGGCGCAGAGCTCTATGTTCAGGGAGAGGGACGCGTGGTAGGGATTGGCGAGCTCCGGCAGCACCAGCCCCAGCAGATGGGACCGGCTGGAAATCAGGCTGCGGGCCAGAAGATTGGTCCGATAGCCCTGTTCCCGGCAGACCCGCAGAACCCGTTCCTGGGTCTCCTCGCTGATTTCCGGGGCGTTGTTCAGGGCGCGGGAGACCGTCGTGACGGAGACGCCGGAGAGCCGGGCGATATCCTTGATGGTGATGGAACGCATAGGCGGGTCCTCCTGACCGGGCGGAGCCCGTTTGAATTGGTAACGTTTGCGGACCGGCGGCATCCCGGCGGCCCGGAGACAGCCGGACGGACGATTGCAGCGGCGCCGCAAGACGGTTTTGTAGAAAACAGACAAGTTGGCCCGGGAAAAACTATCCCTTTCCGGTTCATTATACCAAAGTTTTCGGGTTTCGCCTATTGTGCAAAAGCTATAAAAATAAAGGAGACTCCTGTACATATCTATGGAAAATGAGAAAGTCTCTTGACAAGCGCCGCGGCGGAATGATATGGTTAGAGCAAGAAACCGGAAACGTTTGCATAAACGTGAGGGGAGAAAACGCATCCAAATTCAGGAGAAAGAGAGGTTGCCCGTGTCTGATGAAACCAAATGAGCAGAATTTTTCAAAGTCCCGGCGTCTGAAAAACCAGATTAAGGCAGTGGTCACGAATCCCTACAACGTCATTGTGCTGGTGGCCATCATACTGCTGACCTATCTGATTGTTTTTCCGCTGGTAGACATGCTGGCCACCACGTTCAAGCTGGCCCAGCGGGACCTGCGTTCCGTACCCGGCGGCGTGGCCGGAGAGTTTACATTCTACTATTGGCAGCGGCTGCTTGCCAGCGACATGTCCATGAACCTGCTGATCAAGCCCCTGATGAATTCCCTGGTCATCGGCGCCGGCGTGTCTGTCTGCGCCATCACCCTGGGCTCCGTGCTGGCCTGGCTGATGGTCCGGTCGGACCTGCCCTTCAAGCCCTTCTTCTCCCTGGCGGTGATCATCCCCTATATGATTCCCTCCTGGGTGAAGTCACAGGCCTGGCTGTCCATGTTCAAGACGCCCCGGGTAGGCGGCGCACCGGGCTTCGTGGCGTCCATCATGCTGAAGGCGGGGATGTCCACGGAGACCATTGAAACGGTGCTGGCCCCCATTGCCTACGGGCAGATTGCCGTCATCATCGTGCTGACCCTGCACTACTATGCCTATACATACCTGCTGGTTTCCGCGGCACTGAACTCCATCAACTCCGAGCTGGAGGAGATGGGCGAGATTCAGGGCGCCAGCAAGGGCCTGATTCTCCGGAAAATCACCCTGCCCCTGGTGCTGCCCGCCATGCTGTCGGCGGTGATCCTCACCTTCTCCAAGGCCATCGGCACCTTCGGCACCATCAACTATCTGGGTTCCCCGGTGAATTTCAGGACCCTGTCCAGCGAGCTCTATTCCAATAACCGCTCCCAGAACACCCAGACGGCGTTTGCCATGGCGATTCTGATGATCTGCATCGCCTCCCTGTCGGTGTTCATCAACCAGCGCCTCATCGGCTCCCGGAAGTCCTATGCCACCATCGGCGGCAAGGGCGGCCGGTCCACCCCCATCGGTCTGGCAGGCTGGAAGCCCCTAATTACGCTGGTCCTGATCGTCTTTTTCATCGTGGGCATCATCATGCCGGTGATGATCCTGATTGTGGAGAGCTGCATGATGACGGAAGGCACCTATTCCCTGTCCAATTTCACCCTGTATTATTGGATTGGAGAGGGGAACCCCAACATTATGGAGGGCGTGCCGGGCATCTTCAAGAACAGCAATTTCAAGCTGTCCCTGTGGAACTCCCTGAAGCTCACCTTTGTCAACGGCGTCTTCGGCACCATCTTCGGCCAGATGCTGGGCTATATCTGCGCCAAGGGCCGGGGCACCTTCCATGGCCGCCTGGTGGAGCAGCTGGTGTTCATTCCCTACCTGATTCCCTCCGTGGCCTTCGGCGGCATTTACCTCTCCATGTTCTCCAAGGACCAGACCATTTTCGGCGTGACGCTGATTCCGGCGCTGTACGGCACGTTCGCCCTGCTGACCTTGACCAGCGTGGTGAAGCACCTGCCCTTTGCCTCCCGGGCGGGCACCAGCAACATGATGCAGATCAGCGGCGAGCTGGAGGAGGCCGCCGCCATCGAGGGCGCGGGCTTTTTCCAGCGCTTTGTGAAAATCGTGTTTCCCCTGTCCAAGGGCGGATTTATCTCCGGGTTTATGCTGATTTTCGTCTCCATTATGAAGGAGCTGGATCTGATCATCCTGATTATGACCCCCACCACCACGACGCTGCCCTATCTGGCCTTCCAGTATCAGAACCAGAACTGCCCCCAGGCGTCGGACTGTGTGGCCATCGTAATGTTCTCCATCGTATTTCTGGTGTACGCTCTGGCGAACATCTTTGGAGACGCCGATCTTGCCAAGAGCATGGCCGGCTGAGAGAAAGGAGACGAGGAAATCATGAGCAAGATTGTTCTGACCAATGTTGATAAATTTTATGGAAAAAACCACGTGCTGAAAAACCTGAACCTGACCATTGAGGACGGGGATTTCATGACCCTGCTGGGCCCCTCCGGCTGCGGCAAGACCACCACGCTCCGGGTGGTCTCCGGCCTGGAGAAGCCCCAGAACGGTTCCATCCACATGGACGGCAAGGAGATTGTCAACGCGGCGGAGGCCTATTTCGCCCCGCCCTCCCAGCGGAATTTGAACCTGGTGTTCCAGTCCTATGCCCTGTGGCCCCATATGACGGTATTTGATAATGTGTCCTTCGGCCTGAAAATCCGCAAGGAGTCCAGCGATGTCATCGCGAAGAAGGTGGCCAGCGCCCTGGAGCGGATGCAGATTGGCGAGTACGCCAAGCGCTACCCCACGGAGCTCTCCGGCGGACAGCAGCAGCGTGTGGCCATTGCCCGGGCCATCGTGTCCGAACCCCGGCTGCTCCTTCTGGACGAGCCCCTCAGCAACCTGGACGCCAAGCTCCGGGTGGATATGCGCTCTGAGCTGAAGCGGCTCCACCACGAGACCGGCACCACCATCATCTATGTCACCCACGACCAGGTGGAGGCGCTGACCATGTCCACCCGCATTGCCCTGTACCGCAAGGGCGAGCTGGTCCAGGTGGCCCCGCCTCTGGAGCTGTACGACAATCCGTGCAACCTCTATACGGCCGACTTCATCGGAAACCCCAGCATCAACTTTATCAAGGGCGCCGCCCAGGTGACGGAGGACGGCATGACCGTGGACAGCGCCATGGGCCAGGTGACCTTTGCCCGGGCGGACATGACTCCCCAGGCCCCCAAAAGCGGCAGGGTGGAGGTGACCCTGGGCCTGCGGCCGGAGCAGCTGACCATCAGCCGCACCCGGGACGACGAGCACCGGGTGGAGGCCCATGTGTACTCCGGCATGCCCGCCGGGTCCGAGACCCTGGTCACCGTTCGGGTGGGCGGCGCTCTGGTGACAGTGAAGGAGCTGGGTTCCACCCACTACGGCAGCGACGAAACGGTTTACCTCAGCTTCAACGCCAAAAAGGCCAATGTCTTCGACACCGCCAGCGAGAACCTGATTAAATACTGCGTGTAAGGATTCCGCTGAATGAAACCGAGGGTTTTGCCGCAGGCCGGCGGTCGGACTGCGGAAGCAAAGAAACAAACCAGTGCTCCGGCGGCAAGGGCCGCTTCACATTGCCACAGAAATCCGCACCCCCAAACCATGGAAGAATTGAAGGAGGAAAAGAATGATGTTCAAGCGTAAAAACTGGCTGGCTGCTCTGCTGGCCCTGGTCATGGTGCTGAGTCTGGCCGCCTGCGGCGGCGGAAACAGCGGCTCCGGCAGTTCCGGCGGCGGCGACGCCCAGCAGCCCTCCGGCGGCGACGCCGGCCAGACCGCTCCCGCGGACCCCGCCGCCGGCGACCTCACCGAGTGGGAGCAGAGCTCCGGCATCTATGAGACCGGCGAGACCGACGAAGAGCTGTATCAGAAGGCCCTGGAGGAGGGCGCCACCGTGACCCTGTACTCCATTTCTTCCCGCTGCACCAAGGTGGCGGAGGCCTTTATGGAGAAGTATCCCGGCCTGGAGTGCGTGCCCTTCGACATCTCCACCAACGACCTGCTGGAGAAGGTGACCCGCGAGTATGAGGCCGGCTCTCCCACCGCCGACGTGGTCCACATCAAGGACCAGGACGGGTCCATGTATCTGGAATATGTTGCCAACAAGATTTTCTACAACTACAAGCCCGCCGATATCTTTGCCCACATCGACCCCCTGTATACGGAGACCACCACCCCGCTGTACATTGAGCTGACCCAGCTGTTCTACAACACCGAGGCCTATCCCGACGGCTCTCCCGTCACCAACCTCTGGCAGCTCACCGAACCCCAGTGGAAGGGCAAGATCATGATGCAGAACCCCCTGGATAACCTGGCCTGGGGCTCCTGGATTACCGGCTTCTGCGTGGGCGACGAGCCCCAGCGCCTGGCCGACGCCTATAAGGAGCTCTACGGTGAGGACCTGGTCCTCTCCGACGGCTGTGAGAACGCCGGCTTTGAGTTCCTCAAGCGCCTCCACGCCAACAACCCCATTTTCACCGCCTCCTCCGACGAAATTGCCGAGTCTGTGGGCACTCCCGGCCAGTCCGACCCCCCTGTGGGCTTCTGCGCCTCCTCCAAGCTGCGCAAGGCCGCCGATAACGGCTGGGTCTTCGCCCCTGTGAATCTGGTGCCCGACACCGGCATCCCCGCCGTGAATACCCTGTACATCGTGGAAGGCAGCGACCATCCCTCCGCCGCCAAGCTCCTGGTCCGCTTCATGATGGGCGGTGTGGACGGCGATACCAGCGGATACGCCCCGTTCAACACCCTGGGCGGCTGGCCGGTCCGTGACGACCTGGAGCCCGCCGAAGGCTCCACCCCCTTCGCGGAAATCAATGTGGCGCCCTTCGACGCCAACGAGATGTACTACAATTACAACACGGTCCGCGACTTCTGGCAGCAGCTGGGCTGAGAACGGCGCACGGTTCCAGGAAAAAAGGACCTGAAAAGCGGCGGACGTTCCGTCCGCCGCTTTTTCCCGGCTGTCAGCGGGTTCAGGGTTGACTTTCACCGCGGAAACGCCTATGATTTGCGAATATAGCCGGCACGGCTGAAAACCGGCAGATACCGGTTTTCAAACGGCGGCAAAGCCGCTGACGGGTAAAACCCCCTGCGGCGACTAACAGAAAACGTTTTCACGGCGGGAACGGGCCGTGTGCCGGACAGCTCCGGCGTCCGTCCTGCCCGGGGAGGTCGGCATGAGTCTGTTCATCGACAAGCACAACCGGAGAAAGAGCCCCTTTATTCTGGCCGTGTTCGGCGCGGCCCTTCTGAACCTCTGCCTGTTTGGGCTGATGTACGGCCTGCTGGCGGAACCCCTGTATCACGCCGTGGCCTTTGCCAGCGCTTCGGCCACCGTGGCTGTCCACGGTCTGATTGTTGCCGCCGCAGGCACGGCCCTGAGCTGCCTGCTGTTCTTTTTAAAGGACAAGCGCATTGCCCCCTGGAGCTTTGGGGGGCTGGCGGTGATTCTGGGCATGTTCTATGCCTCGGTTTTCCTGCTGGACCCGGAGGTCCGGCCCGGGATGCTGTGGCTGATTTCCGTTTACGGACTGCCGCCGGTTCTGGTGGGCAACGCCGTGACCTGGCTGATCTATCTGGCCATCAGGCGTTTCAGCCCTGCGCTGCTGCATAGAGAGCGGAAAACCATACAGGAAGAGCTGCGGGAGGCCGCCGCCAAAGAGGCCGCCCGGAAAGGGGAACAGGAGCAGGCCTCTTCGGAGACTCCGGAGGCTCCAAAAGCTCCGGAGTCCGGTGCTTCGGAAGCGCCGGAGGCCGGGACGCCTGAAGAGGCGTATCCTGAGCTCGGCCCGGAGGCTGCGGCCTCCTTCCGTTCCGCCCAGGACGAAGCCATGCTGCTTTATATGGATGACGATGAAGAGAGCAACGATTAAGGATGTGGCGGCCCTGGCGGGGGTCAGCGCCGCCACCGTATCCCGCGCCCTGGATGACCGTCCGGAGATTACCCAGGAGACCAAGCGGAAGGTCCGGGAGGCCTGCCGCGTCCTGGACTATGTGCCCAACATAGCGGCCAGGAGCCTGACGGGACAGAAGACCCATATTTTAGGCATGCTGGTGCCGGATATTTCCAATCCCTACTTTGCTGATATGGCCACGGCCATTGAGCGCCGGGCGGCGCAGGAGGGCTACCGGGTGCTCTTGAGCAATTCCATGCGGGACCCGGAACAGGAGCTGAAAAGCATCGACAGCTTCCTGGCCCGGCAGATTGACGGCATTCTGATCTCCGCCATCTCCCCCCAGTCCCAGGCCCGGCACAGGGCTCTGATGGGGAATCTGCCCTGTGTCTATCTGGGCATCAACCACAGTGAGGAATGCAGCTATGTCATGGCGGACAACACCGCCGGAAGCTATGAGGCCGCCCGGTATCTGCTGGGTCTGGGCCACCGGGACATCCTCTTTTTCGGAGGGCGGGATACCTCCCGCACCCGGGAGCTCCGCCTGAAGGGCTTCCGTCAGGCTTTGGCGGAGGGAGGCGTTGAGGGCCGGGACCTGACCGCGGCGGGGGACATCCGCCAGCTGCGGCAGTGGAGCTATGAACAGGCTTTGGAGCTGTTCTGGGGCGGGTCGCTGCCCAGCGCGATTTTTGCCTTTTCCGACATCACCGCCCTGAAAATCATGGAGGCGGCGGAGGAGCGGGGCGTCCGCATCCCGGAGGACGTGTCCCTGGTGGGCTATGACAATATCTCCTTCGCGGCCCTGCCCCGCATCCATCTGACCACGGTGTCCCAGCACAAATTCCGGCTGGGGGAGATCGCCGTGGAACGGCTGCTGGAGCAGATCCAGGGCCGCCGGGAACGGACGGTGGACCTGCTCCGGCCGGAGCTGGTTGTGCGGTCCACCTGCCGGCGGGTTTCGGGTACTCCCTGAACGGCGGGAAGGAAACCAAAATTGAAAGGATAGAAGGAGGCGGACAGATATGACAGGTTTGCCCAACGAGGAGCGGCAGCGCCTGGGGGCGCTGCTGGAGCAGGCTTCACAGGAGTCGGTCATGGCGCGGATTCCGCAGTTTTCCCAGGCGGAGCTTTCCGGTCTGGTTCCCCCGCCCCAGGAGACGCCGGAGGCCCTGGGGGTGCTGGTGTTCAACATGGAGCGGGGCGTCCATCTGGCGGAGCTGGGGGATTTTCTGGAGACCTGTCCGGCCATCCGGCCCTTTGACGTGATTTTGGCCAACGAGCTGGACGACGGCTGCGTCCGCTCCGGGGGGAAGAACACCGCCCTGGAGCTGGCAGAGCGGCTGGGCATGAATGCGGCCTTCGGTCTGGAGTTCATCGAGCTGGTGAACGGGGAGGACCCCAAGGGCTTCCACGGCAACGCCATTTTCTCCCGCTGGCCCATCCGGCGGGCAGAGGTGGTCCGTCTGCGGGAGCAGTATAACTGGTATTTCGACCGGCAGCGCCGCATCGGGGGCCGGCTGGCCGTTCTGGCGGAGCTGGAGGTGGCCGGCAGGCCGGTGGGCGTGGCGTCCATCCATCTGGAGAACCGCACCCACGGCCCTGGGCGCAAGGCTCAGCTGGACGCCGTTCTGGCGGCGGCGGAGCGGATGTTCCCCGGGATGCCGGTGATTCTGGGCGGTGATTTGAACACCAACACCTTCGACGGCCGGGACAAGGACGCCATCAAGGCCGTGGCCGGGAGTCCCGAGCTCCAGCGCCGCTGTCTGGAGGATGTGACAGCGTGGGAGGAATGCCTGCCGGCGGCGGAGGCGGCGGGCTACCGCCTGCTGCCGGAGCTTCCCGCCGCCACCAACCGCATGACATCTCTGCCCTCCGCCGCCACCCGGCGCAAGCCCCTGCCCGGCGGCGGACATCTGGATTTGCGGCTGGACTGGCTGCTGGTCCGGGGAGCCCGGCCCCTGG
The DNA here is from genome assembly GCF_947654275.1 of uncultured Oscillibacter sp. GTDB lineage: Bacteria > Bacillota > Clostridia > Oscillospirales > Oscillospiraceae > Oscillibacter. The sequence continues at coordinate 3,664 of NZ_CANTJS010000061.1, read as the reverse complement.
AGAGCCGGACCGTCTCCACCCGGAAAGAGGACTGCGGCTTTGCCCTGCCGGGCTCGTCTCTGGCGGCCTTTGCGGGGGAGGAGCTCTCCGACCATAACGCCGTCTGGGCCTCCTGCGCCCTGGAGTGAGGCCGGAGAAGGACAGACGGCGTGATGTGAGAAAAAGGCACAGGAAGAGAGCGGAAGCGCAAGAAAAAAGCAGAGGCGCAAGAAAAAGCAAAAAGCGTAAGAGGAGGAAATCGGATGCTGAACACGGTACTGTTTGACATGGGCGGCACCCTGGAAGATATCTGGAACAACAGCGAGACCCTGGCGGCTGTGATGGAGAGGCTCCGGGAGATGCTGGAGGCGGCGGGCCTGAACCCCGGCTGCGGTCCGGAGGCGTTTCAGGAAAGGGTTCTGGCGGGGCTGAAGGCCTATAAGAGCTGGAGCGAGTCCGTCTGGCTGGAGAAGAAGCCGGAGGAAATCTGGCCGGACTTCTATCTGCGGGACTTCGGCTTTGACCGGGAAAAGCTGTTGCCCATTACAGAGGACCTGGCCAACATGTGGGAACTGACCTATTTTCACCGGGAGCTCCGCCCCGGCGTTCAGGACATGCTGGAGTCCCTGAAGTCCAGGGGCTACAAGCTGGGCGTCATCTCCAATAACGCCTCGCTGTACAACGTTTTCAATGTGCTGGAGGATTACGGCATCCGCTCCTATATGCAGGACGTCACGGTTTCCAGCGTCACCGGCTACCGTAAGCCCCACCCGGAAATCTTCCGCATCTCCCTGCGGCAGATGCAGGTGAAGGCGGAGGACTGCGTGTATGTGGGGGACACCATCTCCCGGGACATCATCGGCGCCAAGGGAGCGGGCTTTGCCAGGGCGGTGCAGATCGGGTCCCACCTCTCTGCCCAGAAGGACGCGGCGGTTCAGGGAGCGGCAGAACAGCCGGATGTGGTGATTACGGATATCCGGGAGCTCACCGGCTGGCTGGACGGAATCAACCCGGCCATGGCTCCGAAATAAATGAAGAAACAGGAAAAAGCACCTGCCTTTGGGAGAAGGCAGGTGCTTTCTTCGTTCGTTCCAGAGTTTTTAGAACCTGTATTCATAGCCGGGGGATGCCGGATGGGCGAGGGTTTTTCTCGTCAGACAAGGAGAGCGCCCGCAGCCATACTGACGTATGGCAAGGGAGATCGACGCAGCATGATGGGAAAAAGACCGGCCAGACGGCGTGCAATGGTTGTGAATACAGGTTCTCAGAGACGTTTGCTCAGGGACTCGGAATCCATGGCGTATTCCACGGCGGTGGCCTTGGAAATCCGCCCGGCCCGGCAGAGCTTTTCCAGATATTTGTCCATGGTAATCATGCCCGCCTGGCTGGAGGCACTGATAATATTGTCAATCTGGTTGATTTTGTTTCCCCGAATCAGGTTTTGAATGGCCGGATTCATGTGCATGATTTCAAAGGCGGGGACCAGGCTGCCGTCCGTCCCCGGTACCAGCTGCTGAGAGACCACGGTCCGCAGCACCATGCCCAGCTGGGCCCGAATCTGGTCCTGCTGGCCGCTGGGGAAGGTGTCCACAATGCGGTCGATGGTGTTGGCGGCGCCCCGGGTGTGGAGAGTGGCAATGAGCAGGTGGCCGGTTTCCGCCGCCGTCATGGCGGTGTGGATGGTTTCCTGGTCCCGCATTTCTCCCAGCAGGATGACGTCCGGAGCCTGGCGCAGGCAGGCCCGCAGGGCGGAGAGGTAATCCTCGGTGTCAATGGCGATTTCCCTCTGGCTGACGATGCTCTTCACGTCCCGATGAAGGTACTCGATGGGGTCCTCCAGGGTGATGATGTGACATTCCCGGGTCTGGTTGATGCGGTTCAGAATGCAGGCCTGGGTGGTGGATTTGCCGCTGCCCGCCGTGCCTGTGACCAGCACCATGCCGTGGGTGGTGTCCGCCAGGGCCATGATTTCCGGAGGGATGTCCAGCTGCTCCCAATCGGGAATGTCGAAGGACACCACCCGGACCACCGCCGCCAGAGAGCCCCGCTGCCGGTAGGTGTTGACCCGGAACCGGGCCAGCCCGGACACGGAGAAGGAAAAGTCGTCGTCCCCCCGGCGCTGGTAGATGGAGGGGTCCCGCTTCGCCTGCTTGTAGAGCTCCATAATGAGCTCCTCCGTCTCCTGGGGGAAGACCCGCCCCTCGCTGATGGGGACCATCCGTTTGTCCAGCTTTTCACAGACCGGGCCTCCGGCCACGATGAAGAGATCGGACGCCTTATCGTCAACCGCCCGCTTTAAGTAATCCAGTAATTCCGCCATCAAATGGCCTCCTTGCTTCTCATGAATGTAAGAACCTGTATTCACAGATCAAAACGGCGTTCCGTCCCAGACCTCCAGGCCCTCGTCAATCTCCCAGCCGCCGGCGGCCGCAGCCTGCCAGCGCTGAACGGACCAGCGTCCGTCCGGCCAGACCAGAACCTCCACCTGGAGCTCCTGGGTGTTTGAGATGGAAACGGTATAGCTGTACTCGGTTTCCCCGCCCTCCATGGGGGAGGACCAGGTCACGCCGTCCGGGGTCTCGCCTGCCCGCAGGCGGGCCAGAATCTCCTGGGCCTGGCAGTCGGCAGCGTAGTAATCGCTGACCGCCTGGGCCGAGGCGTCCGCCAGCCGGACGTCCGCCCGGACGGTGGTCAGGCTCAGCAGAGCGAACACCGTCAGACACAGTACCGCAAACACCACCAGCAGAGAAACGCCTCCTACCGCCGGAGGGGAGAAATGGACCCGTCTTGCCATTCCTGCCTTATCCACGTCCGTTCACCTCCTGCCAGGAAACATTCAGGGAAAAGAGAACGTCAGGGCTCGCCGGGTCTTCGATGTTCTCCACCGTGACCGAGGCGGTCTGGAGTCCCGGCACGTCCGCAGGGACCCCCTGGGCCTCCAGCCGGTAGGCCGCCGCAGGGGCCTCCATGCCGCAGGCGTCATAGTCAATAGGCGTCCAGTTTTCGTCGTAGTCCAGCCAGAAAAGGCCCTGGGCGTATTCACCGTTCAGGGCTTCGGCGGTTTGGGTCAGGGCGCTTCCCATGTCCCCGCTCTGAGACCGGAGGGTCTCGGCGGCGTTCTGGGCCTCTACGGCGGCCCGGTCCCGGGCGGCGCTGCGCTGGGAGAGGTCGTCGGACTTCACAAAGGCCTGAAGGCAAAGGGCGGAGGCCAGGGCGAACACCAGCAGCATCACCATCTGTTCCATCAGGACGAGAGGGGCCTTGCTCTTCATGCCGCCGCCCCCTCTCCGCTGCGGAGGGTCATCCGCAGAGTGCCGGAGGCCCCCGCCGTATCCACCGTGTCCGCCGTCAGGGCCCCGTCCTCCAGAGTCAGGCGCAGGCTGCTGAGCTCCAGGACCTTCTCGCCGTCCTGGGGCTCCATATCGGCGTCTGCGGCGGCGTAGAGCTCCATGAGCCAGCCGTCATAGCAGTAGATACGGGTGGTATAGCTTCCGTCGGTCTCCGTGAGAACCAGGGCGTCCGCGCCGCCGAAGCTCTCCACCGATACGCGGTCCCGGCTGTCCGCCTGGCGGACCCGGGTGGCCAGGTACTGGACGCAGGTCCGGCGGAGATAGGCCTCCTGGTCCCGCTGGGTCAGACGCCGGTAGGCGTTGGCTCCGGTCAGCAGCACCGCCAGCACGCAGGC
>NZ_CANTJS010000060.1 GCF_947654275.1 uncultured Oscillibacter sp. | reverse complement strand
TCCAGGCTGGTGCCCTCGGTGACGCATTTTTTCCATGCGCCGTAGGAGGCGGGGGAGAGGCGCTCCTTCATGGTTTCCTCGTTGAAAACCCGGCTGCCGAAAAGCTCAGGCAGATGCAGAGTGGTGTCCATCATATGTCCTCCTTAAAATTGGAAATGAACGGGTTTAGTCTGGAATTAGGAATTAGGAGTTAGGAGTTAGGAATTGGGAATGATTGAAATGATGGAACAATTCCTAATTTCTCATTCCTCATTCCTAATTTTACCGCTTACTGTCCGCTGGCGCCGTAGTTGCTCAGCACCCGGGCGGAGGGGTCGGAGACGTCGCAGCCTGCCCAGGATTTGTTCGGCATCCAGAAGTCCTGAATCATGGGGGCCTGTCCGGGGTAGTATTTCTCGAAGATGTCCCGGTACAGCAGGCTTTCCTTGGTGAAGGGCGGGCAGTACCCATAGCTCCGCCGCCGGGACTCAAATTCCTCATCGGTATAGGTCTCTTCGGCACAGGCCTTCAAATCGTCCACCATGGAGTGGCCCACGGCGTCGGAGAAGGCGGCCTTCTGCCGCCAGAGAATGGAGTCCGGCAGGAGACGGTCCTTTTCAAAGGCGTGGCGCAGCAGGTATTTGCCGATGCCGTAGGTGTTCAGTTTCATGGACGGGTCCAGGCTCATGACGTATCGGACGAAGTCCAGGTCTCCGAAGGGAACCCGGGCCTCCAGGGAGTTGACGGAGATGCACCGGTCCGCCCGGAGCACGTCGTACATATGAAGCTCGTCAATCCGCTTTTTCGACTCCTGCTGAAAGGCCTCGGCGTCCGGGGCGAAATCGGTGTATTTATAGCCGAAAAGTTCATCGGAAATCTCGCCGGTCAGCAGCACCCGGACGTCCGTCCGCTCATGGATGGCCTTGCAGCACAGATACATGCCCATGCTGGCCCGGACGGTGGTGATGTCCCAGGTGCCCAGCAGGGCGATGACCTCCTCCAGAGAGGCCAGGACCTCCTCCCGGGTCATGTAAATCTCCGTGTGGTCCGCGCCAATATACTCTGCCGCCTCCCGGGCATATTTCAGGTCGATGGCGTCCTTGTCCATGCCGATGGCGAAGGTGCGGATTTTTTTGCCCAGCACGATGGAGCTGATGGCGCAGACCAGACTGGAGTCCAGGCCGCCGGAGAGCAGGAAGCCCAGCGGGGCGTCGGCGTCCAGCCGCTTGTCGACCCCGGCGATGAGCTTCTCGCGGATTTTTTTGCAGGCGGTCTCCAAATCGTCCCGGCAATACGCGTCCACGGCGGTCAAACTGGCGTAGCGGGTAAACTTTCCATCCGCGTAGTAGCACCCCGGCGGGAAGGGGCGGATTTCTTCGCACAGGCCCACCAGGTTTTTCGCCTCGCTGGCGAAGACGATGCCGCCGGCAGAGTCATACCCGTAGAACAGGGGGCGGATGCCGATGGGGTCCCGGGCGGCGACCAGGGAATCGGTCCGGGAATCGTAAATGATTAAGGCAAATTCCGCATCCAGCCCGGCGAACATATCCAGCCCCTGTTCCCAGTACAGGGGGAGCAGGATTTCGCAGTCGCTGCCGCTGCGGAAGGTATAGCCCTGTTCCTCCAGCCGCCGTTTCAGGGCGCGGAAGCCGTAGATTTCGCCGTTGCAGACCAGGCGGTCGTTCCCACGGCGGAAGGGCTGCATCCCCTCCGGGGTCAGATCCATGATGGCCAGCCGGTGGAAGCAGAGCCAGCCCGAGGGGGTTTCCTCAATCCGGGACATGTCGGGGCCCCGGGAGCGGGTGCGGTCAAAATAGGGGGTCAGCTCTGCGCGGGTCAGGGTCTTCCGGGAAAATCCCATAATGGAACACATAATCAACACCTCCGGTTTTCCCGCTCCGCCCTCTGGACGGAGCGTAACAAAAAACGCAGCTATATCCTATTTATTAGGACGAATAGCTGCGATCCGCGGTGCCACCTAATTTACCTTCCCCGTGAGGGGAACGGTCACCTTTCAAGGCTCCATCAAGCCTGTGTGATATAACGGTCACAGCCCGTCGCGCTTACTGACGGCAGTCCGCCGTGTTCAGGTTGCGGCTCCGGAGTGTTCTTTCCCGCGGATTCTTTGTGCGGGGTTTGCACTATCCCCCGCTCACTGGAACGGAACGTCCGCGGTACTTTTCTCCATCAGCGCCTTTGCCAATGCTTGAATTGTTGCTTGCAGTGTATCACCCGGCGCGGACATCTGTCAACGTCAAAACGTACAAAATCCGGCGGAGCCCGGCGGAAAAATTTTTCGGAGACAGAAAAACGGGCGTCCATATGGACGCCCGCCAGCTTGTCGAAAAAGCAGTACAGACTTGGACGACGGAAAGGAAGATAGTATGAAAGAAACCCATCAGGGGTGTCTTTCATGTGCAATCAATAAGTTTTCAGAACTTCCCACGGGTTCTGAAAACTTGCACAGGCTGTCGAAAACACTTTTTCGACAGCCTGACGGGCGTCCGTTGGGACGCCCGCCGGAATTTACCAGGGTCTGTCATTGTACGGGGTGTTTTCCACGCCTTCGCTCTGGAGCCTGTCCACCAGCCGGTCCAGGGGGCCCCGCCAGAGCTTTTGGAACCACCTGGTTTCTCCGAACCAGCGGACCAGCGTGGGACTGACGGCGTAGTAGGTCCGGATGAAGGCCCGGCCATACCAGCTCCCGGCCAGCATATTGTCCCGGAAACGGCGGAGGGTCCAGACCTGGGGGCAGTCATAGGAGCCGTAGACAGCGGTGGCGACGTAGCAGCCGGCGGATTTTGGAGTTTCCTCATATTGGATCTCGCCGCCTTTCAGGGTCTCCTTGCTGCCGTCCATGTACTCGATCTCGATTTTAGTCAGTTCAATTGTGGAAATCGTAGAATTGTACCAGGTATTCTCAAAGGTACAGCTCCCGGTATTTCCGGCATTGATGGGCCCCGTCACTTCAAGATAGGCTTCGCTTCTGCCTCTGGTTGTGCATTTCTGAACGTCCTTGACCCGGTTGTAAGGGACCACTGTAAAGGTCACATATTTGATGTTCTTGTCACTGTCGTTCCTATACCGAAAACGTACGCTGACGCCTCCCGCGCTGTTGGGGCCGGGCTGCCAGACCTCTCCCGATTGGCCAGGAACATATCCCATGTGCCCCGGCGCTACTTCCCGCATGATCATAAAACCGCTTTCCTCCATTCATTCGTTTTCACCGCAGCGGCTCAGGGGGCGAATGGGCCCCCGGCCGCCGGGCGAAAAACAAAAACGCCATGCAGGTCCGGAGCCTACACAGCGCGTGGAGCGGCGTTTTCTTGCCGGCAGAGCGCAGGACTACAAAGGCAAACCGGCACTTGCGTGAAAAGGCGGTTTGTCGTATAATAATCCATGCGGTGCGGGTTCGCCGTTGTGTAGGTAGTGCTAGTACCTGTACAGGCTTGCGGGTGCTGCAACACCCGCAAGCTGCCGCATTTTTGTTTTTCAAGTCGATTATAGCAGGAATGCGGCGTATTTGCAAGATGCTTTCCGAGACATTTTTCGAGACCTTTTTCCGGATCTTTTTGGGGGTTCTCCGCCCCAGCCGAACCTGAAAGGGCAAAAGAAGCGAACAATCCCCTCCGTTTTGAAACGGAGGGGATTGTTGTTGACAGAGCCCCCGGACCGCGTCCCAATGTGACGGTTTTCTGTGCCGGAAGCGGTGAAGGGGGAGCGGTATTTTCTGCCGGTAACCGCTTTCATTACACCAGAGTCCGCCCGGGATGCCAATGTTCGAAGGACCGGGGGAGTGTCCAAACGCGCAAGTTGTCGGGAGGCGGAGCCGCGCCCCTCGGGAAGCCGGTCATTTTGCGGACAGGGACCCGGAACGCAGAGGAGCGGTCAGTCCTCCAGATTCTCCGCGCAGAGAATTTCGATGCGGGGCCGGAGCCGTCCGGATTCCAGGGGCTTTTTTTTGCGCAGATAATCCCTCAGCAACAGAAGGGGAGCGTAACCCTGGCGCGTCAGATCCTGGGGTATCGTAAAGTCCACAGCGCCGGAAGATATGAGCTTCCGGACGCTCTCGTTGATATCATGGCAGACCACATGGACTTTGCCGGTTCTTCCGGCCCGCTGGATGGCGGCGCAGCAGCCGGAAACGCTGAGGTTGGCCATGTAGACCCCCCGCAGGTCCGGCCAGCTCTCCAGGGACTCAGAAACCACTCGAAGGGTCGTCTCATAGTCGTTATAGGTTTCCCGGACAAGAACCTGCTCCATGGGAAAACCCAGCTCGTCCAGCCGTTCCCGGAAGCCGTCCAGCCGCTGGCGGTGGCCGTCGAATTTCAGGTTTCCGGCAGTGGCGAGGATAGGCCCTTTTCCGGAAACACACTTGAACAGCAGCCCGGCGGCCACCCGGCCTGCCTGACGGATATCCTGGCCCACAAAGCACAGCCGCCCGCTCTCCGGCAGGTCCGAATTGAAGGTCACGCAGGGAATTCCTTCTTCCACGCTGGCTGCAATCCAACTTTGAATTGTTGGGTCGTTGACGGCGCAGACCGCAAAGCCTTCCGCTCCCTCCGCCTTCATGGCCTCCAGCAGCTCCACCGCCTCCTGGGGCAGGTCCGTCTCACAGCGGCGGACCAGCACCCGCACCTTGGATTCCTCCAGTTCTTCGCATGCCTGACGGACGCCCTCCGTCACCTCGGTACGGAACTGGCCCTCCCAGTTGGGCAGCAGGACCCCCAGGGTCAGGGGCCGGAGGGCGGCGTCTGCCTGCCGCCGGTAGACCTCCCGGGGGGAGATGTAGCCCAGTTCCCGCATGGCCTCCAGCACCCGACGCCGGACCTCCTCGTTTACATGGGGCCGGTCATTCAGGACCCGGTCCACCGTCCCACGGGAGACCCCCGCCAGCTCCGCCACCATCTGAATTGTCGGCCTGTTCCCCATAGTCAACGCCTCCGATTGTGTGATTGCACAACGCTGCTTTGTATTATATATGGAAACGTATTCCCTGTCAATCCGTAAAAAAATGCGCCCCATTTTTGTACAGTTCTCTAATGTTTAAAAGGGTTTGTCATTTCTTATTGACAAGAGCGTCAGAAGTGCTATTATGTGTTTAACGTCAATATGTGCAAAGCACAATCAAAAGGAAACGAGGAGGATGAAACATGGTCTTTCAGAAATCAGCCTGCATCGAGCCCATGTACAGCGAGCTTCCCTTCCTGGAGCGGTTCCAGGCGGCGAAGCGGGACGGATTTGAGTTTGTGGAGTTCTGGAGCTGGACGGACAAGGACCTGGACGCGGTGAAGGCGGCGGCGGAGAGGGCCGGGATCGGCATCTCCGGCTTCAACGGCGACGCGGACCTGTCCCTCATCGACCCGGAGCAGAGGGAGGATTATCTGGCTTTCCTCCGCCGGTCCGTGGAGGCGGCAAAGAAGGTGGGGGCCCGGTCTGTGACCATCCACTCCAACGGCCTGGGAGACGGCGGGGTGGTCATTGACCACTATGACGGACTCAGCGATACGGTGAAGCTCTGCGCCATGTTCGACACTCTGAAGCAGTGCGCGAAAATCGCGGAGGAGTCCGGTGTCTCCATGAACCTGGAGCCTCTGAACGTCACCACGGACCACGTGGGCAACTTCCTCCGGACCACCCGCATGGCAGCGGAGATGACCCGGCTCATCGGCTCCCCCAGGCTGAAAGTCCTCTACGACGCGTACCATATGCAGCTGAACGAGGGCAGCCTCTGTGACAACATCCGGGCCTATGGGGACCAGTTCGGCCACATCCATGTGGCGGACGCCCCCGGCCGCCATGAACCCGGCACCGGAGAGATCAACTACGCCAATGTGTTGGCCTGCCTGGAGGAAACCGGCTACACCGGCTTGATCGGGTTTGAGCTTATGCCGAAGACCTCCACCGCTGAGGCGGTAAAAGCAATCATGAAACTTTAAATTCAATATCTTAAGAAGGAGAGACGCATATGAAAACCATCAAAATCGGCATCATCGGAGCTGGACGGATCGGTCGTGTCCATGCGGAGAACATCGCCAAATTTGTCCCGGAGATGGAGATCAAAACCATCGCCGACCCCTATATGAGCGCGGAGACCGTGGAGTTCCTTCAGCGCCTGCGCATCCCCAATATCGTCAAGGACGCGGATGTCATCCTGAAGGATCCCGAAATCAAGGCGGTCGTCGTCTGCTCCCCCACGGACCTTCATGCGGAATACTCCATCAAGGTAGCCGAGGCCGGGAAGGACGTGTTCGTGGAGAAGCCGGTGGACTACCGTATCGAGCGGGTGAAGGAGGTCATCGCCGCGGCGAAGAAGAACGGGGTCAGGCTTCAGGTGGGCTTCAACCGCCGCTTTGACCACAACCACCGGGCCGTCTACGAGGCCGTCCGGGCCGGAAAGATCGGCAAGGTGAATCTGGTGAAGATCAGCTCCCGGGACCCCGAGCCCCCCACCATCGACTATGTGAAGGTCTCCGGCGGCATCTTCTATGACATGATGGTCCACGACTTTGACATGGCCCGCTTCCTGGCGGGCTCCGAGGTCACCGAGGTCTTCGCCTACGGCGGCGTCCTGGTGGACCCGGCCATCGGCGAGGCGGGAGACGTGGACACCGCCGTGGTGTCCCTGAAATTCGCCAACGGGGCCATGGGCGTCATAGACAACAGCCGGAAGGCCGTCTATGGCTACGACCAGCGGGTGGAGGTCTTCGGGTCCGAGGGGGCGGTGATGGACGAAAACGACACCCCCCACAACGCCACCTTCTACGGGGCGGATGGAACATCCTCCAGCCCCTGCTATAAAATCATGTGGGACCGGTACACCATGGCCTTCGCCGCCGAGCAGCGGGCCTTTGCCGAGGCGGTCCTGAGCGGCACGGAGACCCAGGTCACCGGCGAGGACGGCCTGGCCCCCATCCTCATCGCTGCCGCCGCCGCCAAGTCCCTCAAGGAGGGGCGGCCTGTCAGGATTTCGGAAATTGAGTAAATATCTATACTATAGCAAGTATCACAATTTCCGACAAACGGGTCGGCCGGGGGCCGGTTCTTACAGAGATGTGTAGGGGCCGCCGCCCCCGGCGGCCCGCTGGCAGCAATGATGAAGGTTGCTATAATCCGGCTGGACAGATGCGCATTTTGTCGAAAAATTCGGAGGAAAATGGTGGTTTTTTACAAGAAAGGAACCGGTCTGTGAGGGCTGGTTCTTCTTTTGCATCCCCGAGTCTTTGACGGAGCCTGAAAAGCCTCCGTCCCAGAAGAACGGCGTCCCGCGGAGTGGAATAATATGGAGGGGCCGGCAGACGGAAAAAGAAAAATCTTCTTGTATTCCTGAATGTGCCGTGCTACAATGAAATGAGAGCTGTGCATGACGCATATCCCTTTGCCTGCGCCATGGGGGAGGCGGGATTCCGCTTTTCCCTCGCGGCTGAAATTGCTGGAATCCAAGACGGTATTTGAAGGCATTTTCGGCTGGCACAGTGATGTCCTGCGTCTGAAAAAGGCGGGAAGGGCATAGAGATTGTCTGTGAAGGGGGGCGGTACATGGTACCTGAAAAACCGGCGGAGCTGAATCCGCCGGAACAATGGGCCTCGCTGCTATGGGCACGACAGACGGCGGGGCAGAGTACAAAAATACGGCAGACCGCAAAACAGAAATCATCCTCAACAACAGCAACCTGGCAAACCGGGGGAAATCCCGGGACGCAAAGCCATAGGGACTAAGGCGTATTCTGAAGTTGAAATGAGATATGTTCAATTTTTTGAGCCGCTATGTCAGCCTGGCCGCTAATTATAAAAGGCAAACCGCTGGAAACGGCGGGACGCAAAGCCAGGGACCTAACGCGCTGCCGGTGCAGATAAGAACGGAAGCGGCTCAGGGGGTACCCCCTGACGGCTTACACTTCCGTGTAAGCCGATTGCATCTGTTCAGCACCGGCGGGGCAATGGCCGCCCAGCCACTGATTATAATTAGCAAACCGCCAGAAATGACGGGACGCAAAGCTATGGGGCCTAATGTCAATTCCGCGCCGGACTTCTTCGGAAGGAAGGCGGGGAAGAACGGGGGCGCGAGGGAAGGCCGTGAGGCCGTTCCGCTCACGCTGAGTCTGTTCCGACGATGGCAGCCCGGCCGCCGGATACTTTGCATCCGAGCATTTTACGCAAAGAAAGGAAGATATGAATGAGTACTTGGAAAAACTTATGCAAACGCGGCTTTGCGGTATTTCTGTCTCTGACACTGTGCCTGAGCCTGATGAATGTCTCCGCGTTTGCGGCGGAGACAGAGGACACCGGCTCTGACGACTCCAGCATCAGCGACACCCAGACCAGCAGCGACACTTCCACTGAGTCCGATGAGGACGACGTCGACACTGACGGCAGCCAGTCCACCGAGGACGGGAACAACGCCGAGAATTCCGACGAGTCCACCGAGGGCGAGAATGACGAGACCCAGACCCCCGCTGAGGGCGAGGACGAGGCCGGCGAGCCCGTTGAGGGCGAAAACGGCGAGACCCAGACCCCCGATGAGGGCGAGGACGATGCCAACAAGCCCGCCGAGGGCGAAAACGGCGAGACCCAGACCCCCGCTGAGGGCGAGGAAGACGCCAGCAAGCCCGCCGAGGGCGAAAACGGCGAGACCCAGACCCCCGATGAGGGCGAGGAAGACGCCAGCAAGCCCGTTGAGGGCGAAAACGGCGAGACCCAGACCCCCGATGAGGGCGAGGACGATGCCAACAAGCCCGCCGAGGGCGAGAACGGCGAGACCCAGACCCCCGATGAGGGCGAGGGCGATGCCAACAAGCCCGTTGAGGGCGAGAACGGCGAGACCCAGACCCCCGATGAGGAGGAGACCTCCGGCGCTCTGGGCGAGTTCCTGAGCAAGATCGAGGCGATTGGCAGCGGCGAGCTGGATATGGACGGCATTCTTTCGGCCATTGACGACTGCCTGAGCAGCTATGAGCAGCTGAGCGAAGAGGAAAAGGCCGCCCTGGCCGAAGCCCGCGACGCGCTGCTGACCTATCAGGGAGAACTCACCGGCGTGCTGCCCGATCCGATTGCCCCTCAGCTGCCCGAGCTTTCCGAGGTTCCCCAGGCTCCCCAGTATTCCGACGCGGTCCAGGCGTTCCTTGACGCGGCGGCTCAGCTGCCCGAAGAGGTCACCGAGGAGAACGTGGAGGAAGTGGGCGCGGCTCTGGAGGCCCTTCTGCCTCTCTATCAGAGCCTGAGCGAGGAAGAGCAGAACCTGGACGTCGTGGTGTCCGCTTATATCCGCGTGATGGCGGTCTATGAGCAGTATACCGGCGTGATGGCGAAGCTGCTGAATGACGAGCCCGAGGCGATGATCGGCGAGGTTGCATACCAGAGCTTTAAGGAAGCCATGATGGCCGTGCAGGACGGCGAGACCGTCGTGCTGCAGAAGGACGTCAACAGCGACGGTATGTATGTGCTTCAGGATGCGAACGACCAAGTCAAGCTGAATTACGCATATACCTCTATCAGCGCCAATGACATCACCGTTGACCTGAACGGTTATACCATTACCGCCACCGGCACTGCCACTCAGTCTGCTGATGCGTACGGTGTTTTCCGTCTGCGGAACGGACGCACGCTGACCCTTTCCGGCAGCGGCGTGATCGACGGTAAGGTAGTCAACAGTACCGGCGGAACGCTGAACCTCAACGGCGGCGTTGAGATCAAGGGACGTTACAATAGCTACACCATTGCCAACTACGGCGATATCAACATCAACGCCCCCATCAGCAAACTGACCGTCACCGCCTATACGGGCAATGTTACGGTTGGTGAGAACGGCTCTGCTGTGAACCTGACGGTTAACATGCCCGCTCCTACCAGCAAAAACAGCAATTGGGAGCGGTCCTTGACTGTGAACGGCCCGGTGACGAACCTGACCGTTGATCAGAAGACGGCGCATTCTATGTACGACGACCGGATCACCCATGCTGTTCTGACAGTCAACGCTCCGGTGGAGACGCTGAAGCTGACTCAGGGCCAGGCGGGCGGCTCTTACCGTGCCGACCTCTGGAACAAGGCCTATATCAACGCCCCTGTGGGGACCATGACTGTGAGCCAGTATAACAAGGTGTCCGAATTGTATCTTACCAGTACAGTGGATACTCTGGACCTGACACTGGGCGGGGCCAAGGATGCAGACAATGTCTATACCACAATTGAGGCGCCGACGACCCAGGTGGGCCCGGGTTTCCAGGCTGGACAGCTCAACTTTGCCCGGCTGAATCTGGTGAACTTTATGGGTCAGAAGATCAAGGATGATTACGCCAACCCCATGACCGAGGTTAGGGATGTAGTTCTGGTTACCGGCATGGACGGCCACGAGATCACTGCCGATCAGGTAGGCGCCACTGCCTGGGGCATGGGCAATACCAGTTCCGGCCTGGGCGGCGGCTCCCTGGAGTATACCGATCCTGCCAGCGGCATCAAGGCCAACTACAAGTATCTGACCACCGCTCAGGTCATCGACGGCAAAATCGTCCTGCACAAAACTGTTCTGACGGGCATTCCCAAGGTTGTCTATCTGAACGGCTCGAAGGGCAAGGACACCAACGACGGTTCGACCAGTACCAAGGCGGTCAAGACCTTTGCCAAGGCTGTGGAGCTTCTGGGAACAGAAGATGGCCTGAAAACCATCTATGTGACTGGCACCGTGACCATTTCCAAGGACGAGGCGTGGGCTCTGGCCGGCAGTGTCAACGGCACCGTGAAGCGCTACAGCACGTTTAAATCCGGCGCTCTGATCAACGTTAAGAGCGGGAGCCTGACCCTGAGCAACATCATCATTGACGGCGGCAAGGAAGAGAATGTCTCTGCGTCCTCTCCCCTGGTGACTGTCCAGGCCGGCGCGGCTCTGACCGTCAATGAGGGCGCTGTGCTGCAGAACAATGCCAACACCGGCAGTGTCCGCGGCGGCGCTATCAACAACAAGGGTGCGCTGACCATTAACGGCGGACTGATTCAGAACAACAGCACAGTTGAGTCCGGCGGCGGCATCTACAGCACCGGCCACATCGCCATGAACGGCGGCGAAATCTCCAGCAACAAGTCCACCGCGTGGAGCGGCGCCGCGAACAGCAAGAGCACCGGCGGCGGCATTTGCCTGGGCCCGAAGGGCACCATGGATATGACGGACGGCACCATTGCCAACAACGCTACCGTGGGCTTTCTGGCATACGGCGGCGGCATTGCTCTGGGCGATTGCGCAAACCGTACCGGTATGAAGCTGAACATGTCCGGCGGCACGATCAAGGGCAACCGGGCTACCGGAAACGGCGGCGGCATTGCTGTCTGGACCGGCGGCGAGGCTGAGATCACGGGCGGCTATATCGTTGAGAACAACTGCAACTATAACACCGCCAACTGGACTCTGAGCTACTTTGGCGGCGGCGGCATCTACGTCAACAAGGGCGCGACTCTGACCCTGAAAACGGTTGAGGTGACCGGTAATAAGGCCTCTACCGGTAAGGGAATTGCTTGCTGCCCCACGTCCAATATGCGGTTCTTTGTCAAGAACGGCGGCGTGTTCTACGGGAACGGCTCCTCGATTTGGCTGTCTACCAGTACCGGCGGACAAAATCTGGTGCCTGTCAGCATTACCAATTACACGCTCAACGGCTATAAGTATAATTGGACAGATGGCGACGGCAACCCGGTTGATGTGGAAAAACTGAATTGCGTCATTCCCAAAGGAAGCGGCCTTGGCCTGAACAGTGGTCTGACGGACGCTCAGGGCAGGGATGCGGCCAGCTATTGCGACTTGCATATCACCGGCAATATCAGCGGCAAGTGGAATGGCAGCCTTCCCGGCGGCGGCATCGGCTGCAACGGCACTCTGATCATCGGCGAGGACACCAGCGGCCTGGCTCTGGAAAAGAAGGTGGAAGGCGGCGCGAAGGTCACGGATGAGACGTTCGACTTCACCATCGCTTTCACAACCGGCGACGGAAACGCCTATGACGGTTCTGTCACCATGTGGAAGGACGGCGCGGCGAGGACGGAATCCCTTGTGGACGGCGAGCTGAAGCTGACCTTGAAGAAGGACGGCTACGTGCTGTTCCAGGATCTCCCGGTAGGTCTGACTTACACCATCACCGAGGGCGCCAACAACGCCGATGTGGTTGTAATCGGCCGCACCACAGTTACTGATCTGGATAATCTGGACAGCTATCAGAATCCTACCATCAAGTGGGATAACGTGCCTGGCGCCACGATTACGGGCGGCGTTGTGGACGGTCTCGACGAGGTCGTTTACACCAACGTCTATGACTCCATCGGCCTGACCATCAAGAAGGTTGTGGAAAGTGAGAACGAGGCCGATAAGGCCATGAAGTTCCCCTTTGAGATCAAACTTCTGAATCAGAACGGTGAACTCTACTATGCTACCAACGCGACTGAGGGTGAAGACGACCTCATTGGTCTGCCTGTCAGCTTTGAGTATACCCTGTATACCGATGGCGAGGAGACTGAAAAGGACCGTCTGAACTTCAACACCAGTGTGGCATCCTTCGAGCTTGCGCACAATCAGTCTATTGTAATCAAGAAGCTGCCTGTCGGCGCAACCGCTCTGGTGACAGAGCTGGATACGGGCCGCGTGGGCTTCTGGACAATGGTTGATTTCAACGGCGAACCCACCATGAGCAATGTTGTCGGTGTTCAGACCGGCGCAGGTGAGAATCAGGTTGTGACCTTTACCAACCACCGTTATGCTCCCGGCGAGCTTCCCATCCCCTTTGCGAAGCAGGTAACCGGCAATCCCTCTGAGACTCCTGCTTTCCGGTTCACTCTGACAGCTGACGGGAACAACGACACCACTGGCTATGTGCTTCCTGCGGACACGACTGTGACCCTGGAGAACATTTCCAGCAGTATGAGCGGCAACGGTGCGTTCAACATCAAGTTTGTCAAGGCCGGAACCTATCGGTTCACCATTGCGGAGGATACCTCCAATGTGGGCGAGGGCTGGACCTACGACACCGCGAAGTGGACCGTTACCGTCACGGTGACGGAAAGCGAAATCGTTAAGATTGACGCTGTGACCCAGGAAGAGACCGTCAGCAACGGGCTCGTGGCTGAAATCACTTCTGTCGAAAAGGACGGCGCTGCTCAGGATAAGGACACGGGCATCGTGTTCACCAATGCCTATGAGCAGCCGAAGCCCCTGGACGGCAGCCTGACCATCACCAAGGTGATCCGCGGCGGCGGCAGCGAGGCTCAGAACAAGACCTATACCTTCACTGTGACCGGTCCCGACGGCTACAACCGTACCGTGACCATCACCGGCGAGGGCAGCGTGACCCTGAGCCCCCTGACTCCCGGCGTGTACACCGTGACTGAGGACCGTGCGGGCGCTGTGATCAGCGGCTACACCCTGACCATTTCCGGCAGCGGTTCCAGTGCTGAGGTTGTGGCCGGCGGCAGTGCGGATGTCACCATCACCAACACCTATACCACCCCCGGCGATCCGGGCGATCCTGAGGACCCTGAGGAGCCCGAAGATCCTGAGACTCCCACTCCTCCCCCCACTCCCGAGATTCCCGATGAGGAAGTTCCTCTGACGGATATTCCCGAGGAGGAGGTTCCTCTGGCCGAAATTCCCGAGGAGCTGGAGATTCCCGAGGAAGAAGTGCCCCTGGCGGACGTGCCTGAGACCGGCGACCTGAGCGGAAACTGGATGATGGCGATGCTCATGGGTGCTTTGGGTATGATTTGGATGGCTCTGACCGGCAAGAAACGGTCGGAAGAGGAGGGCTGAGCGGCTTGCGTTCCCGTTTGGGGACGTGAAATGCGAAACCTCTGAGCACCGGGCCCGGACATTTGTCCGGGCCCGGTGCTTTTTTGACGGAGCCGGACCGCTGCCCCCGGCGGCTGACATGGGTTTTTTCGAGTCTCGTGCCTGCCTCAACCCTGCTTTTTAACATCAATTGTGTATTTGAAGGCTTCTTTTCCCCGTATCCTCTCGACTTTACCGGCGAATTGTGATATACTACACAATACATGGAAGAGAGACGCCATGTGAAAGGGAGGAGCTGCCATGAATGAACCCCTGATCGAGGGCTGCGTGGATTCCTGGGCGTCCGCCATGGCGGCGGCTCGGGCCGGCGCAGACCGTCTGGAGCTGTGCGCCAACTTGTCCATTGGCGGCACGACCCCCTCGCCGGCGCTGTTCCGGCAGGTACGGCGGGACTGCGCCGCCAGAATCAATGTACTGATCCGGCCCCGGTTTGGAGATTTCCTCTACTCAGAGGCGGAAGCGGAGGAAATGCGCGAGGAAATCCGCATGTTTCGGGACCTGGGAGCGGACGGCGTGGTGATTGGGGCTCTGAGGCCGGACGGGACGCTGGACATGGAAAGCATGAAACGGCTGATAGACTGTGCCGGGACCATGGAGATTACCCTCCACCGGGCCTTTGACATGACCCGTGACCCTGGGGAGGCTCTGGAGGACGCGGTCCGGCTGGGCTGCCGCACCATTCTGACCTCCGGACAGGCGGAAAGTGCGCTGGCGGGACGGGAGGTTCTGAGGGCCGTGTTTCGTCAGGCGGCGGGCCGGCTGGACATTATGGCAGGCAGCGGGGTGCGGAAAGAGCAGATCCGGACCCTCTATGACACCGTCGGCATCCGGGTGTTTCACACCACCGGGCGCAAGGGACCGCTGGACAGCGGCATGGTCTACCGGAAGCCCGGCGTGTCCATGGGTCTGCCGTCACTGAGTGAATACGAGCTTTGGCAGACAGACGAGGCGGAATTCCGGGAATGCGCCCGCATTGTCCATGGCCTGGGCGGAGCGGCGGAGTAAGCTGCGCTGTCAATTTGAATATGATTTCCGAATTAAAAATTCGGAAGTCATACATTTGATTTGAGCCGTTTTGCTCGCCGCCGTAAGCGGCGCCAACCGCAAAACATGGCACAGATGACTTCCGACCTTTCAGTTCGGAAGTCATATTACAAAAGCAAAAAGGAATGATGCTATGAAAATGATTTTTCTTGTAGACGGAGACAACAACATCGGTACCGGCCTGAAGGGCGTGGAAATGCTTTCGGAACAGGATACCGTTATGATTTTTTACCAGAAGGGCGGATTGTCCCCCAGCAGAATTCAAAAGCTCTGCGGGCAGTCCAAGGCCAGAATCCAGCTGATTGAAAGCATCCGGGGCGGCAAGAACGCCGTGGATTTCCAGATCATCACGGAGCTGGGGGTATTGATCGGCCAGAGGGAAGCGGATTACGCCTATGTCATCAGCCAGGATAAGGGCTATGCCGCTTCCATTGACGCCCTGCGGGCCCGCTATGCCGAGGCCTTTCAGGAGGTTTCCCTCCGCCCCTCCATCGAGGACTGTCTCAGCCTGCCCTTTGTCCTGCGGGCACAGGATCGCCATGCCCTCTGCAATGCCCTGGTGAAGGAATACGGCGAGGCCCAGGGACTGGGGCTGTACAACCACCTCAAGCAGCTCTTTCAGGGCCTGGAGCGCGGCAGGAGCCAGGGGAGAAGGGACCAGACGGAGCGAATCGAAGCCGAGAGGAAGGAACAGAGCGAACGCGAGGGAAAGGCGCGCAGCGAACGTGAGGGGAAGGAACGAAGTGAGCGCGAAAAGAAGGAGCGGAGCGAACGCGAAAAGAAGGAGCGGAGCGAACGCGAAA
>NZ_CANTJS010000059.1 GCF_947654275.1 uncultured Oscillibacter sp. | reverse complement strand
ACTGCTCGTAAATATTGTCGTTTTATAAATGGTTCTTTACGAGTGTAAATCCAACATGTTACGGAGTCACCTCTTCTTCCTTGTTCGTCAGGGTGTTGTTCGGTTTCCCCGCAGGGGAAACCGGGAAAGGGGGCCCCCTTTCCCAGGGTGTCGTCTGCCCTGAATCATCTCCTCCCATCTCCGTGGAGTTTTCGGGATTTGCCCGTGTCCGCGCGCTGCCTGCCGGCTCCGGAAGGGGGAAATGGATACAAAAATATAAGAGTCGGCAGCCACACAAGCGCCTCCGCCGCGGAATGACGCGGAAGGGGGTGGATTGCGCGCTTTAGACTCTCATTCTCCCAAGCACACGGTATTGATTTCCTTTACACTACCACATTTTATCCCGTCCGGCAAGTCAAAAATGGCAGCATGACGAAATTCCGCTGTATTTCATAGGTGAAGCAGAAAAAAATTGTGCATTTTGCATATTGCTTTTTGCCTGCGTTTGTATTCTAAATTTTAATATCGGAAGAATGCCGGGACACTCGTCCGGGTCCGCCCCGGCTGCGGAACGAAAGGAGAGGAGGGCTTATGGCCGTCAAGCTGAAGCAGTTTGTAGAGTCCATGCAGGACGCGCCGGTCATCGCCGCCGTGAAGGACGACGGGGGACTGGAGAGGGCCCTGGAGTCGGACTGCACGGTGATTTTTTTGCTCTACGGCACCATTCTGAACGTCCGGGACCTGGTCCGGCAGGTGAAGGAGGCGGGAAAGCTGGCCTTCATCCACCTGGATTTAATCGAGGGCATGTCCGCCCGGGACATCTCCGCCGAGTTCATCGCCAGCAGGACCGAGGCCGACGGCATTATTTCCACCCATCCCAACCTGATTCGCCGGGCCAGGGAGCTGGGCCTGCTGACCATCCAGCGTTTTTTCATGCTGGATTCCCTGTCCTTTGCCAATGTGCTGCGCCAGAGCTCCAACGCCGACGCCGTGGACGTGCTGCCCGGCGCCATTCCCAGCGTCATCAGCCACCTGGTGAAGGAGGTCCGGCAGCCCCTGATTGCCAGCGGCCTGCTGCTGGACAAGTCCGACGTGGTGGCGGCCCTGTCCGCCGGAGCGGTGGCGGTGTCCACCACCAGCGAGGCCCTCTGGTCTGTTTGACCCGGCGGGATAATAGGCAAAACGCACAAAGATAACGGCATTACTTTAGCTGATTCGTACAAATTCCGCCTTGCCTTTTGTGCAATTTATGCTAAAATAGGGGCAGTTCTTCGGTGAAGCACCAAAAGGAGATGACTGCCATGTCGTTACACATGTTCCATAGACGCCGGGAGCGTTCCGACGCCCGCTGGTTTCAGATGATGCGCCAGGCCATGCTGTTCCGTCAGATTCCCTGACAGAGCCCCCAGGCCTCGCACAAGCGTGAGAAAAGCGCCCCCGTCCGGCAGAAGCCGGACGGGGGCGCTGTCTTTGCCTCCGGGGGCGGCGGCCCCTACAACCGTCTGCCGGCGGGCCGGGGCTCGGAAAATTTGGCCGATGGTTATGAAACCGTCGGCCAAATTTGTTTGAAGTTTTGATGTGTTTAGTTGGGATAAGCCGTCCAAACGTCAATGTCGTTGGTGTAGGGTCGGGTGCTGTTTGCCCAGGAAATTTTGTATACGCCGTTGACAGGTATGCCATCGGTGGTGTATACGCTCATTGTCTTGGGGAAGCCATCCGTGCTTTCGCTGACGTAGATGCTGACATGCATGGCGTTGCCTGCGTCATCCAGGGTAATCATCAGGTCGCCGGGCCGGGCATTTGCAATCGTGGTCTTTCTCCAAGTCACGCCAGTCTGCCCCCAGATTTCGTCGGCAACGAAGGCGGCCCAGCCAGCGCAGCCCGTGGCCGTGCTGATTCGTTGGCCGCTGGCTACTCTATATTCGTCAATGACTTTTGCAATACAGTTTTTGCTGGGACTTCTGCCAGAGCCGAGGCCAGCGTAACCCTTGCTGAAGTCGGTTTTACGAGGATACTTGGCCTGCAGCTGATTCAGGATTTCTGTTACGTTAGACTCAGTAATCGCCTTGCCATTGGCGAGCGTACGGCCAGCATGAGTCTCGGGCGTTTCAGGAATTTCGGGCTTGGGGTCAGGAGTGGGCTCCGGCTTGGGAGTAGGCTCAACAGGCTTGGGGTCGGGAGTCGGCGTAGGCTTCTGAGAAGTTCCGTCGTCGTACTGGTCATTGTCCTTGTCGCCGGTGACGGGTGCATACTGCGCCATCCGCTGGATGACAATGGCCGCCTGTCCGCGGTTCATAATATTAGTCCCGACGAAGCGGCCGTCAGCATAGCCAGAGATAATACCCAGGGCGTAGACGTTCTTCACGGCGTCCTGATACTGGCTGGGGATGTTCTTGTAGTCCGTAATCTTGGACTGGATAGCCGTCTTCTGGCTGGCGCTGGCAGCAAAGCCCTTGGCCTTCATGATATTGGTCATGAGCTGGGCCATGTCATACCGGTTAATTCCGGCGTTTACGATGCTTGCATTGATAAACTTAGCCGTCGTATCGAAATTAGTTCCGGCAAGCAGTCCTTTGTAGTTCAGAGCGACAAACGCAGGGGCCGCATAGCCATATTTGAGATTGCTTTCGGTGCTGTATCTCTCGAGTTCCGTGGGATAGAAGGCCCGGGCCAGCATAACGGCGAAATTGGCACGGGTAACCGGGTTTGCAGGTTTGAAAGTACCGTCGGCATAACCGTTGACGATGCCCTTTCCGGCGCAATACATGATGCCCTTGTAGAACGTGTGCGTGGTCGGCACGTCAGAGAAGCCGATGCCTGGAGCCCCTTCGTCCTCGGGCTGGGTTTCGGGTTCGGGCTGGGTTTCAGGCTGGGGCTCGGGCTGAGTCTCGGGTTCGGGCTGGGTTTCGGGCTCAGATTCGGGTTCCGTCTCAGGTTGGGCTTCCCGGGCCAGCAGGATGGCGTCGATAAGAGCTTCCACAGTTTCCCGGTCCTCGGGGCTGAGGGCGTCCAGGTCGGGGAGCTCATAGCTTCCGTCCCCATCGGCAATCAGTTCCGCGATGAGCCTGAGGCCGGGGTCGACCTCATCGGCGGTTTCCGCCGTGAAGGCGGGGACGCTCAGGCACAGCGCCAGAGCCAGGAACAGGGGGCGAGTCGTTTTTTCATGATGCAAAACTCCTTTCAAAATTGGGGCTGATATACCCCTCTATAATATAAGTTCTTTGAAAGGAGGCCGGGGTTTTATTTTTTTCGAAAATTTTTCGGAAATTTTTTGTTTTTCCGCAATTGTTTACAATTTGTTCATAAACACCCCTCAGAAATGCCTCTTAGACATAGCTCTGGCTGGTCACGTCGAACACGCCCCGGGTGGTAATCCGCAGGGAGGGAATCACCGGCAGAGCCATGAAGCTGAGGGTCATAAAGGGGTCCACCCCCCGGGAGACGCCCAGGGCATGGGCGGCGGCCTTGGCGGCCTCCAGCTGTTCGTTCACTTTCTCCAGAGGCTCGCCGCTCATGATGCCGGCGATGGGCAGGGGCAGCTCCGCCTTCACCTCGCCCTGGTCCCAGACCACAATGCCGCCGTTCAGCTCCGCCACCCGGTTGGCGGCGGCGGCGCAGGCGGCCTCGCTGGCCCCCACCACGATGATGTTGTGGGAGTCGTGGGAGATGCTGGTGGCTACGGCCCCGGACTTCAGCCCGTAGCCCTGGAGGAAGCCCACGCCGATGTGGCGGGTGTTCCTGTGCCGCTCCACCACGGCGATTTTCAGCACGTCATATTCCACGTCGATGCGGTCGGAGTAGCCCGCGTCCACAGTGGTGATTTCCCCGCTGACCATACCGATGATGCCCCGGGGCCGGTGGTCCTCAAAGTCCTGGGGGGTAAGGGTCTGGAGGTGGAAGGTGCCGTGGGCCCGCTCCGTCAGATAGGGCTCCACCCGGGGCAGGGGGAAGTCCCGGACCACGCCGTTTTCCACCATCAGTTCGCCCTTTTTGAAGACCTTTTCAATGTTGAAATGCTCGAAATTGTCGATGATGACAAAGTCCCCCAGATAGCCCGGCGCGATGGCCCCCCGGTTGTTCAGCAGGAAGTACCGGGCGGCGTTGTGGCAGGCCACCTTGACGGCGGTGATGGGGTCCGCCCCCAGGCGGATGGCCTCCTTGACGATGTAGTCGATGTGCCCCTTTTCCAGCAGGTCGCTGGGGTGCTTGTCGTCGGTGCAGAACATGCAGCGCTCGGCGTATTTGCCGCACAGCAGGGGGGCCAGGGCCTCCAGGTTCCGGGCGGCGGTGCCCTCCCGAATCATGATGAACTGGCCCCGCTCCAGCTTGGCAAGCGCGTCCTGAAAGTCGTGGCACTCGTGGTCGGAGTAGACCCCGGCGGCGATGTAGGCGTTGAGGTCGTTGCCCCGGAGATCCGGCGCGTGGCCGTCGATTTTCTTGTGGTGGGCCTGAGCGGCCACGATTTTTTCCACCGGCTGGTCGTCCCCGGCGATGATGCCCACGAAGTTCATCATCTCCGCCAGACCCTGGACTCTGGGGTGGTCATAGAAGGAGTCGAGACTCCGGTAGTCCAGAATGGCCCCGGACTCGTCCAGAGGCGTGGCCGGGACGCAGGAGGGCAGCATGAGCCGCACGTCCACTGGCAGACCCTCCGTGGCCTGGAGCATGTATTCAATGCCGTCGGTTCCCATGACGTTGGCAATCTCGTGGGGGTCCGCCACTACGGTGGTGGTGCCGTGGGGCAGGACGGCTCTGACAAACTCCTGGGGAGAGACCAGGGAGCTCTCCAGATGGATGTGGGCGTCCAGGAAACCGGGGAGGACGATTTTCCCGGCGCAGTCGTGCTGGGCCCTGCCGGAGTAGGACCCCATGCCCACGATGAGACCCTCCGCCACGGCGATGTCCCCATGGCAGAGCTCATTGGAAAAGACATTGACGTACACGGCGTTTTTCAGCACCAGGTCCGCCGGTTCCCGCCCGGCGGCGGCGTCGATGATGCGCCGCTTTTTCAGCAGCTTCCGGTTGATCTTGCCCGCGTAGCTCTCAGACATGGGACCACTCCTTTTCAAAATATGTTAACCTTCAGTATACGCCGGATAGGGACATTTGTCCAGGGAATTTTCGCCTCTTCTGCCGGCGGGGAGGCCGGAGCCCCAAAAATCAGCAGGGGGCCGGGCTCTGTCCCGGCCCGTCTGCCGGAAGTATGGAGAGCCCGGAAGAACGGGAGGGGACAGAGCCCCTCCCCTACATGGCATCCCCGCTATAAAATGCGTGAGCGGACAGTCCCCTTTACAGATTTTGTCTTGAAAATCCGCCGCGTCTCTGATATAGTAAATCAGTTGTTGAAAGAGGAGCGGACAGAGGTGGAGACGTGTATTTAAAAGCATTGGAGATTCAGGGCTTCAAGTCCTTTCCGGACAAGACCCTTTTGAATTTCGGAGAGGATATCACCGCCATCGTGGGCCCCAACGGCTCCGGAAAGAGCAACATTTCCGACGCCATCCGCTGGGTCATGGGGGAGCAGAGCGTCAAGGGGCTCCGGGGCGCGAAGATGGAGGACGTCATCTTTGGCGGCACGGAGCAGCGCAGTCCGGTGGGCTTTGCTCAGGTGACGCTGGTGCTGGACAACACGGAGGGCATTTTCCCCTCCATGGAGGAGTCCGAGGTCTCCGTCACCCGCCGGTATTACCGGAGCGGCGAGAGCGAATACTACATCAACCGGCAGTCCGTCCGGCTCAAGGATGTGACGGAGCTGTTTCTGGACACGGGCCTGGGCCGGGAGGGCTATTCCATCATCGGTCAGGGCAGGATTGACGAAATTCTCTCCACCCGCTCCAGCGAGCGGCGGGAGATTTTCGAGGAGGCCGCCGGCATCTCCCGTTTCCGTCACCGGAAGGAGGAGGCCCAGCGGAAGCTGGAGCGGACGGAGGAAAACCTCCTGCGGGTCAACGACAAAATCAGCGAGCTGGAATTGCAGGTGGAGCCTCTGCGGGATCAGGCGGAGAAGGCGAAGAAGTACCTGCTTCTCCGGGACGAGCTGCGCCTGCTGGAGATTTCGGTCTGGCTGGAGAATCTGGACGATCTGAAGGCCGGGGCCCGGAAGCTGGAGTCGGAATTCCGCGCCGCCGGGGCCCGGCGGGACCAGGCCCGGGCGGAGCTGGACGCCCTCTATGCCCAGGGGGAGCGCTTCGGTGAGGAGATGCGGGAGAAGGATATGGAGTCCGAGCGGGTCCGGACGGAGGCCGCCGGACTGGAGGGCGAGGCCAGGGACCAGGCCGCGGCTATCGCGCTTCTGGAGGGAGACATTGCCCACCATCAGGAGAACATCCGCCGTGCGCAGACGGAGCTGGTGGAGTCCGACAGCCGGGCCGGAGGCCTGGCGGCCCAGGCCGCCGCTGAACGGGAGCGGGCCGCCGGTCTGGAGGAGCGCCTTGCCAAGCTGAACGCCGCCCTGGACGCCCTGCTGGAGCGGGCCCGTGAGGCCGCCGCCCAGGCGGGGGGACGCCAGAGCGAGGCGGAGGCCCTTCGGGTCCAGGAGGCGCTGGCCGTGGCCGCCGCCGCCGACGGCCGGGCGGAGGCCGCCGCCGTCACGGCGGAAAACAGCCAGCTGGCGGAGCGGAAAGCCAACGTGGAAGCGGAGCGGGCCGCCGCCGGGACCCAGCTGGAGGAGGCCCGGGAGAACGCCAAAGTCAACCGCCGCCGTCTGGAGGACGCCCGGGAGGAGGTCCAGGCGGCCGCCAATGTCATCGCCGGCTACAGCCTGCGGATGGGGGAACGGGAGAAAAAGGCCGCCGCCGTGTCGGAGCGGCGGGTGCAGCTGACCATGGACGTCGGGGCGCTGAACAACCGCATCCGGCTTCTGACGGAGATGGAACGGGAGTATGAGGGATATTCCAAGGCCGTCAGGCTGGTCTGCCAGGCCCAGAACAGTCTCCGGGGCATCCACGGCCCCGTGGCGGGGCTGATGAGGACGGACCAGCAATACACCCTTGCCATTGAAATTGCCCTGGGAGCGGGCCTCCAGAACATCGTGGTGGACCGGGAGGAGGACGCCAAGGCCGCCATCGGTTTTCTGAAGCAGCGGGACGGAGGCCGGGCCACCTTCCTGCCCCTCACCGCCATCCGGGGGGAGGAGCTGCGCCAGAGCGGCGTCGAGAGAGAACCCGGCTTCGTGGGCCTGGCCTCCCGGCTGGTGCGCTTTGATGAAAGATACCGGAATATTTTCTATAACCTGCTGGGCCGGACGGTGATTGCCGAGGATCTGGACTGCGGCATCGCCATGGCCCGGAAGTACCATAACGCGTTCCGCATCGTCACGCTGGACGGCCAGGTCATCAACCGGGGCGGCTCCATGACCGGCGGCTCCGCGTCCCGGAACACCGGCGTGCTGAGCCGGGCGGCGGAGCTGGAGAGGCTTCGGGGCCGGTCCTCCGGGCTGGAGGCGCAATTGGAGTCCGCGAAGCAGGAGGAGGAGGCTCTGCAAAGGGAACTCACCGCCGCCCGCTATGATCTGGAGACCGCCGAGGGCCAGCGCCGTCAGGCGGAGGACGAGGCTCTGCGTCTGGAGAGCGAGGGGCGGCACTTCGATTTGCTGCTGCACTCCCTGGAGGAGAGTGTGGAAAACCTGTCCGGGGAGCTGGAGAGCCTCACGGCCCATCTCAGGGAAAACGAGGCCCGGACGGAGGCCGCCGAAGCAGCCATTGCCCAACAGGAGGCCCTGGCGGCGAAGTACCGGGAGGAGGCCGCCGCGGCCCTCACGGGCCAGTCGGAGCTGCTGGCCCGGTCCGGGGCCCTGACAGAGGAGGTCACTGCCCGGAAGGAGGAGCTGGCTGGCCTGACGGCAGAGCGGGACGCCGCCCTGCAAAGGGCGGAGGACCTGCGCCGCCTGGCCATGGAGCTGACGGGAGGGCGCGGGCAGAAGGAGGAGACCCTCCAAAGCTATCAGGAGAGCATTCAGTCTGCCCGGGAGGAAATCACCCGGCGGAGGGCGGACATGGAGGTTCTGGAGCGGCGCTCCGCCGCCTGCCAGACCCGCCTGTCGGCCCTGAACGAGGAGAAGATTGCCCTGGAGGCCCGGCGCACCGCCCAGAACAGGGCCAGCCAGGAGATGAACGAAACGCTGCTGGATCTGGAGCGCTCCGCCTCCCGGCTGGAGCAGAAGATGTCCGCCTCCGCCATGGAGGAAAAGCAGATTTTAGACCGGCTCTGGGAGCACTACGAGCTGAGCCACAGCGACGCCCAGGCCCAGCGGATCGAGCTGGAGAGCGTCCCCAGGGCCGGCCGCCGCATCGGTGAGCTGAAGCGGGACATCTCCGCCCTGGGGAACCCCAACATCGGCGCCATTGAGGAGTTCGACCGGGTCAATGCCCGCTATACCTATCTTTCGGACCAGCGGAGCGACGTGGAGAAGGCCAAGGGGGACCTGGAGGGCATCATCGGCGGCATTACCGGGGAGATGACCCGGATTTTCAGCCAGCAGTTCCAGCTTCTGAATGAGAGCTTTCAGGCCACCTTTGCCGAGATGTTCGGCGGCGGTCAGGCCCAGCTGGAGCTGGAGGATCCGGACGACATTCTGAACTGCGGCATTGAGATCAAGGCCCAGCCGCCGGGGAAGACCCTGAAAACAATTTCCCTGCTGTCCGGCGGCGAGAAGGCCTTTGTGGCCATTGCCCTGTACTTTTCCATATTGAAGGTCCATCCCACGCCCTTCTGCGTCATGGACGAGATTGAGGCGGCTCTGGACGATGTGAATGTCGCCCGCTATGCCCGGTATATGCGCCAGCTGGCGGGCCGGACCCAGTTCATCGTCATCACCCACCGCCGGGGCACCATGGAGGAGGCCGACGTGCTTTATGGCGTGACCATGCAGGAAAAGGGCGTGTCCAAGATGCTGACCATCAACCTCAACGACATGGCCAGGGAGCTGGAAATTGAATGAGAGTTGAGAGTGGAGAGTGGAGATATGAAGATGACGCTGAAACGAAAGACTCATATCATATTTGCCGTGATGGTACTGGGCTTCCTCACTATTGTCGCCGGCAGCGGCTCCGGCAGGGCCTGGGTCATTCCGGCGGGACTTCTGCTCTGCCTGACGGGCTTCCTTCTGCTGCTGGCCTGGATGAGATGCCCCCACTGCGGCAAGTCCCTCCTCCGGGGGCGGGGGACCCGCTGCCCCCACTGCAAACGGGAGATTGACCTTTAATTGGGAATGAGGAGTTAGGGGCTGTTCACATAAACCACATGTGCGGATTTTCGAGCAAATTTTAGCCGGATGCGAGGCAAAAATTTGCAGGCGTACTGGCGTACGGTAAAAATTTTTAACGAAGCAGGCGGCAAAATTTGCCGAAAAGACGTGCGCGCGGGCTTATGTGAACAGGCCCTAGGAATGAGGAATTATCCCGTGGTTATGGGAACCTGATTCTCTGAGCCGTTTTCCGGCAAAGTGAAGCACTGGGTTTCACGCCCCCACTGCGGCAAGTCCCTCCTCCGGGGCCGGGGAAACCGCTGCCCCCACTGCAAGCGGGAGATCGACCCCGGCGCGAAATAAAAGGGAGGCGAAACCGTCGTGACGCTGCGGCAGAAAATTACCTTCACCATCGGCGTGCTGCTGACGGGCCTGATGCTGCTGACCGCCGGAGGGCGGCCTCTGCTGCGGATTGTTGGCGGATTTGCCGCTCTGGACGGGCTGTTCCTCCACTGGCTGTGGTACAGGTGCCCCGCCTGCGGGAAGCGGCTGACCTGGGGGGACCGCTGGACTTACTGCCCCCACTGTGGCGCGTGGATCGACTACGACAAAAAATAAAACCGGTCATGCCGGATATTCTGCATAAAAGCGGGTTTATAAGGAGAGAAACGTTATGAGAGCTGCGGATATCATTTCTGTGATCTTGCTGATCGCCGGACTGCTGTTGATTTTCCTGACTGACAGCAAGCACCTGACCTGGCTGGCTTTCGCGCTGATCATCGCCGGCGGGGCGGTTGTCTCGGTGGGCAAAAAGAAATCCTAGAAGATCCGGCATGAGCCTGAGGCAAAAATGACGCTGGCTGATGTGCCGGGCGTCCATATAGATGGAGGCATACCGGCCGCTATATTGGGGGGCTGGCCGTGCTGTGCGGGAGCGTCTGCCTGATGCTCCGATGGAAGCGCTGTCCGTACTGCGGCGCGTTTCTGGAGCGGAGCAGCCTGCCAAGGTTTTGCCCCGGCTGTGGAAAGAAGATTGACGCTGACGCGAAAAACTAAATTCAGGAGGGCGCTATGGGCTTTTTTGACAAGCTGAAAAAAATCACCACAAACCTGTTCACAACCTACACCGAGGCGGACGAGGCCTTTTTCGAGGAGCTGGAGGAGACCCTGATTCTCTCCGACTTCGGCATGGAGATTGCCGTGGAGACGGTGGAGAAGCTCCGGGAGAAGGTCCGGCGGGAGAAGCTGGTGAGTCAGGAGGAGGTTCGGACGGCCCTGCGGGAGATTATCGTGGACACGCTGAACGTGGGCACCACCGAGGTGAACGTCTCCACCTCCCCCTGCGTGTTCCTCTTCATCGGGGTCAACGGCGTGGGCAAAACCACCTCCATCGGCAAGCTTGCCAACCTCCTGCGCTACGGCGGGAAAAAGTGCCTCCTCTGCGCGGCGGACACCTTCCGGGCCGCCGCCGCCGACCAGCTGGAGATCTGGGCGGAGCGGGCCCAGGCCGAAATTGTCCGGCAGAAGGAGGGCTCGGACCCCGGCGCGGTGCTCTTTGACGCCCTTCAGGCCGCCAAGGCCCGGAAGATCGACGTGGTCCTCTGCGACACCGCCGGGCGGCTCCACAACAAGGCCAACCTCATGGCGGAGCTGGCGAAACTCAGCAAGATCATCGACCGGGAGTGCCCCGGCGCGGCCCGGGAGACCCTTCTGGTGCTGGACGCCACCACCGGCCAGAACGGCCTCATTCAGGCCAGGACCTTCAAGGAGACGGCGGGGCTGACGGGGATTATCCTGACCAAGCTGGACGGCACCGCCAAGGGGGGTATCGCCGTGGCCATCGCCAAGGAACTGGGGGTGCCCGTGAAGCTGGCGGGCATGGGCGAGGGCATCGACGACCTCCAGCCCTTTGACTCCGAGGCTTACGCCGAGGCCATTATCTGACCTGAGAGGAGGTGGGCGCTGTGTTTGACTGCTGCCCCCGCTGCAAAGGGGCTTTGACGCCGGGCTTTCTGCGGAGCGGCCAGCGGAGCATCCTTTGGACCCCTCACACAGAACGAATCGGTCCCTATTTGCCGCAGGAGGAGGGGGAGTTTTCTCTCCCCGGAGCAAATCTGTGGAGGGGTGCGAAATGCCCGGCCCAATACTGTGAAAACTGCGGATTGATTATGATTGAGACAAAAGAGGAGGAGTCGACTTGACCAGAGAAGACAGCCGGGCCTATGACCAGCTGCGGCCTGTGAAAATCACCACCGATTTCGTAAAATTCGCCGAGGGCAGCTGCCTCATCGAGTGCGGGGACACCATGGTCCTCTGCTGCGCCAGCGTGGAGGACCGGACCCCGCCCCATGTCCCCTATGGAGAGGGCTGGGTGACGGCGGAATACTCCATGCTTCCCCGGGCCAACCGGGAGCGGAGCAAGCGGGACGTCTCCAGACTGAAGCTCAGTCCCCGGAGCGCCGAGATTCAGCGGCTGGTGGGCCGGTCCCTCCGGTCCGCCGTGGATATGAAGAAGCTGGGGGAGTATACCATCACTGTGGACTGCGACGTGCTCCAGGGGGACGGCGGTACCCGCACCGCCTCCGTCACCGGGGGCTTTGTGGCCCTGGCCCTGGCCTGCCGGCGGCTGGTGGAGGACGGCGTGCTGGGACAGACGCCCATCCGGCACTATGTCACCGGGGTCTCCGCCGGCATTGTGGAGGAGACGCCCCTGCTGGACCTCCGTTACAGCGAGGACAGCCGGGCCCAGGTGGACCTGAACTGTGTCATGAACGAGCTGGGGGAGCTGATTGAGATTCAGGGCACCGGCGAGGGCCGGGCCTTCTCCCTGGCGGAGCAGCAGGAGCTGACGCGACTGTGCACCAAGGGGTGCCGTGAGCTGCTGGCCATTCAAAAAGAAGCACTGGGAGGGAAATTCTGATGAGCAGACAATTCGTGCTGGCCACCCACAACCCGGGGAAGCTGGCGGAGATGAAGCGCATCCTGTCCGGCCTGGGGGTGGAGGTCATCAGCCCCGCCGAGGCCGGCGTGGAGGTGGACGTGGAGGAGACCGGGACCACCTTTGCCGAGAACGCCATGCTGAAGGCCAGGGCCGTCTGCGCGGCGGCGGGACTGCCCGCCATTGCCGACGACTCCGGCCTCTGCGTGGACGCGCTGAACGGCGGCCCCGGCGTCTATTCCGCCCGCTACGGCGGGGAGGAGCTGGACGATCGGGGGCGGTACATGCTGCTTCTGGAGTGTATGCGGGGCCAGACCACCCGGGCGGCCCATTTCAGCTGCGCCGTGGCCTGCGCCTTCCCCAACGGGGACACGCTGGAGGCGGAGGGCCGCTGCGACGGGTCCATTGCCTTCTCGCCGATCGGGGAAGGCGGCTTTGGATACGACCCGGTGTTCCTGGCGCCGGGGAAGGGGAAGACCTTCGGCCAGCTGACGGCGGAGGAGAAGGCGGAGATTTCCCACCGGGGGAAGGCCCTGGCGGCCTTTGCGGAGAAGCTGGGAACATACCTGAGCGATGAGGAATGAGGAATGAGGGATTAGGAATTAAAAACGGGAACCTTTTGAATCCCCCCGGCGTCTTTAAAAGGAGGAGTATCCGATGAAGAACAGCCGGCGCTGTTCCAAGTGCGGCGGTGCGGAGGTCATCCGCTGCAAGACCGCGGTAAACGGGGCGTATGACAAGTTACAGGCAGGCGTGTTCAGGATGGTTCAAACGGACCGCTGGGTCTGCTGTTCCTGCGGCTATTGCGAGCTGTGGGCGGACCCTGAGCATATGAAAGAGCTGAAAGAATTCTGGGGGAATCCGGAAACGGAACCCTGAGCCTGAAAGAAAGGCGGCGCGCACCGCGCCGGAGAAAAGCGTATGGATTTAACAAGCAAACAGCGGGCCCAGCTGCGGGGCCTGGCCAACGGCATTGACACCATCCTTCAAATCGGCAAGGAGGGCATCGGGGAAAACCTCATCCGGCAGGCGGACGACGCCCTGGAGGCCCGGGAGCTCATCAAGGGCCGGGTGCTGGAGAACAATCTGGAGTATGACGCCCGGACGGCGGCCCAGGAGCTGGCGAAGGCCACCCGCAGCGAGGTGGTCCAGGTGATTGGGACGAAGTTCGTCCTGTACCGGGAGAGCCACTCCAAGCCCAGGGACAAGCGCATTCAGCTGGTAAAGGAGAAGCGGAAGAGACCAGAGTGAAGAGTGGAGAGTGGAGATACCGGCAGCATAATATCTTCACTCTCAACTCTGAACTCTCAACTCTTGACAAGGGGGAACGTTGAATTTGAGAATCGGCGTATATGGCGGCACCTTCAATCCGCCGCATCTGGGACATATTACCGCGGCCAGGGCGGTATTCGACCTTTTAAAGCTGGATAAACTGCTGTTGATTCCAACAGGCCAGCCGCCTCACAAGCAGCTTCCGGAGGGTTCGCCCACGCCGGAGCAGAGACTGGAGATGACCCGGCTCATGGCGGAGGAGACCGGCGTGGAGACGGAGGTTCTGGACCTTGAGATACACCGGGAGGGCCGGAGCTATACGTCCGACACCCTGGCCCGGCTCCATGAGCAGTATCCCGGGGATGAACTGTGGCTGCTGATGGGGACGGACATGTTCCTCACCCTCCAGAACTGGCACGCGCCGGAGGAGATTCTCTCCCTGGCGGGGGTGGCGGCCTTCGGGCGCACCGAGGCGGACACCGAGGAGCTGTTCGCCGTTCAGCGGGATTACCTTTCCAGAGCCTACCCCCAGGCCCGCATCTTCACTCTGACGGTGCCCGGCGTGGTGGACGTGTCCTCCACGGAGCTGCGGGAGCGGCTGCGCCGGGGAGAGGGCGGAACCCTGCTGGCCCCCAGGGTCTACGGCTATATTCTGCGCCGCGGGCTCTACGGCGTGTCCGTTGATATGAAGCGTCTGCCCCTGGAGCTGCTGCGGCCTGTGGCGCTGACGTACCTCCACCACCGCCGGGCGCCCCATGTGCTGGGAACCGAGGCGGAGGCCGTCCGTCTGGCGGAGCGCTGGGGCGGCGGAGACCCGGAGCTGATTCAAAAGGCCCGGCGGGCGGCCCTTCTCCACGACTGCACGAAGCGCCTGGACATGGAGGAGCAAAAGGCCCTCTGCGCGGAGCACGGCATTGCGCTGGACCCCCTGGAGCAGCGGGAAATCAAGCTGCTCCACGCCAAAACCGGCGCAGCCGTGGCCGCCGCCGTATTCGGTGAACCGGAGGAAATTGTGGAGGCCATCCGCTGGCACACCACCGGCAGGGCGGACATGAGCCTGCTGGAAAAAATTCTCTACCTGGCGGATTACATCGAGCCCACCCG
This sequence comes from uncultured Oscillibacter sp., assembly GCF_947654275.1. Taxonomy (GTDB): domain Bacteria; phylum Bacillota; class Clostridia; order Oscillospirales; family Oscillospiraceae; genus Oscillibacter. The sequence goes on along the minus strand of NZ_CANTJS010000059.1, from coordinate 1,469 downwards.
GCATTTTCCCGGCGTGGAGGACCTGCGGCGGCGCTGCTATGAGGACCTGGACGGCGGGCTGCTGATGGGACTTGAGATGACGGTGGGCGAGATGGTGGAGCGGGGGAGCCCCATTCACCGCGCCACACTGGAAGCAAGGGACTGGCTGAAAGGACAGAGACACAGAGATGAAGAATGACAGCGAACAGCAAAAAGGCGGCGGAAAGCGCCTGGCGGGCGGAAGCCCGGTGAATCAGGGGAAAAAACCGGCGAAAGCGCCGAAGCCGGGCGGAAAAAAACGCCGCGTCAGCGGGCAGCAGATTGCTTTGATTGCGGCCGTCGTCCTGCTGGCCCTGGCGCTGCTGGGGGTGCTGGCCTGGCGGAGCCTCTTCGTCCGGCCCGACATTCCCCAGAAGGACAGCACCCAGCAGCCCGGCGTCTCCGGAAGTGGCAGCGAGACCGGCGGACCGGAGGAAATCGACTGGGGCGAGGGCATCCGTCCCCGGGGCGGCGACGGAGAGCGGAAGAGCGCGGACTACTGGACCGTCCTCATCATTGGCCGGGACACCGGCGGCGGCGGTCTCACCGACACGCTTCTGCTGGCCAGCTACGACGTGACCAACCAGAAGGCCACGGTTATGTCCATTCCCCGGGACACCATGGTGAACGTCCCCTGGGACGTGAAAAAAATCAACGGCGTCTATAACTACTATGGCGGCGGAGAAAAGGGCATCCAGCAGCTCTATAAGGAAATTTCCCAGCTGGTGGGCTTCGAGCCGGACTTTCAGGTAGTGGTGGAATGGGACGCCGTGGGCGAGATTGTGGACGCCATGGGCGGCGTGTGGTTCGACGTGCCCCGTGATATGAATTATGACGACGAGGTTCAGGACCTTTATATCCACCAGGAAAAGGGTTACCGCCTCCTCACCGGGTCCGACGCCATGCAGGTTCTCCGCTACCGCTATGACAACGGAAAGAAGCGGGGCTACCCCGACGGCGACCTGGGCCGCATCAAGACACAGCAGGCCTTTTTGAAGGCCATGGTGGAGCAGCTCCTGCAAGTGAAGAACATGAGCAAAATCGGTCAGTTTATCCAGGTTTTCCAGAAGAACGTGGAGACCGACATGAGCTTTCAGAATGTTCTCTGGTTTGCCCAGTCGGCGGTGATGGGCGGGCTGAAAATGGAGGACGTGAATTTCCTCACCATGCCCAACACACCCAGATACGCCTACAGCCGTTCTCTGGTCCGGGAGACCAACGGACGGCAGAAAGATCAGAGCTATGTGGTCCCCAATGCCAAGCAGCTGCTGGACCTGGTGAACAACGAGCTGAGCCCCTTCACCGAGGTGTTCACGCTTCGGGACTTGGATATTATGTCTGTCAACGCCGATGGCAGTGTCAGCTCCTCCACCGGCTATGTGGAGGACAAAAAGGCGGCTCTGCCGCCGCCCAAACCCGAACCGGAGCCGGAGGAAGAGGAGCCCGCCGTA
>NZ_CANTJS010000058.1 GCF_947654275.1 uncultured Oscillibacter sp. | reverse complement strand
GTGGGATAGGGCAGGCTCTTGGGCTGGTTATAGGCAATGTCCTGAATGCCCAGCATCTTGAAGACCTCGAACAAGGCCTTGCCGTAGTGCCCGAAGGCCACAGCCCCGTGGTGGGGATAGCGCTTCTGGAGCAACACATGGCGGTAGAAGCGGCCCATCTCCGGAATGGCAAACACGCCGATGCCGCCGAAGGACCGCGTTCTAACCGGCAGCACCTCGCCCTGAGCGATGTAGGCCCGGAGGACCCCCTCGCTGTCGCACTGGAGGCGGTAGAAGGTGATGTCGCTGGCGGCGATGTCCCCTTCCAGGGTGCCGCGAGTGAAGTCGGGGTCGCTGTCCGCGGGCTCCAGCAGGCGGTGCTGAATCAGCTGGTATTTCACCGCCCGGTCCGCGCAGAGCTTGCAGGACGGGGTATTGCCGCAGTGGAAGCCCATGAAGGTGTCGGTGAGCTGGTAGTCGAATCTGCCCTTGATGTCCTCCTCATAGAGGCTGGCGGGGACGGAGTTATTGATGTCCAGCAGGGTCACGGTGTCCCCGGAGACACACATGCCGATGTACTCGCTCAGCGCGCCGTAAATGTCCACCTCGCAGGACACAGGGATGCCCCGGCTCACCAGGCGGGAATTCACGTAACAGGGTTCAAAACCGAAGGCCTCCGGGAAAGCGGGCCAGCACTTGTCGGCAAAGGCCACATACTCCCGGGCTCCCTTATGGGCCTCGGCCCAGTCCAGAAGGGTCAGCTCCAATTGGGCCATCCGCTCGTTCATCTCGGGATAATAGCAGCCCTCGCCCATCTCCTTTGCCATGTCTGCGCAGACATCGGGAATTCGGGGGTCTCCGGCGTGGGCCTTGTAGGCCACCAGCAGGTCCAGCTCGGAGTTTTCCTCCACCTCGATTCCCAACTCATACAGGCCCTTGATGGGAGCGTTGCAGGCGAAGAAGTCCTGGGGCCGGGGGCCGAAGGTGATGATTTTCAGCTTGCTCAGGCCGATGAGGGCCCGGGCGATGGGCGTAAACTCCCCGATCATCTTGGCCACGTCCTCCGCCGTGCCCACGGGATACTCGGGGATAAAGGCCTTGAGATGCCGCATCCCCAGGTTGTAGGAGCAGTTCAGCATACCGCAGTAGGCGTCGCCCCGTCCATTGATGAGGTCGCCGTCCCCCTCGGCGGCGGCCACATACATGCAGGGGCCGTCGAAATTTTTGGCAATCAGAGTTTCCGGGGTCTCGGGGCCGAAGTTGCCCAGGAAAACCACCAGGGCATTGCACCCGGCTGCCTTCACGTCGGCCACGGCCTTGAGCATGTCCTTCTCGTTTTCCACCGTGACGGGGCACTCGTAGATGTCCGTCCCCTGGACCTTGCAGGCGGCGGCCACAGCGGCCCGGCGGCGCTGGGACAGGGAGATGATGAAGCAGTCCCGGGACACGGCGATGATGCCCAGCTTCACTTCCGGAATGTTGGTCAGCATGATGTTCAATTCCTCCTTTTATCAATCGGCGGCGATGTCGATGTTCACGCCGGTAAGGCCAATCACGGCGCCGTCCTTTGCCTCGGCGCTGTCCGGGTGGGCCAGGAGCCACTTGTTCCGGGCCCGGAGCAATTTATCCTCGTCGTTTAGGGGCGTCAGGTCCGGCTTTTCCTCGTTGGTCCCCTGGGGCAGAGCCACCACCACCCGGAAGCCCTTTTCAGCGTCCGCATGGCAGGGGGCATAGTGCAGCGTGGTAGCGTAGACCTCCACCAGGACCCCAGCGGGGACCTTGAAAGCCTTGACTTTGCTGGTGTCCAGCTTCCCGTCCACAATTTCGTCCTGTTTAGCCAGAAGGAGAATGAAGTCCTCCGTGCCGCAGTTGAGCTCACTGTCCCGGTAGTATTCCAGGCAGTTCAGTCTGGTGTTGCAGCCGTTGCAGTAGCCCAGCTGGACGGGCATCCCGCCGTAGGCATTGGTCTCGATCTGCTCTGCGATGGGCAGGGCCTCCAGGGCGGGGAGGGAAGGGACGTACTCCACCCCCTCCGGCAGGGGCGTCTCGTTTTTCAGGATATAGCGCAGCTCTCGGGTGTCGTAGCCCTCCAAAACCTTGCCGTAGGGGGCAAAGGCGGGGGAAGTGACGGCTTCGATCTTCATCTTCGTGCCTCCTCAATGCAGCGCCGGAAACAGCGCTTTCATAGCCGGATAGATTTGACGGAATTTCTGATACTGGTCATCGTACCGGGCGGCCAGGGCCGGGTCGGGGCGGATGGTCTTTGTGACGTGGACTAATTTCTCCGCCGCATCCTCCACGGACGGATACTCCCCGCAGGCCACCGCCGCCAGAATCGCGCCGCCGTAACCGGGGCCTTCTTCCGTTTCCGGCAAATCAATGTCCAGATTCAGGACGTTGGCAAAAATCTTCTGCCACAGGGGGCTTTTCGCGCCGCCGCCGCAGAGCTTGCTGCGGTCAATGCTGAGCCCCAGGGACCTGGCGACTTCCAGGGAATCCCGGATGCCGAAGGCCACGCCCTCCAGAACGGCCTGGGTCATGTCGGACCGGCTGGTGTCCATGGTCAGGCCGGTGAAGGTCCCCCGGGCGTTGGTGTCGTTGATGGGGGAGCGCTCCCCCATGAGGTAGGGCAGGAAGAAGACGTGATTCGTGCCCAGCTTTTCATCGGTGATGGGAGCCTGTTCGGCGGCGAAGTCCCCGGTGTTCAGAATCTCCTCCATCCACCACTTGTTGCAGCTGGCGGCGGAGAGCATACAGCCCATGAGGTGATAGTGCCCGTCGGCGTGGGCAAAGGCGTGGAGGGCATTGTTGGGGTCCACGCCAAAGTTTTTGCTGGAGATGAAGATGGTTCCGGAGGTCCCCAGGCTGATGTTGCAGCGTCCGTCTCCCACCGTAGCGGTGCCTACAGCGGCGGCAGCGTTGTCCCCGGCCCCGGCGCAGACCTTGACGGTCTCCGGCAGGCCCAGGGCCTTGGCAATCTCCGGCTTGAGGGTCCCGACCACCTGGAAGCTCTCAAAAATCCGGGGCATCTGGGATTCCCGCAGGCCGCAGAGCTCCAGCATCTCGGGGCTCCAGCGCTTGCGGGCCACGTCGAAGAGGAGCATCCCGGAGGCGTCGGACACGTCGGTGCAGTGGACGCCGGTGAGACAGTAGTTGATGTAGTCCTTGGGCAGCATCACCTTGTCGATTTTCGCGAACAGTGACCGTTCATGCTTCCGCATCCAGAGAAGTTTCGGGGCGGTGAACCCGGCGAAGGCGATGTTGGCGGTGTACCGGCTGAGCTTGTCCCAACCAATAGTTTCGTTGAGATACTCCACCTCTTCGGAGGTCCGCCCATCGTTCCAGAGGATGGCGGGGCGGAGGACCTGACCGTCCCTGTCCAGGGCAACAAGGCCGTGCATCTGGCCGCCGCAGCCGATGCCAGCGATCTGGCTCTTGTCGCAGTCCGCCGTCAGCTGCCGGATCCCCTCTGCGGTTTCCCGCAGCCAGTCCGCCGGGTCCTGTTCGCTCCAGCCGGGTTTTGGAAAGGAAAGGGGGTACTCCCGGGAGACGATTTTGTGGATGCTTCCTCCGCCGTCCATCAGCAGCAGCTTCACCGCCGAGGTGCCCAGGTCAATTCCGATATAAAGCATCAATCATTCCTCCTTTATAACAATTACTTCTTTTTGTGTATGCAGCGGGGCCACACACTTAAATCACGGTACTTGCTGGGCGGCATTCCCACAACTTTCGTGAATGCCTGGCTGAATTGATTGGGGTCGTCATAGCCGACGATGCTGGCAATCCTGGTAATGCTTTCATCTGTGCTGGTCAGCAGGGATTGAGCTTCCCCGATCCGGCGCATGGTGCGGTAACGAATGGGCGATAAGCCAAAGGCCTTGGAAAACACGTGAGACGCGTAATAGTGGCTGATATGGAGCTCATTCGCTAACTCCACCAGGGAAAAGTCCTTTGCGAAGTTGTGGTCGATATAGTGGCGAATTCTTTTCTCAATGGGCAGCTCCTTCAGAGTGGAATCCGCCGCACCCTGGCGCTCCTTTTCGGCAAGCTCCAGGATAATGGCCAGAAGCATCCTCAAAAAGCCCTGGGACAGGGCGATGATTTGACTGGACTGTTCCTGCAGACTGTGTTCCAGCATTTCGAAACCCCGCAGCAGAAATTCAAAATAGAAATGACTCTTTAATAAGAAGCAGTTCGGGTCAGGATGGATCACTCCGGGAAGCTGTCCGTCAAGTTGAAGCCCCGCCACACCACACAGGTAATGACTTGTGGCCTTGCCGTTTTTCGACCGGTCCTGATGAATCACATTTGTGTTGTAGAGCAGAATATCACCCGGCTCACTGTAATATTCTCGATGGTCAATATTGTGGACTCCATGCCCGTCGTATACCAGCATGATTTCTGCAATTTCCGCATGACTGTGAATTGCCCGCAGGGACTTGCTGCTATCAATTTCTGTGTTTGTCAGATAGCTCATCCGAAAGTGGCAGTCTGCCTGGGAGAGCGCCGCGCTGGCTGGTACAGGATACATATGAACCATAATAACAGCTCCTTATCCGCTCCAAACATACAAAGCTCCTTTGCAATATTATAGCGGAATCGCAAAAATGCCGCCATTGAAATCTTGCGAATTTTGTTAAATTTAACATGGGAAAACAGTGCTTTTGGGGCCCTTTTTTCCTCTCGGAAAATACGGCTATGTATAAATTGCTTTTTCCAGATTTTTGAGGACGCCAAAATGCGCCGTGTGAGCTGCGCAGGAGAACGGTCTTTGAAGCTCGAAGGAATCTGTTAAACAAAAAAACCGGTCATATCGTTACGATACATTGAAAAATTGCACACTCCTCAAATTAACTATAAATCTTTGGGTCAAATTGTAGCTTTTGCAGAAACAAAAAACAAATTACACAAAAAGCTCTTCCAACAATTGTCCAGTTTTTCCACAGGAACAGTCATCCTTTATTTGGAAACCACTTATGCAGCCTCCATGCAGCCATTCAGCCGGGTGTTTTTCTGCATTTTTCCCCAAAAAACGGACAAGAATTACAAGGCGCCAGAAAAGAATATGGCTTATAGTCAGTAGCAAGAAACAGAGGGCGGGGCGCTTAAAAATCCCCAAAGAAAACATCCCTAACAGCGCAGGGGGCAAACCGGTGATTGCCGGTTATATAAAACCCAACAATAAATAAGGAGGAAGATTCATGAAAAAGAAGCAAACAAAGCAAGGGTTCCTGGCGGGTCTCCTGGCCGCATTGATGCTCTTCTCCCTGGTGGGCTGCACGACGGCCTCCAACACTTCCCAGGGCGGGAACGACGCGCCCCCCGCTGCGGCGGACACCGGCAGCGCCAATGGTGAAGCCAAGGAAATCAAGGACATTGTCGTGGGCGTGTCCATTGGCACCACGACCGAAGAGCGCTGGAACCGCGAGATCGAGATGTTCCGGGCCTATGCCGCCGATAAGGGCTTTGAGCTTCTGGTCCAGGATGCCGGAAACGACACCACCAAACAGGTCTCCCAGTGCGAGAACCTTCTGAACCAGGGTGTGGATGTGCTGATCGTCCAGCCGCTGGACGGCGAGGCCGTCGCCCCGATTGTGGACGCCGCCCACCAGTCCGGCATCAAAGTGATTTCCTACGACCGGTTTATCATGAACTCCGATCTGGACTATTATATCACCTTTGATACCTATACCGTGGGTAAGGTCCAGGCTGAAATGGTCGTTGAACAGGCCCCCAAGGGCAATTTCATCTGGCTGCTGGGCGCTCCCGAGGATAACAACGCCCACATTATTGAAACCGCCCAGACGGATGTCCTCCAGCCCCTGATTGACAGCGGAGACATCAAGATTGTCACTCAGCAGTGGTGCAAGGGCTGGAGCCCCGCCGAGGCTTTGCAGCACACGGAAAACGCCCTGACCAGCGCCGCCAATGACGTGCAGGGTGTGGTCTGCTCTAACGACGGCACCGCCGGAGGCGCGATTCAGGCGCTTGCCGCTCAGGGTCTGGCCGGTTCTGTTCCCATCGCCGGTCAGGACGCCGACATTGCCGCCTGCCAGCGCATTGTGGAGGGAACTCAGTACGGCACCGTTTATAAGCCGCTGGCTCCCCTGAATCAGGCCGCCTGTGAGCTGGCTGTGGCCATTGCCACCGGTGCGGACGAGAAGAACGGCGTAGATTCCGCCCTGGGTTCCTGGACTACCTACAACAATAATTTCAAAGATGTAGATGCCTTTAACGTGGCGGTGGAAGCAATCACCAAGGAAAACCTCTATGACATCGTAATCAAGCGGGACGCTTTCCACACGGTGGAAGAGGTTTACGCCAATGTGCCCCAGGAGCAGTGGCCCACCGATTAAGCCCGCTTGCGTGTACTGATCAATAAACTTCGGAGGGCGCCTCCGCACAAACCGGAGGCGCCCTCCATGCTCAAGGGGTTATAGTATGGCTGATTACATCTTGGAACTGAAAAACATCACAAAAGAATTCCCCGGCGTGAAAGCCTTGTCTGATGTGTCTTTTGGCGTGCAGCGGGGCCACGTCCACGCCCTGGTCGGAGAAAATGGCGCGGGAAAGTCCACGCTCATTAAAGTGATCTGCGGAGTTTATCCGTACGGCAACTATGATGGCGCCGTCAATTTTGAGGGAAAAGAGTGCCGTTTTAAAACCATCCGCGAGGTGGAGGCCGCAGGTATTGCCTGTATTCACCAGGAGTTGAACCTGGTCCCGGATATGAGCGTGGCGGAAAATGTATTCCTCAATAACCAGCCTCATCGGTTTGGCATCGTTAATTTCGACGAACAGTTTGAAAAATGCCGGAAGCTGCTTTCCCAGGTTGGCCTGGATGTCAACCCTGATGAAATCGTCCGCAATCTGGGCGTCGGCCAGCAGCAGATGGTGGAAATCGCCAAAGCGCTGGCGCGGGATGTGAAGCTGCTTTTGCTGGATGAGCCCACCGCAGCTTTGACCGAGACAGAGGTAGATACGCTGCTGGACCTTGTGGACCAGCTCCGCAAACGGGGCGTCACCTGCATTTATATCTCTCACCGGCTGGATGAAATCATGCGTCTGTGCGACGATATCACCATTCTGCGGGACGGACAGACCATTGAGACCCGTCCAAAAGAGAACATGACCAAGGACGAAATGATTTCCCTGATGGTGGGCCGGGACATGAGCAATCTGTTTCCCCGCGAGCCCCATACCAGAGGGGAAGTGGGCTTTGAGCTCCGTAATTTTACCGTTCCCCATCCGGATATCCCGGGCCGGGATGTCATCAACAATATCAGCCTGAAGGCTTATAAGGGCGAAATCCTGGGAATCAGCGGCCTGATGGGCGCCGGACGGACGGAGCTGTTTACCGCTGTATACGGCGCTTACCGCACCAAGGGGTCCGGTGAGATTTATATTGACGGAAAAAAGGTTGACATTCGGAATCCCCAGGATGCCCTGGATGCCGGGTTTTTCATTGTCAGTGAGGACCGGAAGAAGCTGGGCTTGAATCTGATTATGAGTGTCAAGGAGAACACGACTCTGGCCTCCCTGGAAAAGGTGTCCAGCGCCGGCGTTCTGAACGAGGGCGCCGAGGTGGCTTATACAACGAAATATGTAAAGGAAATCCGCACGAAAACGCCCAGCATTGAGGTGGCGGTCAATACGCTCTCCGGCGGCAACCAGCAGAAGGTAGTCCTGGCCAAGGCACTTATGAGCGATCCCAAGGTCATGATCCTGGACGAGCCGACCCGGGGCATTGATGTGGGCGCGAAGTATGAAATCTATAAGATCATGAACGAGCTGGTGGACAAAGGCGTCGTCATCATCATGATCTCCTCGGAGATGGAAGAAATATTGGGCATGAGCGACCGCATCCTCACCATCGCAGACGGTGAGATCACCGGCGAATTTGACGCGAAGGAAGCAACACAGGAAATTCTGATGCGTGCGGCGGTAGGGAGGAGCGCGACATGACAAAAAAGAAACTGACCCCAAAAATTGATGTGCGGACTTTGACGATGATCGTTGTATTGGTCGTCATATGGGTAGCGTTCGCCGCAGCGACCGGCGGCAAGTTCATTACTACCCGCAACATCTCCAACCTGATCCGGCAGGCAGCGTTTACCAGTATCATGGGCGTCGGCATGACGCTGGTGATTGTAACGGGGGGTATCGACCTGTCCGCCGGAATGACCATGGGCCTCATTGGCTGCGTGATGGCAGCCTGCCAGGTTTGGGGCGGGCTCTCCACGCCGGTAACCATTCTGGTGGGCCTGGTTCTGGGCTGCATCATCGGCGCCATCGAGGGGTCCATCATCGCTTACGTGGGCATCGCGCCCTTCATCGTAACGCTGGGTGCGCAGCTGATCTGCCGGGGCGGAATGCTGGCCGTCACCAAGGGTCAGACCATTGCCCCCTTCGAGAAATCCTACGTTTTCTGGGGCACGGAATATCTGCTGCCCATCTGGGGCTGGCTTGTGGCGGCTGTGGCAATTGTGGCTATGGTCCTTTTAAAAATAAACCAGCGCCGGGCCAAGCGGAAACACGGCAGCCTGGATGAAAGCGAGTTTGAGGCGGTGGCCCGCTGTGCGGCCTTCGCGTTCCTGGTCCTTCTGGCAGTGGGCATTCTCAACAACTTCCAGGGCATCCCCATCCCCGTAATGGTCATGGTGATTGTGGTGGTCATTTTCACCTTCATCTCCCAGCGGACCACCTTTGGACGAAGCATTTACGCCATCGGAGGCAATATCTCCGCAGCAAAATACGCAGGCATCAACGTCAAGAAAAACCTGACGCTGGTATACATCCTCAACGGCCTCCTCTGCGCCGTGGCGGCAGTGATCTACACCGCCCGGCTGAACGGAGGCACCGCCACCGCCGCCAACGGAAGCTATGAACTGGACGCGATTGCCTCGGCGGTCATTGGCGGAACCTCCATGACCGGCGGTGTGGGCAAGGTCTCCGGGGCCATCCTGGGCGCGGTCATGATGATGTCCATTGACAATGGTATGTCCATGATGAATATGGACTCCTACTGGCAGTTCATCATCAAGGGCCTGATCCTGGTTGCCGCTGTCTGGTTCGATACCCAGACCAAAAAGGCCGGTAAATAAGGCTTGTTCTCTCATCCATTTTAATTTTGCAAGACGGAGGTTTTATCATGAGAGCATTTTATGTAGAAGCCGATTACGCGCCCCGTGAGGGATACGTCCTTTCCCAGAGAGAAAAGGACACAGGCCGCGCCCTTCGCGGCAACAAGATCTGGAAGAACATCCGGGGCAGCGTGGTAGACCGCCCCATGCCGGTGTGCGGCGACGATCAGGTCCTTCTGAAGGTGGGCGCGGCGGGTATCTGCGGCACGGACCAGCACCTGCTTCGCAAGGACGCCGACGGCTACACCATGTACGACGGCCACAGCAAATACCCCATCATCACGGGCCATGAGTTCTCCGGCGAAATCGTCGAGGTGGGCAAAAACGTGAAAAAGCTGGCGGTTGGCGATCTGGTATCCGTGGAATCCATGCACTGGTGCGGCCAGTGTGACGCCTGCCGCCGGGGCATGTTCAACCAGTGTAAGGACCTGGAGGAGCCGGGCCTGACCTACGACGGCGGCTTTGCCGAGTACGCTGCGGTTAATGCCAAATACTGCTACAAGCTCAATGACATTATGAACTTCTACGGCGGAGACAAAATGACCGCCTTTGAGCTGGGCGCCATGGTGGAGCCCACAGGCGTCGCGTACAACGGTATTTTCGTCCGGGCGGGGGGACTCCGGCCCGGCGGACACGCGGCGGTGTTTGGCTGCGGCCCCATCGGCCTGGCGGCAATCCAGCTTCTCAAGACCTCCGGTGCGGCGAAGCTCATCGCCTTCGAGAGCGTTCCCGAGCGGGTGGAGCTGGCCAAGGCCTGCGGCGCGGACGCTGTGTATGATCCCACCAGCTTCAAGGACGCCGACGAGCAGGCGGAGCTGCTGATGGACCTGACCAACGGCGCGGGAATCTCTCTCTTTGCCGAGTGCGCGGGGGACACCAAGTTCACCTACCCCGTCATGGCAAAATCCCTGGCTATCGGCGGCAAGACCGCTCAGATCGGCCACACCGTGGGCCTGACCCCCGTGGACGTGTTCGGCTGGCAGTGGAACGCCGCCATCATCGCCGGGTCCAACGGCCAGTCCGGCCAGGGCATCTATCCCGACGTCATCGCCCTGATGGCCTCCGGCCGCATCGACATGCGGAAGATGTGCACGGGCCGCTACAACCTGGAGGACATCGACGAGGGTATGAAGATCATGGCCGGCAAGGTCCTGATTTCCACGGAATATCCCCGCCTGGCGAAATAAGGAATGGAGGGGATGTGCATATGAAAAAGCTGAAAATCGGCCTTCTGGGCATGGGCCGTATCGGCAGGCTCCATGGCGACAACATCACCTACTTTGTCAAGAACGCCGAAATCGTAGCCGCCGGGGACCCCATGCTCAACGACGCCATGAAAACCTGGGCCGCGGAGCTGGGGATTCCCAAGGTCTATAACGACCCCATGAAGGTAATCCAGGACCCCGAGGTGGAGGCAGTGTTCATCTGCACATCCACCCCTGCCCATGCCGAGCTTTCCATTGCCGCCGCCCGGGCCGGCAAGCACATCTTCTGCGAGAAGCCCGTCCACATGGACCTGAACGAGATTCGGAAGATTCTCGCCGAGGTGGAGAAGGCCGGGGTGAAGTTCCAGGTAGGCTTCGTCCGCCGCTTCGACCACAACCACAAGGCGGTTCGGGACACTGTGGCCTCCGGGAAGCTGGGTGCGCCCAGCGTGGTGAAGGTCACCTCCCGGGACCCCGCCGACCAGCCCATGGAGTACATCGCCACCTCCGGCGGTATCCACATCGACATGACCATCCATGATTTTGACATGGTCCGCTACCTCTCCGGCAGCGAGGTCACAGAGGTCGTGGCCTATGGCAGCTGCGCCAATCCGGAGTATGCCCAATACGGCGACGTGGACACCACCATCATTATGCTGAAATTTGAAAACGGCGCGCTGGGCGTCATCGACAACACCCGGGCCTCCAAGTACGGTTATGACCAGCGGACTGAGGTCCAGTGTGCAGGCGGCTGCGTCCAGGTGAGCAACGACCTGGAGAACACCGCCATGATCTCCTCCGCCGAGGGCGTTGCCTCCGCCAAGCCCACCTGGTTCTTCCTGGAGCGCTACAACGACGCCTTTGTCGCTGAGGAACAGGCCTTTGCCGACGCGGTGCTGAACGGAACCGAGGTGCCCGTCAACGGCCATGACGGCCTGATGCCCGTGGCCATCGCCATCGCCGCAAAGAAGTCCCTGGACGAGGGCCGGGCCGTGAAGCTGTCGGAGGTCCTGTAATGGATGTAAAGCTGGGTATCTGCAACTTTTGCTTCCCCGGCACCGGGCTCTTTGCCCCCCGCCTGGTGAAGGAAGCGGGCCTGGACGGCATGTCCATTGAGTACGGAGCGTATGAAAAGGGTTATCCTCTGTCCCAGAAGATTCTCCGGGACTTGTATCTGGACGAGCAGCAGAAGCATGGCATTGCATATGCCAACATTGGGTGCAGTGACGGCGACTTTCTCCCCTTCCACATGCGTCCCTCGGACCCCCGGTTTGAAACGGTACGCAGGGCCCACTTCGATGCGGTGGATGCGGCGGTCTACATGAAGATACCAGCCGTGTTCTTCTCCAACTTCAACGCCAGCCTGGTGAAGACGGAGGAGGATCTGGAGTTCACGGCCAGGCGGTACCGGGAGCTGTGCGACTACGCCGGGGAAAAGGGCATCCAGATCGGATGCGAGTGCCCTTTGAGCGTGGAAAGACAGCTGGAGCTGGTGGACCGGGTGGGAAAGGTCAACTTCAAGCTGTTCTATGACAGCGACAACTATTCCTACTTTACCAGCTTCCGGCAGGTAGACGTGCTGGACGGCATCTATCCCCACATGATGAACCAGCTCCATGTCAAGGACAGCACAGAAGGACATATTGCCAACGCTCTGCTGGGAACCGGCGTCTCGGACTTCCAGGGTTCCATCGCTTACTTAAAGGACCATGGCTTTTCCGGGTGGCTGATTATTGAGAATCTCTATGAAAAAGAGGACTTCCAGAATATCAGCCCGGAGCGCATGGAAACCGTAAAAGAGGACGTAAAACGCTTGAAAGAAGCGGTCCGTTAAAAATATTTGCAGGAGGTAACATCAATGTCTAATTGGAATCTGCCCGCCACCGGCGGACACATGGAAAAGCAGGATGGTATCTACTACCAGAACATGACCACCAAGATGGTGGAGGAGCGGCTGAAGAAGAACGATGTTCTGCTGCTGCCCATCGGCTCCACCGAGAACCACGGCCCTTCCGCCCCCTACGGCGAGGACACCTATCTGGATACCCGCCTGTGCGAGCTGGTGGCCGAGCGCACCGGCTGCACCGTGGCCCAGCCCATCTGGTACGGCTCTCACCCCTACCATCACCTGGGCCAGAAGGGCACCATCATGATTCCCGAGAAGATTCTCGCCGATTACATCGCCTACGTGCTGGCGGGCTTCTGGAACACCGGCTTCCGCAAGATCATCATCGTCAACGGCCACGGCCAGGACTACGTGATTCCTCTGGCCATCCACACCTTCGGCAAGAAGTGGCAGGTGCCTGGCATCGTGCTCTACACCCACTTCTGGAACTGTGCGGGCGACCAGATGTTCACCAAGGACAAGGGCGGCCCCTATGACACCCCGTTCGTTCACGCCGACGAGGTGGAGCAGAGCTGGTGCCTGGAGCTGTTTCCCGAGTTCATCCACATGGAGGACGCCATCAAAGTGGAGAAGGCCCCCCTGCTGCCTGCGGGGCACATCAACACCTCCGCCGAGGACGGCGCGGGCCCCATCAAGTGGTACAACGCCTTCGGTTCCTGCGGCATGGAGTGCATCTGCCAGCCCGAGGGCGTCATCGGCGACGCCCGGATGGCCGACGGCGAAAAGGCCAAGGCCGGTGTGGAGCGGACCCTGGACTACCTGACCAAGCTGGTGAACGACATCCTGGAGAAGTATCCCGCCGGGAAGCTGCCTCCCATCGACAAGATGACCCAGCGCGACCCCGCCGCTATCGAAGCCGTCATCAAGGGGCCCAACGCCCCCGGCGGACGGCACATCTATACCCTCGAATACTAATTGAAAACCATGGTCTTGCCGGTGGCGGCCCGCTTCCGGCAGGACTCCACAAAAAAATGAAAAGGAGATATTACTATGAAGTGCAAACAGGCATTCATGCATGGTCCCTTTGACCTCCGCATTGAGGAAGTGGAGCTCCCCGCCCTGAAGGACGATCAGGTCCTTATCAAGTTGCTGGCCTGCGGCATCTGCCAGTCCGACGTGGAGTGCTTCGAGGGCAAGTCCGCTGAGGGCCGTTACGATATCGCCCCCTATACCCCCGGCCACGAGTGGGTGGGCCGCGTCACCGAGATCGGCAAAAACGTGACCTCCATCAAGGTGGGCGACAAGGTTGTGGGCGACTGCGTCCTGCCCTGCCACCAGTGCGCCAACTGCAAGGACGGAAAGATGTCCTCCGCCTGCCTGAACATGCGCGAAGTGGGCTTCCGGCCCGACTCCCCCGGCGGCTTCGGCGAGTACATGATTCTGGAGGAGGCCTACACCCACGTCATTCCCGAGGACTGGAGCGATGAGATTGGCATCTTTGTGGAGAACTTCAACGTGGGCTATTGGGGCGTCTGGGGCAACGGGTGCAATCCCGACGCGTCCGATGACTGTGTGATTATTGGCGGCGGCCCCATCGGCTGCTCCGCCTCCATGGTCTGCGCCACCTCCGGCGCCACCGTCATCGTGGTGGACCCCGTGGCCGCCCGCCGGGAGAACGCCATGAACTACGGCGCTACCTACACCGTGGACCCCACCGCCGGAGACGTGGAGGAGCAGATCAAAAAGCTGACCAACGGACGGGGCGCTTCCGTGGTGATTGAGTGCTCCGGCAACGACATCGGCATCGCCTCCCTGTTTGACATCGCCGGACACAGCGCCCGCGTGGGCGTGGTGGGCCACTCCATCGGCCGGAAGGTTCCCGTGGAGATCGGCAAGACCATCTGGAAAACCCTGCATCTGGCGGGCTCCGGCGGCACCACCAACTGGTTCCCCCGCACCATCCGCTTCATGAGCAAGATCAAGGACACCTATGATTTCAAGGCGCTGGTGTCCCACTACTATAAGTTCGACGACCTGGCCGAGGCCATGAAGATGGCCCAGAACAAGGAGCTGTCCCGCAAGGTCATGCTGACCTTCCCGGAATAATCGCTCCCACTGAATTTGCCCTACTCTATTTTCTTTTCTCCCGGAGCGGGGGCCTCCTTGGGAGGCCCTCGCTCCACTTCTATTTCAGAGACAGGAGCGTTGATATGAAACACTGGAAATTCGCCGTTTCCTCCGCCGATGAGGCTCCGGCCACCGCGCCGATCCTGCTCCAGGGAACGGTGGAGGAAAATCTGCAAACAGCGGCAGACCTGGGCTATGACGCCATCGAGGTCCACACCCGTGAGGACGTGGAACTGGACTACGACGCCATCCGCGCCGCTTATCAAAGCGCCGGAACCCGTGTGTCCATGGTCATCACCGGGCGGCTGAACACAGAAGGCATGTGCAGCCTGATTGCCGACGAACCTTATATTGTCTCCGCCACCATGGATGGAATGCGGCAGTACATCGACATGGCCCAAAAGCTGGAGGCGGACATCGTCATCGGCTGGGTCAAAGGAAACATTCCCAAGGGCGGCAAGCGGGAGAAGTATCTGGACCGTCTGGCCAAGAATCTCCGCATTCTCGCCGCCTACGGCGCGGAGCGGAATGTCCGGCTGAGCCTGGAGGTCATCAACCGCTATGAGGTAAACATCTTTACCACCGCGCAGGAGACTGTGGACTTCCTGGAAAAGTATCAGCTGGACAACTGCTATGTCCACCTGGACACCTTCCACATGGGCATCGACGAGTGCGACCCGGTGGAGGCCATCCGGGCCAGCAAGGGGCGGCTGGGCTATTTTCACCTGGCTGACAACTCCCGGCGCTATCCCGGCAGCGGGCAGTTCGATTTCAGCCGCATCCTGAACGCCCTGGAGGAAATCGGCTACGACGGATACCTCTCGGTGGAGTGCCTGCCCTGGCCCACCGGCGAGGAGGCTGCCCGCAGGGCCGTCATGTTCCTCAAAGACTTGTCCATGTAACGGGTCTTCGATGAATACGAAGATTTTTCTGCCTGTACTGGCGTTGACTCTTGGAAGAACAGGAGCCTTTTGGGCTGCGGCGGTTATGGGGAACAGCGTGCCTGTCCCGCTTCCTCCGGCTCCAAATTGACGGGAGGTGCTTATGGGAAGAATCGTGTTCTATTTTGCCTGCGTCTGCACCGCGTTTGTCGTAAAGGGCCTGGCGGGCTTTGGCGACCCGCTGATTTCCACGCCCCTGCTCTCCCTGGCCCTGCCCAACAGCGTCATCACACCGGGCCTGGCTCCGGTGTCCCTGATTTTGAACGCCAACGTGGTCTGGAAGAACCGGGCCCACTTTTCCGCCAGGGTGGTCCTGCCAATCGCGGCTTTCGTGCTGTTGGGCATCATTCCCGGCACGCTGCTGCTGAAATTTGGCTCTCCCCAGGGCTTGAAGCTGGTGCTGGGGCTTCTGATTATCGGCCTGGGCGTGGAGATGCTGACCCGGAAGCCCGATGCGAACGCAAATCCCAACGTGTACATCCGAACGGCGGTGTCCTTCTTCTCCGGCTTAACAGCGGGCCTGTTCGGCATCAATCTGCTGTTTCTGGCCTACATGGAGCGGGTGACCGTCAATCGGGAGGAATTCCGGGCCAACGCGTGTTTCATCTTCCTGCTGGATAACGTTTTTCGAATGATTCTGCTGCTGGCGGAAGGTATGTACGGACCGGAAAGCATTCTGCTCTCCATCGTGGCACTGCCTGCGGCGGCTGTCGGAATGATGTTGGGGACACTGCTGGACAAACGGATCAGCGACGGATTCTCACGGCGTATCATTATTTACGTCTTCATCTTGGGCGGCGTCAGTACGACCGTTTACGCATTGCTGCAACTACTCTGAAACAACATTTGGAAAGGAAGAAACGCTGATGAATGAGAAAAATCTCAAAGTCCTGGCGGCGGAAATCCGGCTGGAGACGCTGA
>NZ_CANTJS010000057.1 GCF_947654275.1 uncultured Oscillibacter sp. | reverse complement strand
GGCACACGACTTTTGGAACGCAGTGGAAAAAGTCTAGTGTGTTATACCTTTTGCCTCGGCTGGCGCGGGAAAGGGGATGGACTGCAGGACAGCCGCTTTTCCGCACCAGGAAAGCAGGCGGAGGAATGGAGCGGCAGCAATCATTCCTCCACCTGCTTTCGGGAGGGGCAAAAGGTATATACAGCCCCCGTCCCTCGTCCCGCCGCAGCGGCGTCAATGCGGCAGCCTGCGCCGCAAATCGTTCAGTGCGGCTTGTTCCGTTTTCTGCGCCCGCTTCACTGTCAACCGGAAGTGAGCCGCTGTGTCTGGAATGGGATGTTCGTCCCCATCGGTAAAACCGTAGCGGTAGAGCAGATAAGTCCGCTCCCTGGCGGAAATCTGTCGCAGGCCCTCGTGCAGTTCAGCGTAGGTTTCTGCTTGCAGAACAATTTGCTCCGGGGATCTTCCGTAAGCCTGTGGAAGAGAAAAATCCTCCAACTCATCCAGGCTGATCTCATCAAATGCAGTGACGATGCTGACCGACTCCTGCATGAATTTCCTGATCCACCAGACAGCGTAAGTCAGAAATTTTGTGCCGCGCTCCGGGACAAAGCGACTGATCGCCTCCATCAGACCGAAGCAGCCCTCTTGAATAAGGTCGTCCACATCAAGACGATTACCACCATATCGTTCAATGAATTGATTGGCCTGTTGTTGGATAAAGGCCAGATTATTTTCCAGAAGTTGGTTTCGGGCATCTATGCTGCCATCCCTGGCAAGTACATAGAGTTCTTCATTGCTCATGCGCTGCCCTGGGAAGATTTTCAAATAGAGAAACAACGCCAGACCGGAAGGCCGACAGCTTGTCCGGGTCAAAAACAGAAGTGTCCACCGTATGTAAAATGGCGTCCGTCATTTGCTCTGGCGTGATTTCGGTCAGGGGTCTGTCCTCGCCCTTAGTAAGCTCCGCCATCATCTGCGCCACGATCTCCTTGGTTGCCGCCTGCTTTGCCGCTAACTCGGAAGCCATATCTTTTTTCATTTCTTTGAGTATCACCATAAAAGTGTTTTGAATTTTGGACAGCTCAACTTGGTGCGGCGGTATCTTGGAAAGTGCTGCTGCCTGCGCCGCTCCCCGCTGTCCACACCCCATCAACAGCTCACCCATGGAGGCAAAGATCTGGTTCTGGACAGCAATCCCTGCCGCCAGGGTATCATCAAAATACTGAGCGATCATATTGGTCAGAACGGCAAACCGGGGATGCTCCAGCATTCGGCTGACGACCTCACTGTTGACCTTCCCAGTGTAGAGGTTCCGCGCCGCCAGTGCCGTCAGCCCCAGTTCCTCAATGTCATAATTTTTTCTGTCGGGAATGTTCGTCAGGCCCAGCAGAAAGTCGGCGGATACGTTAAATTCCCGCACCAAGGCAGTCAACACCTCATCGCTGAATTTTTGTATCTGCCCGTTCTCCAACCGGCTTAGGGTGGATGTGCTGACGCCCACCCGCTCCGCCAATTCTTCTTTTGTAAGGCCCCTCTGCTCCCGTAATTCTGTAAGCCGCTGACCTATCGTTCCCGGTAAATATTCCGCCATTGCGCACCTCCCTGTCGTATTCTCGATTTTAGCACAGCATTTCCGCAATAGAGCACGAATTGTGTCGGTTCGGAGTTTGCATTTCTGCAAATTATCCGAGTCGGTTTTTATTTTCCAGTCAGTTTTGCAAAAAATGGGGGACAAAGCCGGTTTTTCCGTATATTGAGATAGGCAAATGAAAACGCCAATCTTTTTACGGAGGAATGCAATTGAACAACTATGAAACAACAAATCACGCCGCCCGCCTGCCGCCGGGGATGGAGGACTGGCCCGCATGGTTCGATGGCAAGAAAATCAATGAAGTCCTGTTCAGCGAGGAATTTCTGCAAGATCACCCCATGCTCTGTATTCACGATGTTTTTTTCACCACGGAGGGCCGGGTGACGGATGAAACGATGCTGAAAAAGGAAATCTTGGACCGCATCAAGTCCTATGTCACTTCCGGCGTGGCAAAGCGGGCGGCAAACCTGCTGGATGCCCTGCGGATGGAGTGCTGGTCGCCGCCGCTACCGGTCTATCAGGACAGGGTTCATGTTGCCAATGGGACGCTGTTCCTCAATGGGACATTCTCGGAGAAAAAGGATTTCTGCATCAACCGCCTGCCAGTCCGTTATGTACCGGACGCTCTGCCGCCGGTGAAGTGGCTGGCGTTTCTGACTGACCTTCTGGTGCCGGACGACATTCTGACCCTCCAGGAGTTTATGGGCTACTGCCTCATTCCCTCCACAAAAGGGCAGAAAATGCTTATCATCACCGGTAGGGGCGGCGAAGGAAAATCCCGGCTGGGACTGGTACTCCGTGCCTTGTTGGGGCAGAACATGAATACCGGCAGCATCGCCAAAGTTGAGACAAATCCCTTTGCCCGCGCCGACCTGGAGCATGAGCTGCTGATGGTGGACGATGACATGAAACTGGAGGCTCTTCCCCAGCCCAATCACATCAAGGCTATTGTCACCGCTGAGCTTCCTATGGATTTGGAGAAGAAGGGCAGGCAGAGCTATCAAGGCCAGCTGTATGTCCGCTTCATTGGCCTGGGTAATGGGACGCTGCACTCCCTCTATGACCGGAGCGTCGGTTTCTTCCGGCGGCAAATCATTCTAACTGCCAAAGAGCGTCCAGCTAACCGGGTAGATGACCCATTTATCGCAGAAAAGATGTGTGACGAGGCGGAGGGCATCTTCCTGTGGGCGCTGGAGGGGCTGCACCGATTGACTGCCAACAACTACCGCTTCACCATTAGCCAGCAGGCCCAGGAAAATATGAAAGCAGCGGTGGCGGACGGCAACAATATCGTTGAGTTCATGCAGTCCACCGGATATATCGTCTTTCAGCCGGACGCCGCTTCCAGCTCCAAGGACCTGTACGCCGCCTACAAACTCTGGTGCGAGGATAACGCCTACAACGCCCTGTCTATGAAAAGTTTCTGCAACTATCTCAATCAGAATGCCGGGAGCTACGGCATCAGCCATACCAACAACATCTACATCGGCGGTGGCAGGCGGTCCAGAGGGTTCACCGGCCTGCGGGTACTGGTACGACAGTATTGAAAATGCACAGTGACCCGAAATCACCCGTACATTGCGTACAAGCGTACACGGACGTACTCATGTACGCATTGTACGCTTCTTTTGAGGTCAGCCACAATTCCATTTTCCACATTTAGAGGAACAGGGCAGTACAGTAGGTTGCCTTTGCCGCTAAAACTTCTACATTTTCCAAAATCGCAAACTTCTTAATGAATTTCCGAACAGGTTTCACGGAACCGTGCTGCTCTGAATGGTGAACAGAGTTGACGGTTATGACGGTATTTTCACCGTTTCAACAAAAGTCACTCGGAAGCACGAAATCGAAGGGTGCTTCTATTGCGTGACAACCATGTAGGAATCAGGAGGTTTTTATTGAACATCAGAAATGAAATCAAGGCTCAGATCGTCCGTGCCGGGTACACCATGCAGGAGGTTGTGGATATGCTCGCTGCCGAACACGGCTGGAGCAACAGCGTGTCCAACCTCTCCGCCAAGTTGCAGCGGGGTTCACTGCGGTACATTGAGGCTATTCAGCTGGCCGATGTGCTGGGATTTGATCTGGTCTGGCAGAAACGGAGGGGGAAGTGATGCTGAAACCGCAGTACGCTATTCTTCGCTTTGCCAAGTACAAGGGGCCGGAGATCGGTCACATTGAGGCCCACAACGAGCGCACCAAGGAGAAGTATGCCAGTAATCCCGACGTGGACACCAGCCGGAGCCACCTCAATTTCCATATTGTTCAGCCCGAACGGAAATACCGGGCGGAGGCAGAGCGGCAGATTGCCGAGGCCAAGTGCCGCACCAGAAAGGACAGCGTTCGAGTGGTGGAAGCGCTGGTGACGGCCAGTCCAGAGTTCTTCAAGGGCAAGAAGAAAGCGGAAGTCCGGGCATTCTTTGAAGAAGCAGTCCGCTTCATAGAAAAACATCAGTCGAAAGACACGATCATATCCGCTGTGGTGCATATGGACGAGAAGACACCCCATATGCACCTTTCTTTTGTCCCTTTGACGGCGGACAAGCGGCTGAGTGCCAAGGACATCGTAGGCAATAAGAAGAAGCTGATCTGGTGGCAGGATGAGTTCTGGAAGCACATGGTGAAGAAATGGCCTGACTTGGAACGGGGCGAGAGCGCCAGCGAAACTGGCCGAACGCACATTCCGCCCCGGCTGTTCAAGGAGGCAGCTCACCTCAACCGGCAGCGGGACATGCTGTTGCAGCTGCTGGGTGAGGTCAATCCGCTCAACGCCAAAAAGAAAAGCGCCGAGATCGAGGCGCTGCTGGAGCAGTATATTCCCGGCGTGGAGCGGATGCAGACGAAATTACGGAAGTACGATGCCGCCTACAAAGACCTCCAGGCTGAAAACGCTGCCTTGAAAAAGAAAGATGGTGCCAGCCGGGAGAGCGTCAAACGCCGGTTGGAGGTGGCCCAGCAGCTTCAGGAGCTGGAGGACCTGAAACGGGCGGTGGAGAATGTGCCGCCGGAGATTTTGGAGGCATATCAGCAGAACACTACATTTTTACAGGAGGAGGCCAGTAAGAAGAATGCCCTTGACCGATGAATGGAGCGGACTTGCCACTCTGCTGGCAAATCTGATTGAGAAGTATGCATCGGACTTGGGGCTAGATGATATGCCCTTTCCAAGCGTTGACCAGACCAGGATCGGAGCTGACTAAAAAAACTGTCAGAACCATAAATCCAATATTGAAAAGACTGTTGCGGTGTGATATAATCATAGACGTGATTTGAATGTCCAAACTTCTTGTTGGAGAAGAAACCACTCTCCAACAAGAAGCGGATAACAGGAAATGTGAGGTTATCATGCGCAAAGAAAAAGAGAAGGTTTATATCTACACCAGAGTATCCACTACTATGCAGATCGACGGCTACTCCCTGGATGCTCAAAAGGCCAGAATGAAAGCGTTCGCAGACTTCAACAATTATGAGATCGTTGGAGAATATGAGGATGCAGGCAAATCCGGAAAATCTATCGAGGGCAGAATGCAGTTTAGCCAGATGATGGAGGACATCAAATCCGGGAAAGACGGCGTTTCCTTTGTTTTGGTATTCAAACTCTCCCGGTTTGGCAGAAACGCCGCAGATGTTCTCTCCACTCTGCAAATCATGCAGGACTTTGGGGTGAACCTGATTTGCGTAGAGGATGGGATTGATTCCTCCAAGGATGCTGGGAAGCTGATGATTTCTGTCCTCTCCGCTGTGGCTGAAATCGAGCGTGAAAATATCCGTGTCCAAACTATGGAGGGTCGTATCCAGAAAGCTAGGGAAGGCCGCTGGAATGGGGGTTTTGCGCCCTATGGCTATCGCCTTGTAGACGGCAGCCTGGAGATTAACGAAGAAGAGGCCGAGGCCATTCGCGTTA
The DNA here is from genome assembly GCF_947654275.1 of uncultured Oscillibacter sp. Lineage (GTDB taxonomy): Bacteria > Bacillota > Clostridia > Oscillospirales > Oscillospiraceae > Oscillibacter. Next base: position 10,767 of record NZ_CANTJS010000057.1, on the reverse strand, counting down.
TATTTGAGCAGTACACCACTACTGACACTGGCGCAAATGGAATTTCAAAGTATCTGGAAAATCACGGTATCCGCAAGATACAGAGGCAAAACGGGAAAAATCCTCTCTTTGATGCTCACCTTGTCCGCCTGATTTTAAAAAATCCTGTTTACTGTGGAAAAATTGCCTATGGGCGGCGGCGGACAGAGAAAGTTCACGGCACCAGAAACGACTATCGCCTTGTGGCGCAGGATAACTACTTGCTGGTGGACGGTCTGCATGAGGGACTGGTATCTGAAGAGGTCTGGCAGGCAGCACAGATAAAACTGCTGGCCCAGGCCAAGAAATATGAACACATCAACAGAGGCCAGAACGAACGGACGCACCTTCTCACCGGTATCGTGAAGTGCCCTATCTGCGGGGCTGGGATGTACGCCAATAAGAGCATCAAATACAAGAAAGACGGCACTAAGTATAAGGATTTCTTCTACTATGCCTGTAAGCACCGCACCATGACCCGTGGACACAAATGTGACTACAAAAAGCAAATCAATGAAGAATTGCTGGATGATGCGGTAGCGGAGGTCATCATAAAGCTGGTGAGCAATCCGAAATTCGCGGCTATGATGCAGGAAAAAATCAATATGAAGGTAGACACCGCCGCTATTGACCAGGAGATCGTCAACTACGAAAAGCAGCTGCGTCAAAGCTATTCCATCAAATCCAAACTGATGGAGGAAATAGACGGCCTTGACCCGGACGACCGGCACTACATCAAACGAAAAGCCGACCTTGACGGTCGGCTTTACAAGATGTACGATAGGATTGAAGAGATTGAGTCACAGCTTATCACCGCCCGGGCCAAAAAGCAGGCCATTGAGGCGGAAAAGCTGACCGGGGACAACATCTACAAAGTTCTGATTTATTTTGAAAAGCTGTATGCAGTAATGAACGAGGTGGAACGGCGGCAGCTAATAGAGGCATTGATTTCGGAAATCCAGATTTATGAGGAACGCCAGCCCAACGGGCAATGGCTGAAATCCATCAAGTTCAAGCTGCCAATCATTGAACAGGACATGAATTTGAGTTTGGACAACAATGAGCAAGTCGAGACGGTTGTGCTGCTGCAAAGAGAAAACTCATAGAATCCTGTGTTTAAAACCTGTATTCACAACCGCTGAACGATGTCTGAACAGCCTTTTTCCCGCCATACCGCGTCGATTTCCCCTGCAATCCTGACGGATTGCAGGGGAAATCTTCTTGTCTGACAGGAAAGATTCCCGTCCATCCAGCATCCCCCCGGCTATGAATACAGGTTCTAAAAACGTATATTTTTCATCGGGCACCCGCCTCTGCTGCCGCTCACAAGGGGGTCTGTCCGTCATTTTCAACACAAAGCGGGGAATAATTTGGATGTTTATGTAGGATGCGATAAAAATACAGAGCTATATTGCATATTTATAAGATTTCGTGTATAGTAAGAGTGCTGTTTATCATTGTAAAGCGATAAACGATTTTGAAGCTGAGGAGAAGATGCATCATGAAGCGATTTCTGAGCCTGATTCTGGCCGGGGCGCTGGCCCTGGGCCTGACGGCCTGCGGCGGTTCCGGCGGCGGGAACAGCGGCGGGAACAGCGGCGGCAGTGGAGCCTCCGGCGGGGGAGATACCAAGGTGCTGTATCATACTTACAACACCGCCCCTTATGTAACTCTGGACCCCAGCACGGAATACTCCAACGGGATCATGGTTCTCCAGAATGTTTACGAGACCCTGACCCGGTACAATCCTGACACCGGCGACCTGGACCCCATGCTGGCGACCAGCTGGACGAAGAATGACGACGGCACCGTCTGGACCTTCCAGCTCCGGGAGGACGTCACATTTCACGACGGCACGCCCATGACATCGGCTCAGGTGGTGCGGTCCTTCCAGAGGTCCATGGACCTGGGCAAGGGCGGCGCCTATATCTGGGACGCCGTGCTGGAGTCCAACGGCGGCAAGGTCGAGGCCACCGGCGATTATGAGGTCACCGTCACCTGCGGCTACCCCTGCGCCATTGACCTGGTGGTTTCTGCCGGCTATGCCGCCTATATCATGTCTGACAGCGTGGCGGACCAGACCACCGAGTGGTTCAACGAGGGCCACGACGGAGGCACCGGCCCCTATATGATTGCCCAGGCCACCGGCGACAGCGTGGTTCTGAAGGCCTACGAGGGCTACCGGGGCGGCTGGACCGACGGACAGTACAAGAACGTCATGGTCCGGGAGGTGCCGGAGTCCAGCGCCCGCCGCCAGATGATGGAAACCGGCGAATGCCAGCTCTCCAGTGAGTTCTCCGCCACGGACCTGGAGGCCCTCAAGGGCCAGACCGACCGGGTTTACACCTATCAGTCCGAGACCTTCAACAATATCATCATGTTCCTGAATACCGCGACCGCGCCCTGCAATAACGCCGATTTCCGCCGCTGCCTGGCCTATGCCTTCCCCTATGAGGAGACGGTCAGCGAGATTATGAACGGCAACGCCAAGCAGTCTGTTGGCATGGTCCCCGGCGGCCTGTGGGGCCACGATGAGAGCATTCTCCAGTATACCTGCGACCTGGATAAAGCCAGAGAGTACCTGGACAAGTCCGGCGTGTCCACCGACGGGCTCAGGCTGACCGTTACCTATATGAACGGGTATGACGAGTATGCCAGCGCCCTTCAGCTGTTCCAGGTGAACCTGAAGCAGCTGGGCATCGACCTGGATCTCCGCAGTATGGAGTGGGATCAGCAGTGGGCCCAGGCCCAGAACAACGACCCCGCCCAGCGGCAGGATATGTTTGTGTTTATCTGGTGGCCGGATTACGCCGACCCCGTCAGCTGGTTCCAGTCCCTGCTGCACAGCGAGGATCAGATTGTATACAACCTTTCTTACCTGAACGACCCGGAGCTGGACGGCATCATTGACGAGGCCATCGCCCAGACCGTCACCGACCGGGACGCCGCCGAAGCCAACTACGTCCAGGCGCAGAAGATTGTGGCGGACAATGCCTACCTGCTGAATCTTTATGACCAGATGCACACCTTTGTCATCAGCAACAGCATCCAAGGGGTCTCCGAGAACCCCGCCTATTCCAACAGCATCCTCTACTATCAGATTACCGAGAAGTAAATCCAGGCCAACGGCACTCCGCCATCCGGAGTGCCTGTTGGCATTTTCAGAGAAACAGACTGAAATGAGGTGTCCGCCCCGTGTTTCAATACATCGTCAAACGGATTTTCAGCAGTATTCTGGTCCTGCTGGGAGTCGTTACCATCACCTTCTTCATAGCCCGGGTACTGCCCTCCAGTCCCGAGGTTCGCTGGGCCGGCCAGCGGGCCACGGAAGAGCAGCTGGAGGCCGCCCGCATCGAGCTGGGACTGGACAAGTCCCTGCCGGAGCAGTATGTCATATACCTCCGGGACCTCCTCCGGGGCAACCTGGGTAAGAGCCTGAACAATCATCAGCCTGTCACCAGCGAGCTCCGGCGCTATGTCCCCGCCACGCTGGAGCTGGTTCTGCTGGCCTTCGCGCTGGCGGTGGTCATCGGCATCCCCCTGGGGATTTACTCCGCCAAGAAAAAGGACAGGCTGCTGGACCATTTCAGCCGCTTCTTCTCCATCGGGGCGGTGTCCCTGCCCACCTTCTGGGTGGCCCTGTTTTTCCAGCTGATTTTCTATAAGGGTCTGAATCTTCTGCCCATCGGCGGGCGGATCAGCGTAGAGGCCACCATCTTTGAAACTGTTCCCCAGGTGACGGGGATGCTTCTGGCAGACTGTCTGATTACCGGCAGGTTTGGTCTGTTTCTGGACGCCCTGCGGCATATCATTCTCCCCTGCATCACCGTTTCCCTCTATCCCATCGGCCTGGTCTCCCGCATGACCCGCAGCGCCCTGCTGGAGATTCTGGGGGAGGACTACATGACCGCCGGCCACAGCTACGGTCTCAGCGATACCCGCATGCTCTGGAAGTACGCCCTGAAAAACAGCCTGGGCACCACCGCCACCGACGTGGCCCTCTCCATGGGCTATACCCTCACCAATACCTTCCTGGTGGAGGCGATTTTCTCCTGGCCCGGCATCGGCAGCTATATTTCCAGCGCTGTCACGACCCTGGATTACCCCGCCATCATCGGCGTGACGCTCTTCGGCGCGGTGTGCTACATCATTCTCAACCTGCTGGCGGACATCATCATTGCGTCCGATCCCCGGGTGCGTCTGTAAGGGAGGCGAAACCGACATGAATAACTTTGTGCAGACCATGAAGCCCCGCATCCGCAGCGCCCGGGAAAGCATGTACCTTCTGGCCCGGAACAAGCTCAGCCTGGCGGCCCTGATTCTTCTTCTGCTGCTGGCCGCCGCCGCCATTCTGGCCCCGGTAATCATCCCCTATCCGGAGGACCTGGCCGACGCCGCCCATACCGACATCAGCCTTCAGCCCCCCAGCGCCGAACATTTGATGGGCACCGACGAGCTGGGCCGGGATATTTTCAGCCGTGTGATCTACGGCTCCCGGGTGTCCCTCACCGCCGCCCTGGCCGCCGTAGGGCTGTCCCTGCTCATCGGCGTGCCTCTGGGGGCCGTGGCAGGGAGCTTCGGCGGCTGGGTGGACAATGTGATTATGCGGATTACCGACGTGTTCCTCAGCTTCCCGCCCCTGCTGCTGGCCATCGCCATGGTGGTGGTCCTGGGCAGCAGCCTGAATAACGCCGTTCTGGCCATAGCCCTGTCCTGGTGGCCCTGGTACACCCGGCTGATTCGGGGACAGGCCATCTCCATGAAGGAGCGGAAATTCGTCCAGGCGGCAGAAACCATCGGCACCGGGCGGATGAAGATTATCTTCCGCCACATCATTCCCAACTGCATCAGCCCCGTGATTGTGCAGGCCTCCATGGACATCGGCGGCGTGATTCTGACGGTGGCCAGCCTGTCCTTCCTGAGTCTGGGGGCCCAGTTGCCCACCCCGGAGTGGGGCCTGATGATTTCCATGGGCCGGCGCTTCTTCCCCGACAGCTGGTGGTACTGCATTTTTCCCGGCCTGGCTATTTTCATCACCGTGCTGTGCTTCAACCTCTTGGGGGACGCCATCCGGGAGATTCTGGACCCCAAGACCCGGAAAAACTGAGGAGGCGGCGCTATGGCTTATTTTGAGATTCACGACCTGCGGATTACCCACCGCTCCTTTGCGGGAACCAAAACGGTTCTGGAAATCGGCCGTCTGGCCATTGAGCGGGGCGAGACCTACGGCCTGGTAGGAGAGTCGGGACAGGGGAAAACCGTCCTGGCCCTGGCCATCCAGCAGCTCCTTCGCTGTCCCCCGGGCCGGATTGAGTCCGGCTCCATTCTGCTGGACGGGACAGACCTGCTGAAGCTGAGCCCGAACCAGATGCGGAAAACCGTCCGGGGCAGCCGGATTGCCATGATTTTCCAGGACCCCATGAGCTGCCTGAACCCTGTTTTTACCGTCGGAACCATCATGACCGACGTGCTGAGGACCCGGCGGAAGGGCCTGAGCAGGGACCAGATCCGCCAGGAGGCCCTGGGGCTGTTGGCGGAGGTGAAACTGGCCGACGGGGAGAGCGTGATGCGCAAATACCCCCACCAGCTTTCCGGAGGACAGCGCCAGAGGGTCATCATCGCCCTGGCCCTGGCCTGCGGCGCGGAGTTCCTCATTGCCGACGAGCCCACCCGGAACCTGGATGTCACCATTCAGGCCAGCATCCTCAAACTGCTGAAGGAGCTTCAGCAAAAGCACAATATGACGGTGCTCTTCATCGCCAACAACCTCAGCCTGGTGACGGCCTTCTGCGACCGGGTGGGCATTCTCTACGGCGGGAAAATCATTGAGGAGAACACCGCCGCCGGCCTGGTGGAGCACCCGCGGGAGGACTATACCAAAGTCCTCATTGACGCGGTCCGGGCCGACGCCAGGAAGGCGGAGCCCGCCGCCTCCGGCGAGACGCTTTTGAAGGTGGAGCACCTGAAAAAGTACTTCGATATCAACGACGAGCTCCGCCGCCAGAAGCACCTGACCCTCAAAGCGGTGGACGATGTGAGCTTCGAGCTGAAAAAGGGTGACGTTCTGGGCATCGTAGGCGAGTCCGGCTGCGGAAAATCCACTCTGGTGAACACCATTCTGAACCTTTTCGAGCCCACGGAGGGAAAGGTGTTCTTCGAGGGCGCGGACGTCTTCGGTGAGGGCCGGAAGGGCGGGAACGCCTTTAAGAAGAACGTTCAAATCGTCTTCCAGGACCCCTACTGGTCCCTGAACCCCCGCTGGCTGATTAAGGACATCGTGGCGGAGCCGATGGACGTCTATGAAAAGCTGGGAGAGGCGGAGCGCCTGAAACGGGTGGAAGAGCTGCTGGAAATGGTGGGCATTCCCGCCGACGCCTGCTACAAATACCCCCACGAATTTTCCGGCGGACAGCGCCAGCGCATCGCCATTGCCCGGTCGCTGGCCTCCAACCCCAAACTGGTGGTGCTGGACGAGCCCACCAGCTCCATTGATGTGTTCAGCCAGGCCCAGATTCTGGCCCTCATCAAGGACCTGCGGCGGCGCTTCCAGCTGACCAATATTCTCATCAGCCACGACCTGGGGGTCGTTCACGAGCTGGCAAACCAGATTGCCATTATGTACCTGGGAAAAATCGTGGAGTTCGGCCCGGCGGAGGAGGTATTCCGCCGCCCCTGCCACCCCTATACCCGGGCCCTGTTCGACTCGATTCCGACCCTCACCACCCGGGGCATGGACGGCCTCAAAACGCTGGAGGGCCAGATTCCCAGCCCCATCAATCCCCCGCCGGGCTGCGCCTTCCACCAGCGCTGCCCCTACGCCTGCCCGGACTGCGCCCGGGAGACGCCCCAGCCTGTGGACCTGGGGGGCGGCCGCGCGGTCAGCTGCCTGCGGTGGAAGGAGCTGGAGGAAACATTAGGAAACGAATCCGCGGGGGATGAAACGGCATCCCCGGAAAAATAAGGAGGAGCATGATGAGGACACTGACACGAGAAAACCTGCTGGATATTCTGTATGGCTGCGCCATTTTGGGCACCGGCGGCGGCGGAAGCCTGGACGAGGGCATCCAGATGATTGACGAGGCCCTGGCGGCCGGAAAGGAATTCCGCCTGGCATCCTTTGCCGACATGGACCCGCAGGATGTGATTGGCACACCCTACGCCTGCGGCGCCATCAGCCCCCTGACGGAGGAGGAACTGCGGAAATATGCCCGTCTGAAAGAGACGGAAGAGAGCTTCTATATCCTCTGCATGAAGCAGCTGGAGCGCTTCCTGGGCCGGGAGGTCAGCGCCGTCATCTCCACGGAGCTGGGCGGCGGCAATACGGCCACGGCCTTCTATGTGGGAGCCATGACCGGCCGGCCCATTATGGACGGCGACCCCGCCGGGCGGAGTGTTCCCGCGCTTCAGCATTCCACCTACTTCCTCCAGGGGGTGCCCATGTGCCCCATGAGCGTGATGAACAAGTTCGGTGAGGGCGCGGTGTTTACCAACGTATTTGACGACGAGCGGGGCGAGGACCTGGTCCGGGCCCTGGCGGTGGCCAGCCAGAACACCATTGCCGTCATGGACCATGTGAATACCGCGGAGGTGCTGAAGGACGCCGTGATTCAGGGGGCCATCTCCTATGCGGAGAAGACCGGAAAGGCCTTCCGGGACGCCAAGGCCTCCGGCGGGGACTATGTCCGGGCGGTGATGGAGGCCGGCGGCGGAAAGCCCATGTTCGAGGGCATTGTCACGAAAAGCGGGTACGAGACCCGGGACGGCTACACCTATGGCGACACCGTCATTCAGGGCTCCGGCGACTATGAGGGCCACGAGCTTCATATCTGGTATCAGAACGAGAATATCATCAGCTGGCTGGACGGGGCATACTTCGTTACCGTGCCGGACCTGATCTGCGTCTTTGACCTGGACGAGGCCATGCCCCAGCTGAATCCCTTTGCCCGGATGGGAGAGAAGGCGGCGGTCATCGCCCTGCCCGCGCCGAAGGAGTGGACCACTCCCCGGGGTCTGGAGGTCTTCGGCCCCCGGAGCTTCGGCCATGATGTGGACTACAGGCCTTACTGCTGAGACAAAAGGAGGAGGATGGGCATGACAGACAATCAGGATTTTCTCCAGGCGGTGCTGGACCTGATCGCCATTGACAGCGTGGCCCTGACAGATGTCAGCGAAGAGGCCCCCTACGGCAGGGGACCCGCCTGGGCCCTGGAACAGGTGCTGGACCTCTGCCGCCGCCTGGGCATTCGGACAGAGAACCTGGGCGGCAGAACCGCCTGGGCGGAAATCGGCCAGGGGGAGGAGATTGTGGGCGTCCTGGGGCACCTGGACGTGGTCCCGGCGGGAGAGGGCTGGACGCACAACCCCAAGGGCGAGATCTGCGGGGACCGGCTCTATGGCCGGGGCGCTGTGGACGATAAGGGGCCCACACTGGCGGCGCTGTTTGCCATGAAGGATCTCCAGGACGCGGGGACGCCCCTGAACCGGCGGATTCGGCTGATCTTCGGCCAGTGCGAGGAGTGCGGCGACTGGGACGACATGGCCTGTTACAAGCGCACGCAGCAGCTGCCGGTGTTCGGCTTTACCCCCGACGCGGATTTTCCCGCCATTTATGGGGAGAAGGGCATTCTGGAGTTCCGGATCACAGCGCCCCGGGGAGAGATCGTTTCTTTTGAGGGCGGCGACGCGGGGAACATGGTTCCCGACTGGTGCCGCTGCCGGGTGCGGACCAGGGAGGGGGCGGAAAAGCTCCTGGAGACCCACGGCCGCAGCGCCCATGCCAGCACGCCGGAAAAGGGGGAAAGCGCCCTTGACAAGATGATGGCGGAGCTGGAGGCTCTGGGCGTGGACCATCCTTTGGTGGGCTTTTATCAGAAGCATCTGGCCGGAGACTTCCACGGCGGAAAGCTGGGCTGCCCCCTGGAGGACGCTCAGAGCGGGAAACTGACTCTGAACGCCGGAATGGTGCGGACGAAGGGGGAACAGCTGGTGCTGACCCTGGATATACGGAATCCCGTGTCCTTCCGGGGCGAGGACGTGGAGGGGCCCCTGGGAGAGGCCTGCCGGGCGTTTGGCCTGTCCTGGGTCTGCACGGAGAACCAGGACCCCATTTATATGGACAAAAACGGCGCTGTGATTCAGGCGATGCTGGAGGTCTACCGGGAAATCACCGGAGACGCCTCCGAGCCTGCTGTGATTGGCGGCGGCACCTACGCCAGAGCTATGCCGGGCATTGTGGCCTTCGGGCCCATGCAGCCGGGCAGGGAATGCACGGAGCACCAGAAGGATGAGTATATTCTGCTGGAGGACCTGCACCAGGCCCGGGAAATTTACAGGAAAACTCTTGAAAAACTGGCAAATCTGTGAAAAATGGAGGACGGCATGAAGACAGAACTGCAAATTGCGGCGGACAAGCTGGTGCGTGAAATCTTCGGCGTGAAGGCTGGGGAGAACGTGGTGCTGACGGCGGACTACGAATCCAATCAGGCGGTGCTGCGTGCGGTGTCGGACAGCGTTCGGGAGACCGGGGCTCAGGTGATGGTGGTTACCGTCCCAACCCCCGGTTCCGTGGGCAAGGCCGCCGACCCGGATCTGCCGGTGGAGCCGCTGGCCGCGGCCCTGTGCGTCTGTGACGTGTGGATTGAGTTCAATCATCAGTGGCTTCTGTACTCCACCCCCTTTGAGCGGGCCAGCCGTGAGAATCCAAAGCTGCGGTATATGTGCCTGGTAGACTTTGACGAGGACCTGATGATTCGCACCATCGGCCATGTGGACACGCCTCAGCTCCAGGTGTTTATGCGGAAGGTGGCGGAGCTGACCCGGAATGCCAAAACCATGCGGGTGACTACGCCGGCGGGCTGCGACGTGACGTTTGAAATCGACCCGGTCCACTATGTGGCCTGCGACTGCGGCGACGCCACCTTCCCCGCGGTGCATATGCTCACGGGACAGATCAACGTGGTGCCCCGGTTCGGCTCCATTCAGGGAACCATTGTCTTCGACGGTTCTGTGACGCCGCCCTTTGGGCGTTCGCCCAAGACGCCCATCCGCCTGACCGTGAAGGACGGCGTCATCCAGTCCGTGGAGGGCGGCGAAGAGGCGGCGGTCTACGAGCAGTATCTGCGGGGGTTCCAGGACCCCGGAATGCTGAAAATGGCCCACATCGCCTATGGCTTCAACCCCGGCGCCAGACTCACCGGCAGCATCGTGGAGGACGAGCGGGTCTGGGGCGCCACCGAGTGGGGCATTGGCTACGTCAGCGAAATCGACGCCCCGCCCAACGGCCAGGATGCTGTCAGCCACAGCGACGGCATCTGCCTGCAAAGCTCGGTGTGGCTGGACGGCGTGCAGATTATGGACCGGGGCCGTATCGTCCTGCCGGAGCTGGCCGCGCTGATGCCGCCTCTTGCGCAGTGATATCCGGAGGGCTCCGCAGCGCCGGGCTCAGAAACGATTCCGCACCCAACGCAGCGTGAGCAGGTTTTATAAAAGAGGATAATGGATGAACCCCCTGACGCAGATTCAAGAACTGCGTCAGGGGGCAGTCAGGGCGGGAGCATAGAACAGTTTTATTGGACTGTTCCAAGCTCCCGCCCTGATTTTATTTGGGAGACACTTGCTAAGCACGCCCCGGCGCATTTCATGACATCCAGGGAGCCGTTCAATACAACCGCCTTGAAAGGGTGTGCTCCGCCTGATATAGTCAGCACAGTTGAAAATCGGTATCTACCGATTTTCAAACAGCGGCGGGGC
>NZ_CANTJS010000056.1 GCF_947654275.1 uncultured Oscillibacter sp. | reverse complement strand
GGATTCAGGGGGGTGTCCCCCCTGACGGGGATTCCAAAGGGGCTGGCCCCTTTGGGCCCCCGCGGCAGCGGCCCCCGCTGGGAAGCGCCCCCGTGGGAACGGCCCTCACGGGAGTGAACCCCGCGGCAGCGGCCCCCGCTGGGAAGCGCCCCCCGCGGGAACGGCCCTCACGGGAGTGACCCCCGCGGGAACGGCCCCCGTGGGAACGGCCCCCGCTGGGAAGCGCCCCCGCCGGGAGGCGGCCCCCCTGTGAGGGCAGATGGACCAAAGCAGCCCCTTGGGCATAGACTGTTTCGAGGTGATCGAAATGGTAATGCTGCAAGACGGCGTACTGGCCTTTTTATCCGCCGTGGGCCTGACGACGCTGGTCTGGGTCATCGGCGGGGCCCTGCTCCATGTGGGCCGGCCCGGGATTCCGGGTCTCTTGCTGGTGCTGCCCCTGCGGGGGGAGGCCCTGGCCATGGAGGCGGACGTGCGGGAGCTCCGGCGTGTCCAGAGCGGACTGCCGGGGTCGAAAATCATTTTGGAGGACCACGGCCTGACGGAGGACGCCCGGTGTCTGGCCCGGTACCTGGCGGACCGGGAGGAGGGCGCGGAGCTGGTGAAGGCCGGGGAGCGCTGAGGGCCGCCGGAAGCCGCCGGGAAGATTTGAAAAGAGAGAGGACGCCGAGACATGGAAGAGCTGATTTGCCGGGAGGGCACCGTACATAGCGTAATCTTTCAGAACGCCGAAAACGGCTACACGGTGCTCCGCCTCCTCACCGAGGAGGGGGAGGCCGTGACCGTGGTGGGCTGCATCCCCTGCGCGGCTCCCGGCGAACACCTGACGGTGAACGGCGTGATGGAGCAGCACCCCCAGCATGGGGAGCAGCTCCGGGCCACGGAGCTGGAGCGGAGCCTGCCGGAGGACGAGGAGGAGATTTTCAGTTATCTGTCCTCCGGCGTCTGCAAGGGGGTGGGCCCCGCCACCGCCCGGAACATCGTGGAGCGCTTCGGCGCGGAGACCTTCGACATTCTGGAGCAGGAGCCGGAGCGTCTGACCGGCGTCCGGGGCGTCACCGCCCGGAAGGCCCAGGAGATTGCCCAGAGCTTCCGCCTCCACATGGGCCTGCGGCGGCTGATGGCCTTTCTGGCCCGGTACGGCCTGCCGCCGGTGCTGGCCATGCGCCTGCGCCAGCGCTACGGCGACGGCGCCCTGGAGAAGGTGCGGGCGAACCCCTATCTTCTGTCCGGCGACGACTGCGGCGTGGCCTTCTCCGTCACCGACGAAATGGCTATGAGCATGGGGATGCCCGCCGACAGCGGCCAGCGGCTTCAGGCGGCGGTGCTCTTCGAGCTCAGCCACAACGAGAGCAACGGCCACGTCTTCCTGCCCCGGAGCAAGCTGATTTCCGCCACGGCCCAGCTGCTGGACTGCGGCGGGGACCAGCCGGAGGCGGCCCTGGACGCCCTGGTGGACCGGGGCGAGGTGGTGCAGGAGCGGGTGGCCAACGTAGAGGCCTGCTACCTGAAGCGCCTGTGGGAGGCGGAGCGGGGGGTCCAGCTGCGGCTGGACGCCCTGCTGGCGGCGGAGCCGGACGTCCGGGCCGACGCCGCCCATGTGGCGGACGAGCTGGAGCAGAGCCAGGGCATCACCTACGCCCCCCGGCAGAGGCAGGCCGTGGAGCTGGCGGCCCGGGAAAACGTGCTGATTCTCACCGGCGGACCCGGCACCGGCAAGACCACCACCGTACGGGCCATTGTGGCCCTGTTCCGGCGGATGGGGCTGGACATTGTGCTGGCGGCCCCCACAGGCCGGGCGGCCAAGCGCATGAGCGAGCTGACGGACCAGGAGGCCCAGACGGTCCACCGCCTTCTTGGAATGACCTGGAGCGAGGACACCCAGCAGGTTGTGTTCACCAAGACGGAAAAGGAGCCCCTGGAGGCGGACGCCGTCATTGTGGATGAGATGTCCATGGTGGACCTGCCCCTGTTCGCGGCCCTGCTCCGGGCTCTGCGGCCCGGCACCCGGCTGGTGATGGTGGGGGACGCGGACCAGCTGCCCTCGGTGGGGGCGGGCAACGTGTTTTCCGACCTGATCCGCAGCCAGCGGGTAGCGGTGGTGCGGCTGCTGGACGTCTTCCGGCAGGCGGAGCGCTCTGCCATCATCCGCAACGCCCACGCCGTGAACCTGGGCCAGGCGCTGGATCTGTCCAGCAATCAGGGGGATTTCTTCTACCTCTGCCGCCGGGACCCGGAGCGGACGGTGTCCACGGTGGTGGAGCTGTGCAAAACCCGCCTGCCCGGCAAGATGGGCATTCCCGCCGCGCAGATTCAGGTGCTGACCCCCACGCGGAAGGGGCCCAGCGGCACCGTCAGCCTCAACCGCCTGCTTCAGGAGGCCCTGAACCCCAGGGAGAAGGGGAAGCGGGAAATCCTCTGGGGGGAACGGCTGTTCCGGGAGGGGGACAGGGTGATGCAGACCCGGAACGACTACGACGTGCTGTGGGAGCGGGAGGACGGAACCGCCGGGACGGGCATGTTCAACGGCGACGTGGGCCGGATTGTCCGGATTGACGAATCCGGCGAGTGGCTGGAGCTGGATTTCGACGGGCGGCGGGCGGTCTACGCCGCCGAGCAGCTGAACGAGGTGGACCTGGCCTATGCCCAGACCGTCCACAAGGCCCAGGGCAGCGAGTACCGCTGTGTGGTCCTGGCGGCTATGCCGGCGGCCCAGTCCCTGATGGTCCGGGGGGTGCTGTACACCGCCCTGACCCGGGCCAGGGAGCTGCTGGTGGTGGTGGGGGACGACGCGGCCATCCGGGCTATGGCGGCCAACGACCGGCGGCAGCGGCGCTACTCCGGCCTGCGGTGGCGGCTGGCAAGCTCTCCGGCGGCTCACTGAGATGCGGAGTTTCCTGCATGTTTTGTTTTCCCTCCTTTCTTGGTGTCGTCACCTTGTTGCCTTATTATAGAGTGTTGCCACCTGGTTGTCAATAACTTTTCAAAAAAAATTTTTGGTGCTATTATGTTGTCATTTAGCCAACAGAGGAGGGCCTTTGTATGCCATCAAAACTGCCGCACTATGCCCTGCGCATTCCCTCCGAGATTATGGACAAGCTGAAATACATTGCGGACCGCTCCGGCCGTTCTGCCAACAAGGAGATTGAACAGCTGATTATCCGGCACATTGAGGCTTGGGAACAGGCGCACGGGCCCATTTTGTTTGATGACGGTTTCGTTCCCCGTTCCAGATCGTAACGGCCTTGCAGTGCCGCACGCAGGGGGCGGCGCGGGAAAAAAGCGGAAACCGCCACCCGGCACGGTGACGGTTTCCTTGCGAAACCATAAACCTCTAAGGGCTAACCGCTTGCCGCAGTGCCCTTATATATGCATTATACACCGCCGGTTCCGGCGTGTCAAGGATGAATTAAGGGTCTGGCCGGGACAGCGCCCGGCCCCTACATAAAAATATGCGGAACAGGAGTTTTTCGGAGACGGAAGGCTCTTGTTTTTTATTATGGACCGAAACAGGTCCCATTAAAAATGTCTGCCTCCATAGAATAAAGCAAATGAACCCGAATGGGTCCTTTTGCGAGGTGGCTATGGCAGAACAAAAGATTAAACAGGACATTTCCATAGGGGCGAACATCCGGGAGCTCCGCAGGGCAAGAGGGTTGAAGCAGACGGATTTGGTGGGGCTTCTGCAATTGGAGGGCGTGCCCATGACCAGAGAAGCCCTCGTGAAAATCGAGCGGGGCGCGCAGCATATTCAGGCCTCGCAGCTGAGAGCCATCCGCGATGCACTGCAAACAACCTACGACGAGTTATTGAAGCCGTCATGAGTCTCCGGAGCTGTCTGCTGGACCTGCTCTTTCCGCCCAGGTGCCCCCTGTGCGGAAAGGTGCTGGACGCGCCCGGCGTCTGCCCTCCGTGTGAGGCGGACATCCGGCGGACCGGGGAGGAGGACGGCGTGTGGGAGCCCGTCCCCGGTCTGCTCTGCGCCGCGCCGCTGTGGTACGAGGGGGCGGTCCGGGACGGGCTGCTGCGCTTCAAATTCCACGGCGGGATTTCCGGGGCGGAGTTCTTCGGCGGGGAGATGTGTCGCTGGGCGGCGGAGCGGTACTCCGGCGAGTTCGACACGGTGACCTGGGCGCCGGTGAGCCGGAAGCGCCTGCGGCAGAGGGGCTACGATCAGGCCCGGCTGCTGGCGGAGAGCGCCTGCCGCCTGTGGGGCGTGAGGCCGGAACGGCTGCTGAGAAAGGTCCGGGACAACCCGGCCCAGTCGGGTCTGGAGGACGCCGCCGCCCGGCGGGAGAACGTGCGGGGAGTTTACGAGGCGGCGGGAGCCCCGGAGGGAAAACGGATTTTGCTAATAGACGACATCTGCACCACCGGCAGCACCCTGTCCGCCTGCGCCGGGACGCTGAAGGCCGCCGGAGCGGCCCGGGTGCTGTGCCTTACGGCGGCCCGGACGGTGAAAAGCGGTAAAACCGGAGAAAACGGGGAAGAATAGTCTTGCAATCCGGAGACGCTGACAGTATAATGTAACATGTATGATTGCAGAATCGCGGCATACAGGGCCGCAGGTCATATAGAAAAAGATAATAAGTGGAGGAATTATCCATGGCAAAAGATATCGGTATCGATCTGGGTACCGCTTCGGTTCTGGTTTATGTGAGAGGGAAGGGCATCGTGCTGAATGAACCCTCGGTTGTAGCGCTGGACAAAAACACCGGCAAGCTCCTGAAGGTGGGCACCGATGCGCAGGCCATGCTGGGCCGCACTCCCGGCAACATTGTGGCCATCCGCCCTCTGCGGGAGGGCGTGATTTCCGACTATGACATGACGGAACGGATGCTCCGGGAATTCATCCACAAGGTGGCCGGGGTCTCCTTCTTCAAGCCCCGGGTCATCATCTGCGTGCCCTCGGGCATCACCGAGGTCGAGGAGCGCGCCGTCATCGACGCGGGCATCTCCGCCGGGGCCCGGAAGGTCTACCTCATCGAGGAGCCGGTGGCGGCGGCCATCGGCGCGGGCATCGACATCGCCAAGCCCGACGGACATATGGTGGTGGACATCGGAGGCGGCACGGCGGACATCGCCGTGATTTCCCTCAGCGGCGTGGTGGAGTCCGCCTCCATCAAGATTGCCGGCGACCAGCTCAACGAGGCCGTGGTGAAATATATGCGCCGCAAGCACAACCTTCTGGTGGGCGAGCGCACCGCCGAGGAGATGAAAAAGCAGATTGGCTGCGTCTTCCCCAAAGAGGAGGAGGAGACCCTGGACGTAAAGGGCCGGTGTCTGCTGACGGGCCTTCCCAAGGTGGTGACCGTCAGCTCCACGGAGATGATGGACGCCTTTGAGGAGCCGGTGGAACGCATCATGGAGGCCATTCACTCCGTGCTGGAGCGGACGCCCCCGGAGCTGGTGGCGGACATCTCCACCAACGGCATTGTCATGACCGGCGGCGGAAGCCTGGTGGCGGGCTTTGACAAGCTGGTGACGGCCCGGACGGGCATCCACACCGTCATCGCGGAGGACGCCATTTCCTGTGTGGCCCTGGGCACCGGCAAGAGCCTGGAGTCCCTGAACAATATGCAGGACGGCACCATGAACCTCAGCCGCCGCAAGCAGATGAACTGATGGAAAAGCAGACCGGGCGGCGGGAACCGTCCGGCCTGCGCTGAATTTTATAAGAACCTGTATTCATAGCCGGAGAATGCCGGATGGGCGGGGATGTTTCCTGTCAGACAAGGAGGTCTTTTGCGCCCGCGGGAATCCTGACAGATTGCAAGAGAAACCGACGCGGTATGGCGGGAAAAAGACCCCTCAAACAGCGTTCGGCGGTTGTGAATTCAGGCTCTAAAGGAGGAGACAGCATGAACGCCATTGAGAGAGACTATGCCCTCAGCGCCCTGCGGACCCAGGGAGGACAGCGGAAAGCCGGGACCTCCGCCAGCTTCTGGGGCATGGCGGCGGCGCTGGCGGGAGGCGGAAGCGTTCAGTCGGCCCTGGGGATGGACCTGACGGCCCAGGGGACCGGCCAGGTCCAGGGGGCTACCCTGGAAGAGATGCTGAAAAACAGGTACGGAAACGTGACCTATCACGTCTTCGACGCCAGCAGTCCCTATTGGCGGACCCGGAACGACTACCCTCATTACCTGCTGTATCAGGAGGGTGAGCAGGCGAAGGAGACCCTGGAGAACTGGCAGCCCCAGGGGCCCAACCCCTTCTACGGCTCCGTAGACGGCAGGTTTACCGCCCCTGAGGCGATCCGGGCCCTGAGCGGCATCCCGGCGGGGCGGACGGCGGTGGTGATTCACCCGGAGGCTCAGAAGCGGATGGAGGAGGACCCCGCCTATGC
This sequence comes from uncultured Oscillibacter sp., assembly GCF_947654275.1. GTDB lineage: Bacteria > Bacillota > Clostridia > Oscillospirales > Oscillospiraceae > Oscillibacter. Next base: position 10,209 of record NZ_CANTJS010000056.1, on the reverse strand, counting down.
CGCGGAGCTCATGGAGCGGATTGACACCTGGTTTGCCTTCGACGCCGCCCGGAACGAGGCCGTCATGCCCGGCATCACCGCCCGGTCCTCCCGCTGTGTGGCCATCGGCGCCGACGGGGAGATTGTCAACGCCCAGTCCTTCAGCCACGGGGAAATCACCGTCAGTTCTTCCGGCGGCAGGTTCTCCTCCCGGCGGGACTGGACGGACGACTGGTGGACTCTGCGGATGGCCCGGCAGGCGGATTTCATGGCTCTGCTGGTGGAAAACCGGCTGGAGCACAGCGCCCGGCTCTCCGGCTGGCTGGCGGACAGCAGTGCCGCCGAGCTGGCCCAGATGCTGAACGGCGGAGGGCTGGAGGAGATTTTGGGGGACACGGTGGGCGGAAATTCCACCGCGGCCATTCTGGCGCAGACCAGGGCCCGGGTTCTGGGGATTTGAGACACACAAAAACGAGAGGCCAGGCCTCTCGTTTTTCCTTTTTTGCTTCTTTGCCTGTTTGCGTTTCCCGATGTGCGCCGGGGTTCCCGGGGACCGGCGGGGCCTCCGGAAAAAGGGAAACGGCATTCTCTGCCGCCGGAAGGCTCACCGGTGTTCCTCCAGGTCCCGCAGGGCCTTCAGGGCCTCGGAAAAGCCCCTGGCCGTGGCGGAGGGATGGGCCCGGAGGATGCGCAGGGAACGGTGATAGACGGCGGTGGAGCGGTTCCGCAGGGCGTTCTCCCGGTCCCGGACCCGCTGAAGCAGGGCTTCCAGCTCCTCCCGGCGGGCCTCCGTCAGGGACTCCTCCCTCAGGCGCGTCTCCAGAGCGCCGGAGAGGGCGGTGAGGATTTCCCCCTTCACGGCGGCGCGGCGGCGGAAATTGGCCTCCACCCGCTCCCGGCGCTTCTCCGCCTGGGCCTGACGGCGCTCCTGAAGGCCGTCCTCAATGCGCCGCTTCTCCTCCTCCGCCCGCTCCCAGAGGCGGCGGAGATCCTCCTCGGCAAAGGCGGAGACCACCTCCGCCCGTTTGGCCAGACGGCGCAGGTCCTCGTTTTCCTCCGCCAGGCGGGTGAGAACCTCCCGCAGGTCCAGGGCGGCCTGGACGGAGCGGACCGCGTCCACGGTGAAGACGGCGGTGAGGACATGGGCCAGGGGGTCCACCAGCAGGGCCGGGACCCGGGCCAGCAGTCCGGCGACGGGGGGATGAATGAAGCGCACCAGCAGAATGGAAAAGAAGCCCCAGGCGATGGAGCTGGTGAGGCAGATGTGGCCGTTGAGATTGAATTTCTGATTGGAGTAGTCCCAGTAGCGGACCTTGAAAATCCGCTCCATCACATCCCCGGTGACGTACTCCAGGGCCGTGGCGGCCATCATGCCCAGGAGCCAGACCAGACGCAGGTCATCCGCCACGGGGATGGTGGCGAAGAGAATGATGATGGCCCCGCTGCCATAGATGGGCAGCAGGGGACCGTGGAGAAAGCCCCGGTTGACCCAGTGCCGCTGGCAGAGGGAGACATAGCAGGATTCCCAGACCCAGCCGCAGAAGCAGTAGAAGAAAAACAGCAGAACCCATTGTCCGGTGGTGTAGATGTGCATATGTGAAACTCCTTTGTCTGAGTGGAGAGTGGAGTGTAGAGCCTGGCGAGCCGCGCGGGGAGCGGCGCGAGTCGCGACTGGCGACTAGCGAGTGTCGGCCGTTTGGGGGCGGGGGGCGTTCAATTCAGGTTCAGCGCTCTGGAGATGTCCAGAAGCTCCCCTATAATCTGGTTGGACACCAGGAAGCCCCGGGGCGTCAGACGCCAGGCGCCCTCCCGGCGGACGGCGTAGCCCGCCGCCTCGCAGCGCTCCAGGAAGGGCAGGAAGGGGGAGAAGTCCAGGCCGAACAGCCCTTCAAAATGGTCCGGGTGCAGTCCCCGGGTCAGGCGCAGGCGCAGCATCAGATACTCCTCCACCGTATCCCGGCGGGAAAGGGTCTGGTCCTCCGAGAGGGAGGGTGTGCCCGCCAGAAAGGCGCCCAGGTCCCGGGACCAGGCGAAGCGCCGGCCCTGGAAATACGAGTGGGCCCCGGGGCCAAAGCCCAGGTATTCCTGCCGGCTCCAGTATTTCAGATTGTGCCGGGACTCCCGGCCGGGCCTGGCGAAGCTGGAAATCTCATACTGCTGCCAGCCCCGGGACTCCAGAGTTTCCACGGTCTCCAGATACATGTCCGCCTGCGCCTCATCCCCCGGCAGGGTCTCCCGGCGGTCATAGAGGGGGGTCCCCGGCTCGGCCTTGAGGCCGTAGCAGGACAGGTGTTCCGGATTCAGTTCCACGGCGGCGGCCAGGTTGTCCCGCCAGCGCTCCGGGGTCTGGCCCGGCAGGCCATAAATCAGGTCCAGGGAGAGGTTGTCAAAGCCCGCCTTCCTGGCGGCCTCCACGGCGGCCCGGGTCTGGGCCATGGTGTGGACCCGGCCCAGGGCCTTCAGCTCCCCGTCGTCGGCGGACTGCATCCCCAGGGAGAGACGGTTGAAGCCCGCCCGGCGGAGGGCGGTCAGGTCCTGAACCTCCGAGGCGGAATCGGGGTTGGCCTCCAGGGTGATCTCCGCCACATAGGCGGTGTGGAAGGAGGTCCGGACCTTCCGCAGCAGGCGGCAGAGCCGGTCCGGCCCCAGATAGCTGGGGGTGCCGCCGCCGAAGTAGACGCTGGTCACGGTGCATTCCGCCGCCAACGGGGAGAATTGGGACAGCTGCCGTTCCAGAGCGGAGACATAGGCGTCCATGTCCTCCTCCCGGCGGGGCAGGGAGTAGAAATCGCAGTAGACGCACTTCTGTTTGCAGAAGGGAACGTGAATATAAATACCCAGGGATTTTATCATGGGGCGGCTCCTTTCCGCGGAAGTGAGGGCGTCAGCGTTCCCTGCGGGCTCTGTACAGCTCCAGCTCCCAGGGCTCAAAGGGGGGCTGGACGGAATAGCCGGGGTCAAAGTAGCGGCGGATATACTGGGCGGCCCGGCGCTCGCAGTACCGGTAGTTGGTCACGTCCCCGGCCTCGTTCAGGTCCAGGTTGTTCATGAAAATGGCAAAGGCCATTTCCGCAAAGCTGCTTTCCTCTCTCAGGGTATCGTCCAGATAGTCGATTCCCTCAAGAAGGGGGTGGCCCAGGGCGCCGTGGGCAAACCAGTAGGCGAACTGCCGGACGGCACCGCTGATCTGGGGGCTTACACGCATGACGGGGACCTCCTCTCTGTGTTCGGCTTGATTATACCACGGATTTCCGGCGGCGGCAAGGAGGGGCGCATAATGCCCTCCTCCGGAGGCCATACTATGGAAAATCTGACACGGAAAGAGGAAGATCTCCATGGATATGTCTCCCAAGGATTATCAGGACTACGTCAAGCAAAAGTCGAAAAAGTCCCCCATAGTCAAGGACGTGGTTCTGGCCTTCGCCATCGGCGGAGCCATCTGCGTGCTGGGCCAGCTGATTCAGAACGGCTGGGCCGGGACGGGCCTGAGCCGGGAGGACGCCGGCACCGCCGCCTCCTGCACCCTGGTGCTGCTGTCCGCCCTGCTGACGGGGCTGAATCTGTACCACAGAATTGCCCGCTACGGCGGCGCGGGCACCCTGGTGCCCATCACCGGATTCGCCAACGCGGTGGTGTCCCCGGCCATCGACTTCAAAAGCGAGGGCTTCATCACCGGCATGGCGGCCAAAATGTTCCAGGTGGCGGGGCCGGTGATTGTCTTCGGCACCACGGCCAGCGTGCTCTACGGCGCGGTTCTGATGCTGCTGGGTGGCGGCTGAGGGAGCTGCTCCGGAAGGGGCGGCCCGTCCATACGCCCCGCCGCGGCTTGTCGAAAAAGCAGCACGGACCCGGACAACGGAGAGGAAGACCGGCGGGTAAGAACCTGTATTTATAGCCGGGGAATGCTGGATGGGCGGGAATTTTTCTTGTCAGACAAGAAGATTTTCCGCAGCAATCCTGACGGATTGCAAGGGAAATCGACGCAGTATGGCAGGAAAAAGATCGCTCAGACAGCATTCAGCGGTTGTGAATACAGGTTCTAAACCCGTCAGGGGCGTTTTTCCCGTGCAATCAATCGGTTTTCAGAACTTTTCGCGGGATCTGATACTCATTAGCCTGAGGCGGCGGCATCTGCACGATGCCGCCGCCTGCGTTTTGCCGCTATGCTCCTCCGCCGGGAGGGTCCCGCCATTTCCGGGGCGGGACGCCACGGTCCCGGAGCCGTCCCTTGACGAAGTCCCGGAACAGGGCGTAGAGCACCGAGCACAGGGGAATGAAAAACAGCATGCCCGCGATGCCCATGAGCTTGCCGCCCAGGGTCACGGCGGCCAGCACCCAGATGGAGGGCAGGCCCACGGAGGACCCCACCACATGGGGATAGATAAAATTCCCCTCCACCTGCTGGAGCACCAGGAAGAGCACAATGAAGCCCAGGGCCTGCCAGGGGTCCGTCACCGCAATGAGCAGAGCGCCTACCACGCAGCCGATGAAGGCCCCCACCACGGGAATCAGGGCCGTCAGGGCAATCAGCACCCCCACCAGCAGGGCATAGGGCATCCGGAACAGGGTCATGGACACGGCGAAGAGCGTTCCCAGAATCACCGCCTCCACGCACTGGCCGGACAGGAAGCTGGAAAAGGTCTGGCCCGACAGACGCAGCACCTCCAGCGTCCGGTCCGCCCAGGACATGGGCAGCAGGGCATAGAGCACCTGGCGGCCCTGACGGCTCAGCTTCTCCTTTTGCAGCAGGACGTAAAACGAGAAAATCAGCCCGATGACAAAGGTGCTCACGCCGCTGACCACGCCCCCAATCAGCCCGCCGCCGGAGGACACCAGCCCGCCGGCCCATTTCTGCGCCAGGGCGATGGCCTTCTGGGAGAGGGCGGTCCAGTCAATTTCCATATCCCCCAGGAGGGTTTGCAGCTGGGGAAGGGCGGCCTCCCAGGCCGCCAGCTGCTCCTGAAGCCGCCGGATTGCCTCCGGAAGCTGCCGGGTGACGGAGCCCGCCGCCTCGCCCACGCCGGGGCCGATGACGCAGACGGCCAGAGTCAGCACGCCGCCCACCGCCGCCAGGGTCAAAATCAGGGCCAGGGGCCTCCGCAGACTTTTTGGCAGACCCTTCCGCCGTCCCCGCCCCAGGGGCAGCGCCCGTTCAATGGCCCCCATGGGCACATTCAGAATGAAGGCAATGGCCCCGCCCACCAGAAAGGGGCTCAGGACGCCCAGCCCCCAGCGCAGGACCGCCGCCAGGGCGGGGAGCCGCTGGAGGGCGCAGTAGAAGGCCACGCCGCCGCAGACCACCAGCAGCCGCTGCCTGATCTGGTCCCGGTTCCAGTCCATCACGACTCCCGGCGGTATGCCGCCGCCGTCTCCAGATAGCCCCGGGCGGAATGGCGGTTGCTCTCAATCTCCGCCTCCGTCAGGGGCCGGACCACCTTGGCGGGACTGCCCAGAATCATGGACCCGGCAGGGGCGTCCATTTTCCCGGTGACCAGGGCCCCGGCCCCTACAATGCAGTCGTCTCCGATTCTGGCCCCGTTGAGGACCACGGCCCCCATGCCGATGAGCACGTTGTCCCCCACGGTGCACCCGTGGACCACGGCCCCGTGGCCGATGGTGCAGCCCCGGCCTACGGCGGTCTCCTCGTGGAGGACGGCGCAGTCCTGGATGTTGGTGTCCTCGCCTACGGTGATGGCGCCGTCGTCCCCCCGGAGGACGGCGTTATACCAGATGTTCACGCCCCGGCCCAGGGTCACGTCGCCGCTGACCCGCGCGCCCTCGCAGATCAGGACGGCTTCGTCGGTTTTTCTCAGTTTGTATGACATGATGACTGCCTCTTTTCGTTATGTGATTTGCCGAAACAGGGTTGCCGTCGTTTCGGCCTGGTCTGTTGCCAGACTGTCGGAGCGGCGCTAAAGTTTTTTTCGTTATATGATTTGCCGAAATCTGGTTGCCGTCGCTTCGGCCTGGTCTGTTGCCAGACTGTCAGAGCGGCGCTAAAGTTTTTTTCGTTATGTGATTTGCCGAAACTGGGCTGCCGTCGCTTTGGTCTGGTCTATTGCCAGACTGTCAGAGCGGCACTAAAGGTTTTTTCGTTATATGATTTGCCGAAACTGGGTTGCCGTCGCTTCGGCCTGGACTATTGCCAGACTGTCGGAGCGGCGCTAAAGTTCTTTTTGCTTCTTTTTCTTTCAAGAAAAAGAAGGGGTGAAATTCCCGTTTTCGAAAATGGGCACCTGCCGCCCGTCCCGGGTGGTTCCCACGATGGAGAGGTCCGGGGTGCCCACCATGAAGTCCACGTGGGTGATGGAGTCGTTGAGGCCCCGGGCCTTCAGCTCGTCCTTGCTCATCTGCTGGCCCCCCTTCAGGCAGGGGTAGGCCTCGCCAAAGGCAATGTGGCAGGCGGCGTTCTCGTCAAAGAGCGTATTGTAGAACAGAAGGCCCTGGTTGGAAATGGGGCTGTCATAGGGCACCAGGGCCACCTCACCGAAGCAGGACGCCCCCTCGTCCACGGAAATGGCGGCTTTCAGGGTCTCCTCCCCCTGCTCCGCATGGGCCTCCGTGATTCTGCCGTCCTTCACCACGAAGTGGAATTTGTCAATCACAACGCCGTCGTGGACCAGGGGCATGGAGGCGTACACCACGCCGTTGGCCCCGGTTTTCAGGGGGGAGGTGAAAATCTCCTCTGTGGGGATGTTGGCGATATAGGACCGGCCCTTCAGCGTCACGTCCCCGCCGCTCTCCCAGATGTGGTCCTGGGGGAGCTGGACGGTGAGGTCGGTGCCCAGGGAATTGGTATAGTGAAGGAACTGGAGGTCCAGGGCGTTCAGCTTTTCAAGGCGCTGCTCCAGAGCCGCCAGATGCTCCCGCCAGCGCTCCACGGCTTTGCCGTCCCCGCTGACCCGGACGGCGGCGAAAATGGCGTCCCACAGCTTTTCCATGGCATCGTCCTCTGCCGCGCCGGGGAAGACCCGCTTTGCCCAGGAGGGAATGGGGATGGAGGCGATGCACCAGGGGAAGCCGCCGCACATCTGGAGCCGGTCGAAGTCCTTCAGGGCCTTGCCGCTGGCCCGCTGGGCCCGGATGACGCGGTCCGGGTCCGCCCCCTTCAGATTCTCCGGGTCCGAGGCGGAGATGGCCAGGTAGGCCGTGCCCTCCAGGGCGTAGTCGTTGAAGAAGTGCCGCCGCCAGAGGGGCACCGTGTCAAAGGTCTCGTCGCCGGCCCGGAGGTACTTCATCCGGGTCATGGCGTCGTCGGTCCAGTTCATCACCACCTCGGCGCAGCCGGCGTCATAGGCCTCCCGGGCGCAGAGCCGGGCGAAGGGGGCGCACTCCACCGGGGAGGAAATCACCATCCGCTGCCCGTCCTCCACATTCAGTCCCACCCGGACCAGCAGCCGGGCGTATTCCATCAGCTTTTCTTCCATGGTTTCTCGTCCTTTCTGTGTTGTTCGCACATCCATAGTATGTGCTATTCTAAAGGTTCCAGCCGGGAAAGTAAAGCCCTTCCCGGCCGGATTTAAAAAAGGTTCACGAAAAGGGGAGCTAAAAGGGGGAACAAAAAAAGGATTTACGAATGACCCTCGTCCCGGTCCTTCCGCAGGGCAATCAGCGTGCCGTTGAGCTCCGCCCCCAGAATCAGCACCGTGGCCGACATGTAGAGCCAGATCAGCAGCACAATCACCGCGCCGATGGACCCGTAGAGCAGGGAGTAATGGGCGAAATTGTCCACATAGGCGGCATAGAGCCAGCTCAGGCCCATCCAGCCCGCCAGGGCCGCCAGGGTGCCGGGCCAGATGTTCCGCCAGGGCTGATAGGTATCCTGGGCCAGGGCATAGAGAAAGAACAGGGCGAAGTATCCCGCCACCGCCGCTGCCGGGAACCGCAGCCGGGTCCACAGCCCCGCTGCCGCAGGCGGCAGGCGGAGATTGGCCACGGCATAGGCCAGAATCCGGTCGCCCACCGTCATCAGGGTCAGGGTCAGGGCGATGGTCAGAATCAGCACCACGGTGTACAGCAGCGTTTTCAGCCGCTGGACCACCGCCCGCCGGGGCGGGCCCAGGTGATAGGCGGTGCGGACGGAGACCATCAGGGCGTTGGTGGCCCGCATGGGGAACCAGATGGAAAAGGCCAGGCCGAAGAGCATCAGACGCAGGTTGGGGCTCCGCCCTACATGGACCAGGTAGGTCCGGATGATGTCCACAATGTCCCGGGGCAGAATCTCCCCCAGGGCCAGCAGAATGGCGGTGACGTTCAGGTCCAGCAGGCCCAGCAGGGCGCTGATGAAAATGAGGAAGGGGAAAATCATGAACAGCAGGTAAAAGGCCAGCGCCGCGCTCTGGATGCCCACATTGTGGCGGAAATAGCGCTGGAGCATCAGGTACACGGCCCGCGGAAGCTTGCGGCCCAAAGGCAGCGCCCCCTTTCTTGAATGAGGAGTCAGGAATGAGGAATTAGGAATGATTGAAATGACGGAACAATTCCTAATTTCTCATTCCTCATTCCTAATTAACAATAGTATATGCTCATTCCCAGGTTTCCCAGACGTCGGGACAGTATCCCACGGTGGCGTTTTTCCCGCTGCGGACAATGGGGGTCTGGAAGAGCTCCGGATGCTCCAGCAGTTTTTCCTCCTGGGCTTCCGGAGTGATATAGGCCATGAACAGCGTTTCATAGGCCCGGCATTTTGTGTTCACCAGGGCCTCGAAGCCAATTTTCTGCTTGACGGACTGGTACTCTCTGGGGGATAATCCCTTTGAGGGGAGATCGATATACTGGTATTTGATGCGGCGCTCCCTGAACCAGCGTTCCGCCTTTTTGGAGTCGAAGGACTTGGAGGAGCCGAAGATCTGAATATTCATGAATGTCTTCTCCTTTTTGATTCCTAAATTCCTCATTCCTAATTCCAAATTAAAAACAGGGGGGTATCGCAATGACAGATGCGGTGAAAAAACTGAAAGCATGGGTGGACGGCGCGGAGCGGATTGTCTTCTTCGGCGGGGCCGGGGTCTCCACGGAGTCCGGCATTCCGGACTTCCGTTCCACCGGGGGGCTCTATCACCAGGAATGGAAGTATCCGCCTGAAGTGATTTTAAGCCATACGTTTTATAAAAGCAACCCCGAAGAATTTTTTCGGTTCTACCGGGCCAAGCTGCTGGCCCCGGAGGCCCGGCCCAACGCCGCGCACAGGAAGCTGGCGGAGTGGGAGGCGGCGGGGAAGCTCACCGCCGTGGTCACCCAGAACATCGACGGGCTCCACCAGGCGGCGGGCAGCAGGGCCGTCTATGAGCTTCACGGCAGCGTCCACCGGAACTACTGCGAGAGATGCCGGAAATTCTATGGGCTGGACGCCATCCTGAACGGCAGCGGAATCCCCCGATGCGCCTGCGGCGGCGTTATCAAGCCCGACGTGGTGCTCTACGAGGAGGGTCTGGACCAGGACACCCTCAACGGCGCCGTCCGGGCCATCGCCGGGGCGGACCTGCTGATGATTGGCGGCACCTCTCTGAACGTCTACCCCGCCGCGGGACTGATCCGCTACTACCGGGGGGACCGGCTGGTTCTCATCAACAGGTCCGCCGTGGCCCAGGATCTGGACGCGGGGCTGGTGATTACCGACCCCATCGGGGAGGTGCTGGGGCAGCTCTGAGGAAACAAGGACGGCGGCGGAGCCCGGAAATGATGAGAACAAATCTCTTGAAATATGGGAAAAAATAGATTATACTGACTCTTGCAAACGGGACCGCGTCCGCCGGGCGGACCGGTTCCGCAGACAAACGGATGGAGTGCCGCGCTCCGAATTCTTTTCCTATGGGGGAATCTGTCATGCGATTCTTGGAGAACAAAAAGCTTGCCACGCGAATTGGAATTGCTACAACGATCATCACCCTGGCGGGTATGACGCTGCTCTGGCTGGTGGTTTCCACCAATGCCGCCTCCGTGGTCAAAAACGACATTACCAATCAGATGACCGACGCGGTGGAATCCAGAGCCGCCATCATTGATGAATATGTAAATTCCGCAGAGGAATATATGACCGCCTTCTCCCTGAGCGGAGAGGTCCGCAGTCTGCTCCAAAATCCGGAGGACCCCGCGCTCCTGGCCCAGGCCCAGAAGTATACGGAGGATTTCGCCGCCGTCAAGGGCATCTTCGAGGGGCTCTACATCGCCACCCCGGAGACCCACGTTCTCACCCACACCTCCCAGGGGGCCATCGGCATGACCACCCGG
>NZ_CANTJS010000055.1 GCF_947654275.1 uncultured Oscillibacter sp. | reverse complement strand
TTTCCTATTTTATCTCTTTGAATCCAATTTTGCAAAATTGATTTCCGTGCAGCAAGAACCTCTTGCATTGTGGCGAAGCGTCCGCTATAATAAAGTCGAGCCGGACTGGGTATGACCGCGGAAGGAACGGAACCCATCCGCCGTCCGCGGCGGAGGAACCGGCTCCATCACGCCTGCTTCACAACAGCCGGGCGGCGGGCGCCGTCCGAATAATACGCCTGAGTCCCCGGCTTCCGCCGGACGGGCACAGGCCGAACATATGGAGGGAAACAGCTATGAGAGGTGTACACAGCGCGGTGGACGACATTCGCCGTACCGTATTTAAAGAGGTGGCGAAGCTGGCCTATGAAGGCGGCGACCCCCGTCTTGCGGATCAGATTCCCCTGAAAATGATCCAGGGCGACGTGGCCCGCCACCGTCATGACGTATTCCTGGAGCGCGCCATCGTGCAGGAGCGGGTCCGGCTGGCCCTGGGTCTGAATATCCGCTATGCCGGAGAGACCACCCCCGTCAGCGAGGATCTCCAGTGGGCGGAGAAGTCCAAGAAGCACTTCGAGAACCCCCTGGTCAACATCATCCCCTTTGCCTGCAACGCCTGCCCCCCCAAGCAGCTCCGCATCACCGACAACTGCCAGGGCTGCATTTCCCACCCCTGCATGAACGTCTGCCCCAAAGACGCCATTTACATGGACAAAGACAAGCACTGCCACATTGACCAGGAAAAATGTATCAAATGCGGCAAATGCTATAATCAGTGCCCCTACCGGGCCATCAGCAAGATTGAGCGGCCCTGCGCCGCCGCCTGCGGCATGGACGCCATTGAGTCCGACGAGCTGGGCCGGGCAAAGATCAACTATGACAAGTGCGTATCCTGCGGCATGTGCCTGGTGAACTGCCCCTTCGGCGCCATTGCCGACAAGAGCCAGATCTATCAGGTGGTCAGCGCCATTAAAAACAACGAAAAGGTTATTGCCTGCGTGGCCCCCGCCTTTGTGGGCCAGTTCGGCAAGGACGCCACTCCCGCCAAGGTCAAGGCCGCCATGGATGTGCTGGGCTTCTATGACGTGGTAGAGGTAGCCATCGGCGCGGACCTGTGCACCATTCAGGAGGCCCACGACTTCCTGGAGGAGGTTCCGGAGAAGCAGCCCTGGATGGGCACCAGCTGCTGCCCCGCCTGGAGCGTCATGGCCAAGAAGCTCTATCCCGAATTTGCCGATTACATCTCCATGGCCCTGACCCCCATGGTCATCACCGCCCGTATGGTGAAGAAGGACCATCCGGACGCCAGGGTGGTCTTTGTGGGCCCCTGCTCCGCCAAGAAGCTGGAGGCCAACCGCCGGACCATCCGCTCCGATGTGGACTTCGTGCTCACATTTGAGGAGCTCCAGGGCATTTTCGACGCCATGGACATCGACTTTTCCAAGCTCAAGGCCAATCCCGAGGACGAAATGGACGAGGGCACCGGCATGGGCCGGGGCTTCGCCGTGGGCGGAGGCGTGGCCGCCGCCGTGGTGGAGGCCATCAAGCACATCGATCCCAGCCGGGAGGTCAAAATCGAGTACGGAGACGGCCTGAAGAACTGCCGGAAGATGCTGGCCATGGCCAAGGCCGGCAAGCGGAACGGCTATCTGCTGGAGGGCATGGGCTGCCCCGGCGGCTGCGTGGCCGGCGCGGGCACCATCAGCCCCGTGCGGGACAGCACCCTGGGCGTGGAGAAGTTCAAGAACGAGGCCATGTCCAGAAGCTGCACCGAAAGCCCCTATCTGGACCAGCTGGAGGACGTCATCAACAAATACGAAATCAACCACCACGACTGAGTTACTTTTCTCGAGAGAAAAGTAACCAAAAGAGCTTTTGTTTCCGCTTCGCGGTCTATCACAAGAGGTGCAGGCAGAGGATGTTTGCTTCCTCCGTCTATCACAAGGGGCGCGGGCAGAGGATGTTTGCTTCGTTTCCGCACCGCAGTCTCACAGCAATCAGGACGAACGCTTGACGGGCCGGGTTCATCCCGGTCCGTCAAACTTTTTTAGTCAAATTTTTTATCCGGCGCTGTAACAAACGGGGCCCGGGGGGGATGTATAGACAAAGAGGCGGGAAGAGCTCCCGGCGGAGAGAGGAGGGACGGAGATGGAGGACATGGAACAGGCTTACCGCCAGCACGCCCGGACGGTCTATAAATTTCTCCTGGCCCAGTGCCGGGACGAGCACCTGGCGGAGGAGCTGACCCAGGAAACCTTTTACCAGGCCGTCCGCTCCGCGGACCGCTTCGACGGCAGCTGCAAGGTCTCCGTCTGGCTCTGCCAGATTGCAAAACACCTCTGGTACCAGCACCTCCGGAAGCAGAAGCGGAAGTCCCCCGTTTCCACGGAGGACCTGCCGGAGGTCCCCGGCCCCTCGGCGGAGGAGGGCCTTCTGGAGCGGGAGGGGAGGATGGACCTCCTCCGGCTGGTCCACGAGCTGCCGGAGCCGGCCCGGGAAGTGGTCTATCTCCGGGCCTTCGGCGGCCTCAGCTTCCGGGAGATCGGGGACGTGGTGGGCAGAACGGAAACCTGGGCCCGGGTGACCTTTTACCGGTGCAAGGAGAAACTGCGGAATGGAGGCGTGTATGATGAAGAATGATTTGACCTGCGGCGTGGTCCGGGACCTGCTGCCCAGCTATGTGGAAAACCTTCTGGGGGAGGAATCCAGGGAGGCGGTGGAGCGGCATCTGGAGGGCTGTCCGGACTGCACGGCAAACAAGGAGGCCATGACCGCCCCAACCGGGGCGGAGGAGACGGCAGAGGCCGCGAAAGAGGTGGATTTCCTCATGAAAGTGAAAAAGCGGAGCGCCAAGCGGGTGGTCCTGGCAGTGGTATGCACGGCGGCGGTCCTGCTGCTGGCGCTGGTACTGAAAGTATTCATTATCGGCACACCTCTCCAGGAACAGTCCGTGGAAGTGCTGAATATCGACCCGGCAAAGGGCTGCTATAAGGTAACGATTGAATCCAATGCTTCGGCCGACGCCTATCACAGCTGGAAGGTTGAAGTGGAGGACGGAATCGCCTGTATCTACGCCAGAAGAGTGCTGGTATCTCCGCTGTTTCCCGAAGGAAGCGCGGTGGTTTCCGTTCCCCGGGACGTTGAGGAAATCTGGCTGGGAGGGCGTTCAGGACGGCTGATCTTTCAGGATGGACGGGAAATTTCCCGAAAGGCCCTGGAGCTGTACGAGGCTCGAGTACCCTATATGGGAGATGCCCCCGCCCTTGGGAATCTTTTGGAGGTGCTGGACCTTCGCTATCACAGCGGTGAGTACACCATGGCGCTGCAAACCTCCTCCCGGCCTTACCGGCTGACGCTGAACTACACCGGCAGCCGGGACCCGTCGCCGGACGTGTATGTGACGCTGCTGCTGGCGCTGGTGGAGAACCTGGAAGAAGTGGAATGGACCTGGACGGATGAAAACGGAACATTCCACAGCCGCGTGATGACAGCGGAGGATACCGGCGCCGGACAGACGGCTTCCGCCTTTATTGAGGAAAACTGGGATGTTGTTAATGTCGGAAATATCAAGACCTACGGCGAGACGCCGGGGGGCATTCAGTTTCTGATTAAAATTATGGGCATCCAGTACCTTTTTTCCTCCGGAGCGTAAAGCAGGAAGGACCGCCCGTGAGGACGGTCCTTTTGATTGTGTACATCAGGGTTTCCGGCAAACGGGCCGACCCCTGCGGATAACAGGTAGGGGCCGCCGCCCTCGGCGGCCCGATGCCGCCTCAATATTCAATCTCTCCCGTATACACCAGCTTGGCGTCTCCCGTCAGGGTGACTCCCTCATCGGTGTAATGGACCACCAGCTCCCCGCCCTTCACCCGGACGGTAATGTCCGTGTCCTTCTGACAGAAGCCGTTGGCAATGGCGGCTGCCGCGGCGGCGCAGGCCCCGGTGCCGCAGGCCATGGTCTCCCCGCTGCCCCGCTCCCAGACCCGCATTTTGATGGTGCTGGGGTTCACGACCCGGATGAACTCCGTATTGATGCGCTCCGGGAAATAGGGGGCGTGCTCGAACCGGGGGCCGATGAAGTCGATGTCCACGGCGTCCACCCGGTCGCAGAAGACCACGCAGTGGGGGTTGCCCACGTCCACGCAGGTGATGCGGTAGGGCCGGCCGGCGATGCGGACGGGGTAATCCACCACGGTTTTCTCCGAAATGGTGAATTTCAGGGCGGCGGTGTCCAGGGTGGCCCGGCCCATGTCCACGCAGGCGGAGGTGACTTTGCCGTTGGTGGTGTACAGCGTCAGGGTCCGCAGGCCGCTGCCGGTCTCAATGCTCAGCCGTTCCTTGGAGACGAGGCCGGTGTCATAGAGATACTTGCCCATGCACCGCAGGGCGTTGCCCGCCATTTTCCCCTCGCTGCCGTCGGCGTTGAACATGCGCATTTTCGCGTCGGCCACATCGGAGTGCTCCATGAGGATAATGCCGTCGGCCCCCACGCCGTAGTGCCGGTGGCAGAAGGCCACACACAGGGATTCGGGGCAGGTGATCTCCCCGTGGAAGTTCTCCAGGAAGATGTAATCGTTGCCGCAGGTCTGCATTTTGGTGAAGCGCAGCGTCTCCCGGTGGGTCCGCAGGTGGCAGATGTCCACCAGCTCCGTGTTGCCCTGGTTATACCGGGATTCCAGAATGTCCGCCAGGGCCCCGGCGGTGTCCAGGGACGTGAGGCAGGGGATGCCCAGCTGAACGCAGCGGTGGTTCAGGTGGATGAAGTCCCGGATGTATTCCGGTTCCGTGGAGCCGGTGAGAATCACGTAATCAATTTTTCCGTCCTCCAGCAGCTGGAACACCCGGTTGTCCCGGCCCAGCTTCCCCACGATTTCCACGCTGGTGCCCAGCCGCTCAATCTCGTGGGCGGTGCCGTCGGTGGCGTAGAGCTGGAAGCCCAATTCGTCCAGCTTCCGGGCAGTGTCGATGATCTCCGGCTGATCCCGGCGGTTGACTGAAATCAGAACGCCCTTCTTTTCCTCGCTCTCCACCTTGTACCCGGCGGAGACCAGGCCCTTGAACAGGGCTTCCTGCATGTTCTTCCCCAGACCCAGCACCTCGCCGGTGGACTTCATTTCCGGAGACAGGGCCGCGTTGGCGTCGGTGATTTTCTCGAAGGAGAACACAGGCACCTTCACCGCCACATAGGGGGGCTGGCGGTAGAGGCCGGTGCCGTAGCCCAGGGATTTCAGGGGCTGGCCGATCATAACCCGGGTGGCCAGGTCCACCATGGGCACCCCGGTGACCTTGGAGATGTAGGGCACCGTCCGGCTGGCCCGGGGGTTCACCTCGATGACATAGAGCTCTCCCTGATAAATCAGGTACTGAATATTGATGAGGCCCCTGGTGCCCAGAGACAGGGCCAGCTTCTCGGAGCAGTCGACGATGGTTTTCAGCGTCCGGTCCCCGATGGAGAAGGGGGGATAGACGGCGATGGAGTCCCCGGAGTGGACGCCGGTGCGCTCGATGTGCTGCATGACGCCGGGAATCAGAACGTCCACGCCGTCGGAAATCACGTCCACCTCCAGCTCCTTGCCCATAAGGTACTGGTCCACCAGCACGGGGTTTTCCACTTTCCCGGAGAGGATGACGTTCATATAGGTCCGCACATCCTCGTCGTTGTGGGCAATGACCATGTTCTGCCCGCCGATGACGTAGCTAGGCCGCAGCAGCACGGGATACCCCAGGTCGTTGGCGGCGGCCAGGGCTTCCTCCATGCCCAGGACTCCCCGGCCCTGGGGCCGCTTGATGTGGAAGCGCTCCAGCAGCGCGTCGAAGCGCTCCCGGTCCTCGGCCATGTCGATGGACTCGGCGCTGGTGCCCAGAATGGGGATGCCGCGGCTGTCCAGATACTGGGTGAGCTTGATGGCCGTCTGTCCGCCGAAGGCCACCACCACGCCCACGGGCTTCTCCACGGCAATGATGTGCATGACGTCCTCGGGGCAGAGGGGCTCGAAATACAGGCGGTCGGCGGTGTCGTAGTCCGTGGAGACGGTCTCCGGGTTGTTGTTGACAATCACCACGTCATAGCCCAGCTCTTTCAGGGTCCAGACGCAGTGAACCGAGGAATAGTCGAACTCGATGCCCTGACCAATCCGGATGGGCCCGGAGCCCAGAACCATGATGACGGGCCGCCCCGACCGGGGGAAGGCCCGGGACTCACAGAAGCGGTCGAAGCTGGAATAGAAATAGGGGGTTTCCGCGTCGAACTCGGCGCCGCAGGTGTCCACCATTTTATAAACGGCTGTCCCGGCCTCCCCCGGCAGGCCCTCCGCCCCGGAGAGGCGGAGCAGGGCCTGATCGGTGTAGCCCAGGCGCTTGCCCTCCTCATAGCGCTCCGCCGTCAGGCCTCCGGCAAGGGACGCCTCGAAGTCCGCCAGGTTCCCGAGCTTGGAGAGGAACCAGCGGTCAATTTTGGTAATCTCAAAAATTTCATCGGCGGAGACCCCGGCCTTCAATGCCTCAAAGACCGTGAAAATCCGGTGATCGTCCACCCGGCGGAGCCGCTCCCGGACAGGGGCCCCGCCGTCGGGCTTCCGGTTCAGGGTGTCCATTCCAATCTCCGCGCCCCGGACGGCCTTCATCAGGGCCATTTCAAAGCCGGGGGCGATGGACATCACCTCACCGGTGGCCTTCATCTGGGTCCCCAGGGTCCGGGAGGCGTCGGCAAACTTGTCGAAGGGCCATTTCGGCATCTTCACCACGATATAGTCCAGGGTGGGCTCGAAGCAGGCGCAGGTCTTGCCTGTGATGTCGTTTTTAATCTCGTCCAGGGTATAGCCCAGGGCGATTTTCGCCGTAATCTTGGCGATGGGATAGCCGGTGGCCTTGGAGGCCAGGGCCGAGGACCGGGAGACCCGGGGGTTCACCTCGATGACGGCGTACTCGAAGCTGTCCGGATTCAGGGCCAGCTGGACGTTGCAGCCGCCCACGATGCCCAGGTGGGTGATGATGTCCAGGGAGGCGGAGCGGAGCATCTGGAATTCCCGGTCCGCCAGGGTCTGGGTGGGGGCCACCACGATGGAGTCCCCGGTGTGGACCCCCACGGGGTCCAGGTTCTCCATGGAGCAGACGGCGATGACGTTGCCCACGCCGTCCCGCATGGTCTCAAACTCGATTTCCTTCCAGCCGAAAATGGCCTTCTCAATCAGCACCTGCGTAATGGGCGAGGCGTCCAGACCGGTCTGGGCGATGACACGCAGCTCCGATTCGTCCCCGGCCGCGCCGCCGCCCGCGCCGCCCAGGGTGAAGGCGGGACGGACGATAACGGGATAGCCGATGCGCTCCGCCACGGCCAGAGCCCCGTCCACGGTTTCGGCAATGTCCGAGGCGATGACAGGCTGCCCAATCTCCTCCATGGCCTCCTTGAAGAGCTCCCGGTCCTCGGCCCGGGAGATGGCGGCGGCGTCGGTGCCCAGGAGGCGGACGCCCTGGGCCTCCAGAAAGCCCTCCTTATCCAGCTGCATAGCCAGGGTCAGGCCGGTCTGGCCCCCCAGGCCCGCCAGGATGGAATCGGGCTTTTCCTTGAGGATGATGCGCTTGACGGTTTCCGGCGTCAGGGGCTCCAGATAAATCTCGTCGGCCATGGCCTGGTCCGTCATGATGGTGGCGGGGTTGGAGTTGCAGAGGACCACGTTGACCCCCGCCTCCTTCAGGACCCGGCAGGCCTGGGCCCCGGCGTAGTCGAACTCGGCGGCCTGTCCAATCACAATGGGGCCGGAGCCCAGGACCAGGACTTTTTTGATGGACGTATCCAGAGGCATTACAGATCCCCTCCCTTCATCAGGTTCACAAAGCGGTCAAAGAGAAACGCGGTGTCCTGGGGGCCGCCCCGGGCCTCCGGGTGGAACTGGACGGTAAAGGCCCGGAGATCCGGGTAGTCGATGCCTTCACAGGTGCCGTCGTTGGCGTTGGCGAAGGAGACCCGGCCCTGTTTTACAGAGTCCCCGTCCACGGCGTAGCCGTGGTTCTGGCTGGTGATGTAGGTCCGGACGCCGTTTAAATCCCGGACGGGCTGGTTCACGCCCCGGTGGCCGTATTTCAGCTTATAGGTGGCCCCTCCCGCCGCCAGGGCGGTGAGCTGGTGGCCCAGGCAGATGCCGAAGAGGGGCACCTTCCCCAGGAGCTTTTGAATCTGCTGAATCTGATGGACGTTTTCCGCCGGGTCCCCGGGGCCGTTGGAGAGCATGACGCCGTCCGCTCCGGAGCCCAGCAGGGTTTCCGCCGGAACGCCGGCGGGGAAAACCGTCACCGCGCAGCCCCGCTTCCGGAGCTCCTGAATAATGTTGTGTTTCGCGCCGTAATCCAGCAGAGCCACCCGGAAACGGGTCTCGCCCTCCGCCTCCCAGACAGAGGGAGCTTTGCAGGTGACGGCCTCCACCACGCCGGTGACGGCGTAGGTTTTCAGGGCCGTGAGGTCCGCCGGGACTTCATCACAGATACAGGCGTTCATGACGCCGGATTCCCGGATGATCCGGGTGAGCTGCCGGGTGTCCACTCCACAGAGGCCGGGAACGCCCTGTTCCTTTAAAAAGGCGTCCAGATTGCCGCCGCAGCGGAAATTGGAGGGCGCGCCGCACCACTCCCGGACCACGTAGCCGCTGACATGACAGCCTCCCTCGAAATCCTGGGGGATGACGCCGTAGTTGCCGATGAGGGGATAGGTCTGCATGACAATCTGCCCCGCATAGCTGGGGTCCGTCAGGGTCTCCACATAGCCGCACATGCCTGTGGTAAACACCAGTTCCCCGATGGTGTTCCCCTCCGCGCCGAAACGGAGCCCCTGGAAGACCTGCCCGTCCGCCAGCACCAAATAGCCTTTTTTCATAAACGCCTCCCCTAAAATATCCCCGACGAACCGCCGGGGCCTGCTTCCTGGAGCCCAAAGGCCCTGATTTGCCATTTTTCATTATTATGATGGGTTTTTCCTCATCCGTCAATCATTCCGGCTTCTTTAGGGCGTAGACTTTTCGGGAGAAAGAGGTATTACTTTTTGTGCATTTCGCAGGGAACGGCGGTTTCCCCGGCGGAGAGGGCACAAAAAAGAGCCCCCGAAGGGGCTCTTTTGAAGGCTTTGACGCGTTGGGAGGGGGTCAGGCCGGGTCCCTCTGTCCGAAGATAAGATAAAGGTACGGCGCGAAGAAGCCATTTTGAAACGACTGTCGCTGCGGACATGGTTCAGTCCCGAGCCTTCCGCCCGAAGATCAGATAATAGAGGTACGGCGCGAAGATGCCGGGAAGGACCGTCGAAACGGATACCTCTCCGGTGAGCCGGAAGAAAATCTGATCCACCCAGCCCTTCCCCTCCGCCAGGGCATACAGACGGTAGACGGTCATGCTGTAGGTTCCGAATACGTGCTGGCTGATCTGCTCCGCCGCCAGCAGGGCGGCGTTTACCAGCACCATGATGGTGGCGGACCAAAAGAGCTCCCGCCGGGTCATTCCCCGGAGGAACCGCCAGCCCGCCCACCAGAACAGCAGGAAGGAAATCACAGCCATAATCACCGAGAGATACCCGGTGGTGAGGACGATACTTCCGTCCGGCCCCGGTCCCCGGGCCCGCTGGATGAGCCCCCAGGTCAGGCCCAGGACGTAGGTGAGACACCGGCAGACCAGTCCCAGTGCCCCCAGCACCAGGGGAACCCGCCAAATGGGCCTGCGCAGAAAATCCATGCCATACCTCCTTTCGAGAGTAGAGAGTGGAGAGTGGAGATGCGATTAGGAATGAGAAATGAGGAATGAGGAATTTTCCTGATGCCGGTGAATTCCTCATTCCTAATGAAGGGAAAGGAAGCGGACAGGCGCCAGCCTGCCCGCTTCCTTGAAAGCGCTTGCCAGCCGGTTACAGGGTGTTGGCCTCGTCCACGACCTTCTTGATGGCCGCGGCGGCGTCCTCGGGCAGCTTGTTGAAGCCGCCTTCCTCGGTGTCCAGCTTGGTGACATAGTTCAGCCGGTCCTGCATCCGGGCCTTCAGCTGGGCGACATACTCCTTGTCGCTCAGGTCGGGCACGAAGCCCTCCCACTCGAAGATTTCAATGTCCTCGAAGGGGCCCCACTTCTTGAACTGGGCCTTGCCCTCCACAACGGCCTCCAGGACGCCCAGGGTGTCCTCCTTCTGGACCTTCTTGCCCATGAAGTCACCGGTGTTGATGATATAGCAGGCCACGTTTTTCTCCGCCACCAGTTTCTTGAACTTGGCGTAGTCATTGACCAGGGGATAGGTGCGGAAGGGGTTGGCATAGGGCTCCACCACCAGGGCGTTGGGGTCCACGCCCTCCTTCAGCCGCTCGGCGGAAGAACGCTTGGTGGCCAGAGTGGCGCCCATGACGGAGGCCAGGGACGCGCCGCTGAGCTTCACAATGGGGGGAATGGTGGGGTCCTTCATAATCCAGAAAATGGCGTTGACGGGGGACTCAATTTTGTCCACCCGGTTGGGGGACCAGAGCTTGCTCTTGATGGCCCGGCCGTTGCCGTTCCGGACGTCCTCGGTGACCAGGACGATTTTGCCCTCGTCGTCCAGAGTGGCGGAGCAGTTCTGGGCGGTGAGCAGATACTTGTTGTCGTCAGAGGGGACGGGATAGTCGGCGGTCTTGTCGAAATAGGTGGGTTCCAGGGCGATGGAGGCGCAGGTGTCGGAGTTGATGATGAAGGCATCGTCGTGGAGAACCTTGATGGAGGGGTATTTGCCGTCGTGCTTGGCGTGGGTCAGGGTGGACTTGCCGGAGCCGGACAGGCCGAACACCGCCGCCACGTACTTGCTGCCGTCGGCCAGGGTGTATTCCTTCTGTCCGCCGTGGCAGGAGGCGTAGCCGTTGCGGTTGGCAATGGCCCAGGCCAGGGTCAGGGTGCCCTTTTTGTGCTCGCCGAAGTAGCGCATGCCCAGAATGGCGGCGCAGTTGGTGTCGGTGTTGAAGTAGCACAGGCATTTGGGGTCGCAGATGTCCTCTCTGCCCGGAGCGCCGGTCCACTGGGGATCGGAGAAGATATAGATGTCGGCTTCCTTGCCGCCGCCCACGCTCTGGGACTTTTTATACATCTTGACATACTCGTCAGACTGGTACTGGAAGTTCAGCATCCAGTTATAGAGGAGGTTTTCCTCTCCCTCGGGAATCAGCAGGTGGGCGCGGACCATGAACTCGGGGTCCAGGCCGATGAAGACCTCGGCGTGGTACATGGTTTTCCACCGGGTGTCATAGACGGCGTCCATGACAATCTTGTCCAGCTCGGCGGTGTTCACGCCGGGCTTTCCGGTGATGCGGCGGGCGGCGGCATAGCGGCCGGTGATGGAGCCGTCGTTGAACAGCAGAACCTTGGCGTCGGGCTCCAGGCCGAATTCCTCGCCCCGGTATACGGGCATGTCGGTGACCACGGTGCCGGGGGAGTTCTTGGCCATGTCATAGGCCTCCCGCAGGGAGTTGACCTTGATGACATTGTTGCCATAGAAGGGAGCCTCAATGATGGAGCGCGTTTTGGAGAAGCCAACCTTGCCGGGGCCGATGTCGGTTCTCGCGTAATGGGATTTCGTAGACATAGTGCAAATACCTCCTCTTATTGATAACGTGCCCTGCGCCGTATTGGGGTGCAAAGCGCTGTTTGGGCGAACCAGGCCCTATTATATCCTCTTTCCCCGCAAAACGCAAGAGGCTTCCCGGCTTTTTCCCTGCTTTTCCCGGCTTTTCTTCCCCGCTATTCCCGCCGCCGGAGCGGAATTTTAAGGCGGAGAGCCCGGCCCGGAGAGAAAAGGACTTGGATTTCCGGAAAAAATGTGGTATAGTCGGCACAGCCGAACCGGACGCGGCGGATTGCTTCAGCCGCGTCTGACCCAAAGCGGGGCGGTTCGGAAGAGAGATGAAACCGAAGGAGGCGCGGAACATGGCGTATGTGTGCTCAGCCCTGCTGGCCGGGGCGCTGCTGGGACTGGACCAGTGGGTAAAGCGCTGGGTGTCCCTGCACATCCCCCTGGGAGAGGCCCGTCCCTTCCTGCCGGGGCTGATGGAGCTGCGGACCGTCCACAACTACGGCGCGGCCTGGTCCTCCTTCTCCGGGATGCGGTGGATGCTGCTGACGGTGACCGGCGCCATTGTGCTGGCGATTCTGTTTCTGCTGGCGCGGCGGATTGTGCGCCATCCCCTGGGCGTGCTGGGCTGCTGCCTGATTGTCTCCGGGGGCCTGGGGAACATTCTGGACCGCTTCCGCCTGGGCTATGTGGTGGATATGTTCAGCCTCCAGTTCATGGATTTCCCCGTGTTCAACGTGGCGGACATCTGCATCAACATCGGCTGTGTGCTGGGCCTGATTTACTACCTCTTTCTCTACGAGACCCGGGACAAAAAAGGAGGTGGCGGCGACGGAACCCCTGATTCTTCAAGCCGTTGAGGCCGACGCGGGCATGCGGGCGGACGTCTGGCTGGCGGCCCGGGCCGAGGGCCTCACCCGCTCCGCCGCGGCGCGGCTGCTGGAGGAGGGCCGGGTCCTCTGCCAGGGCCGGCCCCTGGCCAAGAACACCCGCCTGACGGGCCGGGAGACCGTTGCCGTCTCCCTGCGGCCCCCGGAGCCCATCGAGGCCCTGCCCCAAAACATTCCCCTGGACATTGTCTATGAGGACGGCGACGTGATCGTGGTGAACAAGCCCAAGGGGCTGGTGGTCCACCCCGCCCCCGGCCACCCGGACGGCACCCTGGTCAACGCCCTGCTGCACCACTGCGGCGGCACCCTCTCCGGCGTGGGGGGCGCGTTGCGCCCCGGCATCGTCCACCGCATCGACCGGGACACCTCCGGCCTCATCATCGCCGCCAAAAACGACTTCGCCCACCAGGCTCTCTCTGCCCAGCTCCAGGACCACAGCCTGGCCCGGACCTATGCGTGCATCGCCCTGGGCCGCTTCCGGGAGGACGCCGGAACCGTGGACGCCCCCATCGGGCGGCACCCAACGGACCGGAAGAAAATGGCGGTGGTCCCCAATGGCCGCCCCGCCGTCACCCACTGGGAGGTGCTGGAGCGCTTTTCTGCCTGTCCCGGCCCCGGCGGCGTCCGGAACAGCACCTGCGCCCTGCTCCGCTGCCGGCTGGAGACGGGCCGGACCCATCAGATTCGGGTCCACCTCAGCCACACCGGCCACCCCATTTTAGGCGACACGGTGTATGGACTGAAAAAGCCGGTTCCCGGCCTTGCCGGGCAGTGCCTCCACGCGGCGGGGCTCCGCTTTGTCCACCCCCGGACGGGGGAGGCGGTGGAGCTGGCCTGCCCCCTGCCGGAGGAATTTCAGGCCCAGCTCCGCCGGCTGGGCAGCATGCGAGGAGGAATATTTGATGATTGATATGCAGCAAACGACGCCCCAGTGGCTGTGGTGGTGGTTCCGCTTCGGCATCGGCCTGGCGGCCGCCGCCGCCGGCGGGGCGCTTCTGGTTTTCCTGCTCTGGCGGCTGGGAAAGGCGGTCCGGTGGGCGAGGCTGCCCAGGGAGGAGCGGGAGCGGAAAAAGGCGGAGAAGGAACATCTGCTGACCCAGGTCTCAGGCCGGGGCCGGACGGCCTATCTGGTGCTGTGCCTGGAAAACGCCCTGGCCCGGTTCGGGCTGGAGGCGGCGGACTGGGAATGGGTGCTGCAAAGGCTGTGGGCCCTGACCGAGGCCCCGGAGAGCCAGCATCGCCGCCTGTTTGAGGTCTGCTGCCTGCTGCCGGAGAACGTACTGCCCTATGAGAGCTATGAGGAGCTGACGGCCCAGGGTTGCTCCGACGCCCTGCTGGCCGTGTGGGAGGCGGAGGAGGGACTGCCCGAAGAGCGCTTCCAGCCCATGCGGGACCTGTACGCGGCGGCGGGCTGGCGGCTGTGCGTCCTGGCCCCTCTGCTCACCGCCGTGTATCAGTCCGCCGCCTTCTCCTGGGCCGCTGCCGGCGGGAACGAACGGAAGGTCCTGGAGCTGGTCCGGAATACGGAGACCATGATGCAGAACTGGAACATCCCTCTGCCCCAGGGCTCCGGCCTGACCGCCATTCAGAAGGAGCGTCATCCCGGCTGGGGTCCGGCCTTTCCCGGCGTGCGGCTCTCCGCCCTGCTGAAAACCAGGACCCCGGAGGAGGCCGCGGCGGAGGAGGCCCAAAAGGCGGCCAAGGCCGCTCTGCTGGAAATGAACGAGTGAACAGCAAGAGCAGGGACGGGTCAAAGCCCGCTCCCTGCCCTTGTTTTTGTGGGTCTGAAAATGTTGAAAGGCCCCTTGTGCATCCCGGTGCTTTGTGCTATGATGCATTTGTAAAAGTATCGAAATCGGAGGAAGCGATTTGGAACGTAAGGATATTTTAGTCCCGGAGGAGGAACTGAACCGGCAGCGGGACTTTCAGACAAAAATCAAAGATCAGTTCGCCGCCCGTCAGGCCCACCCCCTGGCCTGCCTGGAGACCTTTGGCTGCCAGCAGAATGTGGCCGACGGGCAGAGGCTCATGGGGATGCTGGAGGCCTGCGGCTTCGCCTTTACCGGGGAGCCCCGGGAGGCGGACCTCGTGGTCCTGAACACCTGCGCCATCCGGGAGCATGCGGAGCAGCGGGTATTCGGCAACCTGGGGGCCCTGACCCACTCCAAGAGGGAGAACCCGGAGCAGGTGATTGTCCTCTGCGGCTGCATGGCCCAGGAGGAACGGACGGCCAAGCGGGTGAAGGAGTCCTACCGCCACGTGGACCTGGTTTTCGGCCCTCAGGCCCTGTGGAAATTTCCCGAGCTTCTCTGGCAGGTCTACGAGACGAAAAAACGGGTGTTCTCCGTCGCCGACGAGCACGGGACCATTGCCGAGGGCATTCCCGTGGTCCGGGAGCGGGGGGTGAAGGCCTGGGTCTCCATCATGTACGGCTGCAACAATTTCTGCTCCTACTGCATCGTGCCCTATGTCCGGGGCCGGGAGCGGAGCCGGGAGCCCGCCGCCGTCCTGGAGGAGGTCCGGCAGCTGGTGGAAGCCGGGTATAAGGACATCACCCTGCTGGGCCAGAATGTCAACTCCTATGGAAACGACCTGGACGCGGACTACCATTTCCCCGACCTGCTGGCGGACATCGACCGGATTCCCGGGGACTACTGGGTCCGCTTCATGTCCAGCCACCCCAAGGACGCCACCCCCCGGCTCTTCGACGTCATGGCAGCCAGCCGCCACGTGGCCCGGCAGCTTCACCTGCCCTTCCAGTCGGGAAACAACCGGGTTTTGCAGGAGATGAACCGCCGCTACACCCGGGAGAAGTACCTGGACCTCATCCGTTATGCCAGAGAGGCCATGCCGGGTCTGGTGCTGACCAGCGACGTCATCATCGGCTTCCCCGGCGAGACCGGGGCCGAGGCCATGGACACGGTTTCCCTGGTGGAGGAGGTGGGGTTTGACGCCCTGTTTACCTTTATCTACAGCCCCCGCCCCGGCACCAGGGCGGCGGAGCTGCCGGATCCCGCGTCCCGGGAGGAAAAACAGAAGTGGTTCGACCGGCTGCTGGAGGTCCAGAATGCCCGGTCCGCCGCCCTTCACGCCGCCTATGTGGGAAGCGCCGTCCGGGTCCTGGCAGACGGCGAGAGCGGCGACCCGGACTACCCCCTGTCCTCCCGCACCGAGGGGAACCGGCTGGTCCGGCTCAGGGGGGACAGGTCCCTGATCGGGCAGTTCCTGGAGGTGCGGATTACGGGGAGCAACACCTGGGCCCTGTACGGCGAACCGCTCTAGGACTGGGCCAGCCACCTGCCCAGGGCGACGCCCTCCTGGAAAATCCAGTCCTTTTCCAGGCCGGAGAGCTGGGCGTATTCGGACATATATTCGTCTACGGCGGTCAGCTGCGCCTGGGAAAGCTCGTCTTCCAGACGCTCCCAGGCCATGAATGCGGATTGGCTGCGGACCTGATATTCCAATGAATGTAAGAGGGTATCTGCCCTGTGTCTGTCGATGATATAACAATATAGACATTTAAGATATTCGTCCATGTTCACACCTCCCGACAGGAACACAAATATGTCTCTATGATTAGATTATAGCAGACACATACGTGTCTGTCAAGAGGGGAAAGGGAAGACATGACATTTTCGGACCATCTTTTTCAACTGCGCAAAAGCCGGGGGTTGAAGCAGAAGGAGCTTGCCCCATTCATCGGCACCAACTGGCGCACCTATCAGACGTATGAACGCGGGCAGCGGGAGCCGCAAATGTCCACACTCATCGCCCTGGCGGATTTCTACGGCCTTTCCCTGGACGAGCTGGTCTGCCGGGACTGGCCCAAAGAGAGATAGGGGCCGGAGTCCTGCCAAAAAATCCCCCGTCATCGGGGGGATTCAGGGGGGTGCCCCCCCTGACGGGGATTCCAAAGGGGCTGGCCCCTTTGGGCCCCCACGGCAGTGGGCCCCGCTGGGAAGCGTCCCCCACGGCAGTGGGCCCCGCCGGGACTGGCCCAGGGAACCGGAAGAGGATTGACAATTGTTGTCCCCTATTTTATAATGTGAAGGAAAACGGATATAAGGGAGGGGAGCCATATGCTGGACGAAAAGGACTTACAGGCAATCGCGAAGCTCATCAGCGCCTCCGAGGCCCGGATGACGACGCTGATTAAGGAAGAAGTCGGTGCTTCCGAGGCTCGGATGACGGAAAAAATCAGCGCCTCCGAGGCTCGGATGACGGAAA
>NZ_CANTJS010000054.1 GCF_947654275.1 uncultured Oscillibacter sp. | reverse complement strand
CTCCTGAATCCCTCGGATATTTGTACTATTCTTGAAAATTGATTTCCCTGCCCCGGGACAGGCCGGACTTGCGCGGCGGGAAAAAAGAGGGTATAATGGTTCTTATCACCGGACGCCTCCGGATTTCGGGGGCGGACGGCGCGGTTTTCCGCGATTCACTTGGAGGAAGGTGGACGAACATGCCTCGCCGCGTCCGGCTCAACGCCGTACAGACCCTGACCGCCGGTTTCGCGCTGCTGATTCTCATTGGCGGCGCGCTGCTGTCCTTTCCCCTGGCCGCCCGGAACGGGCAGGCGGTAGCCTTTGAGGACGCCCTGTTTACCGCCGCCTCCGCCTCCTGCGTGACGGGCCTCTCCCTCTTCGACACCGCCAGCCGCTTCAGCCTCTTTGGCCAGGCGGTCATCCTGCTGCTGATTCAGATTGGCGGCCTGGGCTTCATGACGGTGTCCATTCTGGTCTCCGTCCTGCTGCGCCAGCGGGTGGGGCTCCACCGCCGGGCGGTGCTGATGGATACCGTGGGGGCCCTCCAGCTGGGGGGCATCGTCCGTCTGGTCCGCCGGGGCCTGCGGGTGACGGCCGTCTGCGAGGGGGGCGGCGCGGCGCTGCTGGCGCTGTGGTTCTGTCCCCGGTACGGCCTGGGCCGGGGGCTCTGGATGGCCGTGTTCCACGCCGTTTCCGCCTACTGCAACGCCGGCTTCGATCTGCTGGGTACCGGGTCCTCCCTGACATCGGAGGCAGGGGAACCCCTGCTGAACCTCGTCATCATGGCCCTGATTATCTGCGGCGGCCTGGGCTTTCTGGTGTGGGACGACATCCTGACCCACGGCTCCCGGTTCCGCCGCTGGCGGCTGCACTCCAAAATTGTGGCGGTGTTCACCGCCGTCCTCTTCCTGGGGGGCGGGCTGGCCTTTTACCTGCTGGAGCGGGACCGGGCCTTTGCGGGCCTGCCCCTGTCCCAGCAGCTGCTGATGTCCGCCTTCCAGTCCGTCACCGCCCGGACGGCGGGCTTTGCCACCGTGGACCAGGCCGCCCTGAGCCAGAGCAGCACCCTGCTGATGTTCCTTTTGATGTTCGTGGGGGCGGGCTCCGGGTCCACCGGCGGCGGCGTCAAGGTAAACACCTTCGCCGTGCTGCTGCTCAGCGCCTTCGCCCAGGTCCGGCGGCAGGAGGACGTGAACATCTTCCGGCGCCGTCTGGACGGGGGCACCATTCAAAAGGCCTATTCCTCCGTCAGTTTGTACCTGATGGCGTGTCTCGCCGGGTGCATGGTGCTCTGCATTCAGGGAATCGCCCTGGACGACGCCCTGTTTGAGGCCATTTCCGCCATCGGCACCGTGGGCCTCTCCCGGGGCGTCACCGGGAGCCTGCCCCTTCTGTCCCAGTGGACCGTGCTGCTGATGATGTTCGCCGGACGGGTGGGCAGCATGTCGGTGGCCATGGCGGTGACCAGGGATAAGCCCCAGCCCAAGCGGCGGAACGTGCCGGAGAAGATTCTGATCGGCTGAGCGCCGTGAGGCGAAGAACGGAGGCAGACGATGGCGGTTTTGGACCTTTCCTTTTTGCCTCTCCTTCGGCGGTGCGGACGCCATGCTGCGGCAGGAGGGATATGTGAAGGAAGCCTGTATAGAGACAGACAACGGAGCCTGCGGGAGAGTCTTTCGATACCCCTATGTGCTGTACGGCGGCGGACGGCGGGTGGACCGCATCTGCTATGTGGAATATTGCCGCCAGGTGGCCGACGTTGAATATACCGACGGACGCATGACCTGGGAGCCTGTAAAAGAGGGATGGGAGCGCCCGGCGGACGAGACCGGGAGCCGCGTCCAAGGAAGGAGCGCAGAATGAAATCATTTTTAGTAGTGGGCCTGGGCCGCTTCGGGCGGCACCTGGCCAGGAAGCTCACGGAGCTGGGCAACGAGGTGATGGTGGTGGACCAGGACGAGGAGCTGGTGGCCCGGATGGCCAGCGCCGTCACCGCCGCCTGCGTGGGGGACTGCCAGGACGAGCAGGTTCTGGAATCCCTGGGCGTGCGGAATTTCGACGTGTGCTTTGTCTGCGTCCGGGACGACTTCCAGTGCTCTCTGGAGGTCACCTCCACCCTGAAGGAGCTGGGGGCCCGGTGCGTGGTGGCCCGGGCGGACCAGGAGAAGCAGATCAAGTTTCTGAGGAAGATCGGGGCGGACTTCGTGATTCACACGGAGATGGACATGGCCACCCGGGCGGCCATGCGCTTTTCCGCCCGGAATGCCTTTGACTACTTCGAGCTGACGCCCAAGTTCGCCGTCTTCGAGATTGAGACCCCCGTGGAATGGGAGGGGAAAACGGTGCTGGAGATGGACGTCCGCCGCCGGTACAACGTGAACATTCTGGGCGTGAAGGTGGGGGACACGGTGGTGCCCCTGCTGGACCCCAAATACCGCTTCCAGGCCGACGCCCATCTGATTATCGCCGGAGATAAGGAGTCGGGCATCCGCCTGATGAACACCGAGGCGTGAGTGAGGAAAAACCATGCCGGGCATCTATGACAACGAGGCCTTTTTCGCCGCCTACGGGGAGATGCCCCGAAGCTGGGAGGGGCTGAGCGCCGCCGGGGAATGGAGCCGGTTCCGCGGCCTGTTCCCCGGTCTGGAGGGCAAGAGGGTGCTGGACCTGGGCTGCGGCTACGGCTGGCACTGCGCCTATGCCGCCCGGATGGGGGCGGACTCTGTGCTGGGGCTGGACGCCAGCAAAAAAATGATTGAAAAGGCCAGGGCGGAACACAGCGCCCCGGCCATCCGCTATGAGGTCGGAGATCTGGCGTCTTAGAGCCTGTTTAAAATCCATCGAAACGCCGTCTCAGGGCATCTTTTTCCGCCGATGCTGCGTTGGTTTGACTTGAAATCCGCCAGGATTCCTGCGTCAAACCGCCTTGCCCGACAAAAAAATCTACCCCAATCCGGCACTCCGCCGGATTTTAAACAGGCTCTTACATCTGTCCGCCGGAGACCTATGATCTGGTGCTGTCCAATCTGGCCCTGCACTATGTGGAGGACCTGACGGCGGTCTACCGGACGGTCTTCTGCGCCCTGAGGCCGGGCGGCTGCTTCCTCTTCAATATCGAGCACCCGGTTTTCACCGCCGGCGTGGGGCAGGACTGGGTCTATGACGGAGCGGGAAACGCCCTGTATTGGCCGGTGGACGGCTATTACTTCCGAACTGAAAGGTCGGAAGTAATATGTGCCATGTTTTGCGGTTGCCGCCGTTTAAGGCGGCGAGCAAAACGGCTTAAATCAAATGTATGATTTCCGAATTTTTAATTCGGAAATCATATTACAGGCCGGGCCCCCGGCAGACGCGGTTTCTGGGCCAGGCGGCAACAAAGCAGCACCACACCCTGACGCAGATTCACAATCCCCTGCCCCAGCTGGGCTTTCGCCTCGCGGCGGTGGAGGAGGCCATGCCGCCGGAGGCCGTGCAGGCGGAGCAGCCCGACGAGATGCGCCGGCCCATGATGCTGCTGGTGAAGGCCGTCAAGGACTGAACAGGCATAATCCCCCGGGAACGGCACATACTTCACACCGGGGTGATAGATTATGTCTCAGGAGCAAACGGACCGCAGAGCGGTCAACAGCCGGGACGACGGCATGCCCTGTCTCCGGCTGGAGCCGGAAAAGCGGATGTGTCCCATTGTGGACCCGGACAGCATTTACAAGTACCCGCTGGCAACATCAGAGGAAATGGGGTTCCGGGTGCTGGACAATTTCTGCGAGGAGCACATCGAGTAACGGCGAAAAAGGGAGTGCTGAAAACTTGATGCAGGGGCCGGGCTCTGTCCCGGCCCGTTCTCCAGGGCCGCCGCCCTGGGCGGCCCCTGGCAGCAATTATGAAGGCTGCTGTCAATTGAAAGAAATGGCCTGACCATGGGGTCAGGCCCCGCAGACCTTCTATCGGGTATCGGGAGACCTCTTTGTGGGGCCCGGTCCTGACAGCCCTTCGGACACGAAACCGCCCGCCTTACGGGCGGGCGGCAGCCGAAAAAAGGGTCGGGGGCGGTCTTCCCTTGGCAATCCTTCAAACATAAAACCGCCCGCCTTACGGCGGGCGGCAGCCAAAAAATCAGCGTGCTTCCTTCC
Source organism: uncultured Oscillibacter sp. (assembly GCF_947654275.1). Classification (GTDB taxonomy): domain Bacteria; phylum Bacillota; class Clostridia; order Oscillospirales; family Oscillospiraceae; genus Oscillibacter. The sequence continues at coordinate 12,931 of NZ_CANTJS010000054.1, read as the reverse complement.
CCGCGCCGGAGGAGAGGGAGAGATCCCACAGGAAGTCCTCCACCGCCTGCTCCGGGGTGGCCCAGCTGGTGACCAGGCGGACGCAGGTATGGCCCTGGTCCGGGCTGTGCTGGGTCTCGAACTGGTAGCCCATGGCCAGAAGGGACTCCATCACGTCGTTGGGCAGGATGGGGAACTGCTGGTTAGAGGGGGAGTCCACCCAGAAGGGATAGCCCAGGGCGGCGATTCCGTCCCGGAGGCGGAGGGCCAGGGCATTGGCGTGGCGGGCCGTCTCCAGCAGGAGGCCGTCCTCCAGAAGGGCCTGGAACTGGACCCCCAGCAGACGGCCCTTGGCCAGCATGGCGCCCCGGCGCTTCATGTACCAGCGGAAGTCCGGCCGGGCCTGGGCGAAGATCAGGGCTTCACCGAAGAGCAGGCCGTTTTTCGTGCCGCCGATGGTAAAGGCGTCGGTGAGACGGGCCAGGTCCGGCAGGGTCAGGTCCCCCGCCGCCAGAGAGGAGCCCAGCCGGGCCCCGTCCAGATAGAGGAACAGGTCCCGCTCCCGGCAGCAGTCGTGAAGGGCGGTAAGCTCCTCTTTGGAGTAGACGGTACCCACCTCCGTGGTATTGGAGACATAGACCAGCCGGGGGAACACCATGTGCTCGTCGGTGTGTCCCCGGACCACGGACTCAATCAGGGCGGGGGTCAGCTTCCCGTCCGGCGCGGGGACGGCGCAGACCTTGTGGCCGGTGGCCTCGATGGCCCCGGTCTCGTGGACGTTGACGTGTCCGGTGCCGGCGGCAATCACCGCCTCAAAGGGCTTCAGGACGGACTCGATGACCACCAGATTGGTCTGGGTGCCCCCCACCAGGAAATGGACGTCCGCCTCCGGAGCCTGGCAGAGCTGCCGGACCAGGTCCGCCGCCGCCAGGCAGCGGGGGTCCGTGCCATAGCCGCCGGTCTGTTCCAGATTGGTGTCCGTCAGGGCCTGGAGCACCTTGGGATGGGCGCCCTCACTGTAGTCGTTGCGAAAACTGTACATCATGCTTCAACCTCCAGAAAGTAACAAACCGCCAGTGGAATTGTTACGGAATGTTACAGTTTTGATGTTGAAATTATAACGCGGTTTTTGTATAAAGGCAAGGAATGAATTGACAGCTTTGTATTTTTCGGGAAAACGGGAGGATGGCGGATGAAAAAGGGGTTGCTGCTGGCGGCGCTGGCGCTGGTATTTCTGACGGGCTGCGGCGGGCAGGCGGACGCAGGCGGGGCGGAGGATGCGGATGTGGCCCTGAGCAGCCTGTACGCCGGCATGGAGGCGGCCTGCGGCTGGGGAGAGGATTACATGACCGCCCTGGAGGGCGACCTGCTGGAGGGCTACTACCCGGGACTCTCCGGGCTCCCCGCGAAGCAGCTGGTTGCCATGGTCCCCGCCATGAGCTCCGACGTCAACGAGATTGTCCTCTTCCAGGGGGAAACGGAGGAGGACGCGGAGAGCGCCGCCGCCATTTTTCAGGCCCGGATCGACAGCCAGATCGAGGGCGGGGCCTGGTATCCCGAGAGCCTGGAGGCCTGGAAGAGCGCCAGGGTGCTCCGGCAGGGGACCTATGCGGCCCTGATTGCCTCCGGGGCCTTCCAGACGGAGCTGGAGGAACAGGTTTCCGCCGCGCTTTCGTGACGGCGGCGTCCGGCAGACGCTATCAAACTGATGACCTGTATTCATAGCCGGGGAATGCCGGATGGGCGGGAATTTTTCCTGTCAGACAGGGAAATCGTTCGCGCCCCCCAGCAATCCTGACGGATTGCTGGGGAAACCGGCGCGGCATGGCGGGAAAAAGCCCGTTCAGGCAGCGTTCAGAGGTTATGAATACAGCTTCTGAGTTTAACGGGCGAATCTCAGCGGTTGAAAAGGAGTCCGGACTGCGTTTCGGCTGCCAAACAGCGGCGGGACGGCAGGACCGTTCTGCCGCCGGGGTTCCCCCCATCCCCACATAAAGGACGGTTCTTTCATGGTTTTCAGCAGTCTCACCTTTTTATACGGATTTCTGCCGCTGACGCTGGCGGCGTATTTTTTGGCGCCCAGGAGGCTGAGGAATCTGACGCTTCTGGCGGTCAGCCTCTTTTTTTATGGCTGGGGCGAACCGGTGTATGTCAGCATCATGATACTCTCCATCCTCATTGACTACACCCACGGCTTCCTGGTGGAGCGGGCCCTGAACCGGGGCCGGGACCGGCTGGCCCGGTGGTTCGTGGGGGAGTCGGTGGTGTTCAACCTGCTGCTGCTGGGCTTCTTCAAGTACTGGGATTTCCTGGCGGCCAATCTCTCCCGGATTCCGGGGCTCTCCCTGCCGGCGCTGGGGCTGCCTCTGCCCCTGGGCATTTCCTTTTTCACCTTCCAGACCATGAGCTACACCATCGACGTCTACCGCCGGGACGCCCCGGTTCAGCGGAACATCGTGGATTTCGGGGCCTTCGTCACCCTCTTTCCCCAGCTGATTGCCGGCCCCATTGTCAAATACAGAACCGTGGCGGCAGACCTGAACAAGCGGTCCGTCTCCTCGGGGGACTTTGCCCAGGGGGCCTGCCGCTTCACGGCGGGCCTGGCCAAGAAGTGCCTTCTGGCCAACCCGGCGGGAGAGCTGTGGCAGAGCTGCCAGACCGCCCAGGCCGCCGGGACCCTGACGGCGGCGGGGGGCTGGACGGGTCTTCTGGCCTTCGGCCTTCAGCTCTATTTCGACTTCTCCGGCTATTCCGACATGGCCATCGGCCTGGGGCGGATGCTGGGCTTCCGCTTCGATGAAAACTTTGACCATCCCTACTGCGCCGTCTCCGTGGGGGAGTTCTGGCGGCGGTGGCACATGTCCCTGACCTCCTGGTTCCGGGAATACCTCTATTTCCCCCTGGGGGGCAGCCGGGCCGGAACCCGGAGGACCCTGCGGAATCTGCTGATTGTCTGGCTCTGCACAGGGCTGTGGCACGGGGCCAGCTGGAATTTCATCCTCTGGGGGCTGTACTTCGGCCTGTGGCTGATTCTGGAGCGCTTCGTGTTCCAAGATCTGCTGGCCCGGACGCCGGTGTGGGCCAGGCGGGCCTATACCCTGCTGGTGGTGTTCCTGGGCTGGGGCCTCTTCGCCATTGAGGACCTGGGGGCCTGCGGGCGGTATCTCGCCGCCTGCTTCGGCGGGGGAAGCGCCCTTTGGAGCGCCGCCGACGGCTGGCGGCTGCGGAGCTTCGGGCTGCTGCTGGCGCTGATGGTCCTGGGCTCCACCCCGTGGCCCCTGGAGCTCTGGCGGAAACGACCGGAGCGGGTCCGGCGGGCTCTGACGCCGGTTCTGATGCTGCTGGGACTGATTCTCTCCACCGCCTATCTGGTGGACGGCAGCTACAATCCCTTTTTGTATTTCCGGTTTTGAGTAAGGAGGCGGAACCATGACAGCACACGCATACAGCCGCCTGATGACGGCGCTGTTCTGCCTCTTTCTGGGGGGACTGCTGGCCTGGCACATCCTTCTGCCGGACCGGGAGCGCTCCGAGGCGGAGAACAGGACCCTGGCGCAGACGCCCTCCTTCTCCTGGGCGGGGCTGCGGGACGGCAGCTTTACCAAGTCCGTGGAGGAGTATTTTGCCGACCAGTTCCCCCTCCGGGACCAGTGGACCGGCCTCAAGGCCCGGACGGAACAGGCCCTGGGCAAGCGGGAATTTCACGGGGTCTACCTCTGCGGGGACGCCCTGATCTCCAAGGTGGAGCCCCCCCGGGAGGGCCTGGAGGAGAAGAATCTCAGCTACATCGCCCGGCTGGCGGAGCGGACGGACATTCCGGTGTACCTGGGGCTCATCCCCTCGGCGGCGGAGACCTGGCGGGACCGCCTGCCGGAGGGTGCGGACAGCTGGGATCAGACGGCCTTCATCAGCCGGGCGGGGGAAGTGGAGGGCGTGGAGCCCATTGATTTCCAGACCGCCCTGGCCGCCCACAGGGACGAACCCATCTACTACCGCACGGACCACCATTGGACCACCCTGGGGGCCTACTATGGCTATACCGCCCTGATGGAGGCCCTGGGCCGGGAACCGCGGCCCCAGGCGGAGCTGCCCCTGATAACCGCCAGTGAGGACTTCCAGGGAACACTGTATTCCCAGTCCGGCATCCACTGGCTGGAGCCGGACACCATTGAGTTCCGGACGGCGGATGCCTTTGAGGTCACCTCCTGGCGGAACGGCACACCGGAGGCCGGGACGCTGTATGACTGGTCCCGTCTGGAGACCAAGGACAAATATTCGGCCTTTCTCGGCGGGAACCAGCCCCTGTGCGTCATCAAAAACCCCGAGGGCACAGGGAGGCTGCTGCTGCTCCGGGACTCCTATTCCGACGCCCTGGCCCCCTTCCTGGCCCTGCATTTCGAGGAGGTGCACCTGATGGACCTCCGGTATTACCGCCGGTCCGCCGCCCAATACGCGGAGGAAAACGGCATTGACAGCATCGCGGCGGTGTACAGCGTGCCGAATTTCATCACAGATGCCAACCTGGTGTTCCTGGTCCAGTGAACGCCCTGATTCTGAACAAGGAGGCTGAACGGCCATGACATTCATTCCGCTGGACTCCGCGCTCTGGGAGCAGTACCCCGGCGCGTATGGCAGCGTCTCCGGGGAGATTGCGTTTTTAATGGGGGAATCCACGGCTCCCCAGGTGAAGCTGCGGCGGCTGGACCCGGAGGAGAAGGACCAGATGCGCGTCGCCTTTGACAACCTGTGTGAAAACCTGTCCCACCAGATGAGCTTTTACCCTGCCTTGTACCTGGCCCTGCCCTACATGGTGAAGCTGCTGGGCCAAAAGGCCGGGGACTATGACTGGCAGCTGCTGATTTTCTCGGAAATCGGAATCTGCCTCGCCACCGACGTGACCTGGGAGAACGAACCTGCCCCCAGGCTGCCGGAGGACATCACGGAGAGCTGCCGGGAGGCCGCCGCCATTCTGGCGGAGCGGGCGGAGCGCTTTTTAAAGGAGAACCGGAAAAAGCTCCGCCGGGAAGGGGCCTTTGAGCGGCGGAGGCTCTGCCTGGGGCTGTACGGCCTGCTGGGGGACCGGCGGGAGGCCTTCGCCCTGGTGATGAACCAGTGGGAAACCTGCTATGTCCACTGCACGCACTGCGGCTATCTGGACGAGGACCTGGAGCTCATCGACGGAAAGCAGCGGCGGAAGCTCCGGCCCCTCCGCTTCTGGCAGAAAAAACCGGCGGCGTTCACACACTTCCGCCGCATCCTTCACCAGATGGGAGACTGGGAGGGAGAAGAGCTGCTGGCCTGCTATTACGGCGGCTATGTCTGTCCCGCCTGCGGGAAACAGTCGGATGTGATGGAGGGCCTCATCGGGGCCTTCGACCCCCAGTTCGACGCGCCGGAATACACCGCGCCGCTGGAGGCCAAAAAACCGGCGCCCCCCGAGGAGAAGGCGCCGGCGGAGCCGGAAGCAAAAAAGCCGGCGGAGCCGGAAGCAAAAAAAGGAAACAGCTCCAGCGGCGCGGCGGGCCAGGCGGCTCCCACGCCCCAGCTGGATATCCCGGACATCCTGGAGGACAACGCCCTCAGCCATGCCGGCCAGCTCTGCCGGGAGGCGTACCCGGAGGCCTTCGCCCTGCTGGATAAAAGCGCGTACAAGGAGGCGGCGGAGTGGTGCGCCCGGCGCTTCGAGGAAGCGCCGGACTGGCGGCTCCAGGTACTGCGGGCGTGGTGCTTCAAGGGTCTGCGGAAAACGCCGGAGATGGACCGCTGCCTCACCGCCGCCCTGGAGCTGGACCCGGACAACGTGCTCATACTCCGGGCCCGGTGCCCCACGGTGTCCACCCGGACCCGCTACCAGCGGCACATAGGGGACCTGACCCGGCTGATGGAGCTGGACCCCGCCCACGCCAGGGAGTACCTGGTCAGCCGGGCCTACCGGCTTCACTGGACCGGCGACGACCAGGGGGCCCGGCGGGATTTGAAGCAGGCCCTGGAGGGCCCGGAGGGCCGGAGGCTGTGGAACGCCTCCGTGGATTTCCGGTATCTCTGGCAGGAGCTGTTCCCCGCGGAGGGATAAGGGCGAGGACAGTTCGCAGAGAACGCCCACGCCGCGCCGGCGTCCGGCGGTCCACCTTGACAGAAGGGCTCTTTCCAAAAAAACGGAAGCCAAAAATTGGTTTTTGTTGCATTGCGGCGGGAATATGATATAATGAGCTCATATCTTCATTTCCATGGGAACCGTCTGCCCCGGCAGACGGGAGCGCAAAAAGAGGGAGGATACATAATTATGCGAAAAAGCATCAAGAAACTGGTACTGATCCGTGCGGTGGCGGCGCTGGCCTCCATTCTGCTGTTCAGCTTCGTCACCACAGCCAACATTCTCCGCATCCAGTCGGTCCAGGCCAGCAACACCCAGGCCGCCGCCCTGCTTCAGCGGGCGGTGACGGCGGAGGCCGCCCACTACAAATGGGCCAGCAATCTCAGCAACGCCCTCTATGCCGGAATGGACTTCACCGGCAGCATCGACCCCACCAGCTGCGTGCTGGGCAAGTGGCTCTACGGCGATGCGGAGACGGACAACACGGCCGTCCTGGAGCTGCGGAGCCAGATGGAGCCCATTCACAAGGCCATCCATGAGTCCGCCACCTATGTGCTGGACCTGCTGGAGCGGAACCCCAGGCAGGCCCAGGACTACTATCAGGAGACCATTCTGAGCAATATCAACTCCCTGGTGAACCACCTGGATCAGGTGGTGGAGCACGAAACCCAGGCCAGCGAGGAGGGGCAGGCCCGCCTGCACTCCATGATTCTCCAGATGCAGCTGGTCTGCTTCATCTGCCTGATTCTCGCCCTGGTCAGCCTGACCAGCCTGGTGACCTTTGTCGCCAAGCATGTGGTAAAGCCCATTCTCCGCATCACAGAGCAGGCCCAGCCTCTTCAGGAGGGCCGTCTGGATCTGAGAATCGACTACCAGGCCGACAACGAGCTGGGCGATCTGGCCGGGACCCTGCGGACCTCTCTCCAGGCCATTCACAGCTACGTGGAGGACCTGAACCGGCTGATGGGCGAGCTGGCCCAGGGCAATTTCAACGTGTCTCCCTCTGTGAACTACATCGGTGATTTCCGCAGCATTGAGGAGTCCCTGAACACCTTTACCGCCACCATTTCCAACACCCTTTCCAGCATTGTTCAGACGCAGAGCCGGGTTTCCGGCCACGCCGAGCAGCTCTCCAGCGGAGCCCAGGCACTGGCCCAGGGCGCTACGGAGCAGGCCAGCGCGGTGGAGGAGATTTACGCTACCGTGGACGACCTTTCCAAGAGCGCGGCCCAGAACGTAAAGGTCGCCGCCGCCGCCCAGGAGAACGCCCGCCAGACCGGCGAACAGGTTACCATCTCCAGCCATCAGATGGAGGAAATGGTGGCCGCCATGGCCAATATCTCCACCTCCTCCCAGGAAATCGGGCGGATTATCAAGACCATCGAGGATATCGCCTTCCAGACCAACATTCTGGCCCTGAACGCCGCCGTGGAGGCCGCCCGGGCCGGCACTGCCGGCAAGGGCTTTGCCGTGGTGGCCGACGAGGTGCGCAGCCTGTCCGTCCGCTCCGACGAGGCCGCCAAGGCCACCAAGGACCTGATTGAGAACTCCGTCCAGGCCACGGAGCAGGGCAGCCGCATCGTGGGCGAGGTCTCCGCGTCCCTGCAGAAGGCCCTGGAGCTGGTCATGCAGTCCAACACCGCCATCAGCGAGATTGCACAGGCCGTGGAGCACGAGGCCGAATCCATCGCCCAGGTCAGCGAGGGCATCGGCCAGATTTCCTCCGTGGTGCAGACCAACTCCGCCAGCAGCGAGGAATCCGCCGCCGTCAGCTCCGAGCTCTTCGACCAGGTCCACGCCCTGGAGGCCGAGACGAAGAAGTTCCGGCTCAAGCGGGGCTGAGCCCGGTCCATACAGAACACAACGTCCGCGCCGCCGGAAGCTTCCGACGGCGCGGACTCTCTCAATCCGGGACAATGCCGGTATCCCGGATTCGCTCCAGCCGGGAGAGAAGATTGGAAAAGGACGTGACGCCGTCCTCCTCCCGCTCCAGCTGCCGCCGTTCCTCCGGCGACAGGGTCTGATAGAACTCATAGGCGGACAGGTCCTGATCCAGCAGGTCCGACAGGCAGAGATAGTTCCCGTTCTCGTGATTCATTCCAATCACCTCCGGCTATATCTTGCCCGGTTTTTGAAGGAGTGCGTTATGGAATTCCGAACAATTTTTGACAGCAAGCGGGACTTCCTCCCTCTGCTTCTCCTGGGGGACGAGCAGGAGGACATGATTCTCCGCTATCTGGACCGGGGGACCCTCACCGCCCTCTATGACGGCGGCATCCTTCGGGCCGTGTGCGTGGTAACCGAGGAGGGCGGCGGGGATTTTGAAATCAAAAATCTGGCCGTGGCCCCGGAGAGCCAGCGGCGGGGCTATGGCCGGGCCATGGTGGAGCACGCGGTCCGGCAGTGCCGGGGTCAGGGGACGCGTCTTCTTGTGGGCACCGGGGACAGTCCCCTGACCCTGCCCTTTTACGCCGCCTGCGGCTTCCGGGAATGCGGGCGGGTCAAGGATTTCTTTCTGAAGCACTACGACCACCCCATTTTCGAGGCCGGCCGGCAGCTGACGGATATGGTAATGCTGTCCATGGAGCTGTAGAAGCACGGAAACAGGAAGCGGAGGGACCGTTCAAGGCTCCCTCCGCTTCGCTTCTGCTCCCGGCCTGCTCCTCATGCCCCTGACCCGCTCAGACGATCGCGGCGCGCCCCATCGGGGGCACGGAATCAAATGGGGACGTCCTTACGGGTATTGGAACCACAGCCCCGTGGTCTGGGACACCGGACCGCTCTTCAGCTCCAGAATGGGGGCCTCCAGCCCACAGCGCTCCCCGTCCCTGAGATAATACCAGACTTCTTCCTCTCCCTCCGGCTCCCGGAATTCATAGGAAAACTCGTAAAGGCAGCCGTCCTCTCCCCGGGCGGCGAAGCGCTCCGGCGTTCCCTCCGGAGCCCGGTCCAGCCGGACCAGCAGTTCATAGAGCCCGCCGAAGCTGACCCGGCGGTCAAAGACACCCACCCCCCGAAGCAGGGGCCCCCACTCCTCATAGGGCAGGGCGGTCTGCTCCCCCATGGGCGTGATGAAATTGGGGTAGTCCCGATGGGTGGGGTCGCAGGACCAGACCCATGTCCGCCGGCCGAAGTCCGCCAGGGACTCCGCCGTGAAGTCCGGGCCGGGGATGTTGTAAAAGCCGTAATAGTAGTACAGAATCCACCGGCACCGGCCCGTCATGTGGTCATAGGAGTTGGTCCAGCCCACCACGTTGTCCTCCGGCAGGTTGTGCTCGACAAAAAACCAGTCGTCCATCCGCCAGAGGGGGTCCGTGGGCAGGGGCATCTCCCCCAGCTCACAGACGGCGGAAATGGCCCGCAGGGCGTGGGGCTGGGCGTCGTACCAGTCCAGGAACTCCTGGAGCTGCGCCGCCGCCGGCTCCGCCTCCGCCATGGAGGTGAATTCCATGGTCAGCCGCCCGTCCTCCACGGTCCAGGCGTCCAGAGAACCCGGATACCGGTTCAGATAGTAGTCCCACAGGGTCGTCTTGACGTCGTTGGACAGGTCATAGCCCGCCTTGGCCGGGAAATGGCCCCCGCCCCACCAGGCACTCTCCACATGGAACACCAGCTCCGGCATGTCCTCAAACCAGCAGTCCCACACCCGAATCGTGGTGAGGCTGGCCTCCTCGTTGGGCAGCTCGTAATATTTTCTGGCCACGGTGAAGTCCTGGCCGGGATAGGCCTGTTCCAGATACTCCTGCACCTCCCGGCGGGTGTGGGGGGAGGCGTGCTCCGTCAGGCAGGCCCGGAGGCCTCCCGCCAGCAGAGCCATGCAGAGCAGGAGGATGAGGACGGCCTTCACCGCCAGCAGGCCAAACAGAGCGGCGGCGTATCCAGCGCAGACGGCCAGGCCCTTGAAAATTTTAGAGAGACGGTCCTTGTTCATGGCGCGAAATACTCCTGCATCAGGGATTTTTTCAGCACTTCCAGTTTATCCAAGCTCTGCCGGATTGTCAATCCAAACAAATTCACTTGTTCTACATAATCAGCAAATCGCTTCTGTAATTGCAAATCCGGAACCATAACATCCAGTTTTTTCAGCATAGAAATTGACAAATAAGCAACTGTTGAACCCATCTGTAAACTCATAATCTGTTTTTGAAAACCAGGTGTTGAAAACAGGTATGAAAGATAATTACTAACGATCCTCTCGTCAAAATTGGACAGCCAACTAATCATGCCATCTTGAAAATAAAATCGGTCTTTGTTCTTTACAATGTAGCATCTCCCAAGCGTTCCTCTGGAGGTAACAAGGATATCCCCTCGTTTGGGTACAAATCCTTGTGACCATAGCTCTTCATATTTCTCATGTGGAATAAACAGTTCACAAGTTTCAATTCCCTTATCAATTCGTTTAACAAGGTCAGATACTCGCAAAAAAGGCACTCCATTTGAAGTCTGTTCATTCTGATAAATGCGTTTACTTGAGCCTACCTCACATAAATTACTTAATTTATAAACGGGTAAGTTTTTATTATTATGTTCAGAGTCCCCGAACAGCTCCACAAACCGGGAATTGACCAGTGCGTCCAGCTTTTCAAGCTGCCGTTTTCGGAGGGAAATCAACGTAACTATCCAATTGAGAACAGCGGCGATTTCCGCCTGGCGCTCCAGACCCGGAAGAGGAAATTCCTCTTGCCGGTAGTCTTTAAAGTAAATATGTGGAATGGTCGCGCCAGTTTGATACCGGCCAAGGCCCATGTGTTCCATGGCGAAGGCCAGATAGTCGATATTTACCATATCCCCCGGCAGAATATACTGCATTGTCCCAATGACAGACGACTGCCCCGGGAGCTTCATCACCCGGCCCACGCCGGCCCCGTCCTTGACAACGGCGATATAAGGGGCTTCTCTCTGGTAGAAATCCACATTTGTAATGAACCCGCCCGCGCCGTAAACGGGGTAAATTCCTTCCCGCCCCTGCAAATCCTTCTGCACGATGTTGGAGGCGGCTTTTGTGCACACATCTCCCAGCCTTGCCATGCGGTTCCCCCCTTGGAAAAAGCGCGCCCCTTCCAGGGCGCGCCGTCTGTTTATTCCGCCACGGCGGCCTTCAGGGCCTCCACCCGGTCGGTTTTCTCCCAGGCCACGCCCAGGTCCTCCCGGCCCATGTGTCCATAGGCGGCCAGCTTCCGGTAGATGGGCCTGCGCAGGTCCAGGTCCCGGATGATGGCGCTGGGCCGCAGGTCGAAGACCTTGCCGACGGCCTCCTCCAGCTTGGCGTCGCTGACCGTGCCGGTGCCGAAGGTGTCCACCATGATGCTCACAGGCCGGGCCACGCCGATGGCATAGGCCAGCTCGATCTGACAGCGCCGGGCCAGGCCTGCCGCCACGATGTTCTTGGCCACCCAGCGGGCGGCGTAGGCGGCGGAGCGGTCCACCTTGGTGGGGTCCTTGCCGGAGAAGCAGCCGCCGCCGTGGGGGGCGCTTCCGCCGTATGTATCCACAATGATTTTCCGGCCCGTCAGCCCCGCGTCGGCGGCGGGACCGCCCTTGACAAAGCGGCCGGTGGGGTTGACATAATACTTGGTGCGCTCGTCCAGCATATTGGCGGGCAGAACCTCCTTGGCCACCAGGTTAATCATGTCCCGGCGGATCTGCTCCAGGCTGACGTCGGGGTTGTGCTGGGTGGAGATGACCACGGTGTCGATGCGGACGGGGCGGTTGTTCTCGTCGTATTCCACGGTGACCTGGCTCTTGCCGTCGGGCCGCATGTAGGAGACCAGGCCGCTCTTGCGGACCAGGGTCATCTGCTTGCAGAGCCTCTGGGCCAGGGCCAGGGGCAGGGGCATCAGCTCCGGGGTCTCGTCGCAGGCATAGCCGAACATCATGCCCTGATCTCCCGCACCGTGGTTCAGCTCGGTTTCCTCATTGGTTTTGTTCTCCAGGGACTTGTCCACGCCCATGGCGATGTCGGCGGACTGCTCGTCAATGGAGGTGATGACGCCGCAGGTCTCGCAGTCAAAGCCGTATTTGCCCCGGTCATAGCCGATTTCCCGGACCACCTCCCGGACAATTCTGTCGATGTCCACATAACAGGTGGTGGAAATCTCGCCCATGACGTGAATCAGACCGGTGCAGGCCGTGGTCTCGCAGGCCACCCGGCCCTGGGGGTCCTGGGTCAGAATGGCGTCCAGAACGGCGTCGGAAATCTGGTCGCAGATTTTGTCGGGATGTCCCTCGGTGACGGACTCGGACGTAAAGAGATAATGTCTGGCCATAGCGTTCTCCTTTGCGGCTTCCGTCTGGAAGCGCCGCGCCTGCTGTTCCCGGCGCGGGGGGATAATGTGCGTGTTTTGCTGAATCTGACCGCCGGAGTCTCTTTGAAAACGGGCGGAGTACCGGATGAAGCCGGGTTTTCCGGGGGGACGGACAGGCGGAAGCGGATGCAAAAAACCGCGCGTTTCGACGTCGAAACGTGCGGAGAAACATCTCGCTCGCTCCTCATCTGTCGGTCTCCGTCGGAATTGGCACCTTACAAAGCAGGTTGCCGTGGCTTCATTGGGCCGTTCCCTCCGCCACTCTTGATAAGGATATGTAATTGTATTCGGGTAAGTCCATTTTAACAGGTCCTGCGCGTTTGTCAAGGGCTCCGGACTATTTTTCCGGTTTTCCGATCCAGGCGGAGGGCAAAAATATGGGTGACTTTTTCCTCAAAAGAGGGTATAATACATTTGAACGGAAGCCACCCCAATCTTTAGGAGGGATTTTTTTGAGAAAGCTGAACAGCGCCATGGAGCGTTTTGCCCTGACCCATCCCCGGTTCGGAATTCCAAATCTCATGCGGTACATCGTCGCCGGCAATGTCATTGT
>NZ_CANTJS010000053.1 GCF_947654275.1 uncultured Oscillibacter sp. | reverse complement strand
ACCCGGCTTGCCGCCATTCTCGTTTGGATTGCTTGAGTTTGAAGACACCCTCTAGAGTCTGTTTGAAAACCGTCAAAACGCCGTCTTGGGGTATCTTATTCCGCCAGGTTTTCTGCCAAGACTGCGTTGATTGGACTTGAAATCCGTCAGGATTCCCGGGTCCAATCGCCTTGTCTGACGATTGGATAGCCGTTGGCGGCTCTGCCGCCTTACGGATATCACATGCCCATTGGGTAAAAAATCTGCCCCCATCCGGCATTCCGCTGGTTTTAAAACAGACTCTAAGGTTCAAATGAGGCCGGAGTACATAACGTCTCCCTGCGTGAGACAGCTGGCGTTGTGCCCAATATCCATCTGTGCAAGCCTGCTGTCTCTGGCTTTATTTGGAGGCGGCAGGCTGCTTTTTCTCTGGAAAATGCTCTATAAAATGAATGTGCGGATGTTCAGACGGCAGGGCAAAGACCCGCTTGACAGGCTTTGCCCATGTGCTTTGACTATAGAGAGCTTCGTCCATGATTCTGCTGAGCGTCTAATACTATCTGCTGAACCAGAGCGAGCGGGACAACGGCCGGGGTCACAAGGGCCCCTATCCATGACACCGCTTCGCAGAGCAGGCCGGTGACGAAGACACGGGGTCTGCTTATATCCTTTGGGTCAGGTCGGGGGCTGGTTTCCCTCGAGAGCCTGCGGTTGAACTATTTTTGGGGTTCCGTTCAGGAATATCAGCGCAAAAAGGGTCTATTACGCAAGGGGAAGGCTCTTCCGATGTTATGACTATCGACAATCCCGAGAACCACTCAAAAACTGCGCTACGATCTAAAAAGAGAATGCCTGCGTACCCGGGACTATTTTACACTCTGTAAAAATGAGGCGTCGGAGCAGCAAATCTCCTATTTTATGAAAAAAAGCTCTTACCGAGGCGCGGTTCGCCCCGGCAAGAGCTTTTTACATTGCTGGACAAAGGGGAACCGTGCAGGACTTCTGCTTCAGCCAAGACAGGCCCGCGTTTCTTGCACAAAACAGAACTCGCTCTTCTTCCGGCAACGATAATACCCGGAAATGCGGCTTCCTTCGGGCCCTTTACCGCACATGGCAGAAACCATCTTACGATTTTCTCTCTTCCAGCATCTTCCGTCCCAAAGTGTCGGCCTTCAAAATTGCCTCGCAGACCATTTGCGGTGTTGCGGTAAAGGGCGGGTTCCCAATGGTATCGTTGGGCGCACAGGCAGCCTCGGCGGCCTGCATGGCCTTTTCGGGAGTGACCTCTGTGACACCCAGCTCCCCCAGCGTGACCGGCAGGCCTAAGTTGACGCACCACTTCACGACCCGCTCCAGCTCCGCCGCGTCTGCCTGCTCCGGCACCAGCTGGGCCAGTGTGCCAAAGGCGACCTTCTCGCCGTGGTTCATATGGCGGCACTCCTCCAGGACTGTCAGCCCGTTGTGGATGGCATGGGCCCCGGCCAGTCCGCCGGACTCAAAGCCCAGGCCCGAGAGAAGCGTATTCGACTCAATCACATGCTCCACCGCATCGGTGCACCGCTTTTGCTCCAGGGTCTTTTGGGCCTCCAGGCCGTCCGCCATCAATGTGTCAAAGCACAGCTTCGCCAGGGCGGCGGTAATCACTGCCGTATCCACCAGCACCACGTCGGGATTGCGCTTGAGGAACAGGTGCTCCTCAAACGCGTCCTCCTCGGTGTAGATTACGGACAGGGCAGAGCAGGAGACGTCGGTGGAGGCGACGGTGGGACAGATGACAACCGGCTGATCGGCGTAATAGGCCACAGCCTTCGCTGTGTCGAAAATCTTTCCGCCGCCCACGCCGACAATTACAGCGCAGCCGGTTTCCTGTACCAACTCCACGAGCCGCCGGTTCTCGCTCATGCAGCACTCCCCGTTGAACGCGTCAAATACGCAGCCGCAGCCGGCGGCGGTGAAGCTGTCCGGTTCCAATGTCTGTATGATTGTATGTGTCACGCGCTGGCAACGGCTCTTGTATTTCAACCTCAGGCCAGCAGGAAGCACTGGAGCGCTCCCACCAGATTCGCGTCGTTCTGGAACTTGCAGCTGACCACCTCAGCGTGAGGCACGTCATAGGGGCAGGCGGCATACAGGGTCTTGAGATGGTTCCGAATACTCTCAATAAAAATGGGCTGTGCGCTGATGCCGCCGCCGATGGCGAACCGCTCCGGGTCCAGCACGGTCTGCAAATTGAAAATCTGGATGGCGACTTCTTTGGTGAACTTCTGGAGGCAGTCCGCAGCGTCCCCGTCCCCGGCGTGGACGGCCTCGAAGACTCGGACGCCGTCCACCTCCTCCGGGGCGAGGCCCTTCTTCTCCGCGAACAGGGCGCACAGGCGCGGCGTGCCGCAGCGGTTGCCCCAGACTGTGTCCCGGTCTGCCATGCCGTCCCGGACGGTGGTGATGTAGGAGACCTCTCCGGCAGAGAAGTGTCTGCCCCGGTGAAGCTTATGGTCTTTGATATACCCGCCTCCGATCATGGTGCCGAAAATCAGCACAAAGCCGTCGGACACGTCCCGGAGGCTCCCCACGGCGGCCTCCGCCATGGCGGCGCATTTGGCGTCGTTTTCCATGCAGATCTTCACCGGACAGCGCTCATAAAGCCGGTGGCGCAGATAGAAGTCGTCGTTGTACCGCAGGGCGCCGCCCATTTTGCAGTAGCCGTTTTCCGAGTCAATGATCCCCGGCATGGAGATGGCGATGCCCTCCACCTCCGGCGCCTCGTCATAGAGCCTGCCGATGGCCTCGACGAGCTGTTCCCGGCCCTCCTGGGGCGTGGGGACCTTGCCTCGGGACAGGACGCGGCCCTCTTCGTCCATGCAGGCGTACTTCATAAAGGTACCGCCGATGTCAATGGTCAATATGTTCATAAGGAAGCTCCCCCATTTCGACAGAGGGCGTCAGCAGTCCGCCATGGTTCGGCCCGGGCCCACAAGACCCGCGAAATCCCTGTTGAACTGGCCGATGGCGGCGTCGATGGCGGCGTTCTTCACCAGGCCCTCGATGACGTCCGGGGCCACGGTGACGGCCTTGACGCCGTACTTCACCAGCTCCAGCACCTGCTGGCTGTTTTTAAAGCTGGCCGCCAGGAGGCCGCTGTCCAGGCCATTGCGGACGATGGCGTCGTGGATGTCCCTGGAGACCTGGACGCCGTCAAAACCCATGTTGTCGATGCGGTTCACATAGGGGGCCACATACTCCGCGCCGCACTTGGCGGCCAGGAGCCCCTGCATGGGGGTGTAGATGGCGGTGCCGATGAACCGCAGTCCCTCCGCCTTCAGCTGCTTCATGGCCTTGAAGCCCTGAGGCACGCAGGGAATCTTGGTCAGGGTGGTTTTGCCCAGCTCGGCAGCGATTCTGTGGGCCTCCTCCACAATGCCCTCCGCCGTGGGAGAAACCGCCTGAACAAACAGCTCGCCGTCCTCTCCGATGATGGTGCGGATTTCCTTCAGGACCTCATAGGGCTTCCTGCCGGTCTTTGCCAAAATGGAGGGATTGGTGGAAACACCGTCCACGGGATAGAGGTCATAGACCCGGCGAATTTTCTCAACGTTGGCGTCGTCAATACAGAGCTTCATGTTGCATTCTCCTTTTTTAATTTCGGATGGCGTCCTGGGGCCGTGTGGGGGCGGGCCTCTGCGCCCGCCCGTCCCCCCGTTTGCCTGGACCTCGCGGGAGAGCGGGCCGGGACAGAGCCCGGCCCCTGCAAGGGACATTACAGGGTCTGCTCGGTGCGTCCGATGATGTCGTCCTGGGTGGCCTTGCTCAGCACGTTGAAGAAGGCGCTGTAGCCCGCTACCCGGACAATCAGGTCCTTGTGCTTCTCCGGATGGGCCTGGGCGTCCAGCAGCGTGGCCTTATCCACCACGTTGTACTGGACATGGTAGCCCTCCAGGCGGTTGAAGAAGGTCCGGACGATGGCCTCCAGCTTCCGGGTGTTCTCCTCGGTGGACAGCATGGCGGGGGTCACCTTCTGGTTCAGCAGGACGCCGCCGGTAATCTCGTGGGTGGGCAGCTTGGACACGCTCTTGAACACGGCGGTGGGGCCCTTCTTGTCCATGGCGTGGGCAGGGGAGCAGCCTTCCGCCAGGGGCTCCCTGGCGTGGCGTCCGTCCGGCGTCGCCATGGTGCCGAAGCCCTGGCCCACGTTGGCGGAGATGGAGGAGGTGCCGCCGTAGCGGACGCCGCCGATGGGGCCCCGGCCATAGCGGGTATTGGGATACTTTTTCATCTCGTCCAAATAGGAGGCGTAGGCATCCACCACCAGTTTGTCGGCATAATCGTCATCGTTTCCATATTTGGGAGCATCGTTAATGAGCATCTGCCGGACCGCCTCACCCTCCGGACCGGTAAAGTCGGCGGCAAGAGCCTCCATCAGCTGGCCGCGGCTCAGCTTCTTTTCATCATAGACCAGCTTCCTGATGGCGGACAGACTGTCGGCCATGTTGGCGATGCCCACCTGGAGGCCGGAGATGAAGTCGTAGACCGCACCGCCCTCCTTGATGGTCTTGCCCCGGCCCAGGCAGTCCTGGGTCAGGCAGGAGCAGAGGATGTCGGGAACCTCCCGTTCGCTGGCCAGGTCGATGGCGTTCTCAACGATGACGCTGGCTCGG
Organism: uncultured Oscillibacter sp.; assembly: GCF_947654275.1. GTDB lineage: Bacteria > Bacillota > Clostridia > Oscillospirales > Oscillospiraceae > Oscillibacter. The sequence continues at coordinate 12,703 of NZ_CANTJS010000053.1, read as the reverse complement.
GTCAGCTCCCGGATGGCCCCGTCCCAGGCCTTCATCAGGTCCTCGAAGGTCTCCATGTCCCGGAAGTTTCCATAGTCCTTGACAAAGCGCTTTCCGGAGGTCATGTCGATTCCGTTGTTCATCACCATCAATAGAATCCGGGGGAAATTCAGGTAGCTCATGCCGGTGCAGCGGTAGCCCCACTTTCCGGGCACCGCCGTCTCCACGCAGCCGATGGCGGAATAGCAGTAGGCGTCCTCCGGCTTCACCCCCTTTTCAATGAAGGAGGGGATGATGACCTCATCGTTGTTGAAGGCGGGCATACCGGTTCCCAGCTTCAACACTTCAATAGCCTCGTCCATGAAGGCCTGATTGAGATTCCTGTGATACCGGACCGTCAGGTTGGGCTGAGGCAGGCGGGTCTGGCCCACGGACCGGAGCACCAGGAAGGACAGCTTATTTACCGCGTCCTTTCCGCCGGCGGTCTGTCCGCCTACGGTGACGTTCTGATACATGGGACTCCCGGCGCTGGAGAATGTATGGGACTGAGAGCGGACCTTGTTGATGGTCAGGGTCTTAATCCAGAGATTCGTCAGCAGCTCCACCGCCTGGTCCTCGGTGATGGCGCCCTTTTCCAGGTCGGAAGCCAGGTAGGGATATACGTATTGGTCGAAGCGTCCATAGCTCAGGGAGTGGCCGTTGGACTCGATTTGCAGGATGAGCTGGATGAACCACACGGCCTGCACCGCCTCGTGGAAGGTCTCCGTGGGTTCGCAGGGCACCTTTTCGCAGATACGGGCAATCTCCAGAAGCTCGGACTTCCGGGGCTCGGCGGCGGTTTCGGCCTTCTCCCGGGCCAGGGCGGCATACCGGGCCGCGAAGCCCTTCACGGCCTCCAGCACAATCAGCACCGCCTTGTAAAACTGGTACTTGTCGATGGCGGCGGGGTCCGTCAGGTCCAGCTCCGCCTTCAGCTTCCGGGCCCGGTCCTCGTAGCCCCTCAGTCCGGTTTTCAGCAGATTGCCGTAGTCCACCGCCAGATGGGCGTCGCCGGCGTTCAGTTTGCCCTCCATGCCGAAGAAGCCGGTATCCATGTAGACCTGCATCTCCTCGGGCATCAGGGCCTCCCCCCGGGCCCGGAGGTTGTTGTTCTCCCAGAAGGGAGCGATGGCGCGGAGCTGCTCCTTGGTCTCCTCGGTGATGTAGAACACGTCGCCGTCCCGCTTCTCGAAAAGGTCCAGTTCCTCCAGGATGAACTGCATGGTGTACTCCGGGAACACCGGCGCGCCCCGGTTGACGGAGGACTGGTTGCCCACCAGGACGGTCTCGTCCTCAATATAGATGTCCATCTTCTCCAGGATGTTCTTCAGCATCAGGGCCCGCTTCATCACCGGGGGCTGGTTCAGATTGGCCTTGTAAGCCTCCGTAGCCAGGACCGCCCGCTGAGCGTCGATGTAGGGCTTCTGGTCCAGGACACTCTCCCGGTAGGCCTGCATCCGGGGAGTCAGAGAGCCGAAATGCGCTTTGTTTTCCATGGTGTACTCCTTTCACAGCAAAAATAATTCTGTTCGGAATTTGTGTATATTTCGTTTGTAGCTTTAGTATAGTCTCCTTCCCCTCCAATGTCAATACAGATGATCGTCAGAATCGGAGCGAGCTTTTTGTGAAAGATTATAAATTTACATTCGTAACTAAATGTGCTACGATAGAGAAATTAAAGAAGCGGATCGTTCTGCTTCCTATCAGGGAGGGTCATACCTTATGGAAATAAAGGGCATCGTGTTCAATATTCAAAAGTTCTCCATCCACGACGGTCCGGGCGTGCGGACCACAGTCTTTTTGAAGGGCTGCCCCCTGCGCTGCAAATGGTGCGCAAATCCCGAGTCTCATCTGCTAAAGCCCCAAATTCTGCACCACAGCAAGGACTGCATACACTGTGAAAAGTGCGCGGCCTCCTGTCCGGAGGGGGCGGTCTCCCTGGACGGCGGGGGGAATATCCGCGTGGACTTCGCCAAATGCCGGGGCTGCCTGACCTGCGTCCGCGCCTGTCCGGGCCGCGCCCTCAGCTGTGAGGGAGAGGAAAAAACGGTGGACGAAATTGTAGAGGTCTGTATGCAGGACGTGGATTTCTATGAGGAATCCGGCGGCGGCGTGACCCTTTCCGGCGGCGAGGCCCTGATGCAGCCGGAATTCGCCAGGGCTCTTCTGCAAGAATTGAAGGCTCGGGACGTCCATACGGCCATGGAGACCACGGGCTTTGCCCCACCGGAGGTCTTTGCCGGTGTGACGGCCCATGCGGACCTCCTCCTGTTTGATATGAAGCACTGGAACGGAGAGAAGCACAGAGAGGGAACCGGTGTGGACAATACGATGATTCTGGAGAACATGAGCCGGGCCATCGCAGGCGGCAAGGAGGTTCTGCCCCGCCTGCCGGTGATCCCGGGCTACAACGACAGCCTGGAGGACGCCGCCGGGTTTGTACGCCGCCTGCGGGAGGTGGGGGCGGACCGCATTCAGCTTCTCCCCTTCCACCAGTTTGGTGAAAACAAATACGCCCTGCTGGGCAGGACCTATGAATATGAGTCCGTCCCCGCCCTGCACAAGGAGGAGCTGGAGCGATTTCGGCAGGTGTTCCTGGACGCGGGCGTTGATGCTTTCTTTTAATCAAATCAGGGGTTTCTTTCGGTTACGATTTGTGCTATACTCATAAGGAGCTTTTAAGTGACTCTTTGGAATCGAGGTAACTGTATGAAAAGGAACCGAGAAAGCGCCATCCTGGAGCTGTTGACAGAGGAGAGAAAGGTGGAGGTCTCCGTGCTGGCGGAGCGGCTGGAGGTCTCCCAGGTGACCATCCGCAAGGACCTGGACGAGCTGGAGCGCCGGGGCATCATCGTCCGGGAACACGGCTTTGCGGTCCTGCGCAGCGCCGACGACATCCAGAGCCGCATTGCCTACCATTACGACGAGAAGCGCCGGATTGCCGAACGGGCGGCAGAGCTGGTGTCCAACGGCGACACCATCATGATTGAAAGCGGAAGCTGCTGCGCCCTGCTGGCCGACGTGCTGGCGGAGAAGCGGAAGGACCTGACCATTATCACCAACAGCGCCTTTATTGCCGCCTACATCCGGGGCAAGCGCAGCTTTCAGATGATTCTCCTGGGGGGCGTCTACCAGCCGGAGGCTCAGGTGATGGTGGGGCCCATGGTGCGGCTGTGCGCGGAGGGTTTTTTTGTCAGCCGCTTCTTTATCGGCGCGGACGGCTACTCGGACCGTACCGGCTTCACCAACCAGGACCATCTGCGGGCCGCCGCCGTCCGGGACATGGCCCATCAGGCGGAGCAGGTGGTGGTGCTGACGGAAAGTGAGAAGTTCGGTCGCCGGGGAATTGTGCCTTTGAACCTGCCAAATCCCCCGGGCATTGTCGTCACCAACCGGAGCATTCCGCGGGAGGCCCTGGAGTCCCTGGAGAGCAAGGGCGTTGAGATGATTCTGGTGGACTGAACCGGAGGGAGCGCCATGAAAATTTATTTTATGGATAAATCAAAGCCACCGGCTATGCCGGTGGCTTTGATTTATCCATTGTAAGAGCTGTGCTGCCGAACGAACTCCTTTAATTCCTGAATAAACAGCTGAGCCCCGGAAGACAGGTAGCTGGACCGCTTATAGACCGCGGCCAGCGTGCAGCGCAGGGGCGGATCATCGACTGTAAAAAGAGACAGCCTGTCCGCCGGGAAAAAGGCGCTGCGCGTGCCCAGCTCCGGGACGAAGGTAAACCCCAGTCCGCTTGCCGCCAAGTTAATGGCCGTGGTGACATTGGCCGTCCGGAGAACACAGGTCAGCGCAAGATCGAGCCGGCTGAGCATATGGTTGACAAATTCTGTGATATGCTGGTCGGGCTGCGTAAAAATAAAGGGCTTTTGGGCAAATTTCCGAATATCTGCGGATGGATATTCGAAACCGGCCTGCTCCTCCCGCAACTTTTGTATCAGAGGGTCCTGCCGGCTGCCGGCGAGGAAAATGTGTTCCTCAAAAATCGGCTCATACGCCACATTTGCGTAGTTGACCGGCAGGTTCATAATGCAGAGATCGACGGTATCATCCATAATGGCGCTTTCCATTTTCGCGGCGGACCCTTCAAACAACTGAACGGAGATCAGAGGATGATGTTCTAAAAAAACAGGCAGAAATTCCGGCAGCAGCACACTGGCTCGCCACAGCGCCATTCCAATTGTTATGGTGCACCGGCCCTTTGCTTTAATCTCTTCTATATAGGCCCGAAGCAGGTCCGTCTCTCCGTTGACGCGGCGGATGTATTCCCATAAAAACTGTCCCGCCTCGGTAATCCGCAAAGCCCCCTGTTTCCGCTCGAACAATTCGACCCCCAGCTCGGCCTCCAGCTTATGCAGGTATTTGGTCAGTGCGGGCTGGGAGATATACAGGCTTTCCGCCGCGCGGGAAATGCTTTTCATTTGGGCAATCCGCAGGAAGTACTCGTAATTTGGCAAAAACATATAAAAACACACCCCTCCGTTTTCCGATATAACAAATTGGTTATTTGGCTCATGGTCAAACCTGTATTTGATTTTCATTTGAAGCAATGCTAACATTTATTCGTAGATTAGTCAACCGGAAATTTACAAAAAGGCGCTTTGAAAGAAGTAGAATCCGGATTTTCCACAGCACCATTTATAATCGGTTATGAGTAGGCACCCGGCAATCCCGTTTATCATTACCATACAGGAGGCAGGAAAATGAATCTATTCGACGAGAAGTACCGCGCCCGCTTTGAAAGGCTCTCCACCACCAATGTGTCCGATGCGGAGGATGCACTGGGCATCAGGGGCGCCACCTATGGCATCCGCCCCATGCGGGAGGCCTGGGGCAAGGTGGTGGGCCGCGCCGTCACGGTAAAGATGGCGGCCGCCGGCGAGGTGAAAAACAAGCATCACCTGGGGATGACCGCCATCTCTCTGGCCGGGCCCGGCGACATTATCATCATCGACAACGGCGGCCGGCTGGACACGTCCTGCTGGGGCGGCATCCTGGCGAACAGCGCGAAGGCCAAGGGCGTGGGGGCCGTGATTGTGGATGGAGCCACCCGGGATCTGGACGACTGCATTGAGATCGATTTCCCCGTCTACGCCAGGGGGACCGTTGTCTGGACCGCCCGGGGCCGCATCATGGAGCAGAGCACCAACGAGATGATCTCTTTTGGCGGCGTACAGGTCCAGCCGGGGGATGTGGTTATGGGCGACCGCAGCGGCGTCGTCATTGTTCCCTGGAGCCGCGTGGATGAGGTCCTGTCCAAGGCGGAGGAGCTCTGCGAGAAAGAGGAGGTCATGGTGCGGGAGATCCTGTCCTCCGGCGATGTTCTGGGTGTGGACAGCAAATTTGGATACGAGAAAATGTTGAAGTAAGAGAGGAGTACAATCATGGAGGCAATTTTGGAGCGACTGAGCAAGCTGGATGTAGCCAGTGTGTCCGACGCAATGGACAAGCTGGGCATTCCCTGCGGGCTGCTGGGGCTGCATCCCGTTGTTCCGGGAAAACACATCTGCGGGCGGGCGTTCACGGTGCACTATGTGCCCAACGGCGTGGTCAAGGGGAACGTGGGCGATTTCCTGGATGACGTGAAGCCAGGCGAGGTGGTGGTCATCGACAACGGCGGGCGGCTCCACTGCACCGTCTGGGGCGACATCATGACCTATGTCGCCACGAAAAACGGCGTGGCCGGGACGATCATCGACGGCGTCTGCCGTGACGTCCCCGGCATCCAGGAAAACGGCTACGCGATTTTTACCAAGAGCACCTATATGGTGACGGGCAAGGACCGGGTGACGGTGGATTTTGTCAATAAGCCCGTCTCCATCTCCGGTGTACAGGTCTGCCCCGGCGACATCATCCTGGCCGACGACACCGGCGCGGTCTGTATCCCCGATTCCGCGGCGGAAAGGGCGTGTGAGATTGCCGAGGGCATCGAGGCCGCGGAGCAGAAGATCATTGCCGCGGTAAAGGGCGGCAGCACCCCGAAGGAGGCCCGGGCGAAGCTGGGCTATCACAGCCTCCAGACAAAAGAGGACTGAAGGGAGGAATCTGTCATGGCAATCGGATGCAGAATCGAAACAGACTTCAAGCGTGCCGCGCCCAGGCTGGTGGCCCTGTTTCAGGGCATACCTGTGGCCAACATCGACGACAACATGGGCCGCGTGGCGGCAATGGATTCCCGCATCTTCCCCCTGGGGAAGGGACAGCTCCTGGGGACCGCCTTTACAGTTCGGGTTCCCCAGGGAGACAACCTGATGTTCCATGCCGCCATGGACCTGGCCAGACCGGGAGACGTGATTATGATTGACGCCGGCGGCTTTGACAACCGGGCGATTTTTGGCGAGCTGATGGCCGCCTACTGCAAACGCCGGGGAATCGCGGGGATCGTCTGCGACGGCGCGGTCCGTGACAGCGCCGCGCTCTCCCGTATGGAGGGATTTCTGGTTTACGCCTGCGGCGTCACGCCCAACGGCCCCTATAAGAACGGGCCGGGCGAGATTGGCGTTCCCGTTGTAATCGGTGGAAAAGCCGTTCACCCGGGAGATATCATCGTTGGCGATGAGGACGGCGTTTTGGCAATCGACCCCGCTGCTGCCGAAGAGCTGGCGGCGGCTGCCGCGGCGGTACAGGAAAAGGAAGACGCGATTATGCGGCACATCGTGGAGGATGGCGCCTATATCCGCCCGTGGGTAGACGGCAAGCTCCGGGAGATCGGCTGCGCGTTTCCCGGCCAATGAGCGGTGCGGCCACCTGAGAGGCCAAATCTAAGATACGAGGAGGAGACCATGGCAATTATTCAAATAAGCATGATGTCCAACTGCTTCCGGCGAAGCGTTTCCATCTCCGTGATCCTGCCGGTGGAAAATCTGGTGTTCCAGGAAGAGGGTAAGCCGAGAGAGCTGCCTCCAATGAATCCCGGCCCCTTCAAGACGCTGTATCTGCTTCACGGCTATACCGGCGATCACCTGGATTGGCTGACCTATTCCAACATCCGGCAGCTGGCGCAGGAGCACCGTCTGGCAGTGGTCATGCCCTCCGGCGAGAACTCGTTCTATATCAACCACGAGGCCGCCGGGGAATTCTACAGCGACTTTATCAGCCAGGAGCTGCTTGCCATGACCCGGGGAATCTTCCCACTCTCCACAAAACGGGAGGATACCTTCATCGGCGGCATCTCCATGGGGGGATACGGCGCGCTTCTGACGGCGCTGAAGCACCCTGAAACATTCAGCCATGTATTTGCCATGTCCAGCGCCCTTCAGCTCTGCGAGAACCGCCCCACGGAGGCCAATACCCTGCTGCCCTATATAGAGGGGACCTTCGGCCCTCTCGGCGAGAGCGTGGAGAGCGAGAAAAATCCCCGCCATGTCTTTGAGAGCTGGAAGAACGCCGGGATGTCCGGCGAAAGCCCCCGGGTCTTTATGGCCTGCGGCACAGAAGACAGGCTGATTACCATGAACCGCTATTACCGGGATTTCTTCTCGGAGAACAATTTTGATCTGACTTATTTCGAGAGTCCGGGCGTACACAGCTGGGATTTTTGGAACGGGTACCTCAAAAAGGCAATCGAATGGCTTCCCTGAAATGAAATGAGAGAAGGAGCAGTGTAAGTATGCAGAAGGAAAAATTAGGACTTTGGTCCCTGGTATTTATGGGGCTGGGCAACGTAATCGGAGCCGGCGTCGTCACCTACATCGGCGTTGCGGTGGGACATACGGGGCGCTCCGCCTGGCTGGCGTATCTGGTGGCAATTCTGCTGGGCTTTCTGGTAAATCTGCCTGTGATCTTTATGACCTGCGCCGTCCGCATCAAGGGTGGCAACTACACCTGCGTTTCCGCCACCATGGGCGACGTCCTCGCCGGGTTCTTCGGCATTTCCAATTTGCTGCAGGTGTTCCTCTTTGCCAACTTCGCCCTGGGTATGGGTTCATATCTGACCATCGTGTTCCCGGCCATTCCCGCAAAGGTGTGGGGCGTTATCGGCCTGACGCTGTTTATGGTCATCAACCTGCTGGGTCTGAAAACCCTGTCCCGTTTCCAGAATATCATGTCCGTTGTGCTGGTGGGCAGTCTTCTGGCAATCGGCGTCTACGGCGTGGCCCACGGTCTGCCCGATTCCATGGATATCATGCAGGCCGGCTATTTCAGCGGCGGTTCCGGCGGCTTCTACCAGGCGGTCATGGTTCTGTTCATGAGCACCCAGGGGTACATCATGATTGCCGCTCTGAGCGACAACTGCAAGAATCCCACCCGGGACCTCCCGCTGGCAAACTGCATCATTCCGCTCATTCTGGTCATCATCTATGGCACGGTGGGCTTTGCCATGAGCAATGTCCTGCCCGTTGAGGAGACGGCGAACCAGACCCTGGTGGCCGTGGTGGGCTACTTTTTCAACCCCGTCATCACCACCATTTTCATCTTCGTCGGCCCGGTCATGGCCCTCTCTTCCACAATGAACGCCTTTTTCAGCCTGACGGAGCGCCCCATGATTGCCGTGACAAAGGACGGCTGGCTTCCGGCGCCAGTGGCCGCGCTGAACAGGCACGGCATCGCCTGGAAATTTATCCTGGTGGAATATCTGCTGGGCCTCATCCCCATCCTGATGGATCTGAGCATCGGGACCATCGTTTCCAATACGACGTTCCTGTCCTCCGTGGGCAACATCATCGTCATCATCGGTACCATGCTGTTCCCCAAAAGACTGGAGGGCGCCTGGGAAAACCGGACCTGGAAGTTCCCCATGTGGCTGTTTATGGGGTCCTGCGTCCTGGCGCTGGCTATCCGTGTATTCATGATGTATCAATCCGTTCTGACCGCAAACAGCAGTATGTTGATCGGCTCTGTGATCGGGCTGGTTGTGATTCTCGGCTGGTGCTTCCTGCGCAAGAAGCAGGGACTGGTCAATGTGGAAAAGAGCTGGGAGCTGAAATAAACAGGAGGGTATCATGGCAATCACGGCATTATATTTGGATAAGCTGAACATTCATATGGAAAAAATGCTGCTGGAGCGGATGCCGGAGGGTGTGGATGTGCGCTTTCTGGACCCGGTCATGGGGCGGAAGGGCGAGCTTGAAGACGCAGACGTTTTCATTGACACCACCTATCCGGTGACGAGGGAGACCATCGACGCCGCCCCAAACCTGAAGCTGATTCAGCGCACCGGCATCGGTGTGGACATGATTGATATGGCCTATGCCAGAGAGAAACAGATCCCTGTATCCGTATGCCGGGGCTTCAACAGCGTGTCCGTGGCGGAGCTGGCGGTGCTGAATATTTTGGCGCTATACCGGCGTCTTCCCTTCATGGACCAGACGACCAAAGACGGGGCCTTCCATACCTGGCTCCATCGCCACAAGAGCTATGAGCTGACAGGTAAGACTGTGGGAATCGTGGGGGCCGGCAACATCGGGCGCAATGTCATTCAGCGTGTCCGGGCATTTGATACCACCATCCTCTATTACGACCCCTTCCGCCTGCCGGAGAAGGCGGAACAGGAGCTGGGAATCACCTATACCCCGCTGGACAGCCTGTTCCGCCAGTCGGACGCCGTTGTGATGGCGGGCCTTCCGCTGAACGACGGCACCCGCGGCATGGTGGGCAGAGAGCAGATCCAGTCCATGAAAAAGACGGCTGTCCTGGTGGACACCGCCCGGGAGCAGCTGGTGGACCGGGAGGCCCTGGCCGACGCGCTTGTCAGCGGAGACATCATTGGGGCGGCAATCGACACCTTTGAGCCCCTTCCCCAGGACGATCCCATCTATCGGGCCAAGGATGCCAACCTGATCGTGACGCCCCATATTGGCGCCGCTACATATGACAATTACGACCGGGTCTTCCGGCTTTGCGCCGGGAACCTGAAGCGCCTCATGAGGGGCGAGTGTGCGGAGAGGACAATCTGACATCCGCAAGCTCCAGATCGAAGTTCGTTTGATTTGCGGAGATTTAAAAAGTATTCCATGATGGCCGAAACCAGCGAAAGAGTCAAAGCCTTACAACCTTTGACTCCTTCGCTGGTTTTTGCAATCTATATGGGAATAGAGAGTGTGTGGTGCGGAGGAGTGCGGCAATATCAGCAATTCCCCGTGTAGACAAACGCCAGATACTCCCGGGCCACATCGGCCAGCCGGTGCACCCGCTCCACCGGTGTAGGCGGCTTGTCCGTCATTCGGTACCGTGGGAAGAACCGGGACAGGTGCAGAGGAATGTTCCGGTCCACCGACGCCAGCCACTGGGCCAAACTCCTAATTTCTTCTTCGCTGTCATTCTCGCCGGGAACCAAAAGCGTAGTCACCTCCACATGGCACCGCTCCGCCGCCAAAGCGATAGAGCGTTTCACCGTCTCCAGATCGCCGCCCAGTTTCCGGTACCACTCCGAGGTAAAACCCTTCAGGTCGATGTTCGCGGCGTCAATCAGCGGGAGCAGTTCCCGCCAGGGGGTCTCCTCAATGGTGCCGTTGGTGACCAACAACATTGACCATGCCCCGCTCACGGACCAACGCGGCACAGTCCCGGACATACTCGTAGCCGATTAACGGTTCATTGTAGGTATAGGCCACCCCGATGTTGCCGTATGTCCGCAGCTCCAGCGCCTTGTCGGCCAGCGCCTCCGGGGAGAGTTCCACCATTCTGATCTCCCTCTCTCCGGACATGGAAATCTCGTGGTTCTGGCAAAAGGGACAGCGCAGATTGCACCCGAAACTGCCCATAGACAAAATCTTACTGCCGGGATGGAACCGCCGCAGGGGCTTCTTCTCAATGGGGTCCAGTGCCAGACTGGTCAGCTTTCCGTAGTTCAGCGGAACGATTTTGACGTCCCGGCAGAAGCCGGTCTGTCCTTCGGTCAGGTCGCAATGATGGAAACACAGCTCACAGATCATAAGTGCCGCACCACCTCAAACCGCTCCAGTGTGTACTTCTCCCGGGAGCTGATGCCTCCCTTCTGCCGGGCGATGTCGATCTGTTGCTCCACCGTGTCCACGCCCTCCAGGTCGGGCAACAGCAAACCCCGGCGGCTGCCGCAGGAGACAATCACGCCGTACTTTTTTACATCCAGATGGTCTGGGGAGGCAATCGCTTCCGGCTGACCCAGTACGTCCACGCTGTACTCCAGGCTGTCCAACTCCGCCACGGTCACCGGCGGGAAGCGGGGGTCCCGGGAGCAGGCGGAGACGGCGTTCTGCACGATCTCCCAGGCAACGTTTTCGGTGGTCGGCCCGGTGGTACCGATACAGCCCCGGAGCTGATCGTGGGCGTGGAGGGAGACAAAGGCCCCAGCGGCCCGTTCTGTCATCTCAGGGGGTAAGCCCTCCGGCAGACGCTCCAGCCGCTTTCCCGTTTTCACAAAGGTCTCCAGGGATAGCCGGGCCAGCTTGACCCAGGGGTCCTCAGAGGCTTTTTGCTCTGCCAGCCGGGCGCGCTCCAGCTTTGCACACTGCTCCCCGAACCGGCGGCCCTCGTCCGGACCGGTAACAGTGAAAGTTGCCACCCCGTAGCCCACGCCGGTGACGCCCTCGTAGCTGAGGAGCTTTGATTCCACAGCCTCCCCGTCTAACGCACCGGCCATGATCTGGAAGGAGCGAAGTCCGCACTCCGCCGCCCGCTCGCAGAGGGCGGGGTCCATGGTGAGGAAGTGGAAAAAATCGCCCTCCGACATAGTCTCCGTGACCTGACGGTCGAACTCCGGTCCCTCCGGGGCAAAGCCATAAGGGCCATCGTCCTTCAGTTTGTGGGACAGATCACCGCTGGCAATGAACACAGCTCTGCGGCCCAAGTTCTCCACCGCCTGAGCGATACACTGCCCCAGCCGGTAGTGATCCAACGGGGAAAATCCGGACAGGCCAATGCGGAGGATGGGGCAGTTCACTCCAGCCTCCTGTAAAAAGTACAGAGGAACGAAGGTTCCATGGTCCAGAGATGGGTCCCGCTCCCCCAAGGTCCCGACACGGAGGCCGGCGGTTTCCCCACAGCAGATAATCTCGTCCCGCAGCGGGGCGTCGTACTCCACACACAGTTTGGTTTTGGCCACGCCGAAGGCGGACATGTCTCCGGCAGCACCCTGGCCCGGGGAGATATGGAAGTAGTCGGCATACATGGTCTGATGGGGGGAGGTGATGATCAGCACCTCTGGTTCCCAGGCCGCCGCCTGTTTCGCGGCGGCCCGGTAGGCGTCGATAGTTGTCTGGACCTCCCGCTCCCGTCCGCGCCCCACCGTGGGGATGATCAGCGGCGGGTGAGGGACAATCACTGCTCCAAGAATAGACATGTCAAATCCTCCTCTTTCGTCTTCTGCTGCACCAGCGTATCCAAAGATAGGGCCGCACTCACTGACGGTTCAATTCCTCTTTCAGCCGCTCAATGACTTGTGCTTTCAGATTCTCGTCCAAAGCCGCTTTCACTTGCTCAATGGCCACATCCCGATACCTCGCCGCCTGCGTTGCCCAGGCCTTGAAAGCCTCCTCGTTCATGTTTCCCTTCATGTACCGGGCATAGTATTTCTTATAGGCCCGCTTATATATTTTCCAGGTATCCTCGTCCTGAATTTTCTTCTCAAAAACCGCCCGTGCTCCAGCCTCCCGGCAGGTCCTGCTCTCCTCACCGGGAGCGATGCGTTCACAGTACATCGCCCGGTCTCCCTGCTCATGGAGGAACCAACGTCCACACAGGCGACACTGCCGGGGCG
>NZ_CANTJS010000052.1 GCF_947654275.1 uncultured Oscillibacter sp. | reverse complement strand
CCACTGTGAGATCGACAAGTACGCCGACGCCAGCTACCGCGCCATCCACGACATCAGAGAGGAGGAATGCTACTATCCCGACGCCAGAGAAATCGACCCCGGCGGAATGCCGGACTTCGACCTCCTTTGCGGAGGTTTTCCTTGCCAAAGCTACTCAATGGCAGGGCATCGACTTGGCTTCGCTGACCCCCGAGGCGCTCTCTTTTTTGAGATTGCCCGGCTGGCTGAAGCAAGACGGCCTTCGTATCTGCTTCTCGAAAACGTACCCGGCCTCCTGTCACACGATCAAGGGAGGACGTTTGCGGCCATCCTCTCCACGCTGGGCGACCTGGGGTATCATGTCGAGTGGTCTGTGCTTAACAGCGCCGCTCACGGAGTCCCGCAATCAAGGAGAAGGGTGTTCCTTATCTGCTATCTTGATCCCCGATGCGCCGGAAAAATACTTCCTGTCTTCGGAACAGACGCAAAAGCTCTTATACAGCTCGTCGGAGGCCCCCAGGGTTCCCGTATCTATGACCCAGCCGGAGTAGCCTGTACCCAGACCGCCGGGGCCGGAGGCAAAGGAGGCAAGACCGGATTGTACCTTGTGGACCTGTGCAAAGGAAAACCGGAGCAGACAGAGATCGTCCGGTGCCTCACGGCCCGGTATGGACAGACCAGCCTGTCTACCCACCCACGGGAGCGATCCGGTGTGCTGCTGATCAAAGAGGCCACTAAGCGCGGCTACAAAGAGGCGTATCCTGGCGATACAGTAAAGCTGGGTTATACTGGAACAAACCGCCAGCGTGGCCGTGTTGGGCATAATGTTGCGCATACTGTGGCAGCCAGCAGAGTTCAAGGGCTCGTGGAGCGGGGCGGACGCATTCGTCGCCTCATGCCCAGGGAGTGCCTCCGCCTTCAAGGCTTCGACGAGGGTCAGATCGACCGCCTTCTCGCCATCACCTCGGACGCTCAGGCGTATAAACAAGCTGGGAATAGCGTCACGGTCAATGTAATCGAGGCCATCGGGCGGAGAATCCGGGCTGTGGACGAGGAGCTTCGTGGGGAGAAAGCCGCATGATCGGGATGAAGGAACAGTGCTTCGGGGTGGAGATCGAGATGACGGGCGTCACCCGTGAGGAGGCCGCCCAGGCGCTGGCGGATTATTTCCGAACCACGCCCCGCTACTATGGCCACACCTATGATTCCTGGACCGTGCAGGACCCGGCGGGGAAAAAGTGGAAGCTCATGAGCGACGCCAGCATCCACCCGGAGTGTCAAGGTGAAGATGGATATTTGCGGCTTGATAAGGATTCCGCGGAGGGTTATCCATATAAGGTGGAGATGGTCACACCCAAGCTGACCTATGACGAGCTGCCCCGCCTCCAGGAGTGCATGCGGCGGGTAAAGGCCATCGGCGCAAAGGTGAACGGCTCCTGCGGCCTCCACGTCCATGTGGACGCCTCCAACCACAACCGCCAGAGCCTCAAAAACCTCATCGGCATCATGTACTCCAAGGAAGATATCCTCTTTAAAGCCTTGCAGGTCAACGAGGCCAGGGCGGCGCGCTGGTGCAAGAAGGTCCGGGAACCCATGCTGAAAAAGGCCCGCCTGCTCTCAGCGGACGAAACCCAGGATCTCACGCTTCTGGAGAAGGTCTGGTACGAGGGAGAGGTGGATAAGACAGACCATTACAACTGGACGCGCTACTACGCTCTGAACCTCCACTCTGTTTTTTACCGCGGCACCGTCGAATGGCGGTGCTTTAATTCTACCCTGGACCCGGTTCAGGCGGCGGCCTATGTGAACCTTTGCCTCGCAATTTCCGCCCAGGCCATCGCCCAGAGGAGCACCATCATGCAGAAGACCCACAGCGACAACGAGTTGTTCACCTTCCGGGTCTGGCTGGTGCGCCTGGGCCTCAACGGCAGCGAGTTCAAAGCCACACGGGACTGCCTGTTGTCCCACCTGAGCGGCGATAGGGCGTGGAGACGGGACAAGGACAGCTACGAGGTCAACCGCAGGAAGAAAAAACATCGTGAGAACGAGAGGTAACCATGAAAATCAAAATTGATGAAAGGCCCTATGAGGGGTCTGCTGTGGAGATTTTAGACCAACTCCGGCTGGCTTCCTTCGACCCCACCGAGTTCCCCGACGCCGAGAGCTACCTCTGGCAACTCCGAAGCAATTTCATGCGGGCCACGGACCTGGACTGCGTCGTCGACGCAAGCTCCATATCCCTCGCCCCGCCGCAAGAGGCAGGGCTCGCTCATTCCGCTGCATCTCCTCTCCCCACAAAGCCGCAAAACGGCTTTGCGGGGACCCCGTTGGACTCCGGCCTGGAGCGGCAGGCCCGCGCTATGTTCGCCCTGCTGGCGAAAACCGGAGCGATGGAGGTGCTGGACGATGGCTGACGGAATCCTTTATTTCGCTTACGGTTCTAACATCAACCTGAAGCAGATGGCCTGCCGCTGCCCGGACGCCACGGTAATGGGGCCTGTGACGTTGGATGGCTGGGAACTGCTGTTCCGCAGGAGCGGTTTTGCCACTATTGCGCCCAAGGAGGGCGAAAAGGTAACCGGCCTGCTGTGGAGCATCACCCCGGAGTGTGAGCGGGCATTAGACTGTTATGAGGGCTACCCCCGCTTTTACGATAAACGGATGGTGACGGTCCGGGACAGCGAGGGCCGGTCTCTGTCGGCTATGGTGTACATCATGGATGAGCGGTTCCGGGAACCGAAGCTGCCATTCGAAAGTTACTACAATGGCATCCTGGAGGGCTACCGCCAGAACGGCCTGCCCGTAGCGGAACTGAAAAAGGCGTGGGATCACGCTGTGCGGGAGGTCCATGCGGAAACGGAGCGGATCAACGCCGGCTTCGCTGATAAAGGTAAACGCGCAAAAGGAGGAAAGCGACATGAGCGGTAAGAAGGTTTCGCTGTCCGGCGAGGTCCATATTTCCACCGGCAGCGTGTACACCACCGTGGACGCTCTGGAGGCGCTGAAAGTCATTGGCATCGCCTACGGCCTCTATAGCCGCGCTGAGGATCGGATGGACTCCCGCGTTATGCTGGAGGACGGCGAGCGCCCGGCTTTGGTCTTGCAGGAGGATGTCAGCCATCACGGCTCCCCGCAGTGGGAGACGGTTCGTGTCATTACAGACGCCCCGGAGCAAATACACCGTTATCTGGCCTTTCGGGAGACGGTGAAAATAGTCCGGCAGATGGAGATCGAGCTTGACTGTCAGGCCAGGGAGGAGAAATCTCCGAAAAAGAAAGGGGCGCAGGGCCATGAGCGATGAAGCCTATCCGCTCCAGGAAACCGGCAGGGATGAGGAATTCCTGTTCTTCTCCGACAATACAGAAGATCAGGCTTGCGTCGGCCATCTGCGGGGCGATTTCGGCAGCGGCACAGAGTTCTGGACCACATGGTGGGACCACCATGCGGAGCTGAAGGGCCAGGAGTTCAAGGACGAGCTGGACACTGTGGTCAACGCCCTGCGGAAGGACGGTCCCCTCAAGGACCTTGGCAGCATGGAGCGGTTCTGCCGCAGCCATCCCCAGGCCCGGATGAGTCCCAAGGCCGGGGCATATTACTACGGTTTTCGGGTGGACACTGCCAAGCACCGCTATTATCTGCGCTTCCTGCCCCTGCGAAAGAATTACAATTTTTACATTTACTGCTACAAGACGGACAAATTGGAGCGGGCGGCAGACCTGCCGCCCAGAGAGGAAAACATGAGCGATAAGACGATCAAGGTGCTGGTGGTAGAGCCGATGAAGCCCTGCGAGGTGCGGGAGATTTCTCACGATCTCAAGTCCTTGCAGGGCATTGTTGGCGGAGGAATTGAAATGGTTTCTCCTTTTACGGATTCTGCCGTCATCATCTGCAACGCCGAAGGTAAAAACAGGAACTTGTCTCCCAATCGTCTGCTGTGCGACAGCAAGGGCAACGCATATGACATCCTTTGCGGGACGTTTCTGATTGCCGGAATCAAAGGCGAAAATTTTGCCTCTCTGCCGGATCATCTGCTCCACAGCTATAAGGCGATGTTTGATAACCGCCGCATGTATGCAATTCCGTTGAGAACTCCCGATTTTGAGGAAAAACGACCTGAACACAACAAAAAGAAAAGAGGAGAATCCCATGAGAGATAAGTACATTCTGACCGCCGAGTCGGTTACCGAGGGCCACCCGGACAAGCTCTGCGATACCATCGCCGACCGTGTCCTGGACGCCTGCCTGAAGCACGATCCCGCCGCCTATGTGGCCTGTGAGGCCATGGCCACGGCAGGGAAGCTCATCGTCGCCGGAGAGATCACCGCCAAAAGACTGCCGGATATCCCCGCTATCGTCTGCCGGACGGTTCGGGAAACCGGCTATTCCTGCGACTATGAGGTGGAGGCCATCACCCACGACCAGAGCGGCGACATTGCCGGGGCTGTGAGCGGTTCCGGCGAAATGGGGGCTGGCGATCAAGGCATTATGTACGGTTTCGCCTGTTCCGAAACGCCCCAGCTCCTGCCCCTGCCCGTCGTGCTGGCCCACCGGCTGACGAGCCTCCTCACCAACGCCCGCAAGACCGGGACCATCCAGGGCCTCGGCCCGGACGGCAAGGCCCAGGTGTCCGTGGAGTACCACAAGGGCAGGCCCGCCCGGATCGCCGCCGTGGTGGTCTCCTGCCAGCATGACGCGGAGAAGGACCTGGAGCGGCTGCGGAGTGAGATCACCCGCCACGTCATCGTCCCCGCCCTCCGGGACCTCTACCCCGACCCCAAAACGGAGGTCCTCATCAATCCTTCCGGGCGCTTTGTCCTGGGCGGCTTCGAGGCGGACACCGGGCTGACGGGCCGGAAGCTGATGGTGGACACCTACGGCGGCCTCGTTCCCCACGGAGGCGGGGCGCTCTCCGGGAAGGACGCCAGCAAGGTAGACCGCAGCGGGACCTACATGGCCCGGTACATCGCCAAGAACATCGTGGCCGCCGGTCTGGCGGAACGCTGTACTGTCAGCCTCGCCTACGCCATCGGCAGGGCGGAGCCGGTGGCTGTGGACGTCGGCCTCCACCAGACGGGGCTGTACTCGGAGGACCTGCTGGAGCGGGCGGTCCGCAAGGCATTCGATCTGACTCCCGGCGGCATTATCCGCGCCCTGGGCCTGGATCGGCCCATCTTCGCTCAGTTCTGCAACTATGGGCACTTCACCCACCAGGACGCACCCTGGGAGCAGGTAGACCGGGCCGCCGCCCTGGCGGAGATCTGCGCGGCGGAAGGCCGGAGGCCCAGCCATGAGGGGTGATACCCCCGTCAACATCGCTGGCGTTGTAGCCTTCCCCAATGATGAGGGCGGCGCACGAATCCGCTTTATTGACAGCAGCTACAACACTCTGTTCTTTGTGCCGGACGGAGGGAGTATCGTTTTCACGCCCTTCGGCGGCGACCGGGAGCTTCTCCCCTGTCGGTATCTGGATGACTACCATGCTATCATTGGAGGCAGGACCTTCCATATCTGCGAGTTTGCTGAGTCCGCCGAGCAGCGCGGAGCGGTCTACGCGCCGGAGCATCCCAGGGAAGGCGATATCCTCGACACCTACACCATCTACCAACTCGGGGACATCGGAGCTGTGCCTTACGCCTTCATGCCCTACGATCAGGCAAAGGCGAAACTGCGTTTCTCCCACTACCGGAGGGCTTACCGGGGCGTCCTGGCCCCCAAGGTCACCCTGGATGATTTATACCTCAAGCACAATCAGGACAGCCGTCCCTTCGGGCAGCGGATGCACTCCCTGTCCATGAGCGATGTAATCGTGTTGAATCGGGGTGGGACGGAAAAGGCGTACTATGTGGATACGGTAGGTTTTCAAGAGGCAAAGCGGTTTCTGAACCCGCCCGTTTGGAAGCGGAAACCGCCCGCTCAGGAGCGCTGATATGGAAGGGCCCAAGTTCATCGCCTCCTGCTCCTTCGGCAAGGATTCCTTAGCGACCGTCCTGCTGGCCAAGGCCCACGGGGAGCCGCTGGACGAGGCGGTCTACTGCGAAGTCATGTTCGACGAGGGTATCTCCGGCGAGGTGCCGGAGCACCGGGATTTCATCTACGAAACCGCCATCCCCGCTCTGGAGCGGATGGGCGTCAGGGTGATCGTCCTCCGCTCGAAAAAGACCTATGTGGAGCTGTTCACCGGCAGGATCACCCGAGGCCCGAAAAAGGGCATGGTCCGCTCTTTCCCCCTGTGCGGGAAGTGCGCGGTCCAGCGGGACTGCAAGGTCCGCCCTATTGAGCGGTACCAGAAAACCCTGCCCTCTGAGACGGTACAGTATGTGGGCATCGCTCTGGATGAACAGGACCGGCTTCTCCGGCTGAAGGGCGGCAGACAGGTTTCTCTGCTGGAAAAGTACAATTTCACAGAACAGGATGCACGGCAGCTCTGCGAGGACGCGGGGCTGCTTTCGCCTGTCTATGACTTCACCGACCGGGGTGGCTGCTGGTTCTGCCCCAACGCCAGGCGGGCGGAGCTGCGGCACCTCTATGATTTCCACCCGGACCTGTGGGCCAGGATGCTGGAGCTCCAGGCCATACCCGGCAAGGCAACAGAAAAGTTCAATCGCAAGCAGAAGTTCTCGGACATCGACGCCCTCTTCCGGCAGGAGGACCAGGACGCGCTCCAGAGCGCCGCGTAGGAGGCGGCATAGACTATGGAATTCAAGGGAATTGAACACTACGATATCTTTCCCGATGACGTCATAATTTTTTGGGCCGACGTATCCAATCCCCCAGAGGAGGTCCAGGCCGCGGCAAGAGAAATCGAATCCTGGAATTTCGGTCCGAATTGTTTTGGGCTGTGCGTCAACTACAGCTTCGCGGCGAAGAAATGCTATCTGGTGACGGATACGGGGAATTCGCCCGAGGACTGCCGTAATATTTTTTACATGGATCAGGACGGGGACAAGCATTGGTTCCGCGCGGATATTCCCCAAGATCTGCTGAATCAGGTTTTTGATGCATGCGGAAATACCGCCAAGGACATAGAAAAAGCCCTGAGTGCGTCTCGAACAGATCCTCCTGCGACACGAGCAGCACAGGCAAGGCCGACCAGGAAGCGGTGTATGGCAAAAGGCCGGGACCGATAGCTCCGTCCCTGTTGGTTTCGCCGGAATTTCCCCCATTCTTTTGTCGAGTATCGTGATAGACATTTCCCCCGCAAACATGGTATTGTTTGGGGCCAGAAGTCCCAAAACAACATCAAGGGGGAAATAGAAGTATGAATCTGGAAGAAGCAAAACGGATACTGGCTCTGGTGGCAAACGATCCAGATCACGGCGCTATGGGCGCCTATGAGGATCAGGATGTGGCCGCAAAGGTGATCCTGGCGGAATTGGCCCGTCTGGAACAGGAAAACCTGCGCCTGCGCGCAAATATGAATACAAAATAGTATGGATGCGGGGAGCCGTCTTTGCGGATGGCTCCCCTCCCGCATGGAAAGGAGGAAACCATGCCTAACAATATCACAAATCAAATCACATTCGGATCGGACAGCGCGTCGCTGGCCGCGTTCCGGAAGATGCTCCACGATGTGCGGATGGAGGGCCAGCCCCTCGGCAGCATTGATTTTAACAAGCTGCTGCCCATGCCCAAGGAGCTGAATATGGAGGACGGCACCAGAACGGATCGGGGCCTGAAGCTGGTACAGGAATACCACCACGCGCTGGAGGCTCTGGCACAGAAGAAACCGGGTCTGACCCCCGCTGAATACGCGCTGAGTCTTCGCCAGTGCCAGGAGCTGTATCGTGAAAAGCGGGTGGCCGACCCGGAGGCTTGGGCCCTGGGCGAACAGGCATACAGCAACATCCAGCGGTTCGGCAGCCCCACATGGTACGAATGGTGCAAGCGCAATTGGGGGACAAAGTGGAACGCCTATGGATTCCCGCCTCTGAAGAAGGGCTCTGATACCATGGAGTTCTTCACCGCATGGGATTCTGTTCCCCAAATTATAACACTCTTGTCCAGAAAGTACCCGGAGCAGGCCATCACCTATCGCTGGGCGGATGAGGACATCGGCCACAATGTCGGTGAGCTTACCCTGAAAGGCGGTGAGGTCATCGATCTCAACGTGCCGGAGGACGGCAGCCGGGAAGCCTATGAGATGGCGGCGGAGATCATGAATGTTGACCTCTCCGATTATGATCTGTGCCTGACCGCGGATGGGAGCAGCTATGAGTACCGAAGCCCGGACGAGGCTCCGGCTGTGGACAAGGGCGGCTCGAAACCGGCCCCCGCCTCCAACCAGGCAAAGGCTCCCAGGAAGAAGCAGAGGGGAAAGGAGCGATAGATTTCTCATAAAAAAGGAAGAATTTGAACATCTGATCCGGCAGGCTGTCCCCCGCCCGGACGCTAAAACCACAGAGGCTTGGTACGGTTATGGCCTGGATATGTGCGACGAGTTTTCAGATAACTTTTTACAAATGATGATGACGTCCTTCGGCTTTCTCAAGCACAATTTCAGCCCGGAAACCGTACAGGCTGTTTATGGCGTCATTTCATGCGCCGAAATCCTGCCCTCCGAATTGGTCGCCGCCGCCGTTTATATGCAGCACGGCGGGACAGCGCCGCAGGTGGCCGCGCTGGCGGACCAGGGCCGTCTGATGTGCTTTCACACGCCGCAGTCGGCGGACGAGAACAGCCCCCTGGCCCTGCTTTCGGTCCAGGAGAATGGGAACGTGAAAGCCTTCTACACGGTGGATTTCGGCAGCTTCCAGCCGGAGAAAATCCTGCTGCGGGCAAGAACCTTCGCCAAAGAACACGCAATCCCCGTAACCAACGCCGTCGCGCTGCTATGGAACGACAAGAATTCCTGCCCTGCCAAGACCGACAATTCCTCCCACCGTTTGTTCATGAGCAACGACGTGGAGATGATCCAGGCCATGACCGCCATTTTCAAAACCTGCCCCGCCGTTGCCGCCCATATTACTTTTGCGGCGGAAGAAAATCGTGTTCAGATCGATTATAACCCTCTCTGGAGGGAACTGGCGGAACGGCGGTTTGCAGAGGCATTCCACCGGGACAAGGCCCCGCCCCGCCGGAAGGCGGGTCCTAAAAAGCAGGGCAAGTCAAGAGACAGATAGCCTCTCCCCTGTTGGTTTCGCCGGGATTCCGCCTGTTTTTTCGTTGGATATCGTGATGGCTTTCTCCCAAATAATCGGGTATTGTTGTGGGCAGGAACCCTGGCAAAAAAGTATCAAGGAGGTTCGATGACATGACAAAAATTGAAAATCACCCCGCACCGGAGAAGCTGCTCCGACAGATCACCACGGAAACAATCGACGCCCTGGAGCTGGGCGGACAGCCCGACCACCCGTCCATCGCCATACTGGAAACTGGAGTTGGACTCATCGCAAAAGCGTGGGGGCTGTCTCAGGAGGCCCTGCAAAACAGTGTCGATCTGATCCAGCGCCAGAAGCAGAACATCCTCAGCGGCAATGGAGAGGAGGTTCTGCCCCGAGACGAGTGTCTGGAGAGCTACGACGGCCCCATGATCGTCGAGCTGCTTTGGGGACTGTTCGAGACGGCAATCAAGCTGGCGGATGCCCAGGATCGCGCGGCAATCCACGATCTGGCGATTCTGATGGCGGACAGCCTGAACCTGGATGACTGGATTGAGGCGTGTGGTCCGGCAAAGGCATGAAAACACGATCTTACTTACAACAGGGGGACTGTCCTGATGGGCAGTCCCCCTGCTTCACGCAAAGAGGAGATGATGAAAACGAGCAGCAAAAAATTTGAAATCACCGATATCGCCCACGAAAAGTACCCCTTTCTCCACCGTATCCGCGCCCTGCGGGACGTCGGGAATGAGGTGCGGGCCGGGGACCTGGGCGGCTTTGTGGAAGGGGAATTTAATCTCTCCCAAGAGGCGGACGACGCCTCCTGGATTTTCGATGACGCCATCGCCGCCGGAAATGCCTCCGTGGACGGAAACTCCTGTCTGCGCGGCGAGGCAATCGCCTGTGAGCAGGCGTATGTGTCGCAAAGGGCCTCCCTGTCCGGCCACGCCAGGGCGGAGGACTCCGCCTTCATTCGGGGCGCGGTTTTCGGCGATCATGCCAGGGCCGCCGGCTCCGCCAGAATTCTCAGCTCCCCGGATAGCGGCAAATACCCCAAACTTGACGGACACTGCGTCGTGTTCGGCACGGTGATGGGGGATGTGCGCATCACTGGAACCGCCGTAATTCTCCGGGAAGAACAGATTTTCAACGATATGCCGGATGCCCTGGTCGTTGACGGGCATGGCCGCTCCATCATCCGTGATCCGTTCAGAGATGTGCTGAGGCCGAACCGTCAGCTGCCTGAAAAACAGGAGAAGCCGCCTAGACGAAAGGGGATGGACCGATGAATTTCTTCGAGGGAGAACTGCGGAAGCTGTTTGATGACGGGAAGATCATTAGCAGCCCCTATTATGTTGGACAGAGCTGTTTCGGAACGCTGGGAAAGAATCTGCGGGCGCGGGTGGACCTCACGGACAACGGCATGGACGTCACAGTGATCGACCGCACGAAGGGACCGTTAGATCACTTTGAAGTCTTCTTTTGGGACCTGCTGGGCCGGAAGTTCCCTCCTGAACATCCGCAGTATAAATTCGGGGTGTCGCCTCATATTTGGACATACAACCACGAAACCGATTGGTATGTGTACCGTCCCACCGACGCCGACTATGAGACAATGCGGCAGGCCGTGGCGCAGTATCTGGATCTGTTTCGGGACCGGCAGCAAGAGCGTGTTCAGGACGGCCCGCAGATGGTATATATCTGCGCCCCGTTGCGGGGGGATGTGGAGAACAACATCGAGTTTGCCCGTCAGAAGGCCCAGGAGGTGTTCCGGGCAGGCGGCATCCCGATCTGCCCCCACCTCATGTTTCCGCCTATCGCTGACCCGGAGCATCCCGCCCAGGACCAGGCGGCGCGGGAGATGGGTCTGCGGCTGGTGGAGTCCTGCCAGCAGGTCCATGTCTATGGCTCCACGATTACCGAGGGGATGCGGGCGGAGATCCGCCGTGCCCAGGAGCTGGGCATTCCCGTCGTCTTTGAGCGGGAACCGCCCCAGCGCATCCGGCCCCGCAAGCGGCCCGCTCAGAAAGGAGGGCGGGATCGATGAGTCATGAGTGGAAGGACGTTCTGCAAAAACGGCTGGATGCAAATTACACGGCTTTTATGGAATCTCTCCAGAAGAAAACGGTTTCTGAGTTAATTGCCATGGCCCCGGAAATCACCGCCGCCCAGCAGCTCCATGAAGAACTTCTGGATGCCTGCGATGAAGATGATGCGGCCTTCCTGCTCCGGTTTGATGATCCGCTGGAGACTGTGCGGGGCTATTGGGAGTCCGAAATCACCGGCTGCGATCACCGGGGTGAAATGGGCCATATGCTGTGGAGGGTCCGGGAGGACATTGGGAGCGATACGGAACAGCCGGAGAAAAGGCCGTTTACAAAAGATGAGATCGCCGTTGACCCGGTTATGGACTTTTCCAGGAAAGAGATCGTTGCGTACATCGAAATATGGTTTGATGTGGGAAAGCGCTTTCAAGTGTACCCCAATGTAGACGATTCCTGTGATCTGTACGCAAAATATGATCCTGTCTCTCGGACGCTGCGGGGCGAACTGTGTATCAAGGATTGTGACGGCGGGGAGCAATGGGAGACAGTTGAACTTCTGCCCTCCGAACAGGAGATGATCGTTAAATCAATGGAAGAAATCTGCCAAAAGGACACGGGTAAATCCCTGCGGGATACTTGGGTGGATCACCATCCGGCTATTAATAAGAAAAATCTGCAAGAAAAGAAAAACGGGAGGCATCAGCATGAGCGATAATACGGTAAAGCAGATTACCATAGATAACTTACGGCATATGGACGGCAAGGAGGGCCTCGTCCTCCAGGGCTGCGGCGGGGACCTCCAGGAGTGGCTGGACGGCATCAACAGCATGCTCACGGAGGACGGAATCCTGCTGGACGGCAGCCGCTTTGAGAGCGTCTCCGTCTTCCAGCACGACGGCCTGACCAATCTGCTGTTCTCCTTTGAGGGTGTAGAACTGGATATGGGCAAGCTGGCCATGTGGCGGCTCCAGACCCATGGCCGGTTCGGCGGCACATGGCTGTCCGACTATGTCCCCAACCGGCTGGGCGGCTTCATCGAGCAGCCGCAGGTCCCGCGGAAGCCGAAGATGGAGCTGCTGGATCAGGACGGCAACATCTTCGCCATCCTGGGCCGGGCCTCCATGCTGCTGAAGGAGGCCGGGATGCGGGACCAGATCGACGAGATGTTCCGGCGCTGTGAAGCCTCCGGCAGCTACGGCAAGGCCCTCGGCATCATTGGCGAGTATGTGGACATGGACCTGCCCGAGCCTTCTATCGAACCCCAAAAATCTCAAAAGAAGAAAGCGAGGAGCGCATATGAACGATAACCCCAAGTGGACCATTCTCCAGGGCGACGCCCTGAAGCTGCTGGAGGGCTTCTCCCCCGGTACCTTCGACGCTGTCATCACCGACCCGCCCTACGCCTCCGGGGGCCGGACCCAGGCGGAAAAGAACAAGTCTACCGCCCAAAAGTATTCCAGCATGGGCGCCGCCGCCCCTCCCCCCTTTGAGGGAGATGCCAAGGACCAGCGCTCCTGGACCCGCTGGGCGGCAGAGTGGTTATCCGACGCCCGGAGGCTGTGCAAGCCCGGCGCGCCGGTGTGCATGTTCATCGACTGGCGGCAGCTCCCCGCCGCCTCCGACGCCCTCCAGTGGGCGGGCTGGATCTGGCGGGGCACCGCTGTTTGGGATAAGGGCAACTCCCGCCCCCAGAAGGGCCGCTTCCGCCAGCAGGCGGAGTACATAGTGTGGGGCTCCAACGGCGACATGCCCATCAGCCGCCCCGTCCCCTGCCTCCCCGGCGTGTTCAAGTACGGCAATCCGCAGAACCGCATCCACCTGACGGAGAAGCCCCTCCAGCTCATGCGGGACATCGTGAAGATCACGGAGCCGGGCGGGCACATCCTGGACCCCTTCGCCGGGTCCGGCACCACCATCCTGGCCGCTGTTCTGGAGGGCTACACCGCCACCGGCATTGAGGTCACGGACGACTACGCCCGCCTCGCCAGGGAACGGATCGAGCGGGAGCTGGCGGGAGTGGCGTAGGGTGTGACTGTCTGCCGATTCTTCTGGATATGGCCGGCGAGATACGGTATGATGTGGGCTACCAAATAGAAGGAGGCATCAAAATGAACGTGAAAATTTCCTTTGACAAGGCCGCTTTGGAGCAGCGGGGCCTTACCCTGGAGAATGCGCGGCAGACGGTCAAGAGCCTGTTTGCCGTCCATGATCTGCCCTGCGTCTCAGACGGCGAGGTCCTGATTTTCCAGGACAAGGGCCACGGCGACGACTTTGCCACCATGTGGGACGTGATCCTGTCCCTGCTGCGGGCGGACTGGTTCCGTGAGTGCGCCGCCTCCTGTGTCTGGCAGGACGAGAACGGCGAGGAGGATGTGCTTGCCCAGGCCGGGAAGGCGCGCAGCGAGATATGAGCCAAAACCGAAAGCAGATCACCTTCGATCTCAGCCAGGAGGCACTGGAGGCCCACTATCCCCGAGGCGAGCGGGCGCAAAGCGAACACCACTACCGGAAAGCCTATCAGGACATTCGGAGGTTCATGGAAAAGCAGGGCTTTACATGGCGGCAGAACTCCGTGTACGTCTCCGCAGAGCCGATGACCACCATGGACGTCGTGCTTCTGTCCCAGCGGATGGGAGAGCAGCTCCCCTGGCTGCGGCTGTGCGTGAAGGAGATCACAGCGACGGATATCGGAGCGCAGTACAGTCTCCTGGGGCTGCTGTGCTCCGATACGCCGCCCGCCGAACTGCTGCCGCCCTCTCCAGAAAAACGGACTGTTTCAGTGAAGAAGCACCACCATGGAAGATGAGCGCCTGTGCCAAGAAAGGAGTAGCCAGTGAAACGATTCTATGTCTTCAAAGATGGGAAGCAGTGCGGAAGCACAGCCACAAGAGAAACCGCTATTGATATGATCCATGAACATCAAAAGCTCGAAACACATTATCTCCTGCGGTCGGAATTCAGCATCATTGAGGGAGAGGAGGAATTTATACCCTACCCCTCACGGCAAAAGGCCCCCAGGAAAAAGATGGGACTGCAACGATAGCCGGGGAACGTGTTTCACATTCTCCGGTTTTTGAATGCCCGAACAAGGAGGTGGTATTCTATTCAGTATTACCCAATTGACGAAAAGCTGGCTCGAAAAGCCAGGCGGATGAGCAGCTTTGACCGCTACGATGAGGGCAGCGCCACGGCGGAATACCGAAGATCCGTGGACAAGGCCGCCCGGATCGCGGAGGAGCAGAAACGGAAGGCGCCTCCCGACCATCACCTGGAGATCGACTGCCTGCTGGACGCTTACGCCCGCAGACTGGCGGCGAATATCAACCGCGGGAACGCTATCGCCGCCCGGCTGCCGTCCGTCCTCTTTGGCCATAAGGGCCTTCACTTTCCCGCTCAGAAAGTAGAACGGCAGAGGCGGGACGCCGCCGCCAACCAGGCGGAGCGGCAGAGAATTGAGAGCATCCTGGACAAAATCCGAGGCTCTGCCGTTGAAGTTGAAAAGGACTCCGGCGACTGCGCCAGAGCGCCCCGTATCAGCGCCGGGGACCCGGACCTCGTTCAGAAGCTGACCTCCAGAGCCAAGCGGCTGGAGGCTCGGCAGAAACTGATGCTGGAAGTCAACGCTTACTACCGGGAACATAAGACTTTGGAGGGCTGTTCCGTACTCACGCCCGAGGAGATCGAGACACTCACGGCCTCTATGGCTCAAAGCGGTCAAACAGCCCCCTATGGGAGCAGCGTTCTTGTCAATCACCACTGCAAAATCCGAAACGTAAGGCTCCGCCTCTCGGAACTGGCCGCGCAAACAGAAGGCGGCGTCATGCACCCCGTTTCCTCGCCCAGGAACGGCTGGTATTTTTACATCATCCCCGATCTGGGCGCCAAAGAATACACCGCGTCGTTTCGAAACGCAAAGGCCCGTTTCCTGGAGTTGCGCTCTCAGGGCTACGGCGGCAAGATCACGGAACCGGCGTCCGATGGAGGTCCTTCCACTTGTCTGGTCCTGGGCATTGAAAGCGAGGACGGCCTCAGCACCGCCGACATTCTCCATGTGTGTCGGGGGAAAAACTGCCTCGTCACCGATTTTACTCAGATGGACCGTCTGCTGGAGGACCTGGCTGTGTCGGAAATCCTGTGCCGGGTATCCAGAGAAATCGGCTTCGATCTGGTGCGGCGCAGAGGGCACTCCGCTGTTCCCTTTGAGGAATGGGACAATCCCTGGTTCCCCGCCGCCACACCGGGCAGTATCGCCGCCGGAGTTTACGAGCTGGCGGTCCAATGCGGCGCGGTGACGGAGGACGGCCCTTCCGAAAGGAGAAAGCACGTTGGTCAGTTGACCCGTTTGATTCAAAGCGGCGAACGCGGCGCCGGACAGGCGCGGATGCTGGCCGTTACTTATGCCGCCGACGCGGGACTTCCCGGAGCGGTACATCATAGAGTTGACAGCTTGATGAAGCAGTTTGATGAATACCAGGGACGCACACAGAAGGTGACTGTACGACGCAGAAAATTCAAGATCCGAGGAGGCGGAAGATGATCAACTACTACCCTATCAACGAGGAGCTGGCCCGCCGTGCCCAGGAGATGAACAGCTATTTCGATTACAAGGCGGGCAGCGCCACGGCGGAGTACCGAAGGTCCGTGGACGAGGCCGCCCGGATCGCAGAGGAGCAGAAACGAAAGGTGGATCCCATCCACCATGAGCGGATCGACCGCCTGCTGGATACCTACGCCCGCAGACTGGCGGATAACATCAACAAGCGCAACGCCATCGCCGCCCGTGTGCCGTCCATTCTGGTGGCCGGAGGGAGCAATTTCCCGGTTCGGAAGAAGGAGAAGCAGAACCGGGCCGACGAGGCGGCCATGGAGGAGTGGCGGGAGATCCAGGGCCTTCTGGATAAAATCCGCGGCACGGGCAAAGGAGGCATCAGCGCCGACGACCCGGAGGCCGTCCAGAAGCTGAAGCTCAAACTGGAGGGCCTGGAGCGGGACCAGGAGTCCATGAAGGCGGTCAACGCCTATTATCGCAAGCATAAGACCCTGGAGGGCTGTCCCGGCTTGGACCCGGTGCGGATCGAGAAGCTGAAGGCGTCCATGGCCCGTGACCGACGCCCGGAGCCGAAGCCCTATCCAAGTTTCCGGCTCACCAATAACAACGCCGTGATCCGCCAGACGAAAGAGCGGATCGCAGAGCTGACCAAGAGGGCGGAAACGGACTACGAGGGCTGGGCCTTTGACGGCGGTGAGGTGAGGATGGACCGGCAGGCCAATCGCCTGCAAGTGTTCTTCGATGAGAAGCCTGATCGGGATACCTGCTCCGCCATGCGGCACAGCGGTTTCAAATGGGCACCCAGCATGGGAGCGTGGCAGAGGCAGCTCACCGACAACGCCATCTACGCCGCCAGGCACCTGGACTGTCTCCGGCCTCTCTCCGGGGAGCAGCCTGTGCCGGAGCAGACGGAGCCTGTTCAGGAACCGGCCCAGGGTGTCGCTGCCGGGTGGAAATTTTACATCATCCCCGATCTCAAAACCTGGGCGAACAATGGCGTGGACCGCTGTCTGCTGGAATATTTCCCCTCTTTTGAAGCGGCCAAGGCCCGGTTTGACGGGCTGCGGGGCGAACCTTACAACAGCGAGGCTGTTGAACCCGGCCCGGACGGGCAGCCTCCCGCCCGCCTGACCCTGGGCATCGAGAGCGCGGACGGCATGAGCGCCGTTGACATTCTCCATGTGCGTCAGGGGGAAAACCACCTTACCACCGATTTCACCCGGATAGAACGCATCCGGGACGATCCTGCCGTGATGGATATTCTCTCCTGTGTTTCGCGGGAAATCGGCTTTGACCGGGTGCGGGTGTGGCAGCGGGAGGACGGGGGCCGTCAACTGCTGTCCGTGGTTCCTTTCGCGGAGTGGGATAACCCCTGGTTTCCCTCCGCCACGCCGGGGCGGATCGCCGCCGGATATTACGATCTCCTGCACGAATGCTATCCGTCTCTGGATGACGAATCCTCTCGGGCCGAAGCTGTTGCGGGGATCGTGCGGTCCCTTCAAAAGGGAGGAGCGGCCAAAGGCAGTCAGATGAAACTGGCCATTGCTGCTATGACGGTAAAAGCAGATGTTTCCGAAGCTGTTCGAGAGCGGGCGGAGGGACTTATCAAGGAGCTGGCTCAGTACCAAAAACACGCAGGGGAAACGGCTCCGTCGAGGGAATATCGGAAGAAATCCAGGGAGCGGTGAGTGGAGCTGTCCGCGAATGTGTAGGAGTACAATACATGTAGGACATTAAAGGAAGAAAACAGTAGAAGGATGA
>NZ_CANTJS010000051.1 GCF_947654275.1 uncultured Oscillibacter sp. | reverse complement strand
TAGCTGCCGTCGTCGGTGCAGACCACCAGAAGGTCGCTGGACTTCTTGAAATCCTCCTCCAGAATCACCAGGTCCTCGGTGCGGAATCCCACAATGGCGTGGACCTCGGCTCCGTCGTCGTGGAACTTCTTCAGCACGGGATAGGCGATGGCGCAGCCCACGCCGCCGCCCACAACGGCCACCTTTTTCTTGCCCTCGGTCTCGGTGGCCTTGCCCAGGGGACCCACGAAGTCCTGGAGGCAGTCGCCCTCGCTGAGGTGGGAGAGCTTCTCCGTCGTCGCGCCCACGGTCTGGACGATGATGGTGACGGTGCCCTTTTCCGGGTCATAGGCGTTGATGGTGATGGGGATGCGCTCGCCCTTCTCGTCCACCCGCAGGATGATGAACTGGCCGGGCTGGGCCTTTTTGGCGATCAGCGGGGCTTCGATCTCATACAGCGTCACGGTGGGGCGCAGGGCCTCTTTTCTGACGATTTTGTACATATGGCTTCCTTCTTTCCCTCATAATGATGGTCTGAATTTAAGAACCTGGATTCACAACCGCTGCACGCCGTCCGGCCGGTTTTTTTGCCGCCATGCCGCGTCGGTTTCCCGTGCAGTCCGTCGGACTGCCCCAGAAAATCTCCCTGTCCGGCGGGAAAAATCCTGGCCCGTCCGGCATCTCCCGGCGATGAATACAGGTTCTGAGAACACGGGGTCTGTATCCTGCCATTGACACATTGTTTTCATTTTAACACACCCGGCCCGTTCCGTCAATCGCTTTTATCGCCAAAGGGCGGGAGGCCGTCCCCGCCCAAACCGGAGGCCGCGCCTCCGGCGGCAGGCGCTTCCTGCGGCTCGTCCAGCTGGCGGATTACACGGCAGGGATTGCCCGCCGCCAGACTGTTGGCGGGGATATCCCGGGTCACCACGCTGCCCGCTCCGATAATACATCTGTCTCCAATCGTGACCCCGCCGCAGACGACCACATTGCTGCCAAACCAGCAGTCGCTGCCGATGGCAACAGGCTTTCCAAATTCGATGTCATAAAAGGACCTGTCTTCCCGCTGGCGGGTCCGTCTCAGAATGGGGTCAAAATAGTGCAGCGCTGTGGCAATGGTGCAGTTAGGGCCGAAGAATACATGGTCCCCGATGACGACAGGACAGGTGTCCAGTACGGTAAAATTGAAATTGGCATAGAAATGGTCTCCTACCGAGGTAAACACACCGTAGTCAAACTGGATAGGGCCCTGCAAATAACAGTTGATCCCATGGTCCGGCATCAGTCCGTCTAAAAGCTCCCGCCGTTTTTCCTCTTCGGTATCAAAGGCGGCGTTATAGAGCTGTGAAAGTCTGTGGGCATTGGCCCGGAGGTCCGTCAGTTCTTTGTCGGTGGGGTCGTAGGGGTCGCCCCGAAGCATTTTTTCCTTTTCCGTCATCGCTGCCGCTTCCTTTCCTCATTTTTTTCGGCGGTAATATCAAAGAGGTCCGCCGCCGCTCAGGACTGCCGCAGGGTGAACTGCCGCCCGTCGGACCGGACGGTTCCCTCCTCCCGGAGGCGTTTCAGCTCCCGCATCATGGCGCTGCGGTCCGTGGCGATATAGTCCGCCAGAGTGCTGAGGGAGAAGGGCAGCGTGAAGGTGGACCCGCCGGCCTGCTGGCTGAGCTGGCGGAAATAACACAGCAGCTTTTCCCGGATGGACCGGCGGGAGAGTACGTCCACCCGCTGGGACAAGGCCTGTGCCTTGTCCGCCATCAGGGCCAGCATATTCTGCACCAGGACGCTGTGCCGCAGGCAGGCGTGCTCACAGCGCCGGAGGATATGGGCGTAATCCACAAACATGACTTCGCAGGGGGTCCGGGAGACGACCTCCAGGCTGTCGCCCATGGACCCGGCAAAGGCCAGGGTCTTGCCGAAAACGCCGCCGGTGCCCAGGTCCTCCAGCACGGTGGAAATCCCTTCCTCGTCAATGCGGATCAGGGAGGCCGACCCTCGTTCCACCACGCCCACTGTGTCGGCGGTGAAATCGTAGATCACCTCATCCGCCCGAAAGCTCCGCCGCACCGCCTGGAAGCAGGCCAGAATCTCCCGGTAGTCCTGATAGCTGATGTCCTTGAAAAGCAGGCTTTTCTTTAGCTCCTGTTCACGCAGCATGCCTCCGCCCCCTTTGTTGCATTTATCACATTTTGCTCTATCATAGCACGTTTCTGCTGAAATGTAAAGGGGGTCCTTTGCCAGGGAGTGTTCATTCACGCATTTTATTGCGAGAATACCATGTAGGGGAGGGGCTCTGTCCCCCTCCCGTTCTTCCGGGCTCTCCATGCTTTCGGGGGACGGGGCGGGACAGAGCCCGCCCCCTACATAAATTCTCCCCACAGGACACGCCTCTCTGCTCCATGAACGCCGCGGAATGGGCTCCAGAATGGGGCAACCCCCGCGGGATGACGGAACACACCGCCGGGCGGAGGGGCGAGGGCCCGGGACGGCCCAGGGGTTTTTTTGTGAGCCAGAGCATTTTTTGCAAGGTTTCCAGCACCTTACACGGTGTTCATTTGATTTTCGTGCTGGTATAATAAAACAACAGTTGAGAGGGGGGACCGGATGAAATTCTGGAAAATGAACGGCGCAGGCAACGACTTCATCATTCTGAACAATCTGGAGGAGGGCCTGCCTCCGGAGGCGTTCCCGGGGCTGGCCCGGACGCTGTGTGAACGGCATATGTCCCTTGGGGCCGACGGGCTGATGGCTGTGGACGCCCCCCTTCAGGGCGGCGATTTCAGGATGCTGTTCTTCAATTCCGACGGCAGCGTGGGAGAGATGTGCGGCAACGGGGCCCGGTGTATCTGCCGCTACGGCTATGAAAACGGTCTGGCAGGGGAGACCCAGACCATTGAGACCACCGCCGGCATCGTCACGGGGCGGCGGGTGGACCGGCGGAGCTACCGCATCCGCCTCAACGACCCCAGTGTCATCGACCTCCACCGCCCGGCGAAGGCCCATGGAGAAACCTGGGACTGCGCCTATGTGGAGCTGGGGAACCCCGGCATTCCCCATGCCGTGGTGCTCTGTCCCGGGCTGTCCCGGGCGGACCGGACGAAGCTGCTGGGCCTTGGCCGGGCCCTGCGCCATGCCTCCGCCTTCCCCAGAGGGGCCAACGTCAACTTCTGCGACGTCGACAGCCCCCAGGGCATCACAGAGCTCACCTATGAACGGGGGGTGGAGGATTTTACCTACGCCTGCGGCACCGGCTCCGGCGCTTCCGTTCTGGCCCTGACACTGATGGGCCGGGTAACCGGACAGGACGTGGCCGTCTCCGTCCCCGGCGGGACCCTGCGGGTGACCATCGACCGGGAAGGCGGGGACATCCGGAACATCTGGCTCACAGGACCCACCAATATTGTCTGCAAGGGCGAAATCACGGATGAAGAATTGGAAATGAGGAATGAGGAGTGAGGAAATTTTCCTGCTTTCTAATTCCTGTTTAATATGGAGGGAATCATATGGAAAAGAAATCTATTGCGAAAAATTACGTATTTCTGGCAATCATGCTGGGGTCCATGATTCTGGGCGCCCTTGCGGGCTGGCTGTGGCCCGCCCAGGTGGACGAGGCCGGCGGCGTCATCTCCGGCACCGGGGCCACGGTCCTCAAGCCCCTGGGCACCGTGTTCATTAACATGATGTTCTGCGTGGTGGTCCCCATGGTCTTCGCGTCCATCTCCAGCGCCGTAGCCAACATGGAGAGCCGGAAGCGGGCGGGGAAGATCATGGGGGTGACGGTGGGGACCTTCGTGGTCACCGGAGCCATCGCCGCCGTGATTATGTATGTGCTGATGATGGTCTTTCCCCCTGTCCCCGCCGCCTGGACCAACCTGGCCGCGGAGGAGATGGGCGAGTACGCCACCCTGCCGGAGCTGATTGTCAACTTCTTCACCGCCAGCGACTTCAGCGGCCTGCTGACCCGCCGGGCCATGCTGCCCCTGATTGTGTTCTCCCTGCTCTTCGGCTTCGCCGTCAATCTCAACGGCGGCAGGGAGACCCCTGTGGGCCGCTTCCTGGAGGACCTGGCCAACGTCATGCTGAAATTTGTGAAGATCATCACCTACTACGCTCCCATTGCCTTCTTCGGCTTCTTCGCTGACCTGGTGGCCACCTACGGACCCCAGATTACGGAGAACTACGCCCGGGCCCTGGCGGTGTACTATCCCCTCTGCTTTGTCTACATCTTCACCGCCTGGCCCCTCTTTGCCTGGTTCGGCGGCGGCAGGGGCGCGGTGGGCGTCATGTTCCGGCACATCACCAAGCCCGCCGTGGTGTCCCTGGGCACCTGCTCCTCCGTGGCTACCATTCCCACGAATATGGAAGAGGCCGCCGCCACCGGCATCCGCAAGGATGTGGCGGATATGGTGCTGCCCCTGGGGGCCACGATGCACATGGACGGGTCCTGCTTCTCCTGTGTTTTGAAGATTGCCTTCGTGCTGGGGGTCTTCGGACAGAAGCTGGATTTGGGAATGCTGGTCCCCGTGATTCTGGTGGCGGTTCTCAGCTCCGTGGGCATGAGCGGCGTCCCCGGCGGCGGGTACATCGGCGAGTATATCATCTGCTCCATCTTCTTCCCCGCCCAGATGGAAATTGCCTACCCCATTCTGGTGGTCATCGGCAACCTGGTGGACCCCCCGGCCACCATGATTAACGCCGCCGGCGACTATGTGACCTGCTTCGTCGTCTCCCGCTTCGTGGACGGGAAGGACTGGCTGCAAAAGGCCCTGCGGAAATAAGGAATATGCGAACAGGCCCCGGCGGATCATCCGCCGGGGCCTGCTGTTTGTCCGGGCTGCCGTGCCGGGCTCACGCCCGTTTTTTTGCCAGGGCTTATGCCCGTTTTTTTGCCGGGGCTCACGCCCGTTCCTTCGCCAAGGCTTACGCCCGTTCTCTTTGCCAGGGCTTACGCCCGTTCTTTTCGCCAGGGCTTACGCCTGTTCCGCCAGGGCCCTGTATTTCTCATACCGCGCCCGGCTGTGGGCCTTGGCCCGCTCCATCAGGGCGTCGGCCTCCACCGGGAAGGTCCGGCGCAGGGAGGCGTAGCGGACCTCGCCGTTCATGAACTCCTCCAGGTCCACCGAGGGGGCTTTGCTGTCCAGAAGGAAGGGGTTCTTTCCCTGCTCCTTCAGCGCCGGATTATAGCGGTAGAGGAACCAATAGCCGCTGTCCACCGCCAGTTTGGCCTCCGCCTGGGAATAGGCCATGCCCTTGACGATGCCGTGGTTGATGCAGGGGGCGTAGGCAATGACCAGGGACGGACCCTTGTGGGCCTCCGCCTCCTTCAGGGCGGTGATGACCTGGTTGGGATTGGCCCCCAGGGCCACCGACGCCACATAGACGTTGCCGTACTCCGCCGCCAGCATGCCCAAATCCTTCTTGGCGGTCTTCTTGCCGGAGGCGGCAAACTGGGCCACCGCGCCCACCGGCGTGGCCTTGGAGGCCTGGCCGCCGGTGTTGGAGTAGACCTCGGTGTCCACCACCAGGATGTTCACATCCAGCCCGGAGGCCAGCACATGGTCCAACCCGCCATAGCCGATGTCATAGGCCCAGCCGTCGCCGCCGTACATCCACATGCTGGTGCGGACGAAGTGCTCCCGGTGCCGCTTCATGTATCCGATGATGGGCCCGGTCTCCATGGTCTCCGCCAGGGCCTCCTTCACGTTGTCCGCCAGGACCCGGGCGTAGCGGCTGGACTCATAGCCGTCCAGCCAGCCCCGGAGGGCCTTGTTCAGGTTGGTGTCCTTGCACACCGGAAGGAACTCCTGTGCCTTCTGGTAGAGCCGGTCCCGCTGCTGGCTGATGCTCAGGCACATGCCCAGGGCGTATTCGGCATTGTTCTCAAACAGGGAGTTGGACAGGGCGGGGCCCCGGCCCTTGCTGTTGGTTGTGTAGGGGAAGCTGGGGACGGAGAAGCCCCATGCCTGGGTGCAGCCTGTGGCGTTGGCCACGATCATCCGGTCTCCGAAGAGCTGGGTCAGCAGCTTCATATAGGCGGTCTCGCCGCAGCCGGCGCAGGCCCCGGAGAACTCCAGCAGGGGCCGCTCGAACTGGCTGCCCTTCACGGTGTACTTGTCCATGGGGTTCTCTTTTTCCGGAATGGTCAGGCTGTAGTCCCAGTTGGCCTGCTCCGGCAGCTGGGAGGCGATGGGCTTCATCTCCAGCGCCTTTTCCTTTGCGATGCAGGAGGCCGCACAGGTGCCGCAGCCAGTGCAGTCCAGCACGTCCACCTGCATCCGGAACCGCAGGCCCTGGAGCTCCTTGCCCTTTGCCTCCCTTGTCACATAGGCCTCCGGGGCGCTCCTGGCCTCATCCTCCGTCAGAAGGAAGGGCCGGATGGCGGCGTGGGGACAGTACAGGGAACAGAGGTTGCAGCCGATGCACTTCTCCGGGTCCCACTGCGGCACAAAGGCGGCGAAGCCCCGCTTTTCATATTTCGACGTGCCCAGGGGCAGGGTGCCGTCGGCCCGGTCCTTCCAGACGCTGACGGGGAGCTGGTCGCCCTTCTGGGCGTTGACCATCCGCATGACGGTGCCGACATACTCCGGCAGGGTGGGGTCCGGCTCCTCGGTCTCCGCCTCCAGATCCGCCCAGGCGGCGGGGACCTCAATCTGACGGATGCCCACCAAGCCCCGGTCCACGGCGGCGCGGTTCATGTTCAGAATCTGTTCTCCCTTTTTGCTGTAGCTTTTGGCAATAGCATCTTTCATGTACTCCACGGCCTCGTCAATGGGCAGGATGCCGGAGAGCTTGAAGAACGCGGCCTGCAAAACGGTGTTGGTCCGGCCTCCCAGGCCGATTTCCTGGGCGATGCTGGTGGCGTCGATGGTGTAGAACTTCACGTGCCGCCGGGCCAGAAGCCGTTTGACCCTGTTGGGCAGGTTCCGCTCCAGCTCTTCCCCGCTCCAGACGGTGTTCAGCAGGAAGGTACCGCCCTCCTTGACCTCGTTGACGATGTCGTATTTTTTTATGTAGCTCTCGTTGTGGCAGGCCACAAAATCCGCCATGGTGACATAGTAGGTGGACAGAATGGGCTTCCGGCCAAAGCGCAGGTGGCTTTTCGTCACGCCGCCGGACTTCTTGGTGTCGTATTCAAAATAGGCCTGGACATACTGGTCCGTGTTGTCGCCTATGATCTTGATGGAATTTTTGTTGGCGCCCACGGTGCCGTCGGACCCCAGGCCCCAGAACTTGCAGCTGATGGTTCCCTCGCCGGCAGTGACCACGTTTTCCCCCACGGGGAGGGACAGGCGGGTGAGGTCGTCGTTGATGCCCACGGTGAAGTGGTTTTTCCGGGCCCCGGCCATGTTGTCATACACGGCAATCATCTGGGCGGGGGTGACGTCCTTGCTGGACAGTCCGTAGCGCCCGCCCAGCAGCAGAGGTCGGTTCCTCCGGTTCACCAGGGCGGAAGCCGCGTCCTCATACAGCGGTTCGCCTACGGAGCCCGGCTCCTTGGTGCGGTCCAGGGCTGTCAGCACCTTGCAGCTCCGGGGCAGGACGGACAGCAGGTGTTCCACGCTGAAGGGCCGGTAAAGATGCACCTGGATGAAGCCCGTTTTCCGGCCCTGGCTGTTCAGATAGGACACCACTTCCTTCAGGCAGTCCGACACGCTGCCCATGGCGATGATGACGTGCTCCGCGTCCGGCGCGCCGTAATAGTTGAAGAGCTGATAGTCCCGTCCGGTGAGCTGGTTGATTTCGTTCAGATAGGCCTCCACAATGCCGGGCAGGGCGTCGTAATAGCGGTTCACCGCCTCCCGGCTCTGGAAATAGGTGTCCGGGTTCACCACGCTGGAGCGCATGACGGGCCGCTCGCTGTGGAGGGAGTTCCGGCGGAAGGCCAGGCTGGCCTTCCGGTCCAGAAGGCGGTTGAGGTCGTCATAGTCCAGCACGTCGATTTTCTGAATCTCGTGAGAGGTCCGGAACCCGTCGAAGAAGTGCAGGAAGGGCACCCGGCCCAGCACTGCCGACAGGTGGGCCACCGCCGCCAGGTCCATGCACTCCTGGACGCTGGAGGAGGCCAGCATGGCAAAGCCCGTCTGCCGGCAGGCCATGACGTCGGAGTGGTCCCCGAAGATGGAGAAGCCGGAGGTGCCCACCGTCCGGGCCGCCACATGAATCACCCCGGGGAGCAGCTGCCCCGCGATGCGGTACATGGAGGGAATCATCAGCATCAGGCCCTGGGAAGCCGTATAGCTGGAGGTGAAGGTGCCGCATTCCAGACTGCCGTGCATGGCGCCGCAGGCCCCGGCCTCGCTCTGCATCTCCACCAGGCGCACCGTCTGGCCGAACATGTTTTTCATGCCGTTGGCCGACCAGGTGTCCACATGCTCCGCCATGGGGCTGGAGGGGGTGATGGGGTAGATGGTGGCTACCTCCGTAAAGGCGTAGCTGGCATAGGCCGCTGCCTCGTTGCCGTCCATGGTCTTTTTCATTGCCATAATCTGTAACCTTCCTTTCTGAGCCTGCCGCCGCTCCGCTGTGAACATCATACATCGTTAAGGACATCATACCTCTTGTGGGGAGTTCCGTCAATGGGTTTTCGGCATTTATGCAATTTTTCTGCTTCTCTCCAACAATGAAAGGGGTTTTTTGGCAAAAGTGACAGGGGCTGCTGAAAACCCGCCGCGCCCCGGAGGGCGCGGCGGGTTGTTGGGAAGGACTGCCGTCCGGACGGCGGCTTACGGCATCGAAAAACTCAGAACCTGTATTCAGATGTATTTTGTAAAGGGTGAGTTTAACCACCACCCAAATACAAGAGGCAATGGCTCGTTTGTGGCTAAATGGCGGTTGTGGGAAGGCGGTGAAAGTGTCGAGCGTATACCTGCCCTGTCTATGAGCCTGATAAGAACAAAAAACTGACGGGCAGGCCGGAGCGTTCCAGATACCTGGGACGCTCCCTTTTTCTTTAAGACAGTTGACGCTGCGTGGACAATTAGGCCCCCGTATCTCTTACAAAATGCGGGCTTTTGTGCGTCTGTCGGCAAGGGGTGGCTATACCGGGTCATGCACCAATCAGTCGTGCGAAACAGCTTCAACTCTCTGCTGGTAAGAGCAGACAGCAGACGCCAGAGGTGGCTTAAAAATTGGAAGCAGCGGCTTCCAATTTCACGGAGGGGGTGGGGGCGGTCGGCCCTCAATAAGCGTCTGGTATATACCCAGACATTGCTTGCTGCTACTATCAGCGTCCAAAAGCAAAGGTTGAATATGGTCCCTATTGGTGTTATACTGTGTTCGTGATAGGCTGACAAATTGCTATTGGAGCGGAAGGAGGAACATCTAAATCACTATGGCATTGCAGAATAAGAAAATCATGCCTCCCCTTTGGTTGGCTTTCCCGGAGTTTGAGCGGTACTCTATCGGTTGGCGTATGGGATGTGGGGAAGATTACGCATACCGATTTTATGATTGGCTGAATACACTCTCTTCAGAGGAACAAGTGGAATACCGTGCCTTGTTCCCAGAGCCAGTGACTTGGAAGGGCTTTTGGGATGATGAGGACATCTGCGAAATGTTGAAACACGGTGACTTCAGTGTAGATTTGTGGCAGCCAGAGGGCAAGCCCAAGTACACTCGGCAGTGGCTCGGGAAGGAGTTTGCCGCTGGGCGAAAACGGGAGCTGTGTCTGTTCTGGGGACCCCAACCTGCTCAGGACGGAACCTTGACAAAAAGCTGCCTCAGCCAGTGGTGGATGGAGGACTTTTACCCTATCGGCAACTCCAACTCCTATCTCTGCATGGAACAATACATGATGGCCGAAAAAGCGGAGTTGTTCGGAGATCAGAGAATCCGGGAGCAAATTTTAAAATGTAACGACCCCAAACAAATCAAGGCTCTGGGACGCAAAGTACAGGGCTTTGACCAGAAGATATGGGATAGATTCAAATACCCCATTGTACTCAGCGGTAACTGGTGTAAATTCAGCCAGAACCGCCCCCTCCGGGAATTTCTCCTCTCCACTGGGGACAGTGTGCTGGTAGAGGCCAGTCCCTACGATAATATCTGGGGTATCCGCCTCCCGGCCAGTGCCCCGGAGGCTCAGGAGCCGCATAAGTGGCGGGGGCAAAACCTGCTGGGATTTGCGCTGATGGAGGTGCGGGACGAGTTGCGCCGGGTTACTCAAAATGAACCGTTATGCAATTTGGGCTCCGTGTGGAGAGATGGACTTTCGGGCTAATTTAGCCGCGCTGAATGAAACTAAAAACGAAGACTGACAACATCCGGTTTATCGGGGGATTTCATCTTTTTGGTGAAATCCCCCTTTGACAAATGCTCTCTTCATAGCCGGGGGATGCTGAATGGGCGAGGATTTTTTTCTGTCAGACAAGGAAATTTTCCGCGGTTGTGAATATGGGTTTTCAGTCCGGGGAACCGGAAGCCCGGAGCTCGCCGGCAATGTTGTACCGGGTGCGGATCAGGATGCCGGTGTACAGCAGTTCCTGCTCCGGCTGCTGGCCGCTGACAAGATACTGATAGAGAATCTGAAGGGAGAGGCTGCCCTGCTCAAAGGCCATCTGGTCCAGAACGAAGCTCAGAGCGCCGTTTTGCAGCAGCCTCCGGTTGGGCTCGTTCAGGTCATAGGCCACCACCCGGACCCGGCCCCGCCGGCGCTCCTCCTCAATGGCCCGGCAGGCCCCCTGCTGGCCGTTGGAGGTGATATAAATGCAGGACAGGCTGGGATTTTCCCGCAGGATGTGCTGGGTGATTTCGTGGGCGTAATCCTCCCGGTCGAAGCAGGGCTGAAAGGGGAGGAGGCGGATGCTGCCGTCCTCCGCGTCCAGCGTATCTAAAAAACCCCGGAGGCGGCTGTTGTGGGCCCCGTTGTTCACGTGGCCGGCGATGGGGAACACCACCCCCCCGGCGGGCAGCATC
The DNA here is from genome assembly GCF_947654275.1 of uncultured Oscillibacter sp. Lineage (GTDB taxonomy): Bacteria > Bacillota > Clostridia > Oscillospirales > Oscillospiraceae > Oscillibacter. The sequence goes on along the minus strand of NZ_CANTJS010000051.1, from coordinate 7,272 downwards.
TCCTTCACCAGGCCCGCCGCCGTCTGGCCGGCCCGGTAGTTGTCCATCCCCACGAAGCAGATCCGGCGGCTGTCCGGGGCGTCGGTGTTCAGGGTAACCACGGGAACGCCCCGGTCATGGAGCCAGTCAATGCGTTCAATCAGGTCCGGCGTGTTGTTGGAGGCAATGGCCAGGCCTGCCGCCCCCGCCTGGGTCAGGGCGTCCATTTCCCGGAGCACTCTGCCGGTATCCCGGCCCTGAACCTCCCGCAGGTCCACCGTCACCCCGGCGTTTTCCAGGGGCCCCGCGGCCTGCCGGACGCCGACGGCCACGTCCTGCATGGTGGGGGTCTCCGCCGACTGGAGGATGACCCCCAGCCGCATGCCCTGCCGGGACCGGACCAGGGCCTGCCCGTTGGCGTTGGGCCGGTAGCCCAGTTCCTCCGCGATTTTCAGGATGCGGGCCGCCACATCCGGGTTTACACGGCCCCGGTTGTGCAGAGCCCGGTCCACCGTTCCCCGGGAGACTCCCGCCAGCTCAGCAATCTGCTGGGAAGTGACTGCCATACCGATACACGCCTCCTTTTCTTCTGAACTGGTATCCTGAATGTTATTATAACAGAGGGTGCCCGCTGTTTGCAAGCCCATTTTGACGCACTTTTCACAACTTGCACGCACAGCACGCAAATTTTCCAGCTTTCCCGGCCCATTTTGCACAAGAAGGCCCCTTGGCTTTTGCGCGCTTCTACAAAAAGAGTTCTTTTGCTGTTTTATACGGATTTTGCCCTTGCAAAAACAGTTTTTATGTGATATTTTATTGTCAGGATGTTTGATTGACCCCCATGAGGCGCGTTGCCGCGCGCCCCGTTTTTCCCGCGGAATTCCTCTTTTGCGTGCATTTCTTTGCGTGCTCCAATTTCCCTAAAACAGAAAGTGGAGGCTGACACAATGTCGTTTTTCAGTTCAATCGCGTGGACGCTGATCTCCTTCGTCCTTTTCACGGCCCTGGTGGCTGTCATTTCCAGCTGGAAGACCCGGGGCGACAACCTGGAATCCGCCGAGGGCTATTTTCTGGCGGGCCGGGGCCTGCCGGGCGTTGTGATTGCCGGCTCCCTGCTGCTGACCAATCTCTCCGCAGAGCAGCTGGTGGGCCTGAACGGCCAGAGCTGGGCATCCAACATGGGCCCCATTGCCTGGGAGGTGGGCTCCATGTTCACCCTGCTGGTTCTGGCGTACTACTTCCTGCCCCGCTACCTGAAAATGGGCGCCATGACCATTCCCTCTCTGATGGAAGTCCGCTACGGCAAGGGCACCAAAACCATGTTCTCCCTGGTCATCGTGGTGATGTATTCCATTTTGAATCTGCCGGTGATTCTGTACTCCGGCGCGGTGGTCTTTGAGCAGATTTTCGGCATCTCCGGCATGCTGGGCATCAGCACCTTCCAGTCCGTGGCCCTGCTGTGTCTGATCATCGGCGTCATCGGCGGCTGCTACGCCATTTTCGGAGGGCTGAAGGCCGTGGCGGTGTCCGACACCATCAACGGCGTCGGCCTGATTATCGGCGGTCTGATGGTGCCCTTCATCGGCTTCGCCGTGCTGGCCTCCCAGACCGGGGGCCACGGCATCCTGGACGGCGTGCGCTACATCCTGGAGACCGACCCCGCCAAGCTCAACGCCGTCAACGCCTGGAACGCCCCGGAGCCCGAGGTGCCCTGGCCCCTGATTATCACCGGTATGTTCTTCAACAATCTCTACTGGTGGTGCACCAACCAGTCCTTTGTCCAGCGGGCCCTGGCGGCCAAGTCCCTGAAGGAGGGCCAGAAGGGCGCCATCTTCTGCGGCTTCCTGAAGTGCCTGGGCCCCCTGTACCTGGTCATCCCCGGCATCATCGCCTTCTACCTGCCTTCCATTCAGGACTCCATCGCCGCCGCCGGAAGCAAGGCCATCGACTTTGCCTACCCCGCACTGATCTCCGCCATCATTCCCAAACCGGTGATGGGCTTCTTCGCCGCCGTGATGTTCGGCGCGATTCTCTCCTCCTTTAACTCCGTTCTGAATTCCGCCTCCACCATGTTCACCCTGGACCTGTACCGCTCCGCTTTCAGGCCCAATGCCTCCGACGCCCACTGCGTCAAGGTGGGCAAGGTCTACGGCACCATCGCCGGGTGTGTGTCCATCGTGATTGCCCCCTTCGTCATGAACGCCTCCGGCATCACCACCTTCCTGAACTCCATGAGTCAGTTCGTGTCCCTGCCGGTGCTGTGCACCATCCTGGGCGTGTTCCTGTTCAGGCGTCTGCCGGCCTACACCCCCAAGATCATCACGGTGTTCCACGTGGTCTGCTACGGCGTCTTCCTGCTGATTGCCCCCAACTACCCCGGCACCGATCATCCCATTCACTACCTGTATGCCATGGCGGTGCTGTTCCCCGTGGAGCTGCTGATTATGTGGTACCTGAACAAGTATAAGCCCGCCGAGGAATACGTGCCCCAGGACGTGGGCGCGGTGGACCTGACCCCCTGGAAGTACCGGCACATTGTGTCCGCCATCGGTCTGGCCCTGGCGGTGGTCATCTACATCGTTTTCTCTCCCCTGGGCATCGCCGCCTGAAACACCCCCCGGCCCCAAGCGCCCCGCTGAATATGCGGGGCGCTTGTTCGGTTTTCTGCTTTTGTTTTTTTGTTGGGGCCTTTGGCTTCAGGCCCTGTGCGTGCTGAACGCAAAAGGGAGGAGCGGATTCTGTGCAGGTTTCTCAAAAACCCGGGGGCAATTATGGCGGACACGGTGTTTTCAACAAGTAAAGACCGAAAGAATTGTGGGTATTTTTCACATATTTTTCTTGCGTTCTCGTGAACGCCTGCTATAATAAGACTCAGAGGAAATCAGGCGCAGGCAAAGACACGCACGCACAACAGAAGGGGGAACGGCCCCGGCAAGAGCCGTTTCCACGCGTCCGCGGGCTCCGGGTGTTCCCGGATGGACTTACGGGCAGCAAACAACAGGTGAACAAATGAGCGCGGGACGCTCAAAGATGGCTGAAAGGGCCAAATAACAGGAGGTAATGAAGATGGAACTCAATATCTGCTTGGTGGGCTGCGGCATGATTGGAAAAGAACACATCGAGCGCATCCAGAACCGCATCCGGAACGCCAGAGTCGTGGCGGTGTGCGATGTGTTTGAAGAGGGCGCGAAGAAGGGCGCGGAGATCGCCGGCCCCGGCGTCAAGGTCTACACCGATTTTAATGAGGCCATTGCGGACCCCGACGTCAACGCCGTGGTGGTCACCACCCCCGGTCAGTTCCACAAGGACCCCGTTCTGGCGGCCATCAAGGCCGGCAAGCCCGTCTTCTGTGAAAAGCCCCTGGCCAACACCGCCGCCGACTGCAAGGCCGTTGTGGACGCGGAGATGGCCTCCGGGAAGCATCTGGTTCAGATTGGCTTTATGCGCCGCTATGACCGGGGCTACCGCCAGGTGAAGGAGCTGCTGGACTCCGGAAAATTCGGCGCTCCCATGGTCGTCAAGTGCACCCACCGGGCCGACGGCGTAGCCCCCAGCTACACCACCGCCATGGCGGTGACCGACACCGCCATTCATGAGATTGACTGCCTGCCCTGGCTGGTAAACGACGAGTGGGACGAAGTCCAGTGCATTCTGCCCAAGGTCTCCAGCAAGGCCCACGAGGGCCTCCGGGACCCTCAGGTGATGATTATGAAAACCAGGGGCGGCATCGTGGTCATGCTGGAGGTCAATGTCAACTGCGGCTTCGGCTATGACATCAACTGCGAGGTGGTCTGCGAGAACGGCGTGGTGAACCTGCCCTGTCCGTCCTTCCCCACGGTCCGTTTTGCCAACCAGGTGTCCACCAAAATCGAGGACAACTGGATCATGCGCTTCATCGACTCCTATGACGTGGAGATTCAGGACTGGGTGGACCACGCCCTCAGAGGCGAGACCGGCGGCTCCTCCGCCTGGGACGGCTATGTCGCTTCCATCACCGCCGACGCCCTGGTGAAGTCCCAGACCTCCGGCCAGATGGAGAAGGTGGTCACCGGCGGAACCCCCGACTTCTACAAAAAGTAACTTACTTTTCCTGAAAGAAAAGTAAGCAGAAGAACTTTAGTTTCCTCTGGTTAACCGGCGGTTGCCCGGCCCGGAGCGGCGGCAGCGGAGACTTCCGGCTTCTGTGAAAAAGCACTTGCTTTTCATACAGAAAAGTGAGTAAAATAACGTTAGTTCCCTCTGGTTAACCGGCGGTTGCCCGGCCCGGAGCGGCGGCACGGCATCATCTATCGCAAACGTCATAATTTCTTACATACAAAGGGGCCGCCGCCCCCGGCGGCCCGCCGGCAGAAGTTATGAAGGACTGTTATCATTTGAAAGGAGCTGTTTCCTATGAAGATTGCCTTTGACGTGGACGTACTGGCTAAGCAGATGCCCATTCGGGACTATGTCCGGAAGGTGGCCGACTGGGGCTACAAGTACATCGAGCAGTCCCCCCACCCCCGCATCAACCCCTTCTACAAGCATCCCCTGTTCTCCAGGGAGTGCGAAGAGGAGTACCGGAAGGCCCTGAAGGAGACCGGCGTGGAAATCTCCAGCTTCATCGTGGTATACCGCTGGTCCGGTCCCACTGAGGAACAGCGCCAGCACGCGGTGGCCAACTGGAAGCGTATGATTCAGATTGCCGTGGACATGGGCGTCCCCGTCATCAACACGGAGTTCTCCGGGGACCCCAATCAGCAGGAGATCTGCAACGGCATGTTCTTCCGCTCTATGGAGGAGCTTCTGCCCATCATCGAGCGGGAGGGCCTCCGGGTGGAAATTCAGTCCCATCCCTACGATTTCTGCGAGCTCAACGACGAGACCTGCGACATCGTGAAGTCCTTCCGGTCCAAGAACCTGGGCTATGTCTATTCCGCGTCCCACGGCTTTTTCTACGACCAGGGCAAGGGCGACGTGCGGCACATGCTGAAATACGCCGGGGACGAGCTGACCCATGTCCTCCTGGCGGACACCTGGAACCAGACCAAGGACTGCCGCTACATCCTGAATCCCCCCTGGCTGAACGCCAGAGGCCGAGCGGACGCCACCATCCACCAGCACACCGCCATGGGCGAGGGGGAAGTGGATTTCGACGGTATCTTCGAGACCCTGCGGGAGATGGATTTCGTCAATAAACAGCTGAAGGCCGACGCCCCCAAGGCCGGCGGCGACAATATCATCTGCGTCAGCTACTTCGGCTTCCCGGAGAAGATGGATAAACAGGCCCCCGAAGCCCTGGAGCGCATTAAGAAGGAGCTTTTATAAACCGGAGGAAGTCCTGGCCACTCAAAAATCCGCAGATTTTTGACGGCGAGGACCCCGAAGTCCTGGAGCGCGTCAGGCGGGAACTTCTGTAGGCCGGAGGCGGCCCGGACCGCCGCAATCTCCGGGGGAACCGGCGGGCCCGCCAGGCCCGCCGGTATGACACAGCTGTAAGGCGGCCCACCGCTTTACATACTTCTTTTCTCCGCGAAACGCCCAAACGGCAGGCCCGGCTGGGCGTTTTGCACCATATCATGCAAAAATTAGGCAAAACAAGCAAAAATCGTGAAAAAATCGGAGGCAGTATGCGCTCTGCCGTCTGGAGAGGCGGGCGGAAGGGCGCACATCAAACACAATGTGAAAAGGAGAGCGCAACTATGAAAATCGGTTTTAACGAGGGCTGCAACCGCTTCTGTGAGAACCACTCCGTTCTGGAGGACCTGGCCCTGTGCGAGAAATACGGCTTTGACTACATCGATGTCCAGTCCGAGTGCCTGGACCGGGAGCTTGCCGCCGGGAAATACACCCTGGAGCAGCTGGGGGACTTCTTCCGCAGCCACAGGCTGAAAATGCTGTCCTATAACGCCCTGATTTTCTTTAACATGAAGCAGACCCAGGCGGAGAAGGACGCCGTCATGGCCCAGCTGGACGAGATCATCCGCCGCTGCCAGATTCTGGACTGCAAGATGATCGTCGTGGTGCCCTCCATGGACCTGCCGGTGAAGGCCACCGTGGAGGAGATCAGGGCCGACGCCGTGGCCGTCCTCAAGGAGCTGGTCAAAAAGGTGGAGCCCCACGGCATCAAGCTGTCTCTGGAGTTCTGCGGCGCGCCCACCATGTCCATCAACCGTTTCGAGTACGCCTATGACATCGTGAAGGCCGTGGATTCTCCCCTGGTGGGCGTGACTCTGGACCAGTTCCATTTCAACGCCATGGCCTCCGGCTGGGACGCCCTGGAGAAGGCCGACGGCAAAAAGATTTTCGTCTGGCACCTCAACGGCACGGAGAACATGCCCTGCGGCGCGGCCTACAACACCGACGAAGTCCGGCTGTGGCCCGGCGAGAGCGGCGACTGCCTGGACCACCGGCGCTTTGCCGAGACCCTGAAAAAGATTGGCTTTGAGGGGGACGTGTGCACCGTCGAGGTCTTCCGGCCCGACTATTATCAGCTCTCCAGCGAGGAGAACATCAAAAAGGCCGCCGAGGTCACCCGGGCCCACATGGAGCAGTACTGGGGGAGCTGAGGCCGGTCCAAGCTGCCGGGAGACTCTCGGCTTCCCGAAATCTCCGGCTTACACCCATGAAAAAACAGCCCCCGGCGTCCCGAGAAGGGACGCCGGGGGTTCGTTCTGCCTGGGGGAATGTCAGATCAGGCGGACTCCTCCGCCAGCAGGGCTTCCAGCAGCTCCACCGCCGTGACAATCATGATGTCGCAGTGGGTGGTGAGCCCTAAGCGCTGGGCGGCGGGGGTTTTTTCACTGACGCCGGGCCGGGCCCGGAGCAGGTCGCCGCAGCGGCTGAGGGAAAAGATCTCCGTGAAGCGGCGGCGGAACTCCTTGGCCTGGGCATAGACAGCCCGCTTTGCGCCGGCATCCTCTGCCTGGGTGAAGGGACGGAGCAGGCCCAGAATGAAGATTCCGCCGCTGACCGCGCCGCAGACCTCCTCGTGGCTGCCGCCGATTCCGCCGCCAAAGCCGCCCAGCCCTGCCAGAACCTCCTCCGGCGTGCGGCCCGCCAGGTCCGCGCAGGCGGCGGCTACGGACTGAGCGCAGTTGAAGCCGTCCTTGTGATATTGATAGGCCATCGCACAGCGATCCATTGTGATATCCTCCTTATTGAATGGTCCTGTCCGCAGGCGGATGGGAGGGCCCGCGGCCTTTGAGACCTCTATTATAACAGACCCCGCCCCAAACCGCAACAGGGGAAAGGGAAAGTCCACGGAAATCAATTTTGCAAAATTGGATTCAAAGAGATAAAATAGGAAATATG
>NZ_CANTJS010000050.1 GCF_947654275.1 uncultured Oscillibacter sp. | reverse complement strand
AACTGCGTTCCGCAGTCCGCCTACACGGAGATGATGACGACGAAACAACGATTCAAGAAAACCGACGGCAGACAGTTCTATCACTTCGTGCAGTCCTTCGCTGAAACGGATGCCCTCACGCCGCAGGAGGCCAACGCCATTGGGCTGGAGTTGGCCCAACGTGAGTTCCCAGACTTCGAGGTGGTGGTGGCGACACACTTGGACACCAACCACATCCATAACCACTTGGTAGTGAACAGCGTCAGCTGTGAGACGGGCCGGAAGCTCCATCAGAGTGCGGACGACCTGCTCAAGCACCGTCAAGCCAACGACATAATCTGTGCCGCCCATGGCCTGAGCGTTTTGGTGCAGCCGGAGAAGCGCTCAAAGAAAAAGCGGATGAAGCCTGGTGAGTATCAGGCTGGCCTGCGCAGCGATAGCTGGAAGCTGGATTTGATCCACGCCATCAACGAGGCGCTGGAGTATGCTACTGACCGGGAAAGTTTTATTGCGAACATGGAGTACGAGGGCTACGAGGTCACCTGGTCGGACACGCGGAAGCACATCACCTTCACCTGTCCCAATGGGCGCAAGTGCCGGGACAGTAGTTTGCACGACGAGACTTTTCTCAAGGAGAATCTGGAAGCACTGTTCGCATACCGGCAGACCGTGGGCTTTCATCCCGGCAGTCTGGAACCGGCTGAGGGCTGGATGAGAAATCTGGCAAGCGGCCTTCTCCGGCTGGGCAGAGCTCTGGAGCGCGGTAATGATTTGCCGCCGCTTCCCGCGCCGTCTACCTGGACAGACAGCAAGCAGCGCCGCCGGGAGGCGCTGAAGAAACTGGCGATGGGGCAGAAGTTGAGCGGCGATACACACAACCAGGGCATGAGTATGTAGAAAGGAATTCTTATGGCAAGCATCAAAAAGTTAGACGTGCGCAAATTCAAAATCACCGTCAGCAACGGCTATCGTCCTGACGGCAGAAAGATCAGCAGGGCCAAGACCATCTCAGTCCCGCAGTCTGTGGGAAGCCGGGGGATTCCGCAGTATGTCGTTCACGAGGCGGAGGAGTTCGAGAAGCAGGTCAAGAGCGGCTACTGCGAGGATGGAGAGATGACCTTCCAAGAGTACGCTGCCCGCTGGCTGGAGCGGCAGACAAAATACGCCCCCAGCACCCTCGGCTTCTACCGCCGATCGCTGGAGGCGGTGTATCCGATGATCGGCAGCATCAAGCTGAATCATCTCCGGCCCATCGCTCTGGAGAATATGCTGGTGGAGTTGAGGAAGCGAACCTACCATGGCAAGCTGATTCAAGAGGCAACTGTCCAGAAATACTTGACAGTTGCCTCTGCGGTACTGAGCGATGCGAAGCGAAACGAGATCATTGAGAAAAATCCGGCTCGGATGATTGACCTGCCGGAGACAACATCGAGGACACAGCTGATCCCCACAGATGAGGAGGCCCATAGATTTCTGGACATTCTCGCCAACGAAGATGATCCCTACAAGACCTTTTACGCCCTGGCAATCTATACCGGCTGCCGCAGGGGAGAGTTGTGTGCCCTCAAATGGCAGGACATCGTTATGAATGGCGACGAGAGCATCCTGACCGTCAGCCGCTCCCTCAGCTCTGTTCCAGGTCAAGGTGTGATCGAGGGAACTACGAAAAATGGGCAGGCCCGAATAATCTATCTCAGCGAAGACATGACCAGTATCCTCCGCAGCTATTGCTACCAGAAAATGTGCGAGGCACAAGTTGGCGGCTTTGAGATGAGCGATTATGTGTTCACAAATGAGACTGGGAAGCTGATGCACCCGGATTCGTTCTCCCGGCACCTCCGCCGTCTCTATGACGAGAAAGGATTTCCGAGAGAGTTCCATCTGCACACCCTCCGCCACTATTTTGTGTCCACCATGCTTCACAACGGCGTAGACAAGCAGACGGTGGCAGAGCTGGCCGGTCACGGAGACACCGGCTTCCTGGAGAGAACCTACTGCCACCCGCAGTTACAGCTGAAACGTCAGGCAGCAAAAATCCATGCGCAGACCGTATTCGATTTCAGCGGCAGAGATTTTGAGAGCGCGTGATTGGTGCTTTCGTAGAATCTCCGTCCTGAAGCAAAAAAGCAGTAGCTGTACGGCAAGAATTGGGGTATGTTGTGCTTGCAAAATAAGCCTCAGCCGGACTGAGGACAGAAGGGAAGATGCGAAATGGCAAGTATTCGAAAACGGGGAAGCAGTTATTTACTGGTAGTCTCCATGGGTTACGACCACACTGGCAAGCGCCGGGCCGCACAGCAGAAAACGGTGAAGCCGCCGGAAGGGCTGACGCCAAAACAGAGAGAAAAATGGCTGAACGAGCAGGCGGTTCTCTTCGAGCGGGAGTGCAAGGACACACCGCTGGCGACAGATCGGACCATCACACTGGCGCAGTACATTCAACTCTGGCTCCGGGATATCGCCCCGGACAAGCTGGCGAAGTCCACGCTGGCCCGTGACAAGCAGGACATTGACCGCTTCCTGCCGTACCTGGGAGGCTATAAATTAGTAGACCTCCGCCCTGAGCACTTCCGAAAGCTCTACACCGAGCTGCGGAAGCAAACAAGTCAAAATACTGGAATGCCGCTCTCCGAGTACACGGTTGAGGGAGTCCACGCCTGCCTTTGTGGAATCCTCTCCGATGCGATGGAGAGCGGCTTTATCAATCACAATCCGGCCTGGCGGACGTACAAATACTCCGGCAAGAAGAAGGAAAAGGTGATTGCGGACGAGGAAACCATGCAGAAGATCATTATGGCTCTGGAAAATGAGAGCCTCAAATATGAGACCTACTACAAGCTGATCATTGCCACGGGGATGAGGCGTGGTGAGTGCTGCGGTTTGAAGTGGTCCGACATCGACTATGAGAAAAATAGCATTCATATCCAGCGGAACGTGGTGAAGATCACCGGGGAGGAGATCATCGTCAAGGACACCAAGACTGCAGCAGGGGACCGTTATGTGTACTTCTCTCCGGAGATGGAGAGCCTTCTCAAAGAGTACCACCGGGAGTGCGCGTGGCAGGCGGATGCCTATGAGGACCGGGTGCTGACGGAGGAGGACTTTGTGTTCCGCAGGCACGACAGCCAGGACCCGATGACGCCCAGCACCTTCACCTGGCGGTTCAAGATGATTCTGAAAAAGAATGGACTTCCGGAAAAGCTGAACGTGCATTCCCTCCGTCACAGCAACGCAAGCCTTCTGATTGCCAACGGAGCGGACGTGGCAACGGTGGCCGGCCTCCTGGGCCACTCCCAGCCGTCCACGACGCTGGACATTTATACTCACGCTTTTGACAAGAGCAAGAAAGCCGCCAGCGAAGCCCTCCAGCGGGGCTTGGATATCTAAAGGAGGAGGAAGGAGCATGTACGATTATATGCAAGCCCTGAAAGCCCGCTTCTCAACAGAAACCCTCTGTCTTGAACAACAGGCAGAAGTAGTCCAGCTACATCGTAGGTTGGAGAAAAGGTTAGACCGGCGAAACCAGATACGGCTGTTGGAACTGGTGGATGCCGAGGCAAGACTGCGGGATGACGTATCTCTGGAAAGTTTCATCGCTGGCTTCCGCTTGGCCTGTGGGATAGCACACGAGTTAGGAGCAACAGAACTGCCCTACTCCTTCCGCCGGGAAGAGGAAGAGCGAATCAGCAAAAGATAGAGCAGGGGAGAGGTGTTCTGAAAAGCCAGGCGGCATGGAGCGAAGCTCCATGCCGCTGTCCGCATCCGCTCAATCGTTTTCTACTAACGAATGAAGTTCGTGCGTTGGGGAGGCTCCCGCTCCGGGAGGCCGTATTTCTCCTTGCCGAGTTGGATGCTCCGCATGAGGAACGTCATATTCCGGGCCAGGGTCCGCATAGTCTGCAAACCCTCCGCATCCTGGGCCGCCTGGCCGGGCTCCCGCCCGTGGACGCTGTTCCAATATTGGCTGGAGGCCACAGGCATTCCGGAGATGGTGAAGAACTTGTTCAGCTCGTCAAACGCAGCGGACAGTCCGCCCCGCCGGGCAACGGCGACGGCGGCGCCGACCTTCATCGTCTTGTCAAAGGGCGTGCTGAAAAAGAGCCGGGTCAGAAAGGCTACCAGCGTGGCGTTGGCGGAGGCGAAATAGACAGGGCTACCTACTACCAGACCGTCGCAGGCCTCGAACTTTGGGGCAATTTCATTGACGGCGTCGTCAAAGACGCACTTGCCCTTTTCCGCGCACTTGCCGCAGGCAATACAGCCTCGGATAGCTTTGTTTCCAACCTGAATAATTTCTGTTTCAATTCCCTCTGCCTTGAAAACCGTTTCCATCTCCCGCAGGGTAACAGCGGTGTTGCCGTTGGGCCGGGGACTGCCGTTAATCATCAAAACCTTCATATGGGGACCTCCATGGACTCGGGTTTATGTATTCAATAATTCTCCGCGTGGACCTCGAAGTAAGCCTGGGGATGGGCGCAGACAGGGCAGAGCTCCGGCGCGGCGGTGCCCACCACGATATGGCCGCAGTTCCGGCACTCCCAGACCTTGACCTCGCTCTTTTCGAAGACCTCCTGAGCCTCCACGTTTTTCAGCAGAGCCCGGTAGCGCTCCTCATGGTGCTTCTCGATCTCGCCAACGGCCCGGAATTTGGCGGCCAGCTCCGGGAAGCCCTCGGCCTCGGCGGTCCTGGCAAAGCCCTCGTACATATCCGTCCACTCGTAGTTCTCGCCGTCGGCGGCAGCGCCCAGGTTCTCAGCGGTGGATCCAATGCCCGCCAGCTCCTTGAACCACATTTTGGCGTGCTCTTTTTCATTGTCGGCGGTTGTCAGGAACAGGGCGGCAATCTGCTCGAAGCCCTCTTTCTTGGCCTTGGACGCAAAATAGGTGTACTTGTTCCGGGCCTGGGACTCCCCGGCAAAAGCGGCCTGCAGGTTTTTCTCCGTCTGGGTTCCGGCGTATTTGGACATGGTGAAATCCTCCCTTTCAAATCTTCAAAATAGATGCAAAAAGTTACAAAAAAGCTCTAAAAACTGCGTTTTTAGAGCTTTTGGTACGCCCGACTGGATTCGAACCAGCGGCCTTCAGAGTCGGAGTCTGACGCGCTATCCAACTGCGCCACGGGCGCATACCTGACAATATAAGATTTTCAGTTTTCCGGCTATCCGGGGAAACAGTAGTCAAACAGTAGTCAGCTCACGGCGTTTTTTCCTCTGCCATTCCGCCAACGCCCCTGTTTGCAGGGCTTTGCACCGTATCTCAGCCGGAGTTGTCAGAAACGTCGGAGTCTGACGCGCTATCCAACTGCGCCACGGGCGCATACCTGACAATATAAAATTGAAGGAAACAGCCGTCCTGTCCGCAGGGCTCTTTGCCGTACGCCGGTCCGACATACGTTCCGAACCGCGCCCGCAAAACCCCTGCATCACAGGTACTTTGGTAGTATAGCAGACTTTCCCGGTTCTGTAAAGCTTTTTTAAAAATTTTTGAAAAAATTTTTTCCTCGAATTTTCTCCGAAAAAGATTGTTAAAAAAATTGACAAGTCTACGTTTTTGGGCTAAACTAGAAGGCAAGTATCCTTTCATCAGCGGCTTTTTAGGAGTGAATGGTATGAAAAAGGAAAATATCTCTGATGCTGTCATCCGCCGCCTGCCCCGGTATTACCGTCAGCTGACGGAGCTCTGCGCCAGGGGTGTCGTGCGCATTTCGTCCCACTCCCTGGGCCAGGAAATGAACATCACCGCCTCCCAGATCCGCCAGGACCTGAGCTGTTTCGGAGAATTCGGACAGCAGGGGTATGGCTATAATGTAGAGGAGCTTCACACGGAAATCGGCCATATTCTGGGCGTGGACAACAACCACCATCTCATCATCATCGGCGTCGGCAACCTGGGCCACGCCCTGCTGCAAAATTTCGGCTTTGCTCACGCGGGCTTTTCCGTGGACGCCGCCTTTGACATCTCCCCCGCCGTCACTAACACCCGGGTCAACGGCGTTCCCATTCTCCCTATGGACGAGCTGGACGGCTATCTGAAAAACCACAGCGTGGATGTCGTGGTGCTGACCATTCCCCAGGCCGTCGCCCAGAGCATGGCGGACCACCTCGTCGACCAGGGTGTCCGGGGCTTCTGGAACTTCACCAATGTGGAGCTGACCAGCTCCGTGCCGGAGGTCAAGATTGAAAACATCCACTTTGCGGACAGCCTGCTGACCCTCAGCTACCGCATTGCCAACCGATGACGCCGTGCACGCCGTTTCCGCGGCACAGAAAGGACGCGCTTTCATGCAGAAAATGCCAAAAATATCAAAAAAACCAAAAAAAGGATTTTTCTTCGTTCTGCCGCTGACGCTGGCGCTGGCCGTCTGGGCAATGGCCGCCGGGGACGCGGCAGACCCCCTGGCCTCCCTGTCCTATCTGAACGGGGTATTCACCAGCGCCGTGGACGCCGCCGTAAACGCCCGGCTGGACGCTTCCGACGCGCTGCTGCTGGAGCACGGCGGCGGGACCGGCGTCCCGTCTGCCCCGCCAGCCTCCGCCGGCGGCTGGACGGAGCTCCGTTTGAAGCAGGGAGACCTGCTGCCCCTCTCCACCGGGGAAAGCGTGCTGCTTCTGGCGGGAAGCGGGCAGTTCACCTGCGCCTTCGGTGAGGTGGTGGACGCCACCGCCGGCGCCGCTGTTCCGGCCGGCGGGGCTCTGGCGGCCAATCACCGCTACATCGCCGCGGAGGACACCGCCGCCAGCGTGCTGATTACCAGCAAGACCGCCGTGGTGGACTGTCAGGGAACCGGCTCCGTCAGCTATTCCACCGCCACGGATTACAACGCCATGGCCGGGGCCCTGAAATCCCTGGGCCTTTTTCGGGGCAGTCTCACCGGATACGGCCAGGGCTTTGATCTGGAGGCCGCCCCCACCCGGCTTCAGGCCCTCATCATGTTCATCCGGGTGCTGGGGGAAGAGGAGGCCGCCCTGGCCTGGTCCGGCAGCATCCCCTTCACCGATATCCAAAAGGGCTCCCAGGGGGAGAAATATGTGGGCTATGCCTATGAGCGGGGCTATACCAACGGATACAGCGCCACCCAGTTCCGCCCCTCCGCTCCGGTAAACGCCCGGCAGTACACGGAGTTTATCCTCCGGGCCCTGGGCTACAGCTCCGCCGCCAACACCAACCTCTCCGACGCCCTTGCCCGGGCCCTGGAGGCCGGCGTTCTGACTCCCGGCGAGGCCGCCATGCTGCAAAATGACCCCTTCCTTCGGGCCGACCTGGTCTATGTCTCCTATTACGCCCTGGACGCCTTCCGGGCCGACGGCATGGGGACCCTGGCGGACTCCCTGATGGAAAAGGGGGTTTTCACCCAGTGGGAGCGGGACAGCGCCGCCGGCATGGTCACCGGCTGGCGGCTGTAACGCCGGGACCGGGATATCCGGGGTCAAAAATTTTTCGGGAATCCGGAACCCTCCGGTCCGGGGCACATATGATGAACTGAGGCCGCTTCAAACGGTCTACATCTCTCAGGAGGTTCCATCTTATGTGCAATACTGGCTTTGGCGGAGGCAACTGCTGCTGGATTATCATCCTGCTCATCATTGTCTGGTGCTGCTGCGGCAGCAATTCCAGCTGGGGCGGCAGCGGCTGCGGCTGTAACTGCGGCTGCGGCTGCGGCGGCAACTGCGGAGGCGGCTGTGGCTGCAACTGCGGCTGCAACAATAACTGCGGCTGCACCCCCACCCCCTGCTGCTGATCCGCGTTTCGCGGAGGACCAGGCGTTTCCCGGCGTTTCTGCCGCCCGGCGCTTCGGTTCATTCCGCAGGCAGTCCCAGTCGGAAAACGCCCCTCCGGCAGTCCGGGGAAACGCCCGGCGGAGCGGGTCTCTGGGTGACGCCTGCCTACCAATGACATAAAACCGGAGCCCCGGACCCAGCAGGGTCCGGGGCTCAGCCTTTTGAATCCGGCGGCGCGGCGGAAAAAACCGGAATAACCGTCAGAATTTCCCCTCTCTCTGCCTGGCCGTCAGCCTCCCGGCCAGGTGTCCCAGAACGGCACCCAGGAGAATCCCGCCCAGCACATCGCTGGGCCAGTGGACATAGAGGTAGAGCCGGGAGAAGGCGATGCCTGCGGCCAGAATCACGGCCGGTATCCACAGTCGTTTTTCCGCCCCCGCCGCCCGCAGCGCAAAGGCCGCGGCAAAGGAGGCGGCGGTGTGTCCGGAGGGAAAGGAGGCGTCCCCCGGCGGGGAAACCAGCAGAATCAAATCCGGACGGAGGAGGAAGGGCCGCCCCCGGCCAATCAGGGGCTTCAAGACCATGTTGCAGGCCAGCAGGTCCAGCACCAGGGCGCAGGAGACCGTGATTCCCTGCCTCCGCCGCTTTGCGGAGAACAGCAGCAGCGCCGCCAGCAGAATCCAGATGTCCCCGTGATCTGCCAGACGGCTGAGAGCGGACATCAGCACGTCCAGAGGGCCGCTGCGGAGGTGCGCCTGTATCCAATCCAAAAGAGCCAATTCCAAGGTGTGCGCCTCCTTAGAGTCCAGGTTCTATCGCAGGGGCCGCGGCGCCGGACAGGCGTCCCGGCCCTGTCTCCACTGCATTATAATATGGGACGTCCCTGATTATTCCAGCACCGCCCCCCGGGCCGCGCTGGAAACCAGCTTGGCGTACCGGGCGGCATAGCCGGTTTTGACCTTGGGCTCCGGGCAGACCCACCGGGCCCGGCGGGCCTCCAGAACGGCCTCGTCCACATCCAGCGTGATGGAACACCTGGTGATGTCAATGGAAATGGGGTCGCCGTCCTCCACGAAGGCGATGGGGCCCCCCTGGGCCGCCTCCGGGCAGACGTGTCCGATGGACGCGCCCCTCGTCGCGCCGGAGAAGCGCCCGTCGGTGATGAGGGCCACGTCCTTGTCCAGGCCCATGCCGGCAATGGCGGAGGTGGGATTCAGCATCTCCCGCATACCGGGGCCGCCCTTGGGGCCCTCATAGCGGATGACCACCACGTCCCCGGCCACGATTTTTCCGGCGTAAATGGCGGCAATGGCGTCCTCCTCACTGTCGAAGACCCGGGCGGGACCGGAGTGAACCATCATCTCCTTGGCCACGGCGGAGCGCTTCACCACGCAGCCCTCCGGGGCCAGGTTGCCCTTCAGCACGGCGATGCCGCCGTCGGGGGAATAGGGATTGTCGATGGGGCGGATTACCGCGGGGTCCCGGTTCACCGCGCCCTCCAGATTCTCCCCCAGGGTTTTCCCGGTGCAGGTGAGGACGGATGTGTCCAGCAGATTCTTTTTCGTCAGCTCCTTCATCACCGCGTAGACGCCGCCGGCCTGCTCCAGGTCCTCCATGTAGGTGTCCCCGGCGGGGGCCAGGTGGCAGAGGTTGGGGGTTTGGGAGGAAATTTCGTTAGCCATGTCAAAGCTCAGCTCAATGCCGCACTCGTGGGCAATGGCAGGCAGGTGCAGCATGGTATTGGTGGAACAGCCCAGGGCCATGTCCACGGTCTCGGCGTTGTGGAAGGCGGCGGGGGTCATGATGTCCCGGGGACGGATGTTTTTCTCCACCAGCTCCATAATCTGCATACCCGCATGCTTGGCCAGCCGCAGCCGGGCGGACCAGACGGCGGGAATGGTGCCGTTGCCCCGGAGACCCATGCCGATGGCCTCGGTGAGGCAGTTCATGGAGTTGGCGGTGTACATGCCGGAACAGGACCCGCAGGTGGGACAGGCGCTGTTCTCATAGTCCTCCATGCCCTCCTCGTCCAGCTTCCCGGCGTAATAGCTGCCCACGGCCTCGAACATGTGGGAGAGGCAGGTCCGCCGCCCGTCCTTCAGGCGGCCCGCCAGCATGGGACCGCCGGAGACAAAAATGGCGGGGATATTCAGCCGGGCAGCGGCCATGAGGAGTCCGGGGACGTTTTTGTCGCAGTTGGGAATCATCACCAGGCCGTCAAACTGGTGGGCAATGGCCATGGCCTCGGTGGAGTCGGCAATGAGGTCCCGGGTGATGAGGGAGTACTTCATGCCCACGTGCCCCATGGCGATGCCGTCGCACACGGCAATGGCGGGGAACTCCACCGGGGTGCCGCCGGCCAGGCGGATGCCGGCCTTCACGGCCTCGGCAATCTTGTCCAGATTCATGTGGCCGGGGACAATTTCGTTATAGGAGCAGACCACGCCGATCAGCGGGCGGTCCAGCTCCTCTCTGGTATAGCCCAGCGCGTAGAACAAAGAGCGGTTGGGGGCCCGCTTCACGCCCTGGGTCACATTGCGGCTGTTTTCTTTCATGGTATATCCTTCCTTTTATTGACACCCGCTGAAAACGGGCGGTGTTCAGGGAAAATAGTAATATAAATTCCCGGCGCTGTCAAGCCGCCGGAGGAGGTGGGGAATATCCAAATGCGCATTTCATTCGGAAAAAGGCGCGGGGCTTTACACCTGACCCCCACAATTATGCCTGTAGGGGCGGGCCTCTGTGCCCGCCCGTTCTCCCAATGGCGCCGGGCTTCCGGCAGAGGGACCGGAGGGCTTGTCTCGAACGGCGCTTCTCCCCTGTTCCGCCGGAATCCTCTTTTTCCGGCAAATTTTTTCTCCAGCAGATGACACCGCCGGAGGGATGTGCTATAATGCCTACAGAATGACAGCCCCGCCGGAGCACGCGGTTTTCCGTCCCGGCGGACCGCCAATCATAGACGTACAGAAAGAGAGGGATCACCTTGGACAAAGCCGGCGAATACTACAACAAGGCATGGAACTACAATAAAGAAAAAAATTATCAGCAGGCGTACATCCATTTCACCATCGCCGCGGAAATGGGCCATGCGGACGCTCAGAATTTCCTCGGCACATACTACCTGAACGGTTATGGCGTTGAAGAGGATGAGGCGGCGGCGGTGGAGTGGTTTCAAAAAGCCGCTGGGCAAAACAACATGTTTGGCAATTACAACCTGGGGCGCTGCTATCAATATGGCTGGGGCGTGGAGAAGGACCCTCAAACGTCTCTCAGGTTCTACCTGCTCGCCGCCGAACAGGGTCACGCGGGCGCTCAGAACGAGGCCGGACGCTGTTATCTGAATGGCTGGGGTCATGAAAAGGATCATGTCAAAGCGGCGGAATGGTTCCGGAAAGCCGCCGCCCAGAACAATATACACGCCTGCTATAACCTGGGCCTCTGCTATCAAAACGGCTGGGGCGTGGAGAAGGACAGTCAAAAAACCTTCCAATACTATCTGCGGAGCGCTGAGCTGGGCTACGCAGATGCTCAGAACGAGGCCGGCTACTTTTACCTGAACGGCTGGGGCGTCGAAAAGGATTACACCAAGGCGCTGGAGTGGTTCCGGAAGGCCGCCGATCAGGACAATATGGACGCCATCTATCACCTGGGCCGCTGCTATGAATACGGCTGGGGTGTGGAAAAGGACATGCAGAAGGCCGTCCAGTTCTACCAGCGCAGCGCGGATCTGGGCCGGGCGGACGCCCAGAACGACCTGGGCGTCTGCTACCTGAACGGCCAGGGCGTTAAGAAAAACGAGGCCAAGGCCCTGGAATGGTTCCGGAAGGCCGTCGCCCAGGACCCCGATAATAAATTTGCCAACTACAATCTGGGCCGCTGCTATCAGTACGGTTGGGCCACGGAAAAGAACCCCCAGAAGGCCTTTCCCCACTTTCTGCGCGCCGCAGAGCAGGGCCATGCGGCCTCTCAGAACAAAGCCGGCTTTTTCTATCTGAACGGGATGGGAACCGCGAGAGATGACGCCAAGGCCCTGGAGTGGTTCCGGAAGGCTGTCGCTCAGAACGAAAAATACGCCTGCTATAACATAGGCTTCTGCTATGAAAAGGGCCGGGGCGTCAGCGCAGACAAGAAAAAGGCCCTGGAGTATTACGAAAAGGCCGTGGCACTGGGGCACGAAAATGTCAAGAAGGACGTGGATCGCCTGCGGGGAGAACTGGGCAGCCCGCCTCCGGAGCCGCCCCAGCCCCCTCAGACAGACGGCGTGCAGCAGGAGGACGGCAGCTCCGCCTATGACAGGCTCCAGGCCCTCACCGGCCTGGATTCCGTCAAGAGGGCAGTCGGCAAAATGATCCACCTCCACCAGATCAACGCGAAGAGAGAGAAAGCCCTGGGAAAAAAGGCCTCCACGGTCTCCATGCACATGGTGTTCACCGGGAATCCCGGCACCGGCAAAACCACCGTGGCCCGCATCATCGGAGAGCTCTACCATGAGATGGGACTGCTGTCCAGGGGCCAGGTGAAGGAGGTCAAGCGGGCCGATCTGGTGGCGGAGAACATCGGCGGCACCGAGGCCAACACGAAGCGCGCCATTGAGGAGGCCCTGGGAGGCATCCTGTTCATTGACGAGGCCTATACCCTCAGCCCCGAGGACCCGGGGCGGGACTTCGGCCCCAAGGCCGTGGACACCATCCTGACGGCCATGGAGGAAAACCGGGGGAATCTGGTGGTCATCGTGGCCGGCTATGAAAAGGAAATGCAGCGCTTCATCAACAGCAACCCGGGTCTGAAATCCCGCTTCAAGAACTTCATCCGCTTCGAGGACTACAATGCCCAGCAGCTCCATCAGATTTTCCGCTATACCGTGGAATCCGAGGGCTACCGTCTGGACGAGGCGGCGGATTCCATTCTGGCCCAGTATTTTGAGCAGCTTTACCGCACCCGGGGCCTCAACTTCGGCAACGGCCGGGAGGTGCGCAACTTCTTCGAGTCCGTTCTCGCCTGGAACGCGGAGCGTCTGGCCGGCATGGACACGGACCACCTCACCGGGGAGGAGCTTATGTCGCTGACGGAGAGCGACATCCAGACCGCCGTGGACGAGCAGATGGGCCGGACCGGCGAAGCGGACGGCGGGCCCTCGGCCCTGGAGGAGCTGGACGCCATGACCGGCCTTGCCAGCGTGAAGGAGGAGGTCCGTCTCCTCCAGCAGGTGGCCGTCTATCAGCAGCACTGCCGGGAAATGAAGCTGACCACCACGCCGCCCACCATGCACATGGTGTTCACCGGCAACCCCGGCACCGGCAAAACCACCGTGGCCCGGATTATCGGCCGCATCTATCACGAGCTGGGCCTGCTGCCCGAGAGCCGGGTGACGGAGGTCAAGCGGGCGGACCTGGTGGCGGGCTACGTGGGCCAGACGGACCAGAAGGCCAGGTCGGTCATCCAGCGGGCCCTTGGCGGTGTGCTGTTCATCGACGAGGCCTATACCCTGAGCCCCGAGAATCCCGGCCATGACTACGGTCAGGAGGCCATCAACGTGCTGCTGACCGCCATGGAGGAAAACCGGGAGAATCTGGCGGTGATTGTGGCGGGCTATGACAGGGATATGCGGCGGTTCATCAACAGCAATCCCGGTCTGAAATCCCGCTTCACCAAGTACATCCATTTCGATGATTACGACGGCGGGGAGCTGGCCCAGATTTTCCACAACTTCGCCGGCAGCCGCTTTGTCTTTGGCGAGGGGGTGGAGGAGGAGCTCCGCAGGGTCTGCAATGAGCTCTACCAGCAGCGGGACGCGAATTTCGGAAACGCCCGGGATGTGCGCAACCTGTTTGACCTGGTAACTGCCAGTCAGGCCGACAGAGTCACCAGGATGAACCGCCTTTCCCGGGAGGACATGATGCAAATGACCCGGGAGGACATCCTGAACGCAGAACAGAAGTACAAAAAAGGTCAGGCCTTCCTTCCCAAGCCCAAGAGTCCGAAGCCCATCGGATTTAATTGACAGTCAGAGACAGCAAAGCGAAAGGGGCCCCCTGGGGGTCCCTTTCGCTTTCACATGGGTTTCTCAGGACTGGGGATAGCGGGGCCGGTTCTCCGTCAGCCGGGCAAAGGTCCGGGACAGGCCGGGCCAGTCCACCTTTTGCCACCAGCCTTCAAAGTAGTCCCCCCGGCGGTTCTGGTAGTCCAGATAATAGGCGTGTTCCCACACGTCGCAGGGCAGCAGGGGAATCAGGGGCAGGGGCGCGTCCTGGTTGGCGCTCTTGCGGACGGAGAGCCTGCCGTCCCCGTCGCTGACCAGCCAGGCCCAGCCGGAGCCGAACTGTCCCAGGGCGGCGGCCTTCATGGCGGTTTTCAGCTCCTGGAGATCTCCGAAATCCCTGGCTATGGCGTCCGCCAAGGGCCCTTCGGGCTCCGAGGCGGCTCCGGGGGCCAGGGTTTTGAAATACAGGTCGTGGTTATACACGCCGCCGGCGTTATTCCGGACGCCCTGCCGGATATCCTCCGGGAGCTGGGCCCAGTCTCTCACCAGCCGCTCCAGGGGCCAGTCCTGATAGGCGGGATTGGCCTCCAGCAGCTTGTTCAGGTTGTCCACGTAGGTCTGGAAGTGCTTGTCGTGGTGAAAATGCAGGGTCCGTTCGTCGATTTCCGGCATCAGGGCGTCATAGCCGTAGGGCAGAGGCGGCAGGGTAAAGGGATAATGAGATTCCATAAGCAAGTCTCCTTTCAATTTGCCTTTGATTGACAGGAAGCGGTTTTGTCAAAAGGCCGCCGTCCCTCTGTCAGTCTGAACTAGTATATGAATTCGGGCCGCCGGGCATACGGAGAGAAATTTTTGAGAAACTTCATAATTTTGTGACAAACAGGCCCGCTGAAACGTCTATAATAGTGAACCGCTCATTACAAAAAGAAAGAGAGACACACCATGAAACAGTTCATTTGGATGCTCTGCGGCATTTTCCTGTCCGGGCTGCTGCTGGGCAGTCTCAGCGCCTGTTCCTCCTCAAACAGGGGCACGTTCAGCCCGCCGCCGGGACAGGCCTCCGACCCGGACCCCGCCGCCGGGAAGGAGCCCGTCTCCCAGGACGCCCAAAGCGCCTACGCCGCCCTGCTGCGGCAGGTCCGGGACACCCAGACCCTGCCTGACGGCACGGAGCTGGAATGCCTGCGGGAGGGGGACGCCATTGACATGGAGAGCCTGGAGATGAACACCTTCGCCCTCTTCGATGTGGACGGCGACGGCCGGGCGGAGCTGGTCCTGAACTGGGTCAGCGCCGGCGTCGCAAACATGATGGAACTGGTCTACGGCTACGACGCCGCCACCGGCACGGTCCGGGAGGAACTGCGGGAGTTTCCCGGCATTATCTTCTACGACAACGGCACGGCGGAGGCCCCCTGGTCCCACAACCAGGGCAATGCCGGCGACAAGCTCTGGCCCTACAGCGTCTATCAGCACAACGCCGAAACCGACGCCTATGCCATGACGGGAGCCGCCGACGCCTGGGACGGAAGCTATCGGGAGACCGATACCTTTCCTAAGGATATTGACGCCGACGGGGACGGCGTGGTCTATTTCCTCCTCTCCGCCGACGAAAGCCAGTGGAGCGAAGGTTACAGCGCCCCGGTGGACGGCCCGGACTACGAGAACTGGCGGAGCTTTCACATCGGAGAGGGGGCGGCTCTGGAGCTCTCCTGGCTGCCCCTGACGGAGGAGAACATCAACAGGCTCGAGGGGACGCCCCTTCCCCAGAGCCGGGACGACGGCCCAACCCCCGACCCGGAAAGCAGCCCGTCTCCCAACAAGGAAAACGGCCCCTCTGTGGGCCCCGCCCCTCTCCAGCCCTCGGAGGAGGACAGTCTGCCCCATGGCCGGCCGGTGGATTTCAACCGGAGCGGCCTTCCTGCCGCCTATGCCGCCGCCATGGAGCAGTATTGCCGCGACGGTACATTTCCCGACGGACAGGCCGGCGGCGAAATTCCCAGCCGCATTGCCTATGCGGTCTGCGACGTGGACGGGGACGGTCAGGACGAGCTGATTTTGCAGAACACCGACACCTACGTGGCGGGCATGACGGAGCGGGTATTCGCCTATGACGAGAGCACCAAAACCTTCCGGGAGGAATTCGGCGGCTTCCCCGCCCTGAGCTATTACGACAACGGCGTCATTCAGGCGGACTGGTCCCACAACCAGGGGCGGGCGGGGGATAAGCTCTGGCCCTATACCCTGTACCAGTACCAGCCGGAGGAAGACCGCTATGAGCCCCTGGGCTCCGTGGACGCCTGGGACCGGAGTCTCGGCGGACATATGGATGCGTTTGGAGGGGATTTCCCGGAGGAGACCGATGCGGACGGCGACGGGTATCTCTATTTCCTCCTTCCTGCCAACTGGCAGGGGGAATATACCCGGGGCAGTCTGGTGGACGGCCCGGACTATGAGAACTGGCGGAACCACTATCTGAGCGAAGCGCGGATTCTGGAAATCCCCTATCAGGCGGTGGAAGTGGAAACGGTGTTTCCCAACGCCGCGGGGTGAGAACGGAGAGTTGAGATGGAGGGAGATTGTATGCTGTACGTCTGTGTTTTTACGGCGCTGGTCTGCGGTGGCATCTATCTGCTGTACGGCCGGGATCTGGCGGCCGCAAAAGACATCCGGGCCTTCCTCTTCGTCTTCCGCCCCGGAAAGACCTCCCACCGCTTCACCCTGGACGCCTGCACCGGCTGGGTCCGGCATGGGGTCCGGTTCCGGGAGAGCCGGACCTGCGCCTTCACCCTGGACGCCCGGCTGACGGGGGGGATGCGGAATGCCTGCTGCTGGGCCGGGGCAAACGGCCCCTGCTGAGACTGACCCCTCAGTCTCCCGCCGGAGCGGTCAGATTGGAGGCAGGCAGGTATTTTCTGCGCTGGGCCTTTCAAAAGGCCTCTGGAACCTGTGCGCTGCGCTGGCAGGCCGGACACAGATAAACAGAAAGCCCCCTCGAAAAGGGGGCTTTTTGCCGACTGTCCGCAGAGACAACGGGGGCGGAAACGGAGGCAAAAAGGACGGGCCCGAAGGCCCGCCCATACGGATTGCAATATAGCTGTCAAATTATTACCCGAAGGAATCAGTTATTTCTTGAGGGAGTCCACCCATTTGCCGTATTTGTCCACGTTGGCCTGGGCGTCTGCCGCGTCGCTGCCTTGGGTGAGGATGTACACCTTGATCTTGGGCTCGGTGCCGGAGGGCCGGACAATCACGGAGGTGCCGTCGGCCATCTCGAAGCGGAGCACGTTGGACCCGGAGAGCTCCATGGCGGTCTTTGCTCCGGTGGCGCAGTCGGTGACGGAGCCGTCGGAATAGTCCTTGAACTGGGCCACCTTCACGCCGCTGATTTCGGCAGGCGGGGTCTCCCGGAGGCTCTTCATCAGGTTGGCCATGTCCTTCAGGCCGTCCAGGCCGGGCATCACCAGATTATAGGTATGCTCGGCAAAATAGCCGTACTTCACATAGAGGGCGTCCAGAGCGTCTGCCAGGGTCATGCCCTGAGAGGCGTACCAGGCGGCCATCTCCGTGAGGGCCAGGGCGGCGGTGACGGCGTCCTTGTCCCGGACGTAGTCGCCCAGCATATAGCCATAGGACTCCTCGTAGGAGAAGATAACCTTCCCCTCGCCGGTGGACTCCAGCTTATCCTTCTTCTCCGCCAGGAACTTGAAGCCGGTGAAGGTGTCGAAGCACTTCAGTCCGTTGACCTCGGCCACCTTCCGGGCCATTTCGGTGGTGACGATGGTCTTCAGGGCCACGGGCTTCTCCGGCAGGATGCCCGCCCGCTTCTTCGCGCCGATGAGATAGTCCAGCAGCAGCACACCGGTCTGGTTGCCGGAAATAACCTTGAAGTCCCCGGACTTGGTGCGGACCATGATGCCCACCCGGTCGGCGTCGGGGTCGGAGCCCAGGATGAAGTCCGCGCCCTCCTTTTTAGCCAGGTCCACCGCCAGATAGAAGCCCTCGGGATTCTCCGGGTTGGGGGAGACCACGGTGGGGAAATCGCCGTCAATGACCATCTGCTCGGGGACGCAGATCAGGTGCTTGATGCCCAGGCGGCGCAAAGCCTCGGGAATCAGCTTGTGGCCGGTGCCGTGGAAGGGGGTGTAAACCAGCTTGAAGGTATCGGCCACCTTCTCGACGGTTTCCCTGTCGTTGACCTGCTCCATGACGTTGGAGAGGAATTTCTCGTCGGTCTCGGCGCCCAGGACCTCGATGAGGCCCGCCTTCACGGCCTCGTCATAGTCCATAGTTTTGATATCGTCAAAAATGTCAATCTCGCCCAGGCGCTTGGCGATGGCATCGGCGTGGTGGGGGGGCAGCTGTGCGCCGTCCTGCCAGTAGACCTTATATCCGTTGTATTCCTTGGGATTGTGGCTGGCGGTGACATTGATGCCCGCCTGACAGTGGTACTCCCGGACGGCGAAGCTCAGTTCGGGGGTGGGCCGCAGGGACTCGAAGATGCGGACATGGATGCCGTTGGCGGCGCAGACCTGGGCGGCGGCCCGGGCGAACTCCATGGAGTGGTTCCGGCAGTCCATGCAGATGGCCACGCCCCGGCGCCTGCCCTCCTCGCCCTCGGCGGCAATGACGTCGGCAAAGCCCTGGGTAGCCCAGCGGATCACGTGGATGTTCATATTGTGGAGTCCGGTGTACATGGTGCCCCGGAGACCGGCTGTGCCAAATTCCAGAGGGCCGTAAAACCGGGCCTCAATCTCCTTGGGGTCGTCCTTAATGGCCTCCAGTTCGGCTTTCTCCGCGCCGCTGAGGGCGGGGCTGGCTAACCACTTTTCATATTCCTTCATGAAATCCATTTGCAGAATCCTCCTTCATAGTGCGTTGACGCGCCGGGCAGCAAGAGACCCTTTGGCGAAACTGGCCAACTTTCGGCGTCAGGCGGCGGCGAAAATACCTCAAACCGCATAAAATCATTATACGGGAGGTTTTGGCAGATGTCAAGGACTGCCTGCGGAAGGGCACGGAAATCAATTTTGCAAAATTGGATTCAAAGAGATAAAATAGGAAATA
>NZ_CANTJS010000049.1 GCF_947654275.1 uncultured Oscillibacter sp. | reverse complement strand
CGTCCTTTTTGATGTCGTTCTCCTCTGCCTTCAGCCGCTCCAGCACATTTTTGGACGAAGCCGAAAGCCGGTCATAAACCAGCTTCAGCTGTGCATCGTATTGCGATTTTTCGACAGAATCCCTGATTTTTTCAGCAGTGGCGGCTTCACCGGTTTTCTTCATCTCATCCAAAAAAGAGGAGCTGCCCCCGTTCTTCCTGAACGCAGGAAAAACCTGCCGGTCAAAGCTGTTGCA
Organism: uncultured Oscillibacter sp.; assembly: GCF_947654275.1. Classification (GTDB taxonomy): domain Bacteria; phylum Bacillota; class Clostridia; order Oscillospirales; family Oscillospiraceae; genus Oscillibacter. The sequence continues at coordinate 18,976 of NZ_CANTJS010000049.1, read as the reverse complement.
AAGACCGCTCATTCCAGATAATTTCATGTAATCAAAACTCCAATCTGTCCGTTTTTACTGTCTGTTCCATCGGAATCGTGACATTGCGGAGGGTGTCTGCGGCTTGATGCGTAACGCCGCCGCTGATTCCGAAGCCGAAGGAATGCGCGTTTCCGACGCCTTCCTGTAAAGAGAAGAAATACGCTTGCGCTGTGTTGGGTTTCCCGTGCCGTATGTATACCTGTGCAGTAAAGATTTTATCTGGCTGCTGCCCGCACCTCCTGAATATAAGCTTAGCACACGGGGCAAAATTCGTCAATACAAAATTCTCTTATGAAGTAAAAAACAAAATGACAAGAAATTTCTTAAAACCATATTGACGGACGGGCAAACATCGTATATGATAATGAAGTAAGAACCTGTATTCATAGCCGTGGGATGCTGGATGGGCGGGAATTTTTCTTGTCAGACAAGGAGATTTTCCGCAGCAATCCTGACGGATTGCAAGGGAAATCGACGCGGTATGACGGGAAAAAGGCCGTTCAGACAGCGTTCAGCGGTTGTGAATACAGGTTCTAATGGAAAGGCAATCAAATTCATTGGTAAAGGGGGAATTGGAATCGCCAGTCAAAAGAGCAGGACCCAGGGGATGGAGGATAATTTCAAGCGCGCTGTCATGGAGCTGCTGGTTTTGACCCTGCTGAAGCGGGAGGATCTGCCCGCTGTCCAGATTATGCAGCGGATAGAAGAGGAAACCGGTCATGCTATCGGTCTGGTGTCCCCATATATGCTGTTTTACCGGCTGATAGAAGACGGCTGCATTCTGGAGGCCTATAAAAAAATCGCGCCGGATGGCCGGAGACGCCAGTATTATCAGATGACAGAGGAAGGAAAACGGTATCTGGAAGAGTTGACCGCCCTCTACCGCCGGCTGACCGGCGGCGTGGAATTGCTGATGGAAGGAGGGGAGGAGACAAATGGAACATAACGCGGCTCAGCTGTTTGCAAAAAGGCGGGCCGAAAGGCCCGCCTTTTTTGCTGCGCATTTTTTTGTTTCGCGCTTCGCGCGGTCATCCTGCGTAAGTGCCGCCGAATCTCAGCTCAGCGGTCATCCTGCGTAAGTGCTGTTGAGAATTAGCCCAGCAGCTGGAGGACGCCCTGAGGAACAGCATTGGCCTGGGCCAGCATCGCCTGAGCGGACTGGACCAGAATGTTGTTCTTGGTGTAAGACATCATTTCCTCAGCGATGTCGGTGTCGCGGATGGTGGACTCAGCATCCTGGATGTTCTCCGCCATGACGCTCAGGTTGTTGGCGGTGTGCTCCAGACGGTTCTGGGTGGCGCCCAGGTCGCCGCGGACAGAGGACACCTGGTTGATGGCGTCGCGGATGGTCTGGATGGCCTTGGAAGCGCCCTCCTGGTTACCGATGTCGATGCCCGCGATGCCCAGGGCCTCGGTGTGCATATCACCGATGGAGACAGTCAGCTGGTTATAGCTGTCGCTGGTGTCGCCAATCTGGAGAGTCAGACCGCCGGTGGTGAGGGCACGGGTGGTGGAGCTCACGCTCACGCCCATCTCCTTAGCCAGGTCCTCAGCCGTCTGGCCGGTCTTCTGGCCGGTGATGGTCAGCTTGCCGTCCGCAATTTCCAGCTGGCCGGACTGGAAGCCGGCAGACTCAAAGGCGGAAATCAGCTTGTCGGCGCTCTGAGCGTTCTCCTTGCTGATGGTGATGCTGGTAATCTTGCCGTTGGCGTCCTTCACCGTGGCGTCCTTCTCGCCCACGTTGATGGAAATGCCGCCGATGGTGACCTTGTCGCCAATCTCCAGCTTGGAGGGGTCGAAGCCGTAAGAGACCTTGGCATAGGTGCCCTCGGTGCCGCCGTCAAAGGCGTTGTAGGCATTGTACACGCCGCCGGAGAACGCGCCGCCGGCGCTGCTGAAGCGCACGCCGCCATAGTTGGTCTCGGCGGTGGCTTCCTTAGCGGTGGCTTCCAGCTTGATGCTGCCGGCGCTGACGGTGACCTTCACGTTGAAATCATCCATCTTGGTGGCCACAGCGGCCTTGATAGCGTCGGCCTTCTCCTGGTCGGTCATGGAGGTGGACAGGTTGATCTTGGTACGGTCAGCGCCCACTTCGTTCTCGCTTCCGCCGGGGGCGCCGGTGCCGTTTCCGGTCTCCACATCATCATAGGTGATGTCGAAGGTGCTGACGTTGTCTCCGGTGCCGAAGGAGAAGGAAGCGCCGCCTGCCAGCTTGGTGTTGTCGGTGCTGATGACCAGCTCATAGTGGGTGTTGTTGCCGGCGCCGGTCTGTCCCTCGTCCCAGCCGTCGCGGACCTCAGAAGAGGCGTTTGTGTTATAGGTGACGGCCTTCATTACATCGTCGGACAGCTTGCCGGTCTGCTTGGCCGTGAAGGTCAAAGAAGAGCTTGCGGTAAGGGTGCCGTCGGCGGTTGCGCCGGTGGCCGTAATATCAAACAGATCGCTGAGCTTGACCTGCTTGCCGTCCACGGTGATTTCGTGATTCTGAAGGTCGGTCAGCTTGGTCTTTCCAACCTCAATCTCCAGGCCGGTCCAGCCATTCGCGTCGCTTCCGGCTTTGGTGCCGGCGGCGGGGGCGTTCTTGACCGCAATGGTCTTGCCCGTCAGCCCGGTCAAGGTGTTGGCCGCGGTCTCCGTGCCGGTGAAGGTGATGGTGCCGGTGGTGCCATCATAGGAAACGGTGGAGTCGTGGCCGGGCTCTGTGAGGTTCTTCTCCAGAAGCTCCTGCATCTTGGCTGCAGTGAGTTCATCCTTATTGATCTCATTCTGAGAGGCGTCCGCGTTAGACTCCACGACCCTATAGGTGGTGGTGCCCAGAGTGAACTCGGTGCCGACCTTCGTCAGGTTGTCGAGCATCAGGTCATTGCTCTCAAAGGTGGCCTGAGCCAGCTTGCCGGGAGTGCCGGCCTGGGCGTCCTGACCGATGGTGTGAACGATGTTCTCGACCGGGTTCTTGCCGGTGGCGGTGCTGACTCCCAGCTCGCCCTTGTTGCCGGCCGCGCCGGCAGTCTGCGCGGTCAGAGTGACACTGGCCTTATTGCTGGCGGCATCATAAGTGACCTCAACATTAAAGTCGGCTCCGAACTGGTTAGTCAGAGCGGTTTTGATAGCGCCGGCAAGAGTCTCCGCATCGCCGCCGGTGGCGTTGTCAGTAAGGTCTTTGCCGTTAATATTGACCGCACCATCAGCGCCGGAGGCAGTGGCCAGATTCTCAATGGTAATCGACTTACCATTGAGGGTAATGGTCTGGCCGCCTTCCAGCTTGGTCATGTCCAGGTCGAACTTATAGTCCGCATTGGTTGCAGCAGAGCCGTCGCCCTCGTTGACGCCTGCGGTAAACTTCACAGTGCCGTCAGCGTTTGTGACATAGTTTGCCGCAGTCTTTCCGGTCTCACCCAACGTATTGGAAACAATCGTGACCTTATCGCCAGTCGCAAAATTGTCGCTGACAGCCTTGGCGTTGCCAGCTGCGTCAGTAACCGTGACCGTATAACCGGCAAAAGCGTCCATAAGATCCTGAACTGTCTTAGTACCATCAAGCGTCACGCCACCAGAAGTGGTTTTTTGAGCACCAGCGATATCTGCAACAGTGAACTCCACGCTATCCGCCGTGGCGGCGTTGGGAGCCTGGCCGTCGAAGGTCTTGGTCGGGTCGGTGGAAGCGGTAATGGGGTTGCTGGTGGGGTTGGAGGCTCCGGAACCGCCCAGGTTGACGGTGATCTCGGCCTTGCCGCCCGCAGTGGGGTTCACGCCGTCCAGCATGGCTTCCTTATCCAGCTCGCCCAGAGCGCTGATGCTGGTAGCCATGGCGCTCTTGCCGTCCAGAAGCTTGATGCCGTTGAAGTTGGCGGAGTCGGCGATACGGTTGATTTCGGCCTTCAGGGCGTCGACTTCCTTCTGGAGGTTGGCCCGGTCCACCTCGTTGTCATAGGTGCCGTTGGCGGACTGAGTGGCCAGATAGTCCATGCGGTTGAGCATGTCCTGAATTTCCTGCATGGCGCCCTCGGCGGTCTTCACCAGGGAGATGCCGTCCTTGACGTTCTTCTGGGCGGCGTTCAGACCGGTGATCTGAGCGCGCATCTTCTCGGAAATGGCCAGACCGGCGGCGTCGTCACCGGCGCGGTTGATCTTGTATCCGGAAGAGAGCTTCTCCAGGTTCTTGGAAAGCGCACTGGTATTGGTATTGTAATTCCGGTACGCGTTCATGGCTAAGATATTATGCTGAATCCTCATTTTAAAATCTTCCTTTCATTAAAATGATTGCGGTTGATCGGTGCGCCAGGACATCCCTGTCCGGACGCGGGGTGGAGTACCTCCTGAATTCCGTTCGCGCGTAACGGGTCTTCGGTTCGGTACGGGACAAATATTCCAACCGGCTCGTCAGCCGTTTGAAATTTTTTTGGTTTCCGCCGCACTCTGCGCGGCGGCTCCCTTCTGTTGGGGGCTTTTTTGTTTCCGCCATGCGGGGCATGGCGGTTCCCTCCTACAGGGTTTTTTCGTTCTCTGTGCCCGGTCAGGTCTGGGGGAACATGTGGTTCAGCTGCTGGCGCAGGGACTGAACGGTGCGGTCCTCGCCGTCCATCTGGCTGAGGAGGGCCCGCATGGCCGTCAGGGCCTGGGCCTTGCTGCGGTTCCAGGGGATTTCCTGCCGGTGCCACCGGGGGCCGTCCGTCACACAGGCGGGACGTTCGCCTCCGGTCCGTTCCAGAACCTCCCCCCGGAGGACGGAAACCTCCCTCGGGGCCGCAACCATCAGCTTGCAGCGGTCGCCGGAAATCCGGTCCAGCTGCACAACGACCTGTTCGCCGATGGTCATATACTGACCCGGCGCAAGACTTAAGCAAAGCATAGGGTTCGTCTCCTTTCTCAGAGCCTGTTTAAAATCCGGCTCTCATAGGGCGGCACGGCTGTCCTTCCGTCCGCTCCAATCCTGACGGCGTTTCATCGCCAAAATGTTGTGGACGCCCGCCGGGGCGGAATCCGGAGAATCCGCACTGTCCCGGTACGTGCTTCGGACGCGCGAACGCGTCTTCTCGTTTCCCAACCTGCCGCCTGAAAAACGCTGAGCGAAACAAAAACGAAGATATCCGGTTTTGCTTCGCTCAACGTTTCCCCGCGGCCATGGGCCTTCACCGGCGTCCCTGCCGGAACGTGGAAAATGTTCTACAGAGAAACCCCGCGCCGGCGGGGCGCTGTTATTGGGTACTGAAATACTGCTGGAGGCCCCGGGCCTTGATGTTCTTCGCCGCGTTGGCCTCCCGGCTGAGCGCCGCGCCGCAGCGGGGGCAGGTCCAGCGGCGGGCGGAAAGCTCCTCCGGCGTCACATAGCCGCAGGCGGAGCAGGTCCGGCTGGAGGGAACAAAACGGTCCACGGCAATCAGCTGCTTCCCCTGCCGGGCCAGCTTGTAGCGGAGACACTCCCGGAAGGCTCCGAATCCGGAATCCAGCACATTCCCCCGGGCCGCCAGCTGATTGAGCCGGTTCATGTCGTCCTCCCTCACGCACACGGCGTCCCAGGCGTTGGCTATCCGCCGGGACTCCTTGTGGATGAAGTCGCGCCGCTGGTTGGAAATGTGCTGGTGAAGCCGCCGGTATTTCTGAACTGCCTCCTGATAATTTTTGGAGCCCGGCTGCATCCGGCTGAGGGTTTTCTGGAGTCTGGCCAGCTTTTCCTGAGACTGCTTCAGCCAGTGGGGCGGGTCCGGGGACTTGCCCCGGTCCGTCACGTAAAAGTGCTCCATGGAGTATTTGAGTCCCACTGTCGATTCCGGGGCGGGGGGTACCGGCTCCGGCGTCCTCGCCGGGCATTCGTAGAGAATGTAGCAGTCATAGCTGCCGGTACGGGTCCGGTGGACGGTGATGCGTTTGAGCTTCCACCAGGCCTGGGGGCGGCGGTGGAACCGGGCCCGGACGACCCCGGCCTTTGTCATGCGGATGCCGTCCCTTGTGGTGTAGATGGTGGGGCCGGAGGTGAAGACGTGGTTGCAGGCGGTGAAGGAATCCCGGTCGTCCTTCCTGCGCTTGAAACGGGGATGGCCGAAGCGTTCCGGGTTTCTGAAAAAGACCCGGAAGGCCTGGTTCAGCCGATTGTGCTCCTGAATGAGGGCCTGATTGTCAACCTCCCGCAGGAAGGGCGCTTCCGCCTTGTACTTCGCCGGGGTGGGGATGAAGAAAGTGCCGGTTTCGGCGTAAAACCGCTGCTGGTCGGCAAGCATCCGGTTCCAGATGTAGCGGCAGCAGCCAAAGGTCTTTTGGAACAGCTCCGCCTGCTCCGGCGTGGGGTAGAGGCGGACCTTAAGAGTGGTGAACTGCGCCGTCCCGCCGCTTCGGCTGTTCGCCATACTGCCGGCACATCCTTTCCGCGTTTTTGAAAAGCGTACTTTTTTAGAACCGAAAATTTATTGAGAAAATTTCTGAAAAAGTCTTAACTTCCCGGGCGGTTGTGCCGATTGAAAAGTTGTAAGCAAAAGCGGTCTCTGTTCTAAAAAAGTACGCCTTTTTAGAACAGAGACCGCCTTTATTTATGTAACGTTTTCAAATTGAAGCGCCTTGTAATAGAAGGTGGAAACCGGCATGGCGCAGGCGTCCGCGGCCTGATTCAGCGTGAGCCGCTTGCCCCGCCACTCCTTGTGGACCTGATGGAAGTTGTCGGGCAGGGGCGCGGGAGGGCGTCCGAACTTCACGCCTCTGGCCTTTGCCGCCGCGATGCCCTCGGCCTGCCGCTGGCGGATGCTGGTGCGCTCGCTCTCCGCCACAAAGGAGAGCACCTGGAGCACAATGTCGCTGAGGAAGGTCCCCATGAGGTCCTTGCCTCTGCGGGTGTCCAGCAGCGGCATGTCCAGCACGACGATGTCGATTTTCTTCTCCTTGGTGAGGATGCGCCATTGCTCCAGAATTTCGGCGTAATTGCGGCCCAGGCGGTCGATGCTCTTGATGTAGAGCAGATCGTCCGGCTTCAGTTTTCTGACCAGGCGCTGGTACTGGGGCCGCTGGAAATCCTTGCCGGACAGCTTATCCATGAAGATGTTTTCCTCCTGGATGGACAACTCATTCATGGCGATGCGCTGCCGGTCCTCGTTTTGGTCGCGGGTGCTGACCCGGACATAACCGTATGTGTTCGAAATAGCGATCGTACCTCCCTTGCTGTCTTTGAGTCCTATAGTCACCGCAGTTGAAAAGAAGCATCCGCTTCTTTTCAACAAGCGCGGCAATCATTCGCCGCGCAGGCCGCAAAACAGCCTTGCGGTGGACTTCATAGTCAGCACAGGGGTTTTTTACCTTACCCGTCAGCGGCTCCGCCGCTGTTTGAAAATCGGTATCTACCGATTTTCAACTGTGCTGACTATATCATACTATTGATTTCGTTTTTTGGGAAAAAGTTCTGAAAGCACTCAAAAACGGCGGGGCGGCGGGTTTGAGGAGGGAAGTCTGCTTTTGCAGCCGCCCCAGGGGATTTGCCCGCCGGAGGTTTTGCCGCTGCCTGAAAATTCGGGATGTGCCGGTTTTCAGCTGTGCTGACTGTAAAAAAGAACGGCGGACTCATGAGAGTCCGCCGTCAGAATTGACAGTCTTATTCCCGGTCGGGAGCCTGCCCGTCGTGGGCCGGCCATTTGCAATCCGTGAGCTCCATATTGGAGAAAACCGCCGTGAAAGAGGAATCCTCGGGGCTGCATGCGTAAATGCCGAAGCTGATTTTGCCTGCGCCCTTCCACATGTGGCATATCCGCATCAGGCTGAACCGCTCCCCGTCCGGGGAACACTCGATGCAGTAGTCGTCTTCCCTCCGGCTGAGACGGTACCACATGGTTTTGACCTGCGCGGGGATTGCCGTGGCGGCCCAATCCGAATATCCGTGATTGGTGACTACGCTGCCCAGGTGCTGAAACGCCTCGTTTTCGTATTCCACAGACCCTTTCAGCCAATGTTCGCTGTCCAGATACATCACGATGCCGCATTGGTCAAACCGGCGGTGGGCGCCGGAGAAGTCGGTTTTGACCGTGAAGGAGAAAAACGGTTCTTCCGTTTCCATCTGGAGCACCGGGGCGTTGTCATTGCGGAAGTGATAGTAGGTCCGCTGCCACAAGTCTGTGCCGGGCCTGGTTGTCACTTTGATGGCGCCGTCCGCAAAGGCGTACTGTTCCGGCTCCCGTGTCCACCTCATTTTTCCGATATCAAGCTTCAATTGTCCGCGCCTCCGATTTCTCAGAATCATGAGTTGATGATACCACGCGGCGGCGGTTTCCGCAAGGGGTGTTCGCTGCCCGGGCGTGTCCATTCGCGCATTTCATCAGGAGGATGAGGTGTTGGGGGCAGACCCTGCCCTGTTTTTCGGAAGCTGCAAGCTCTCGGGACACGGCCCTGCTGCCGGAAACGGACGCTGCCGCCGCAGATATTCCTGTTGACACTCCGGTGCTCCGGTGGTACAATTCCAGCCGGTAAAATTTTATGGCTGGCACGACCGGAAGGAGGCGCTTTTATGATGCCGTTATCAATAGCCGCAAATTTCACACGTCCCCGGATGGGGCGCAGGCTGGCAGTCCTGACCGTCAGTATCATCGCAATCGGTATCTGCGTAGCAGTGTTCAAAACCGTCGGCTTCGGCACAGACCCCTGTTCCACCTTCACCCTGGGAGTCTCCGCCCGGACAGGCGTTTCCTTCGGGACCTGCCAGCTGGTATTCAACCTGCTGATGTTCCTGCCGGTGATCCGGTTCGACCTCTCCCGCATCGGCGTGGGCACCGTCGCCAATATGGCGGGCGTCGGGTACGTGGCGGACTTCTGCATGCGGCTCATCGGGCAGCACACACCGCCCGAGGGTTTCTCTATGGCGGCGAGGGTCCTGATGTTCGCCGTCAGCATGGCCGCGTTTCTGATCTTCGCCGCTTTCTATATGGTGGTGGACCTGGGCGTCGCGCCCTATGACGCAATCCCCCAATTGATCGCGGCCCGCACAAACCGGGTGAGCGCCCGCGCGGTTCGTATGCTGTGGGATATCGCCATTCTGTCCCTTGGATTCCTGCTGGGGTCCACGGTGGGCCTGACGACGCTGATTACCGGCTTCTGCCTGGGCCCTGCCATCGCCTTTGTGTCCGACCGTGTCAAGAGCTGGTTCGAGTGAACACGGGCTCGTCTCCCGCCGCCGCTCTGTCACCCTGCTGTTTTTACGGCCTCACCGCCTTCCGGGCGGTGAGGCCGTTTGTTGTTGACAGGGCGGGCCCTGTATGATGGCCTTCAAACCGAACGGCCGGAAGTGATACCTTTGTTTGCCGGTTGCCCCGGTGCCTGTGGCGGTGAGTGAATGGGCCGAACTCATACCCATGGAAATCAAGAGCGGCGTTTCCCTCCAGAATTTCGGTCCGGCGGCTGCCGCAGGTTTCCCGCAGCCTTGTGCTCCGCTGCCTTCAGGGGGCGTCCGGCGGCGCGTCGGAATCTGTCTCCTCCGCTTCCCGGACGGTCACCGGGAAGGAGACGGTTACGGACAGGCTGGCAGACGAAACGTTTCCCCAGAGATAGTAGGGGGCTTTGACACTCAGCAGACCGGTGACCGTGGTGGTTCCCGGCTGCTTCGCCTCCACCCGGCAGCGCAGCGGATCGTCTGCGTCCTTCGTCACGGAGACGATGCGGGAATCGGCGGCGTACCAGTACGCGGAGTTCAGCGAAACGCCGGGGTTCATCTGTGCGTTCTCCGCCCCGCAGAGGACGCTGCCGCCCACATCCAGCGCCGCGTCCTCCAGGGAGCAGGTCCAGTCCATGGCGTCCTGAACATTCAGCCAGACGGCGTATTGATGGCTGGACAAATGGGCGTACAGAAGCACCCTGCCGGGCTTCAGTGTTGTAAAGCGTCCGTCCTTATGGATGCAGGCCACGGAGAGGTCACTGGAGCCGAAGGTCAGCCCATCCGGAAGGTCCGGGAAGTAGTCCCGGAGGGAGCCGGTATAACCGTAGCCGGAGCAGAAGCCGAAGGACCCCGCTTCCACGGCCTCCGTCTCCCTGTAATAGTCCACCGTGACAGGGACGGAAAATTCATCTTTCACGGACTTGCTGCCCTCCGGAGTATCAATCATAAGGGTGGCAGCCCCGTGCAGAACGGCTTTTCCCGCCCGGAGGGGCTTGAAGGAACAAGAGTAGGCGGAGCCCGCGATGACGGTGAGAATCTCCGGGTCGCTGCTGGTCCACTTGATATCCGTCAGCCCTCTGCCTCCGGCGGATAACTCGTAATTGGGGGCCGAGACGCTACCGGTGGTGTCCTCCAGCCAGCCGGTGGCCTCTTCAATGGTGCGCACACAGTCAAGCCGGTCTTCCACATGGAGGGTGAGAGCATACCGGCGCGCCGGTTCCTCCGTGCTGGTGGCCGTCAGCTCCACCGTTCCCGCCGAAACGGTGGTAAAGGACCCCCACTCACTGATACACGCCACAGCGGGGTCAGAGGAGAGATACGTCACCCCGTCCTCCGGCAGCGCCTCGTCCCAGAAATTCTGGAAGCGGCCGCTGTAGCCATAGCCGGAGCATTTGCCGAACTGCTCCGCCTCCTTGCGGACAGTGGGGATGCCGTCCTCCGGCGGCTCGTTTACCTGGACCTGAAAGGTAAAGGCGGTTTCCATGCGCTTGAAGCCGTCATAGGTAAGCACGTCGAAGGCGACCCTGCCCGTCACCTCCACGGTACCCTGGGAACGGCCAATCATTTCAAAGCGGATGGTGTCCTCCGGCAGTTCGTCCTGGGGGCGGTAGACAATATCCGCTATATTGCGGTCTGCGCTGTTGATGGAAATGGAGCTCACATGGGCCCCGTTGGATGTGTGAAGCGTGTATGAAACCTCATGCTCCAGGGTCTCCCCCAGGCAGAGGGTCACGTCCTCCGCGGTGCATTCCCAGGCGAACCTGTCCGCCACCTGAACCTCCAGGACGTAACACTGGTCCGGCCTGAGGGGCTCATAGGCCGTCAGCTCAGCGGTTCCGGGGGACAGGGCGCTGAAGTCTCCGCTCTCCTGCGTCACGTACACGACGGCAGGATTGGAGGAGGTGAACCGCAGAGCACCGGGCAGGTCTCCCTGCCACATATCGAAAAAGCTCTCATTGCTGCCATAGTTGACGCTCCGCGCCTGGCGCTCGATCACCACTGCCTCCGGCGGCTTCTCCTCCAGAACGGTCACCTTGACCACAGCGGCCTCGGTCCAGGGATCATTCTCCGTCCAACGGGTGTAGTACCGGACCGTCGCGGCGCCGGTTCCAACGGCCCGCAGCTGTGCGTTTTGATTCGCCTCCACCGTGCCGGGGTCATCGCTTACGGCCCTGACATAGAAGCTCCCCGGCTGGAAGGGCGTCCGGGGCTCCAGACCGCCCCTGACCAGGGTGTGGCGGAAATAGGCGATGTTGGCAGCCGTCTTCTCATAAGTGCCCCAGTTGTAGTCCGGCGTCACCGGCTTCACAGGCGCCACCGTCACATAGGCAATGACCGCCAGCTCAAAGGGGCCGTCCGGGCTTCTGCTGAGGTAGTAGCGCACCTCGCTGCGCCCGGGCGCGACTCCATAAATATAGTCGGCGCGGCAGCTCACCCGGCTCTCGTCGGAAATCTCAATCCGGCTGTAGCAGCCCGCATCCTCCACGGGGTGGACCGTCCAGCTCTCCCTGTCTGCGGTTAAGTACACATCAAACTCATGGATGCCGTCTGCGTTTATCCCCAGATAATTGCCGAAGTTCCGATTCGGCTGGTAGTCGTTCGTAACCGGCGGAACAGGGCCGGGCTCAGGGTCCGTATCCTCGTCATCATCGTCATCGTCGTCGTCCTCGTCCGGGTCGGAATCCGACTCCTCCTCATCGGACTCCGGTTCCTCCTCCGGCGGAGGCGAGAGCTTTGTGCCCGCCTCCTCAGGGGGATCCTCCTCAGCCGGCGGGACAGGCAGCACCGTAAATTCACCGTCCCATTCCCCAGGCGTCTCCTCCGCAGGCGGCGGGACAGGAAGCTGTAGCCGCTGCACTTCCGGCGGGGGCTCCGGCACATCTGAAAGGGTATCCGGCTGATACTCCGGCGTCTCCGGCTCTGCCGGTCTGGGGACCGTTTCCACCACCTGCGGCGGCTCCGGCTTCTGAAGAATATCAGGCTGCTGCGGGGGACGCCGCAGCAGCAGGCCGCCCACGCTTCCGGCTGCCAGCAATCCGGCCAGAGCCAGCAGCACGCCCTTGTGAACAAAGCCCCCTGCCGCGGCTCCTCCTGCCGCGGACACCGCGCCGCCCGCTGCGGCCGCTCCTGCCGCGGCTCCTCCTGCCGCGCCGCCTGTGGCGGCGGCTCCGGCCACGCCGGCGGCCAGAAGCGCGTCCCGGACCCGCATCGCAACGACGGGCGGCAGACGGCAGTCCTCCGCCTCCTTTTGCAGGAAGTACCGCAGATAGGGCAGAGGCGTGAAGGAGTAGAAGGTGAGTCCCTGGGCAATCCAGCGGTCTACGCCTGTCTTGATGGCCCTCCGGGCATAGCTGAGGCGGCTTTTCACCGTGTTCTCCGGGGTGTCCATCACCTCGGCAATGTCCTTCACCGCCAGCTCGTCGAAGTAATACAGCAGTATGCTGAGCCTTTGGGCCGGGGGAAGCCCGTCCACCAGCTCCCGGATCATCCGGCGGGTCTCCTCGGTATCAATGATTTTCTCCGGAATCTGCTGGTCGTCCACCTCCTCAAAGGGGAGCGGCACGGGGTCCTCGTCGGAGGCGTTCTCCCGGTGTTCCCGGGCGTAGAGCTTTGCGCAGGTCCGGGCAATAATACGGTTGAGCCAGGAATAGAAGGAGGAGGGATTCCTCAGGCCGTCCAGACCCTGGAGAACTGCCATCAGGACTTCCTGGGCCGCGTCCTGGGCGTCGTCCTCGTTCCTCATGAGTTTGACGCAGTGAAAATAAACGACGTCCTGAATCTCCTGAATCAGGTCCTCCATGGCCTGGCGGCGGCCCGCCAGATATTGGGCCGCCAGCTCCTCGGCCCGGTGTGTCTGCACTTCCATTGTGTTCAGCTCCTTATGTGAGCAGGTTGGTTGAAAAAGGGCAAAGCCGCTTTGCGGTCTGCCGCTTTTAGCATATCACGTCTGCCAAAAAAGTACAATTCCCTTTCTCACTCTCTTTTCTGGCAATATGTGGAAGAAAACAGAAGCTATACATATTGTAAGTGTCTTCAAATCTCCATCAGGTTTTATATTTAATAAAAAATTTAAAAAATTTTTTTGAGGAGGCCGAAATCCGCCGTCGCGCCCATTTTTTTAAAAAATTTTCGCCGGAAATAAAACCTGACGGTTTTTCTGAGGCACTTATATGATAGAGGGTATTACTATGCCTTCAAATCTAATCACGCAGAAGGAACACAATATAACGCGAATCAAACGAGGCGCGGCCTTTTTGCTGGGCCTGTGCATGGCGCTGTCTCTGTACGCCTGCGGCGGCAGACAAGGACTGGCTGGAGACACGGAGGCTGGCAGTCCGCCAGAGACGGTCACATCGCCTGAGACGGAGGAGACGGTCACACCGCCTTCCGACGAACCCATTTCCCTCAGCCAGTACATTCAGAGCAGCGAACCTCAGATTCTCTACAGGGTGCATGAACTGTCAAAGGACGAGTATCCCAGCATTTATTTGGTTCAGGACAACACGCTTATTTCCTCGGGGTTGGACCTCACCCTTGGGGAGCTGTCCAAAATGAGCGACGCGGAGATTATCCAGGCGGTTATGTCGGCGGAGGAGCCTCCAACGGTTGAACCGTGTACGGTGTATGTTGAGACCGACCACACGGGAAACGCCGTCATCAGAGAATTTCTGCTCACTTACAATCCCCTGAAACAAAACATCCGGGAAATTATATTCCCGTTGTCACATACCAACAGCGGACAGATCTATGATTCCACCTACACCGGCTATTGGGATGAGGAGCGCGACGCTCTTTATGCTGTGAGGGGGGAACAGGCGCCCTTCGTGCTGGATGCAATCGGCGCCGAGGGCGCGGAGGTTGACCCCAAAACTCTGGACACCTCTTTCGCTTGGATTGAGCTGATTGACGGGACCAGGGCGCCTCTCCCGGAAACCGTTGAGAAGGGGATGATTACCTCCTGCGCGATGACGGGGGCCGGGCATACGCTCAGCCTGGACGATGTAAAATGGACTCTGTCTAACCTGCGGTCGGATTTCAGTCCCTTTGCCTTGCAGAGCCCCGAAGCCCGGGCGAGACTAATCTCCTCGGGAGAGTGGCACACCGAAACACCTGCTTCCGAGATTTCCCCCCATGAAAATCTCATCTTCTTCAGCAATAGCTTCTTGGGGAGTGTTAAATTTTACAATGCCAGTGACACGCAGCAGAATCTGCAAAACTTGACATTGAGCCAGATTTCTATAACGCTTGACACACTTCCTTCATACTTAGAGGGCCAGACCAGCACGGTTGATAGCAGCATTGACAGCTTGCTCCGGGAATACGGCGCTCCGTCCGGAGCCGTAATGCTTTGGAAAGAGGTGAGTAGTAACGGCATCAAGTATCCCAAGGCTCAGATTACATATTACTGGGCTGGAGATGGATTCTATGTCGCTGCGGATATGGTTGAATATGATATGCTCTATTACCTTAGATATGTGAAGAGCGGCTTGAACGAACAGGAGGTCGAGGCCGCGGTGAAGCGAGTCGACGGAACGTATGAAGAAGATAGGCTTCATCTTTATGCGGAGATCAACCGGCTGATGGCAGGCTGACAGCGGACGGAATCCGGCCCGCTGCCGGACCCGTATGCGCGCCCCCGAAGGGGGACAACGCCGCATGGAAGAGCCGCACGGCCGCCGGGAACCGGGCCGGTCCGCTTGCCGGACCGGACAAAAACCGCCGCCCTGCCTGATGGCAGGGCGGCGGCTTCTCTGCGCCGGTTCCGGGAGACGAAGGCCACGGGAGGGCGGATTCCCGTTGGCGGCTTTGCGGATGCGGCGTCTGCGGTCATGCGGACCGGCATCGCCCGTTCCCGGTTCGGCAGCGGGGATTTTCCGCGGTGGTGCAGTCCCGGGCAAAGGCGGAGCATCCCGTCCGCCGGGGCATGTGGGGCATGGCTGAGGCGTTTGCGGACGCCATGGCGGTCTGTATGATGGTGTCCCCGCCCACCATTCTGAGGGGGCCCGGAATTCCGGCGCGGAAGGGATGGTCCGTTTCCGCCAGTGCCGCGGCCTCTGCGCCGGGTTACACAATGAAGCCGCCGTCGGCGGTGAGGACCTGTCCGGTGAGAAAGGAGGCCCGCTCCGAGGCGAAAAAAGCCACGGCCTGGGCAACGTCCTCCGGGGTCCCCAGACGGCCCAGGGGCGTTTCCTCCACCAGCATCTGACGGGTCTCCTCTCCCAGAACACGGACCATGTCGGTTTCGATGCAGCCGGGGGCCACGCAGTTTACCCGGATGCCGGAGGGGGCCAGCTCCAGGGCCAAAGAGCGGGTGAGGCCGATGAGGGCCGCCTTGGTGCAGGCATAGGCCACCTCACAGCTGCCCCCCCGAAGACCCCAGATGGAGGAGATATTGACGATCACGCCCCGTTTGACCTCCAGCATGTGGGGCAGAACGGCCTGTACGGCATTTCGCGCGCCGGTGAGATTCACCGCCAGCATCCGGTTCCAGAGGGCGTCGTCCGTGTCCTGGAACAGGCCCTGATGGGAGATGCCGGCGTTATTTACCAGCAGCTCCACAGGGCCCAGGGCCTCGGCGGCCCTTTGGACCATGGCCTCCACGGCGGCGCAGTCGGCCACGTCCGCCTGAACGGCGATGGCTATATGCCCCTCCGACCGCAGCCGGCGCACCAGGTCCTCCGCGGCCTCCCGGCGCTCCAGATAGTTGACGCAGACGGGCCAGCCCTCCCGGGCCAGGGCGGCGGCGGCGGCCCGGCCGATGCCCCGGGATGAGCCGGTAATCAGGGCGGATGCGCTCATGGAATCAGCTCCTTTTCCTCTGAAGGGATGGTGTTGGGGGCAGTATAACAGAAAAATGAAAAAAATGCAAGAAAGGGCTTGACAAATCCGCGGAAATCAGGTATCTTATATGTGTTCGCTTCGGACGGTTAGCTCAGCTGGCTAGAGCACCTGCTTGACGTGCAGGGGGTCACAGGTTCGAGTCCTGTACCGTCCACCATGAAAAACGCTGTTTCCAACAGGAAACAGCGTTTTTTTCTTGACTTTTGGATCGATTTTGCGGTGAGGTTTATCAGCCCATGTTTGCCTTGACCACAGTTCCAGCCACAGACAGAGAAAAGATTGCCCTCCGGGAAGCCTTGCCCTGGAGGGCGGCAGTCTGTGCTTGATTTTGCCGCTGTTTTGGTATGCGGATCAGTCGTTCCCTCAAAGAATCAAGAGGCTGCCCGTCTTCCTCTCCACGGCGGCAAAGGTTGACGTAGGCACTCCGTGTGTAACTGAAACTGTCTCTGTCAATGTCCTCGTATTCACTGGGGGCGTAGTTGAAGCACCATTTTGATATGATTATGCCTCATCCAGTATATATTTCAGCATCTCAAAAGCGGCGGACTTTTTTGCTTTTTTCTTGGATGAAGACTGTGACCAAAAGTAAGTATTGCGTTCTTTTATATGGCACTCGCATTTCCAGATTGGATTTCCGTCTCTATCATGCTCCAATTCGAAATCATAGGTAGGGAGCGAAAAATAGCCTCGCCGGGCAAGAATCTCCAATTGACTGACGGCATCGGCTTTGTTGGGATTTTCAATTTCATCCCGGATGGAGAACAGCAGTTCCTTCCGCTCTAAATATTCATAAGCGACCTTACAAACTGCCATCCTCGCTTCCGCTTTTGAACGGCTGAAGCCTCTGAAAATCGGCAAGTCATTATCGATCTTTAATAGACAATGATATTGTACTTCCTGTGCTTCCCGACTTCCGAGAACGCTGAAATGCTGGGATACTCCATCGAAAGGGAAATACCATGAAGATTCATAACTGGCTTTTTCAAAGTGATAAAGTGGTATTTCGCCATTCTTCCACAGCGTCCATTTCTGAATTAACTCAACATAGTTCTCACTTTCATCGTCTATTAAATACTGTTCTGGCGCAAGCATGATTTCTACGGTTTCAAAAATCTCCTGCATATCCCATGCACAATCAAGTGCAACCGCACCCAAAATTGCTTCAAACAGGTCTTCCTTGACAGAGTCTTCCTGGGCAATGCCCGCCTGCGTATCACCTTTCCCCATAATGAGAAAATCGTCCAAGCCTAAATCGTCAATTCTGCAGGCAAGGGTTTTCCTGCTTACAAGTTTTTGCTTTAGCTCAGATAGTGTCCCTTCGTTATGATCACAGATAAATTCATTAGGAGAAAGGCTATCCTGTTTTTTGGGGTTTAGATCAATAAAATGTACAGAAAGCTTTGGCGGATCAACAGGATCGCCATTTGCCATATGCCCATATTTTCTAGTAAGTAGTCTGACAACCGCAAAGTCCAGCGCCTTGTCGCCGATAAACTCCAGCACTTCATTATCTTCTCCGCCGTTTTCCTTTGCATAGGACCTCCGGACAAAGGCTTGCTGCAACAGATCGACATTCCTGAAATTATAGCCGATTCGGTCTTGGATTTCCTGCAAATCATCATTATTCATAAAAAACTCCTCTCGGTAAAATTGCTACCAAGAGGCATAGTAATCCCCTGACAAAACACTCCCCCTGTGCAGGTAGGGAGCATTGTCAGATAAAATCAATTAAATTCAATTCTTTGTTTTTACTTGTTTACTCAGGTTCACTTGCATAAACGGGAGCAAACACATATAAACAATGTTTCGAATTTAATTCACCATACCTCAAAGTGGTTCTATTGTAACAGGGAAGCTTGACCAAGTCAACATTTCATAGGAACCTTGCTGTTGGCATGGGATATTAAGTTGTGCACCAAAATTTCCATGATGCCTGAATTTCGGAAGAACAAAGAGGCGACACTTTGAGCGCCCAGTTCCAAGTTATTTGGGGACGGCATTTCCGAGATTTAAGTCAATCGCGATTGACCGCGCAGAGCGTTACCGCGCCGACTACCAGAGCAGGGAGGTTTGATTGATGAGCAAGAATTTCCGGGAGACATTGAATGAACAGCTGAAAGATCCAGCGTTTCAGGCGGAATGGGAGGCACTGGAGCCTGAACGGCAGATTATTCGGGCAATCTTTGAGGGACGGGAAAGGCGTGATCTGACACAGCAGTTGGACGAGATTACCGGCATCCAGCAGGCGGATATCAGCCGACTGGAAAATGGAACGGGGAATCCCTCCCTCCGCACACTGAAACGGTTGGCTGCCGGTATGGGAATGCAGCTGAAATTGGAGTTTGTTCCCAAGACTGTTCAATAATGAAAGGCTCCACCCCCGGCTGAGGGCGGAGCCTTTGTCAGCTTTTGAGATACTTGGCAGTTCATTACCCAGTTCTCGTTTGGGTGCGCAGAGCGGCAATCAGCTTCGCCAGTTTTTCCTCACATTCCCCCTCGCTGTTGGCATAGACATTCCGGGTCATCCGCTTTCCGTTGACCTTGGGGGAGTACCGCCCCTCCCAGAGGTGGTCTCCGATCTGCGACACGTACCCAGTACCTGGCTTGCGGTACTTGCCCTTGACCGCTTGGAAGGTGGTGCGGGCGGGCTTTTCCTTGACCGCCGCATCTGGCCCAGGTTCCGCCTTGACGATGGCGCGGTCGATCTTTGCCGCCGCCGACTGCCGCATTCCGTTGGTGACATGGGCGTAGACATTCAGTGTCGTGGCGCTGGAGACGTGCCCGATGATGGTGGACAGGGTCTTGATGTCCATCCCGTGCTCCAGGGCGTTGGTGGCGAAAGTGTGACGAAGGTCGTGGAAGCGGACGCGCTTGCACCCAGCCCGCTCCAGAATGGTAGACAACGTTTTCCGGATGGCGGCAGGGTCACGGGGAGAGTCCTCATCAGGGCGAGAAAGAGCCCGGAAAGGGAGTCAGGAAATGAAAGGAGCACAGTGG
>NZ_CANTJS010000048.1 GCF_947654275.1 uncultured Oscillibacter sp. | reverse complement strand
TCATCCTTCTACTGTTTTCTTCCTTTAATGTCCTACATGTATTGTACTCCTACAGAGCGGATACGCCTCATTTTGATTTCCCTCTTGCATTTTTTCGGAAATGCGCTTATGATAGAGTACGGTTCCCGCCGGACAATGGGAACCAGTCAGGCAGAGTAGGAACACACGTGTTCAAGTGCCGGAGAGACGGGGAGTTGTTCTCTGGACGAAGGGGTTCGCCCCGCAGTGCGTGTTCCGCATCCCGCTGCCGCATATGGGAACGGGCTTCCTTTGTGCGGCATGCTGCCGTATAAAAGGAGGTTTTTTTATGTCCAAGCTAACCACCCGGCGCATCTGCCGCATCGCGGCCCTGGCAGCGCTCAGCTTCCTCTTGAACATGGTGCAGGTCAAGCTGCCCGCCAACCTGCGCATCACCTTCGACTCTCTGCCCATCGTGGTGGGGGCCCTGGCCTTCGGTCCGGTGGACGGGGCCCTGGCGGGACTGGTGGGGGAGTTCTTCACCCAGCTCCTCAGTGAGTACGGCCTCACCGCCACCACGGCCCTGTGGCTGATTCCCCCAGCTCTGCGGGGCATCGTCATCGGTCTTGTCGCCTGGGGCCTCCGGGGAACCGGCCGCCCTCTGGAGAGCCGGCCGGCGCTTTGCTATGGGGTGTGCCTGGCGGCGTCGGTGGTCACGACCCTGGCCAATACCGCCGTCCTCTGGCTGGACAGCCTGCTGTTCCACTACTACAGCTTCGCCATGATCTTTGGCTCGCTGCTGCTGCGGATCACCACCGGCCTGCTCACCGCCATTGCCCTGACCACGGCGGCCATTCCCATTGTGGCGCTGCTGCGGCGGCAGGGGCTGTTCCGGGCGCTGTGAGAGGGAAGGAGGGACCGGCATGACGGGACAAGAGGCCGTCGCCTATATCGAGTCCTTCGGCTGGCAGCAGCGGCCCCCGGGGCTGAACCGCATCCGGGAGCTGCTCCGCCGCCTGGGGAACCCCCAGAGGGAGCTGAGATTCATACACGCCGCCGGCACCAACGGCAAGGGGAGCACCTGCGCCTGCCTGGCCTCCGTTCTGGAGGCGGCGGGCTGGCGGGTGGGCCTGAACACGTCCCCCCACCTGGAGAGCTTCCGGGAGCGCATCCGGGTCAACGGGCGGATGATTTCCGGCAAGGACCTGGGAGCCCTGACGGAGCGGGTCCGGGACGCCGCCGGGGGCATAGAGGAGGGTCCGACGGAGTTCGAACTGCTGACTGCCATCGCCTTTCTGTATTTTTTGCAGGAAAAATGTCAGATTGTAATCCTGGAAACCGGTCTGGGCGGGGCGCTGGACGCCTCCAACGTGATTGACACGCCGGAACTGGCGGTGCTGACCGCCATGGGCATGGACCACGCCGCCATACTGGGCCCCACCCTGTCGGACATCGCCGCCGCCAAGGCGGGGATTATCAAGCCCGGCGGCGCGGTGGTGAGCTTCGGCGGCTGTCCGGAGGCCGACGGGGTATTCCGCCGGACCTGCCGGGAGCGGGGGGCCGGACTGAGGGAGGTGGATTTTTCCCGTCTGTCCCGGGTGCGTCCCTCTCTGGAGGGCACGGCTTTTGACTTCGGTCCCTGGCGGGACCTGTGGATTCCGCTGGCGGGGCGCTATCAGGCGTACAATGCGGCGCTGGCTCTGACGGCTCTGGAGGTTCTGGGGGAGAAGGGCTGGCGGATTTCGGAGGAGGCCCTCCGGCGGGGTTTGTCCGCTGTCCGCTGGCCCGCCCGCTTCGAGCTTCTGCGGCGGAGTCCCGCCGTGGTGATGGACGGGGCCCACAACGCCCACGGAATGCGCGCGGCGGCGGAGAGCCTCCGGACCCTGTTCCCCGGGAAAAAGGCGCTGTTTCTGCTGGGCATCCTGGAGGACAAGGATGCGGCGGAGATGCTGGACCTGCTGGCCCCTCTGGCCGCCTCAGCGGTGGTTCTCCGGCCCAACAGCCCCAGAGCCCTGCCGCCGGAATGGCTCTGCGGCCTGCTGGAGAAGCGGGGGGTTCCCGCCCGGCCCGCCTCCGGCGCCCGGGAGGCCGTGGACGCTGCCCTGGCGGCAGCGGGAAGGGAGGGCCTGGTCTGTGTGCTGGGGTCCCTCTACCTCTGCGGGGAGCTGAGGCCGCTGCTGCTGGAGGGAGCCGCGCCGTAAGGGACGAAGGGGCCCCGCGGATGGGCGGGGGGCTGCCGCGGAGTCCCGCCGCCCTGGGGCCCCTGCGGCGCGTCCAAAAAAGCCGGGAATTTTTTCAGACGCGGGGATGGCCGGGGAATCCTCTCCGGGGTTCTCCGTGCTTTCCCGTCCCCCGAAAGCATGGAGAGCCCGGAAGAAGGGGAGGGGACAGGGTCCCTCCCCTACAGGGGTCAGGCGTAAAGCCGGCCCCCTCCTACTGATAAAATGCGTGAATGGACACTCCCTCTTCTCCGGGCGGCTTGACAAGCCGCCTCAATCCATTTATGATAGAGAGAATCAATCAGGAAAAGGAGCGGGGCCTGTGGAGACCATTACCAGCAAGACCAATCCCCTCTGCACCCATTTCCGGAAGCTGGCGTCCTCCCGCTCCTACCGGGAGAAGACGGGAGAATTTTTGTGCGACAGTCCCAAGCTCCTGGAGGAAGCGAAGCTTTGGGGCGCGCCGGTTCTGGCGGTGCTGTACACCGAGGGGGCGGCGCTGCCCTGGGACCCGGAAGGGCTGTTTCCCCGGGCCGTAAAGGTCAGCGAGGCGGTTATGTGCTCCGTCAGTCCCATGGAGACCCCTCAGGGGGTGGTCTTCTCCTGCCGCTCCCCGCGCTATGTTCCGCCGGAGCGGCTGGAGCCCGACGCCCATGGCCGGATGCGGTATCTGGTACTGGACGGCGTTCAGGATCCCGGCAATGTGGGCACGGTGCTCCGGACGGCGGACGCCTTCGGGGCCACGGTGATTCTGCTGCCTGGCTGCGCCGACCTCAACAACCCCAAGACCCTCCGGGCGGGGATGGGCGTCCATTTCCGGTCTGCTGTCTACCGCTGCACGCTTCCGGAGCTGACGGCGCTGCTGAAGGAGGCGGGCCTGCCCCTCTACGGCGCGGCCCTGCGGGCGGACACCGCGGACGTCCGGGAGCTGGACCTGAGCTGCTGCGCCATGGCCGTGGGCAGCGAGGGCCGGGGCCTGTCGGCGGAGGTGCTGGCGGCCTGCGGCAGGACCATCCGGATTCCCATGGACACGAAATGCGAATCCCTGAACGCGGCGGCGGCGGCCTCGGTGCTGCTGTGGGAGGCGGCCAGGGGGGACCTGTGAGGAGATGATTCCCGCCGTCCGGCCGCCCTGGCCGGGGCCGGGGACCCGAAGTTGTTAAAAATTCGTGAAACCTTGAAAAAAGTTCTTGCGTTCGCGTCTTATTTATATATAGTAGAGAGAACTCTTGGCAAAGGGAGGGGCGGGACATGCTGAAATACTGGTTGTGGCTGGCGGAGCTGCCGGGGCTTCAGAATCAGGCACGGCTGGCGCTGCTGCGCCATTTCGGATCTCCGGAACATATTTTTTACGCCGATGAGGAAGAACTGCTTCTGGCGGAGGATGTGCCCCGGAAGCAGGCAAGGCTGGCCCTGAACCGGGACCTGTCCGAGGCCAACCGGATTTTGGCGGACTGCCAGCGGCTGAATCTGCGGATTCTGACCATTCAGGACGCGGAATATCCGGACCGTCTGAGGAATATCTACGACCCGCCCTGCGTGCTGTACGTGAAGGGACGGCTGCCGGCCTTTGACGAGGAGGCCGCCATTGCCGTGGTGGGCGTCCGGGAGTGCACGCCCTACGGCGCTGCCTGCGCCCAGAAGCTGGGCTACGGTCTGGCGGCAGGCGGCGGCCTGGTGGTGACGGGTCTGGCCAAGGGGGTGGACGCCGCCGCGGCCCAGGGCGCTCTTCTTGCCGGGGGCCGTGTGGCCGGCGTGGTGGGCAACGGCCTGGACGTCCGGTATCCCTATGAGAGCCGGGCGCTCTATGACGACGTGCCGGCGGCGGGGGTGCTGCTCTCGGAATATCCGCCGGGGGCCCCGCCGGACAAGCACCATTTCCCGGTGCGGAACCGCATCCTCGCCGGACTGTCTGTGGCGGCGCTGGTGGTGGAGGCCCCGGTTCGGAGCGGCGCGCTGATTACCGCCCGGCTGGCGGCGGAGCAGGGACGGGACGTTTTTGCCGTCCCCGGCCCCATCGACGCGCCGGACAGCGCCGGATGTCTCCGCCTGATTCAGGACGGCGCGGGGTCTGTGACGGAGGCCTGGGATATACTGAGCGTCTATGAGGCCCGGTTTCCGGGGAAGCTGCGGCGGGGCCGGTCCATGAAGGGATACAGGCCCGCGCCCCGGCGGCAGAGCCAGCCCGGCGCCCTGCCGGTTCCGGAGACCCCGGAGCCGGAGACAAGAGAACCGGCAAAAAAACCGCCGGAGGCGGCTGAGCAGGCGGAGATGAAGCGTGTGAGCGCGGAGGCCCTGACGGACGACCAGATCGCCCTGCTGGGCGTTCTGGAGCCGGAGGAGGCCATTCAGGTGGACGACATGATTCAGCGCACCGGCATTCCCGCCCGGCGGGTGCTGTCGGCGCTGACGGTGCTGGAGATTGACGGCTGCGTCTGCCAGCACAGCGGCAAGCGGTATACCAGGACCGCCGTCCTGGAGCATTCAGAATGAGGAGCTGGAAGCGAGGTAATCGGAAGTATGGGTAAACAGCATTTGGTCATCGTGGAGTCCCCGGCGAAGGCCAAGACCATCGGAAAGTATTTGGGGAAGGATTTTACCGTCAAGGCCTGCATGGGCCATCTGCGGGACCTGCCGAAGAGCAAGCTGGGCGTGGACCCGGAGCAGGATTTTGAACCGGTGTATCAGCCCATCAAGGGCAAGGAAGATATCATCAAGGATTTGAAAAAATCCGCCAAGGCGGCGGACATGGTCTACCTGGCCACCGACCCGGACCGGGAGGGCGAGGCCATTTCCTGGCATCTCAAGCAGCTGCTGGACCTGCCGGAGGAGAAGGCCAGGCGTGTGACCTTCAACGAGATTACCAAAAAGGTGGTTCAGGAGAGCATCCAGAGCCCCCGGGCCATTGACCAGAATCTTGTGGATGCCCAGCAGGCCCGGCGCATTCTGGACCGGCTGGTGGGCTATGAGCTGAGCCCTCTGCTGTGGAAGAAGATTCGCCGGGGTCTCTCCGCCGGGCGGGTGCAGTCTGTGGCTACCCGGATGGTGGACGACCGGGAGCGGGAGATCGAGGCCTTTGAGCCCGAGGAATACTGGACCCTGGACGCCAACCTATTTGGACAGAATAAGCCCTTTTCCGCCCGCTATCACGGCAGGGGCGGCAAAAAAGCAGAGCTGAAATCCGCCGGGGACGTGGAGGCTGTGGTCCGGGAGACGGAAAACGCCGTCTTTTCCGTGAAGAGCGTGAAGCGCACCGACAAGCAGCGCAGCCCCTCACCCCCCTTCACCACCTCCACCATGCAGCAGGAGGCTTCCCGAAAGCTCAGCATGACCCCCCGGCGGACCATGGCCATCGCCCAGCAGCTCTATGAGGGCGTGGACATCGCCGGCGAGGGCTCCGTGGGTCTGATTACCTATATGCGTACCGACTCCCTGCGGATTTCCGAGGAGGCCCTGGCGGACGCGAAGGAGTTTATCCTAGGCCGCTACGGCGCGCCCTATGCCAAAACCAACCGCTACAAGGCCAAAGCCAACGCCCAGGACGCCCATGAGGCCATCCGGCCCAGCAATGTCCGCTGGACGCCGGAGGACCTGAAGGCCGACCTCACCGGGGAGCAGTACCGGCTGTACCGGCTGATCTGGAGCCGGTTTGTGGCCTGCCAGATGTCCAACGCTGTCTATGACAGCGTATCCGTGGAGATCGAGGCGGCGGGCCACGATTTCCGCACCAGCTCCTCCAGCCTGAAATTTGCCGGCTATACCGCCGTCTATGAGGAGGGCAAGGACGAGGAGAAGGAGGAGAAGGCCTCCGCTCTGCCGGATTTGAAGGAAGGGGAGACGGTGGACCTCAAAGCGTTCTCCCGGGACCAGCATTTCACCCAGCCCCCTGCCCGGTACACGGACGCCTCTCTCATCCGGGCCATGGAGGAACAGGGCATCGGCCGCCCCTCGACCTACGCGCCGACGGTCTCCACCATTCTGGACCGGGCCTATGTGGAAAAAGATGGGAAATATCTGAAAATCACCAACCTGGGCCGGGTGGTGACGGAGTTGATGAAGGACAAATTCACCGATATTGCCGACCTGAGCTTCACCGCCCACATGGAGGAAAAACTGGACTCTGTGGAGGAGGGGAATACCCCCTGGAAGGGTGTTCTCCGGGACTTTTACGGGGATTTCGACCGGAATCTCAAGCAGGCGGAGCAGGATTTGGACGGCGTGCGCATCAAGGTGCCCGACGAGGTGTCCACAGAGATCTGCCCGGAGTGCAGCCGGAATTTGGTGGTGAAAATCGGGCGGTTTGGCCGGTTTTTGGCCTGTCCGGGGTTCCCGGAGTGCAGTTTTACCATGCCTCTGGTGGTGGAGATGCCGGGCCGCTGTCCCAAGTGCGGCGGGCGGCTGATGAAGCGCACCGGCAAGAGCAAGAAAAACGGGCGACAGTACACCTATTACTGCTGTGAGCATCTGACCAGCAAGGACGAGGCCCAGAAGTGCGACTTCATGACCTGGGACGTGCCAGTGAAGGACGACTGTCCTTTGTGCGGACACACCTTGTTCAAGAAGGCGGGCCGGGGGGCCCGGAAACCCTTCTGCATCAATCCGGCCTGCGCCAACTTCCTGCCGGAGGAGAAGCGGGGCTATCCCCGCCGCCCCGCCGCCCAGAAGGACGGAGAGGCGGAAGCGCCGGAGGCCGCCGCCGCTGAGAGCGGCGTGAAAAAGACAGCGGCGATAAAGACCGCCAAAAAGACGGCCGCCAAGAAGACTGTCAAAAAGACGGCGGCGAAAAAAACTGCTGCAAAAAAGCCCGCCGCCAAGAAAACTGCCGCCAGGAAAACCGAAGCGCCGGAGGATTAAGAACCTGTATTCACAACCGCTGAACGCTGTCTGAACGGCCTTTTTCCCGCCATACTGCGTCGATTTCCCTTGCAATCCGTCAGGATTGCGGCGGGCGCAAAAGATCTCCTTGTCTGACAGGAAACATTCCCGTCCATCCAGCATCCCCCGGCTATGAATACAGGTTCTAAGAAAGTTCCCGGGCGGCGGCAAAAGCGGCCTGGAACATGGCTTCGTTTTCCAGATTGAGGCGGCAGAGATGAAGAGCGTCGTAGCGGCTGAGCAGTTCCTGGCAGCAATCCGGCAGGAAGGCGGCAAGGGCGCTGCGGACCTGCTCCCGCTCCATGGCGTTGGTGTCCCGTTCACAGCCGTCTATGTAGTGTTCCAGACAGCAATCGGTAAGATGGTCACAGATGGTTTGCATGAGCGGTGTCATAAGAAGTTCCTCCTATAATTGAATTTGTAATTCAATTATAGTGAATTTTAAGTTCTAAGTCAAGGGGGTAGTATGGACATTTTTGCTGAACGCCTGAAAAATCTTCGTAAGGAGGGGCGTTTTACCTCCAAAGAAGTGGCAGAATATATGGGCATCGGGCAGAGGGCATACCTTTATTACGAGTCAGCCGTCCATTACCCCGATGTTCCTGGTCTGATGAAACTGGCGGATTTCTTCGGAGTATCCACGGATTACCTGCTGGGCCGGAGCGACCAGCGCTGACCACTCCCGTGGAGCCACTGCCGTGAGGCCGCTTTCGCGGGGAACTGCTGCCGCAGGGGCCCAAAGGGGCCAGCCCCTTTGGAATCCCCGTCAGGGGGGACACCCCCCTGAATCCCCCCGATGACGGGGGATGAGGGGCGCGCAAGAGCTGCCAGGCCTCGATTCCGCAGGTCTCCGGACCGCGGCACGGCCAAACGGGAGCTGGAGGTCGTTGATTTGGCGCATTTCTCTTTCCGCTGCCGCTCAGTTGTGCTTTCAGTGGCCAATTCATCAGGGTGACATAAAAATCTCTCCTTTTACGCACAGATTATTCGTGTATATACTACACGAATAATTCGGGCGTGTCAAGAGGTGATTGAAGAAATATGGTAAAAATTGCAGAGCGCCTGAGAACATTGCGTAAAGAAAAAAAATTACGGCAGTCTGATGTTGCCAGGTTATTGGGAATTGGAGTGCGGACGTACCAATATTATGAGGGTGACGATCATCGTCCGGATTATGAGATGCTGATTGCATTGGCGGACCTGTTTGGCGTTTCGACGGATTATCTGCTGGGCCGGAGCGACGAACGGTAGGCGGCGGTCTGTCCGGAGGGCCTGATGCGGGTCTGAAAAAAATTTTTTCCCGGCGGTGCACGGCGGCGTGCAGCAAACAGGCGAAGGACGCCCAGCATCAAGAGAGGCCCGCCGAGAACGGCAGCGACCCGCGCCCCGTGATCAGCGTTTCCGAATGCGGAGCGGGGCGGGACGAGCACCAGGGAGGCGGAAGGCCTGTGACTGACAGAAAAACAAGACCCTTATGGAGGTGAACGGATGGAAGCGACAGTAATCGGCGCCGGTCTGGCCGGCAGCGAGGCCGCCTGGCAGCTGGCCCGGCGGGGCGTCCGGGTGACGCTCCGGGAGATGAAGCCGGAGAAGAAGACCCCGGCCCACACCACGGAGTATTTCGCGGAGCTCTGCTGCTCCAACTCCCTGCGGAGCGACCAGCTGGAGAACGCGGTGGGCCTTTTGAAGGAGGAGCTGCGGCGGCTGGACTCTCTGATCCTGTCCTGCGCCGACGCCACACGGGTGGAGGCCGGCGGGGCCCTGGCGGTGGACCGCCACGGCTTTGCCCGGATGGTGACGGAGCGTGTGGCCGGACACCCCAACATCACCGTGGTCCCCGGCGAGGTGACGGACTTTCCGGAGGGGGAGGTGGTGACCGCCTCGGGACCCCTGACCTCCGATATTCTGGCGGAGCGGCTGCGGGAGCTGCTGGGGGAGGAGTCCGCACTGCATTTCTACGACGCGGCGGCCCCTCTGGTGTCCGCCGGGAGCGTGGACATGGAAAAGGCATGGATGGGCTCCCGCTATGACCGGGGGACGGCGGATTATGTCAACTGCCCCATGGACGAGGCGGAATACGACGCCTTTTGGCAGGAGCTGATCCGCGCAGAGGAGGCGGAGGTCCACGGCTTCGAGGACAAACAGGTATTTGAGGGCTGCATGCCCGTGGAGGTCATGGCCCGGCGGGGCCGGGAAACCCTGTGCTATGGGCCGCTGAAGCCCCGGGGGCTGAAGGACCCCCGGACGGGGAAGGAGCCCTACGCGGTGGTGCAGCTGCGGCGGGACAACCGGGAGGGCAGCATCTATAACCTGGTGGGCTTCCAGACGCATCTGCGGTTCCCGGAGCAAAAGCGGGTGTTTTCCATGATTCCCGCCCTCCATGACGCGGAATTCCTCCGCTACGGAGTCATGCACCGGAACACATTTTTGAATTCTCCCCGGCTGCTGGACCGCTATTACCGGCTGAAAAAGGAGTCCCGCATCACCTTTGCCGGGCAGATGACCGGGGTGGAGGGCTACGTGGAATCCGCCGCCAGCGGCTTTCTGGCAGGCGTGGAGCTGGCCCGGCGGCTGCGGGGCCTGCCGCCGGCGGATTTCCCCCGGGAGACCGCCGTGGGGGCCCTGGCGCTGTATGTGTCCAATGAGTCGGTGACGGCGTTCCAGCCCATGAATATCAATTTCGGCATCATGCCGCCTCTGGATCACCGGGTCCGGGGGAAACGGAACAAAAACGCGGAGCTGTCCCGAAGGTCCCTGGAGCTCATCGAGGGGCTGAGGGGAACCGTGCTGGAGGGAATTACGGAGTAATGAGGAGTTAGGAGTTAGGAATTAGGAGTGACTGAAATGACGGAACAATTCCTCATTCCAAATTCCTCATTTCTAATTGAAAGAGAGACAGGGAGGAACTGGCATGAAGATTATCGTAGACGCCATGGGCGGCGACAACGCCCCGGGGGCGATTGTGCAGGGAGCGCTGGAGGCCCACAGGGTCCACGGCGCAGACGTGATTCTGGTGGGCCGGGCGGCGGAGGTGCTGCGGGCCGTGGAGCAGTGCGGCGAGAAAAACCTGCCCGCCGGGGTGGAAATCCGGGACGCCTCGGAGGTGGTGGAGATCGCGGACAACCCCGCCAGGGTGTTTTTGAAGAAAAAAGACTCCTCTCTGGCCGTGGGCCTGCGGATGCTGCGGGACGGCGAGGGGGACGCCCTGGTGTCCGCCGGGTCCACCGGGGCCCTGCTGGCGGGGGCCACTCTGATTCCCAAGACCATCAAGGGCATCCGCCGGGCGGCCATGGGGCCGGTCATTCCCACCGCCGGGGGCCGGGCCATTCTCTGTGACTGCGGGGCCAATACCGACTGCACGCCGGAATTCCTGCTTCAGTTCGCCTATCTGGGGAGCTATTACGCCAAGCGGGTTTTGAAGGTGGAGAACCCCCGGGTGGGTCTTCTGAACATCGGGGCCGAGCCGGAGAAGGGGGACCAGCTCCGCCGGGAGACCCACGCCCTGCTGACGGCGGCAGGGGAGGCGGGGCGCATCCGCTTCGTGGGGAACATCGAGGCCAACGACGCCATGCTGGGCGGGGCGGACGTGCTGGTGGCCGACGGGTTTTCCGGCAACATCATGCTGAAATCCCTGGAGGGCACCGGGAAGTTCCTGCTGAAGGAGCTGAAAAAGGTGTTCCTCTCCAGCGCCAAGACAAAAATCGCGGCGGGACTGGTGAAGGGGGACCTGGCGGCGATGAAAAAGCTGCTGGACCCCAGCGAAATCGGCGGCACGCCCTTCCTGGGCATCTCCAGGCCTGTGGTCAAGGCCCATGGCTCCTCCGACGCCCACGCCATCTGCAACGCGGTGCTCCGGGCGAAGGAGTACGCCGAGAGCGGTTTCATTGCCGACATTCAGGCAAATATCGAATCCATGAAGGTGGAGTGAGACCGCCGGAAGAGATTTAGACAAAATGTGGTGGATGCCTCTTGACAGAGAGGCGGCAGTTGCGTATGATGGGCTCGTGACAATATGCAGGGGGACGTCCCCAAAATTTCCTGAGGAGTGAAGCAAGCAATGTCAAACGAAGAGATTTTTCAGGTTTTGCAGAACCTCGTAGCGGAGCAGTTCGCCAAGGACGCCGAGGAGATCACCATGGACACCGCCTTTGAGGGCGACCTGGGGGCTGACTCCGTGGACCTGGTGGAACTGGTCATGGCCATGGAAGAGGAATTTGAGGTCGGCGAAATCGAGGAAGAGGAGCTGAGCGCTCTGAAAACCGTGGGCGACGCGGTGAACTACATCGCCGGCAGGCTCAATAAATAAGAGCCTGTTTAAAATCCATCGAAACGCCGTCTCAGGGCATCTTTTTCCGCCGATGCTGCGTTGGTTTGACTTGAAATCCGCCAGGATTCCTGCGTCAAACCGCCTTGCCCGGCAAAAAAATCTGCCCCAATCCGGCACTCCGCCGGATTTTAAACAGGCTCTAAGACTGATATTTGAAAAAGCCCGGAGGCGCCGCCCTGGAGCGGCGCTCACTCTGTCGAAAAGCCCTGTCGAAAGCGCCTGATTGAAAAAGCCTTTTCGGCAGAGTGAGCCAGGGGTTCAAAGCCTTGAGAAGGGTTTTGAAAACGTCCTGATTGCAGACGGGGGGAACCCCTGACAGGTTCCCCCCTCCTTTCCGCCGCGTATGATTGACAGTCTCAGACGCCGCCCTGGGGCGGCGTTTCCGGACTTTTAGAGAGGACCATCATGCTGGAATTGGAAAAACTGGAAAACCTGGAAGAAAAACTGAATTATGACTTCCATGACCCGGCCCTTCTGGAGGAGGCACTCTGCCACAGCTCTTATGCCAACGAGCACCGGACTGCCGGGCTCGCCAGCAACGAGCGCCTGGAATTTCTGGGGGACTCTGTTTTGGGCTTCGTGTCGGCGGAATGGCTCTTTGCCCAGCATCCGGATTTGCCGGAGGGAGACCTGACCCGCATCCGGGCGGCTCTTGTGTGCGAGCAGAGCCTGTACGAGGTGGCGCGGCAGCTGGACCTGGGCCGCTACTTGAAGCTGGGCCGGGGAGAAGAAGCCGGCGGCGGCCGGACCCGGACTTCCATTCTGGCAGACGCCACCGAGGCCGTTTTTGCCGCCGTCTATCTGGATGGAGGCATCGCCGCTGCGTCGGCGCTGATTCACCGCTGTCTCCTGGACGCGGAGCGGGAGGAAGAGGTGGAGGAGCGCCGCCGGGACTACAAGACCGCCTTGCAGGAGCGGGTACAGAGGCAGGTGGACCAGGTGCTGACCTACCGCATGGTGGGAGAACAGGGGCCGGACCACGCCAAGACCTTTTCCGCCGAAGTTCTGCTGAATGGGTCGCCCATCGGAAGCGGCACCGGCCACAGCAAAAAGGAGGCGGAGCAGTCCGCCGCCCGCAAGGCCCTGGAAGACATGGGGGCGGAATAAGAACCTTCATAGCCGGGGGCGCCGGACGGGCGGGGATGTTTCCCGCCGGACAGGGAGATTTTTCGTGGCCCGCGGCAGTCCTGACGGATTGCAGGGGAAACCGGCGCGGGTTGGCTGGGAAAAGACCGCTCAGACGGTGTCCAACGGTTGTGAATTCAGGAGCTTAAAAAAACACGGGCGCCCACCGGACGCCCGTGTTTTTTGATGTTTTTAGATATTTTTAGATATTTTTAGATATTTTTTGATGCCGCTCAGGCCAGGAGGGCGTTCATCTCCTCAATCTCCAGGTCCTGAAGGGCCCAGTTGATGCCGTAGCCCACGACCTTGCTCAGCTCCCGGACCTGCTGGTCGATGTCCCGGGTGGTGACCATCAGAGGGGCCTTTCCGTGGCGGAGGCGGGTTTCGTCCAGCTCCGGGATGCCCGCCTCCTCCAGCAGGTCCGCCGCCAGGGTGGCGGCGTCCACCACGGTGGGAACGCCGATGGAGAGAACCGGGACGCCAAGGGTCTCCCGGTTCAGCGCCGCCCGGTGGTTCCCCACGCCGGAGCCGGGGACAATGCCGGTGTCTGTGAGCTGGACCGTGGTGCACATCCGGTTTACCCGCCGGGCCGCCAGAGCGTCCACGGCGATAATCAGGGCGGGCTTCACCTCCGCCGCCAGGCCCCGCACCGTCTCGGCGGACTCCACGCCGGTGAGGCCCAGCACGCCCGTCCGGAAGGCCGCCACAGGGCGGAAGCCGGCGAAGTGCCTGGGCATGGCGGACACCAGGTGCCGTGTGACCAGCACACTGTCCAGAGACAGGGGGCCCACGGCGTCCGGCGTCATGGCCCTGTTTCCCAGACCCACCACCAGGGCGGGACCCTCCGCCGGCAGCATGGCCTTCAGCTGACCGCCTACGGCCCGGACCGCCCGCTCGAAAAAGTCCGCCTTCCTCTGCCAGAAGCTGCTGAGATCAATGGTGAGATAACTGCCCTGGGGCTTGCCCAGGGCTTCCTCGCCCCGGTGGTCCAGGATGTCCACCCGGGTCACCGGGTAGCCCTCCTCTTTTTGTTTGCTGGCCTTCACGCCGGTGAGGCGGGTGGTTTTTTCGGCTGATTCCTGCCAGAGCTCCCGGGCCTCCAGGGCCAGGTCTGTACGTTTTGTGAACATAGCGTGCTCCTCCCCTCAAAGCATTCGCCTATAGCGTTCCGCGTTTGAGGGCGCAATATACAAGGCCAGCGCTACTCTGATGTGACAGGCAGGTCCACAATGGTCAGACCCCGTTTCATGGCGTAATCCATCGTGTAGCGGGTGCCGCCGGGACTGCCGCTGAACACCGCAATCAGCAGGGAGGCGTGGTTGACCATGTAGCGGTCCCGCCGCTGCATGCAGTAGGGCGTGTAGCTGGAGGAGACCAGGGTCTCAAAGTCGCAGGCCGCCACCAGACGGGCATAGCGGGCCCGCTGGTCCGGGGGCCATGCGCCGTCCTGGCCGGGACAGGGGATGGCCGCCTCCAGCGTGACGCCGGGGTGGGTCTCCCGCAGGGCCAGAACCGCCTCGCAGAAAAAGAGATCACAGCCCAGGGCCATGCCGCAGAGGAAGTGACGGAAGCCGATTTGATAGGCGGATTCCGCCGCGTCGGCAATGCGGCGCTTCAGGTCCCGGCAGCGGGGGTCCCTTTCGTCATACCGCCAGGGGAGCTTTTCGGGGCGGTGGCCGGTGAAACAGCAGCTGGTCAGCCGTTGGGGCATGGCGGGACCTCCTTTCTCCCGGCAGACCGGTTTTCGGACCCGGCGCTCCGCGGACCGCCGGGTTTATGCCTCCAGTATAGAACAATCGTTCTGATTTGTAAAGGGGTTTGTTGAAATCAGGCGCGTCCGTTTACATATTTTATCAGGAGAAGGGGGCGGGCTTGATTGCCTGGACCTTACGGTAATGCCCGCAGGGGCGGGCCTCTGCGCCCGCCCGTTTTCCCAATGATGCCAGGCTTCTGGGAGACGGGCCGGTTCGCCTTTCGGGAGACGGGAAAAATTCGGCCTTTCCCTTTGGGGCGGATGAGGGTATAATGATGGGGAGCCATGACGGAGAAAGGGGAAGGGACGGATGCTGAATTCAACACTGTGCTATCTGGAGCGGGACGGGGAATATCTGATGCTCCACCGGGTAAAAAAAGAACACGACCTGAATCAGGGAAAGTGGATTGGCGTGGGCGGTAAATTTCAGGAGGGGGAGAGCCCCGAGGACTGCATCCTCCGGGAGTGCCGGGAGGAAACGGGGCTGACCCTGACGGACTACCGCTATCGGGGGTTGGTGACCTTTGTATCCGACCAGGCCCCTACGGAATACATGCACCTCTTCACCGCCACGGCCTGGACGGGGGAGCCTCATCCCTGCGACGAGGGGGAACTGGCCTGGATTGAAAAGACGGCGCTGCTGTCTCTGACCCTGTGGGAGGGGGACAGGATTTTCCTGGGACTGCTGGAGACAGAGGCGGCTTTTTTCTCGCTGAAGCTCCGCTATGAGGGGGAGCGGCTGATTCAGGCCGTTCTGAACGGAAAAGAGCTGGACCGCTGACCGGAGCTCAAAAAAGGAAGGCATGGACTATGAAGAAGAACAAAAAGGCCCTGAAAAAAACGGAAGGCGTCAAAAAAATACTCCTCTTTGGCTTTGAGGACCTGCGGATGATTCTGGCAATGGAGGCGGCTGCCCGGTCCTTTGGGGCGGAGACGGCGGCGGTGCCCCGGAACTGCTGGGGCCAGACCCTGGGGGAGCTGGCGGAAAAAGGCCCCCGTCCGGGGGCTGGGACCGCCGGAGATGCCGCCGGGCAGATGCTGGTGCTCTGCGGTCTGGACGGGGAGCTGGACGCCCTGCTGCCGGCCCTGAGGGCCGCCGGGGCGGGCTGCGTCAAGGCCGTGCTCACGGAGCGGAACCGGAGCTGGACCGCCGCCCGGCTCTATCGGGAATTGCAGAGGGAGCGGCAGGCCCTGGAGGGGGGCCGGTAAAAAAGCCGGTGGAAACAAAAAAGCCGGCGGGGCGGCGGAAGCAAAAAGACCGGCAAGGGGAATGTCCTATTGGCAGATTTTATTTTGCAGGGGCTGCCCTGTTGAGCGGCCTGATGTGGGGGCCGGGTTTTGTATCGGCGGGCCGCCGAGGGCGGCGGCCCCTACACCATGGTCCTGTGATAAAATGCGGGAGGGGACAGAGGCCCTCCCCTACATGGCATTCCCGCTATAAAATGAGCAGATGGACACGTTTCCCGGCAAGGCAGGGCTTGCAATTTCCGGGGAATTTGGTATAGTGGTAGAGGTCGAGAAGACCAAAAGACCCCAAAAACCCCAAAACCAAAAACGCAAAAAAACGAGCGGAGCCGAAGCTCCGCCCGTTTCAAGGTTCCATGGGTTCTGTTCAGGAGGCTTACAGCCGTTCCTTCCGCTTGGGAGAGGTGAAGGCCACAAACCAGGATGCAATCAGGATGACCGCGCCGATGCCGTAGCCCACATAGTAGAAGTTGATCTTGCTTCCCTCGTGGGAGAAGTAGTCGCCTACCTGGCCGCCCAGGATGAAGGCCATGGCGATGGGCACAATAAACATCAGGCAGATCTGCATGAACTTGTTCAGCCAGTGGATCTGCTCCGCGCCGTGGTGGATCTCGTCGGTGATGGGCTTGACGCCGATCTCCCAGCCAATCATGACGCTCATCAGCAGCGCGCCGGCGGGCATGGCCAGACCCTCGGACAGGCAGTCCATGAAGTCCAGCCAGCAGTCGTTAAAGCTGCCGATGATGCCCAGGGATTTCTGGAAGGGGACCCAGATGTTCAGTACGTTGGTGCCCAGGCCGTCCACAGCCACGATGGCCGCCTCAATCATAATGGCGAAGCACACCCAGAAAACAGTCTTGGGCCGGTTGCCCTGTTTGCCCTTGGCCTCCGCATGGTCCAGCAGGAAGGTGGTAATCACCTCAATGAGGGCGATGGCGGAGGAAATGGCGGCAATCAGTACCAGCAGGTAGAAAATCACGCCGAACAGAGGGCCGATGGCGCCCATGGCCTGGAACACGTCCTGAAGGGTGACAAACAGCAGCTTGGGGCCGCTGAGGGTGGCGCTGGGACCGTAGGTTGCCACGGCGGCGGGGATGACGGCGATGCCCGCCATGATGGCCACCAGGGTGTCCGCGATGACCACCACCACGGAGTTCTTCACAATATTCTGCGACTTCTTCATATAGGAGCCGTAGGTGATGGTGATGCCCATGGCCAGAGACAGGGAGAAGAACATCTGCCCGCCGGCGGTGGCCAGCACGGAGATCAGGCCGGGAGCCGACTCAATGAAGCCCGCCTGCACCGCGTAGCCGGGGACGAACATGAACTTCACACCCTCCATGGCGCCGGGCAGCGTCAGGGAGCGGACGATGATGATGCAGAGCATCACGAACAGGGCCGGCATACCCACATTATTGAACTTCTCAATGCCCCCGGAGATGCCGCCCCGGTTGATGAGGTAGCAGATAATCATGAAGAGCAGTGTAAACATGACGCAGCCGAAGGGATTGCTCAGCATGGCCCCGAAGAGGTCGGACCCCGTCTTGATCTCCGCCCCGGCGAAGGCCAGGTTGCTCAGGTTCAGAGACATATACTCAATGCAGTAGCCGCCCAGAACCGAGTAGAAGCTCATGATGACAAAGGGCGCAAACACCGCCAGCCAGCCTACCCACTTGAAGCGTCCGGACAGGGCGTGGTACGCCCCGATGGTGCCCTTGCCGGTGTTGCGGCCCATGGCCAGTTCCGCCATCATGATGCTGAAGCCCACGAAGATTGCCAGCAGCAAGTAGATGATCAGGAAGGTAAAGCCGCCGGACTTGCCCATTTTATAGGGGAAGCCCCAGATATTGCCCAGGCCCACTGCGGAGCCGATGGCCGCCATGAGAAAGCCGATGTTGCTTCCCCAGGAGCCTCTTTCATTCCCATTTCCCATTGCTTTCATCTCCTATTCATTCTATAATGTGTGTTAAATATACTATAGATTCGCCCCCCCGTCAAGGAAATGTGGAAAAATAACACAGATACGGAGGAGAATGTCCGCCTGAGGTGGACAAAACGCCTGCCGGGACGGTATTCACGCCGCCGGCGGCGGCCCGCCGGGGGAGCGGAAACGCGGGGGAAGCTCAAAAATGCAGGAAGAAACGAACAGATTAAATAAAAAAGGACAAGGACTGAAATCATGATCAATTTCAAACAGGTGATGAGCCGCCAGATGGCGAGCCGGGACGCGGAGAAGCTGCGGAGGTACTACGAGAGCTGTGATTACGGCCTGTGTGAATACTCCCTGGGGACCAAGCTCATGTGGAGCTTCAAGTATCATCCGGTCTGGGCGGAGGTGGCCGGCTGCCTGGTGGTGCGGAACACCGACGAGGGAAAATGGCTCTTTGACTATCCCGTTCCCGGCCCCGAGGGGGACGAGGACGCCGCCCTGGACGCCATTGAGGCCTACTGCCTGGAAAACGAAGCCGTTCCGGTGATCTCCGTGGTGCCGGAGTGCAAGGCGGCCCGGCTGCTGACCCGCTATCCCTATGTCCAGGTCAGCGACATCCGCACCTGGCGGGACTATATCTATGACCGGAAGGATCTCCAGCTCTTCGCGGGGCGGCGGTACTCCGGCCAGCGGAACCACATCAAGAAATTCCGGGCCCAGTGGCCCGACGCGGAGGTCCGGCGGCTGACGGCGGCGGACGCCCCTGTGATTGAGCGGTTCTGGGCGGACTACGAGGCGGAATTCCCCAAGGGGGACAACGAAAAGGCGCTGGTGGAGCTGAGTCGGGCCAAGGGTATGCTGAAAATGGCGGGAAAGCCCTGGTTTGTGGCCGGGGGCATGTTCGATGGGGACAAGCTGATTGCCCTGGCCCTGGCGGAGAAATGCGGCGAGACCCTCATTATTCACATTGAAAAGGCGTTGTATTCCTACACCGGGGTCTATCCCACCTTTGTCCAGGCCTTCGCGGATGCCTTTGGCCGGGACTGCCAGTGGGTCAACCGGGAGGACGACGCGGCGGATAAGGGGCTCAGGACCTCCAAGCTCCAATATGGCCCGGTGAAGCTGGCTCCCAAATACTGCTTTACGCCTCAGAACGCCCTGCACCGCCATGTGGGGGAGATTCCGGAGCTGAAGACCCAGCGCCTGACCCTCTCCGCCCTGACAATGGAGGACGCGCCCGCTTACAACGCCCTGGTGCTGGACCGGGAGTGGAACCGCTGGTGGGACTTTACCTATGCGGACGGCCAGTTCCGGCCTGCGGAGGTTCCGGACGGGAACAGGACCGCAGGGGATGAGGGCTGTTTCATCTACGAGGCACGGGCTGCCTTTGCCAGCCGCAAGATGGTGACCTTCGCCGTGCGGCTGGACGGGAAGCTGATTGGCGAGGCGGTTCTCCACGGCTTCGACAGCCGGGGCGGCGCGGAGGTGGGCTGCCGGATTGCCCCTGCCTACGCCGGCTGCGGCTACGGCACGGAGGCCATCACGGCGGCGGCGGACTGGGGCCTGTACAAGGTCCACCTGAGCCGGGTGCTGGCCCGGTGCTTCAAGGAGAATCAGACGTCCTTCAAAATGCTGTCCTCCTTCATGCGGCGGAAGGGGGAGGACGAGACGTTTTACTACTTTGAGAAGCTGGTATAAGCCCGCTTTCCCCGAGAGGCGGAGGAGCTTTCCGGCTGCGGATGCGTGTCTCCCAGTGCGGCAGCTTCGCCGCCGCGGGAGCTCCCTTCCGAACGGGCCGGGACGCCCCCGCGGAGAAGAGACGGACGCAAGGATGCAAAAACGCAAAAAAGCAAAAAAAGCAAAAAAGGTCCCCGGCAGACGCCGGGGGCCTTCGCTGTGTATTTAATAGAACTCCCTGATGTACGCCTCCACGTCGGCGCGGGTGCCCATGTAGGGCCCCGGCGTCTCCATTTTCAGGGAGACCAGGGCCGTGGCGGTCTGGAGGGCTGTGGGGATGTCCTGGGTCAGCCGCTCATTGATGTACCCGGCAAAGGTGGTGTCCCCCCGGCCGGTGCGGCCGGAGAGGCTCCGGGCCTTGATGGGGCAGGTGTAGATCTCTTTGCCGTCATAGACCAGGACCTCGGTGTTGTGGGTAATCAGGATTTCCTGAGCGCCCCAGCCGTAGAGAACCTTAGCGGCCTCCGCCCGGTCGGTGAGGCCGGTGAGAATCTCCGCCTCGGCGGCGTCGGTCTTCAGGAAGCGGACATAGGGCAGCAGCTCCTTCTTGGCCGCCCAGTCGTGATAGACCATGCCGCCGTTCTCCTCCCAGCGGAGCATGCACTGCACGTCGATGGCCAGCATGGCGCGCTTCGCGGCGAAGGGCAGGAACTCGTCGGGGATGTCGCCCCCCACAAGGCCCGCCAGATGCCAGATTTTCGCGTCGATCTCCTCCGGGACCTCCTCGGGGCGGTAGGGATCAATCTTGCTGTCCACGGTGGAGGTCCGCCGCTCCCGGTCCGGGGTGTGGTAGACATTTTTGGTGACGAAGGAATGGGTGCTGTGGAGGGGGAAAACGGTGATGTTGGGGGCGGCGGCGAAGGCGGCGCTCAGGTCCACCTGGGCGGTGTCCGCCTTGGGCAGGACGGCGATTTTGTGGCCGATGCCCGCGGCGGCGAAGCCGGAGTAATACACCGCTCCGCCGGTGGCCTGGACCACCGTGCCGTCATAGTCCACATTGGTATCCACGGCGGTTTCGCCGATGATGAGAGAATCAAACTGGCTCATTTCGTTTCCTCCTTCCGAATGGCCTCGTCGGCCTCCACAAAGTCCTGGAATTCCGGGCTCCACAGGTGGAACTGCCGGGTTTCAATCAAATGCTTATAGGCGAAGGAATCATGGACCCGCTCCGGCAGAATGACGGCGGTCCGGGCCTCGTCGCCGTCCCGGTGGGTATCGGAGCCGGCCAGACGGCAGTACTCCGGATGACGGCGGCAGAGGGACAGGGCTTTGTCGTTATTGTTTTCATGGCGGGGGTTTCCGTTGATAATTTCCGCGCCGTGGACGGCGGTCTCCTGAACCGGGGCGCTGCCCTTGCGGAAGGGGTGGGCGTGGATAATCAGGACCTCGCTGTGGAATTTATCAAAGAATTCCTGGGCGCTCATGCAGCAGGCATAGGGGTGGGAGCGGAGCCACTGTTCGTCGATGCCGTAGACCAGGTAGTCGTTGTCGTTTTCGGGAAAGCGGAATTCCGCCCCCAGAATGACGTCGAAGCCCACCTCGTCGCCCCGCTTTTTGGAGGCGTGATAACCGCTGAGATAGTGGTCCATGACCAGGTCCCAGTTGTGTTCGGTGTCGATGCGGGAGAGGTATTCGGGGTGCAGATGGTCTGTGACCACCAGGCCGGTGAAGCCGCTGCGGACGTACCGGTCCACCACGTCGGCGGCATAGAGATGGCCGCAGCGGCTGGTTTCGGCGGTGTGCGTATGGGGATCGTAGCGATAGCCGTTCATAGTTTAGAGCCTTCTTTCCAGTATAAGTTAGGAATTAGTAATTAGGAGTTTGGAATTAGTAATTAGGAGTTAGGAATTAGTAATTAGGAGTTAGGAATTAGTAATTAGGAGTTAGGAATTAGTAATT